>OZ255706.1:1325700-1988550 GCA_965277025.1 Methylomarinum sp.
GGGGCACTGGAGTATCGAGAACCGCCTCCATTGGGTCCGCGATGTCACGTTCGATGAGGACCGCTGCCAGGTTCGAAAGGGCCATGGCCCCCAGGTGCTCGCCTGCCTGCGAAACGCCGTCATCGGCCTGCTGCGTCGCCTGATCCGTCAGCCGCGGCAATCCATCGCCAGCATGATCCGCCATTTTGCGGCCCATCCTGCGCAGGCGCTCGCTGTCTTCCTGCGCTGACACGGCCGGCCCAGGTCGTCATCGGGGCCGACGGTGATCGGCCAGGCCCCGGTATGGCCAATGACCATGGCAAACCGCCATTCGGCGGCTTTTTGCAGCCCAATCGACCGAATATCCCGCTTCAAGCCGGGAAACCTCACTACGCCAAGGCCCTGGATCAGGCTGGTTAAGGTGTGGTCGGGGGAGAGGCGATTTAGATGACGTCGTCCTGTCGTAAAAGCCGACTTTACTTATGATGAAACTGAGGATGTGTTTCACTGTCCGGGCGGGCAAACACTTCCGTTCAAGCGCGAAGATAAAGACGGCAAGCGCGTTTATCAAGGCGAGGCAGCCACCTGCCAGGCCTGTCCATTTCACGCACGTTGCTGCAAATCCAGCCAGGGAGCCGCCCGCACCATCACAACCGATGACAAGGAACCCTTGCGGCAAAAAATGAATGCCAAAATGCAAACCGATGAAGCCAGGGCGGTTTACAAACAACGCAAAGTCATCGTTGAGCCCGTATTCGGGCAACTCAAAAACAGTGGCTTTCGTGGTTTTAGTGTTCGTGGAAAAAAGAAAGTTGCCGGAGAATTTTCACTGGTGTGTGCAACTCACAATCTGAAAAAAATTGCCCGTTCCATTGCCAGGGGAGTGGTCTGTCCGGAATTTGTCACCGCAAGCATGAACCCGGCATAATAGGGGTAAAACCGCTAAAAAGCACTGAATGATCGTATAATTCAGGCCGCAGGAGGCCGTTTTAATCGGCCTGAGGCGCTGAATTTGACGATCTGATCGTTGCGTAAACGAATTTGGTTATCATTGTACAGATTTTGTACTTGTGGATAACTTTGGCAGTTTTTGGGGCGCCTTCTCGGACAGACTCCTAGTATTTTTAGCAACGAATACGCTGTAAAGTAGCATTCGTCGCCGAGCCTTTGTGTTCTAGCTATATGCAATATGGCTTCGTAGACACCCAGATCGTTCTGATCCAAACTTTGTCCTGCGTAGCTAATCTCTACACCGTCGAGCAATGCAATAAGCTCATTGTCAATATATTTACGCTTTCCACGTTTAACAACACCAAACAGAGCTGATCTGAGAATTCCGTTCGGCACCCCTCTGGCTGGTTCTGGCCAGAGGGGAAGCTGAACAACTCTAGCATCCGGTGCCGCCGGTTCGCCAGGCTTGCTGTGCTTGGGTTTACTTTTCGCGCGTTCCGCTATTTTTTCAACCAGCGCCGCTAAATCACCCGCTTTTTTCATCGATAAACCTCGCTACGTTTCCCGACTTTCAAAACAAGAACACACAGAACGCCATCCTGAATATCACAGATAATCCGGTAGCCACCGACCCGATATTTCCAAAATTCGCCTAGCCTGGAGCCTGTCAGGGCTTCGCCGATACTGCGTGGATTATCCAGTGATGCCACGCGGTCATGCAAAAAAGTAGTAATACGCTTGGCGATCTGTTTATCGAGCTTGGCCAGGTCTTTTTTTGCGGCCTCGTCAAACTTGATCAGCCAAGCCAAGATCGCGCTCCACTTCGTCTAACGTATAAGTTTTACTGCGACCACCCCGGTTTTCAATCAGGCGTTGTTCGGCCAGATACAAATCCTCCAGATCGTCCAAATGCTCTTTGATTGCCTGAATCATGTAAAAAGTTTTGGTTCGTCCTGTTTCTTTTGAAAGATATTCAAGACGCTTTGAAATCTCATCGGGTAATCGAAGTGATACTGCTGCCATAAGCCCCTCCTATAGTTTGTGAAATACAAGTATTTCAGTTTTTATGGCTAATTTCATCAATTTTTTCTTCAGCTGCTCGTTCTGTTCCATAATTTCGTCCATTCGACCAAGCTCACGGCTTTTTTCTTCATTAGCTTACCCTTAATGCTTAATTTCGACTTTTAGCTCGTCAGAAGCCTTCACGGAAGCGTCAGGCGATATTTGAAGCTTGTGGCTTTGCAGTTCCAGGGTTTCGATTTTAGCTTTCAGCTTATCTGTGTCTTGAAGTGATGCGATGATCTGATCGATATGTTTCTCCAGTTTTTCAAATTCTTTCAGAAACTCGTCACGCTCTGCTGGCATTTCGATAGCGACAACGGCGCGTTGTTCTTGTAATTCTCTCCACTCTCGTAAAACTGGCGATATTGTGGCAAAAGAACCGCCGCCCAGTTTTTCTCGGACTGCAGCCATGCTTGGATTGACACCGGAGGCCTTTAGGGCTTCGGTGGCTTCGATGATTTGACCTTTTGTGATTACCATTTTTTATCCTGTGTATGTTATCGTATGTTTGTATTGCTCAATAATACAAAGTACAGTGTTTTTGTCTCACATTTCAAGCCAAAAACCCCTATCCTGCTCATGCTGCGCTTGCAGGTCGGAATTCCAATCCTTACCTTGCGCGACTTCGCGCGTGTTTGGTTGCAATGAGCAAAAAGAGTATTGTCCCGGCGATCAATTTTCACTGATTGAGCAAAACGACCGTCTCTAAGCGTCTCTGCGCTGATTTTTCTTTCTTGCGCCAGGGTAGGATGACTGTCTGCAAAAATAGGCCGAGGCGTAAGCGTGCGCAACCTGAGCCGTGTTTTTATCAACCTACTTAGGCTTGGTCATACTGCACATCAGCAAAGCCGCTGAATGCGCGTAAAGATTTGCGTGTCTGTCCGAGGCGAATGCAACTTTGGCGAATGCAACTTTTTCAAAGCTGTCCAAAGCTCCGATGATCTGATCTGCTTAGGTGTTGGCTTGTCATCCGGATGAAATGCAATGACTGCTGATCTGTATTTGTGCCTGAGCCACTACCTGTCCCACGTCCAATAAATTTAATGTGCATCTTTATCACCATTATTCACGCTATAGCGTGACTGGGGCGGTAGAGAAAGGGAATCAATCTTTTCTTCTATCGCTACCAGGTGCGCTATCACACTCACGGCATCAGCATCAGATTTGTACTGATTGCACCATCTTGCGATCTGATTAAGATTTTGCCCGATTCGTCGTATCTCTCTAATCCGCTCCCGCTCTGTCTCTTTGTCTTTTGCTGTCCAGGTGCGAACACGGCACAATGATTGCCGGATCCAATCAGCGACACTAACTCCAACTGCCACAGCTTTTTTATCTATTTCCGACTTTTCTTCATCACTCACTCTAACTTTCTTTGATCCACTTGTTACGTTTCATAAGTACCTCAAAAAATTCCAATCCCCTTCCCTACCGCCCATCTAACCCACCTTGAAAAATGGATTTTGAATGTCCGTAGCGAAGTCAGGACTCATTAAATAGCCCTGCAGGGACTCTTGGTAGAGCGGGGCCAAGGGAGCGGAGTCCTTACCAGCCCAGCGGGGGGGGTCCGTAGCAGAGCCAGGAATATACCCCCCACAGCCTAATTTTATCCTCCTTGGCATTGGCTGCTGTTTTACTGGCTGGCGGCGTTACTTACTGGTTATCGGTTTCCGAATTCAAACAATCCCAAGCAGAACAAGTCAGAAGCCTGGCGCAGGTATTGGCAGGACAGGGTTTCCTGCGTGGGTAGCGCTAAATGTCAACCAACCTGTCGTAATTTTAACACTAATTCACGAAGTAATTGTTGCTGCAACTTGACATTTAGAGGATTCTGATTTCTCCTTGTTTGGGTTGAGATACACCTGACCAACCGGGGTTAAATTTCGTGTTTTTCGTCCATTCCACCGCTCGGGGTTATCTTTTTTCGCCTGTTCGATCACGCGCTTTCTATGCTCAAGTATGGCCTTGTCCAAGCCATTATGGCGCTGGTTAGGCGTCACAAACCTGATGGCGCTGTATAGTGGACCCCGTAATCCGGACAATAGTTTAAACTATGACTATTGAAAAAAGAGGTACAAAAAATGAGCGAAAAAAAACGGAAAACCTTTAGCGGGGCGCAAAAGGCCAAAATCGCGCTGGAAGCGGTTAAGAACATCAAAACGATCAATGAGATTGCTCAAGAGAATGAAGTCCATCCATCTCAGGTAAGCCAATGGAAAAAGGAACTGTTGGCCAATGCGGGAAGCCTGTTTGAAGGCAAACGCGGGCCGAAAGCGGTGAAGGCGCAAGACAATCCGGACCGTCTGTACGCCAAAATCGGGCAGTTGAATATGGAACTGGATTGGCTTAAAAAAAAGTCCGGGATCAGCCTATGATCACGCGTCAAAGCTGGGTGGATCAAAAAGATGAGTTGGCGTTAAGTCGGCAATGCCAGTTATTGAACGTTACCCGCTCAGTAATCCATGAACAGAAAAAACGCCAACAACAGCCGGTGTCTGCTGAAGATCAGCAACTGTTGCGGTTGCTCGACGAAGAATATAGCCGGCATCCTTTTTATGGCTCACGCCGTATGACAAAGTATTTACGCGGCCTTAACCATCAGGTCAACCGCAAACGGGTTCAGCCGCTGATGCGCATACTGGGGCTGGTCGGCATGGCGCCGGGTCCGAACACCAGTAAGCCGCATCCTGAGCATAAAGTCTATCCCTATCTGTTAAGAGGCGTCGAGGTGACACGCCCCAACCAGGTTTGGAGTACCGACATCACCTATATCCGGCTGCCGCAAGGATTTGTTTATCTGGTGGCCATCATGGATTGGTACAGCCGAAAAGTATTGGCATGGCAACTTTCCAATACCATGGACAGCGCGTTTTGCGTAAATTGTCTGGAGCAGGCCATCAAGACCTATGGCACACCGGAGATATTTAATACCGACCAGGGCGCACAGTTCACCAGCGCGGACTTCACCGGGGTATTGAGTCAGCATGGCGTGACCATCAGCATGGATGGCCGGGGACGGGCCCTGGACAATATCTTTGTTGAACGACTCTGGCGCACAGTGAAATATGAAGAAGTTTATTTGAAGCAATACGGCAACCTGCAAGCACTGTCAGCGGGGTTGACGGACTACTTTGCCTTTTACAACAGCGAACGCCCGCATCAGTCGTTAGGCTATGAAACGCCAGACAGGGTTTATCAATTCGCCACGGGAGGTGGCGCTAAAATCGTGGATAAATATAATGCCGGCACTGCCAAGCAGACGCCGGGTGAAAATATGGGCCAGAGCCATTGAGCCTGACTGTTATGAGGGTTCTATCTTAAATTCTCTAATAATTTGTCTGGACAATGGGGTCCACTTTACTTGCCCCTGCAACGGGTATTCTCGGTTCTTAAACTGAAAGGTCCGGTTTTTGGAGAGTTTTCGGGTATGGTGGAGAGATAAAATCAGGTCCGGCTCGGCGCGGCTATGCAGAACTTCGCGATGGGCATCGGTGTTGTTCTGGGGTGGCACGGCAAAGCGTCGGTTGTAGGTTTCAGTGCTCAGTTAATATCTGATGTTACGCGCTACGCCGGATAATTGATAAAATTTGAGGATGAACAAAGAGGAATTAGACCTGTACACAGACTATTTAATCAGCAATACGAGCTATGCGACAGCGACGGGTTTGTCGTCAATGTTAGATGGAGAAGTTAGCCATGATAGTGTTATGCGTTTTTTATCGTCCAGAGCCCCTATGTGTCAGAATACCTTTCGCCTCAGTTGAAAACTAACACATAAAGGGCGAAGCGAGAAGATGAAATGCAAAAAAGGTATTCAGAGGAATTTAAAGAGTCAATTATCAAGAAAATGATGCCACCCAATCCAGTGTCAGTTTTACAATTATGTAAAGACACAGGCGTATCAGATGTTACCCTATACAAATGGAGAAAAGCGTACAGAAACAGAGGAATCTCAGTGCCGTCTAAACAAACTAAACCCGATGATTGGTCAGCTGAAGACAAGCTGGCTGTGGTCATTGAAACAGCGCCTTTAAACGAACACCAATTGAGTGAATATTGTCGCCGAAAGGGACTGTATCCAGAGCAGGTGGAGCAGTGGAAGGTATCCGCCTTATCAGGTTATCAGCAAAGTGCTCAGGTTCGACAGGAGAAACAGCGTAGTCGCCAGGAAGACAAAAAAAAGATCAGGGAATTGGAGAAACAGCTGCATCGTAAGGACAAAGCACTGGCTGAGACGGCTGCATTGTTGGTATTGTCAAAAAAGTGCGAAGCCATCTGGGGGGTAAACGAGGAAGACTAATCTCTTCTGAGGATCGTCAGATGGCTATCAAATTAATAACAGCAGCTGTAGCAACTGGAGCAAATCAGAAATCCGCCTGTGAAGTTGTGGGAATCACCAGGAGGCTGTCCGAGAATAGAAGCCGTTGCGAGGGAAAGCTGGTTTGAGTCAGATTTTTTCATTCTTTGAGGCGAATAGTTACGCTATTTAACGAAAAAAATGGGAAAATCTGGCCAAATTCAGCTTTTCCGTAGTAAGTTCTCTATTCTTGGACAGCCTCCTAGGCATGACCCATTTATTGTTTGGGAAATTCTCTTTGCGATAACCCAAAGCTGTGTAAAAATAAGCGAGCACAGGTGCTCACAAAAAAGGCCAAACGGCAGGACAGGCATTCTTTCTATGGCAAATAGTTCCTTACAAGCACTTTTAAGCTCAATTACTGTGAAGCAGCGCGCACTGAGCGCGACAAGGGCACATATTTCGAGCGACTTGCCGTTGCCTACCTATCCAACGACCCAGTGCAGGTCGAATTGTATCAGGACGTTCAAACCTATGCAGAATGGGCGTCAGAGTATAACTGGGATCGGCGCGATCTGGCATTGATCTTGTTGCCAAACTTCGTGACGAAGAAGGCTACGCCGCGATCCAGTGCAAGTTTTACGATGCCTCTTACCGCATTCGGTTGTGCCTCGAAAGTGGTGGAGTTGTGCCTCGAAAGTGGTGGAAAATAATCTTTTCCGATGGTTAAGTGTTTTTAAAGCATTTCGACTTATATTTGAATCACCCTGTTCCCCGAACGCATTTGCTATCGCGAGCGCTGCCTCGGGGATCAGGGTGATGCCTTGTTTCAAAGAAAAGTCGAAACGTTATTAGTCGATTAGGGTATTGGGCGTGCTTGCTAGCCCGCTAGCAATATCGCTATCCCGCTGCTGCGCTTGTATGGCAGGTATGGGAGCAGATGCCAGTACGAAATATGTGGCCATGGCATGTATCAAGGAATCAGCGTTAGCCACAGTACTCGGATCATTGGCCGGTGGCGCGGATTTCGATGTTGTTGCTATATTCTCTGTCATGGTGTGATCACCTTGGCAGTTTCATCCGCTGGTTGGGTGGTTTCAGGTCACCCGGAGATTACGCCGTCCTCGAATTTCTACCAAACTCGCGACACTACCGTGTCTCGAAAGTTGTGGAAATTGATTTCAGGCACCTCCGAGCGGGTTGAATTATACGCCGGTCAGGCGGCTTGGTCAAGGGTGCCTTTTTCAGGATCTCGTTGGCTTGGCGTAATTACCGAACCTCGCGCTCCAAAGCTTTCATGCGCGCTTTCTCTTCGCTGCTTAAACCTTTCCGCGTGCCTGCATCATGCTCTGCCTGCTGGCACCATGCCCGCAGGCTGTCCGGTGAACAACCAAGCTTGGACGCAATTGCCCTGTAAGCAGCGTTATCACTGGAATAATTGCTGCGGTTTTCACAGAAAAGCCGAATGCCGCGCTCGCTTGATGGCAATGATACGGAACACTTCACCGCGAGCCTTGAAGGTCCTGCCGTGATCGGATGCTTCCAAGCCGAAGTGTTGCGCCAGCACCTCAAACATTGCCTTATCCGTAGAATAGAGCGCACCGTCTTCCATCGGGATGCCGACACGGAATCCAATATCAAAGCCATGCCGCAAATCAATGTCGCTTAAATCGCCCCCTTCGACAACAAGCCCGTGGGTCTTTGCCACGGCTTGACATGCTTTCAGCAGGTCGCGACGAAGGCGATCACACAGCTGTGGGGTCAGGTTACGCGGAGTTGGCGCTTTAGCCTTGTTCGTGTTGTCCCGGGCCTGCTTTCCTGTGGCTGGTGGCCTCGCCTTTCCTTTGCTCTTTTTCACATCAATGCCTTTGCTTTATAAACCGTGCCCCGGGAAATACCCATTTCCCTTGCTATATCGGTCGGGGACACCCCTATTTCCAATTTTATCTGGATTTCCCTCATGTCAATCTTGGGGCGCCTGCCGCGATAAACCCCGCGCACCTTTGCCGCCGCAATCCCCTCAGTCTGACGTTCGCGACGCAGGTTGGTTTCAAATTCGGCAAAGACCCCCCAGCATATCAAAAAAGGCTTTGCCCGTTGCTGTAGATGTGTCCACGGGTTGTTCGGTGGCCGCCAGATGCGCTCCTTTGGCTTTGAGCGTGTGAACAATAGTCTGGAGGTCGCTGAGTGAGCGGGCGAGGCGGTCGATGCGTGTCACGACCAATGTTTCCCCTGGATGGCTGAAATCCAGAATGGTTTTCAGTTCTGTACGGCCTGCAAGGTTGGTGCCACTTTTCTGTTCGGTCCGAACCATTCCGCAGCCTGCCATCTCTAGGAGGCTGTCGGATTTAACCGCTCCAAAAATGGTAAAATAATCAGCGAACCCAACGGATACAAAGAAAAGCAAATGGCGACTAATTTCATCCTGACAGACCGGAACACTCCTTATATTCTGCCGCCGTGTGTCCAGGATTACATACCAGAAGATCATCTGGCGCGTTTTGTTGTCGAGATCGTTGACCAACTGGACCTGAGTTGGTAACCGTTCACGGGGTATCGGAAAAAATAAATTTGTTGGGAAACAAAGACTTGAAATTTATGGCTCTTTTGAAAAATGAATGGGTAAATTATAATCTACTGAACTTAACAGCTACCAAGCCTATTTTTCATGATAACAGAATTATTTCAACAAGCTCTCCACATCCATGCCCCCTGGCTGATTAAATCGATTGATTTTAATGCAGATAAAAAACGGCTTGATATATACATAGACTTCAAGAAAGGCAGTGCATTTGTTGACCCTGATGGGACTTCAGATACTGCAAAAAGGTATAAAGCTTATGATACTGTAAAAAAAACGTGGCAACATTTAAACTTCTTTGAATATGAATGTCATTTGCATGCCCGCGTGCCAGGAATTAAACGGGATGATGGAAAGGTTCGGCTGATACCTGCGCCATGGGAAGGAAAGGTTTCAGGGGTCACGCTGCTGTTTGAAGCTCTGTTAATGCAATTATGTAAAGCGATGCCTGTTCATAATGTCAGTCAGTTAACAGGCGTCTCTGATCATAAGGTGTGGCGTGTATTGGATACTTATATTGAGCTCGCAAAGAAAGACGAAGATTTCAGTGATCTGAGTATCATAGGCATGGATGAAACATCTATCGCTAAAGGGCATGAATACATCACCCTGTTTGTTGATTTGGAAGAAAAAAGAACCGTGCATATCAGTGCAGGCAAAGATAATAAAACCGTCGTTGATTTTGTTGAAGATTTAGAAGCTAAAAAAGGTGATAGGAAAGCCATTAAACAGGTGAGTTGTGACATGTCCCCTGCCTTCATTAAAGGAGTTAAAGAAAACCTTCCTGAGGCAGAAATCACCTTTGATAAATTTCACATCATCAAGCTTATTAATGAAGCCGTTGACCAGGTTCGCAGAGAAGAAGGACGTTACACGGCAGAGCTCAAAGGGAATCGGTATATCTTCTTAAAAAACAGTGCTAATTTAACAAAAAAACAAAAAGATACTAAAGACGAATTAAGCCTGGCAAAACGCAACTACTCAGCGTAAATAAGTAAAAAACTGCTTGACACGATTTTAGCGTTATTTTTGGTTTTCTGACGGCAACACCTGGCGCAAGAGGTTTACTGTATTAGCCTGCGTTAGTTGAGGCGTGTTGCCTTATAAGCAATGCCCGATAGCCCTGCTGCCGTGCATTTCTAAAATACGATGACGGGCAACACAGAGGCAAAAATTCGTATTTCAAAAGCCATGAGACAAGAGTCCTGTACTTAAACCCACAGGCCGTTTCATTGAAGATTGATTCCATTGATGTAGAGGCTGCCATTACCAATGCCCGGCAGCTGACTGAAGATGAAGCCGATTTATCTCCGGCGCTGCGGTCTTCGCTGGAGATATTGTTGTTGCTGGTCACGCTCCTGATGCATCGGCTCGGACTTAACAGCAGTAACAGTTCCAGGCCGCCATCAAGTGATCCTGATCGTAAAAGGAAAGCACGGGCCGGATCAAAAAAACCAGGTGGTGGACAGAAAGGGCATATTGGCACCACGCTGGTTAAAGTCGATGATCCCGATGACGTTATCTCCATCAAGATTGATCGCCGTACCTTGCCAGCCGGAAGCTACACGGCAGATGGCTTTGAAACCCGGCAGGTATTTGATATTGATATTTCACGGATTGTGACGGAATATCGTGCGCAAAGGCTTATCGATGAACAAGGTCGTCGGTTTGTTGCTCCTTTTCCCGAGGGCGTAACAAAAGCCGTGCAATATGGTGACCAACTCAAGGCGCACGCCGTGTATCTTTCGCAGTACCAATTATTGCCCTGCCAGCGCATCAAGGATTATTTTCCGATCAATTACAGATCCCCATCAGTGAAGGTTCGTTGGTTAATTTCAATCAACCAGCCTTTGAGAAGCTGGCATCCTTTGAGCCGATTTGCAAGCAAAGACTGGCGGCAGCTTCTGTTGTACATGCCGATGAAACGGGCATTAACATCAATGGCGCCAGGTACTGGTTGCATTGTGCTTCTAATGATTTATGGACACATTATTTTCCCCATGTAAAACGGGGCAAGGAAGCGATGGATGTCATTGGCATCCTGCCTGACTTTCATGGCATTTTATGCCACGATCACTGGAAGCCTTACTACAAGTCCCCCTTCACTCATGCCTTGTGCAATGCGCATCATCTGCGTGAACTGACCCGTGCCTGGGAGCAGGATGGACAGCAGTGGGCCAAAGAAATGGAAACCCTGTTAAAAAAGATCAATCAGGTCGTCGATGATGCAGGGGGGGAAGCTTGAAGCAAGAAAAGCGGCCTGTTATCGACGACGATATCGAGATTTATTAGAGAAAGCACAAATTGAATGTCCGCCATCAACCCCGTTGCCCGGTAAACCCAAACGTGGGCGCCTCAAGCGCAGTAAATCCAGAAACTTACTGGAACGGCTGATCAATTACCAGGATGATGTCTTACGCTTTATGAGAGAAATGGATGTGCCATTTACTAATAATCCCGGTGAGAATGATATCCGCATGACCAGGGTGCAGCAAAAAATATCGGGGTGTTTCAGGAGTGAGCAGGGTGCCATCACCTTCTGCCGTATTCGGGGATATCTATCCACTTGTCGTAAACATCATGTCAGTGCCTCTGAAGCGTTGGTACTGGTATTTAAGGGGAAATTACCGGAATTTACTCAGTGACCTGATGCTTTTGGTAAAATACGCTGAGTAGTTACAAAATTTGTTGTTTTGGTGCTTTAAGAACGCAAAACGTGAAGTTTTGACTCGCCCATACAGTAGCGGGCACGATGAAAAAAATGTGTAGATAGTTATGCTGCGATACACAGATGTGCCGTCAAAATAAATGGCGCCAAGCGATTGTTTTCGTCCGCTGAACAAATCATCCATAATTTGTTCGGTGCTTCTTTAGGGAAGAGGCATAAAACAAGAAAGGAAAGTAAAGGTAATATTTATAAACATAAATGATAACGACTAGCATCTGTAACCTTGATTGGCTTATAATCTTTCTTCTGAAGATTTATCAGGGGAAAGATTATGGCATTGTTCAGGCGAAATCTATTGCTGTTGGTTGGCTTGGGATTATTTGCCACTAGCGCTATCGGGGGTGAAAATGAGAAAGGGCAGCCAAAGACAGTCGCTGAGTTATGGAAAATTATTCAGGTCCAGCAAGCGCAGTTAGAAAAGCTGACGAAAAAGCTGGAGGATAAAGAGTCAAAACCTGTTTCTAAGAAAGTGGTTGAATTGGATCGGAAAACCGATGTTTTAGCGGGAGCGGTTGAAAAAATAAGAACCCAGCTATTTATTCCCGATGAGGTTGAATATAAAAGCCAATATGGTTTAGGTCCGGCTGCATCGAAGATTTACAAGGTCAATAAAGGACTTTCCATTGGCGGTTATGGTGAGGCGAATTATCAAACAATTGTCGATGATAAATCAGGCAAGAGTGATTCGGCGGACTTTGGGCGGTTAGTGATTTATTTAGGTTATAAATTTACTGACAATATTTTATTTAACAGTGAAATAGAGTTTGAGCATGGAACCACTGGTTCTGGTGCAGAAGACAAAGGTTCGGTTTCAGTCGAATCTGCGGCACTGGATTTCTTTTTTGACCCCATGGTGAATGCTCGAGCCGGGATGGTATTGATACCGATGGGTTTTATTAACCCCATTCATGAACCGACGTTTTTCTTTGGCAATAATCGGCCCGAGGTAGAACGTCGTATTATACCCTCCACCTGGCGAGAAGTTGGTGTAGGTTTATTTGGTGAGCTGGCACCCGGTTTAACCTATACTATTTATGGCATAAATGGGATGAATGCCGCAGATTTTACTTCTTCTGGTATTCGCAGTGGACGGCAATCGGCAAGTAAAGCCAAGGCGGAAGATCTGGCTTTTGTTGGACGATTTGATTATGCGTTGCCACAAGTTCCTGGGGTGACGATTGGTGCCTCGGCTTATTTAGGGAATTCCGGTCAAAACCAGATTTTTACCGGTCAAAACCAGATTTTTAATGGCCAACAGGTTGACGTTTTTACTCAATTGTATGAAGGGCATGTTCAGGTCAAATATCGAGGCCTGGAATTTCGGGCGTTGGGTTCCTGGGGGCGTATCGGTGATGCCGCTGTGTTAAGCGCTGCCAAAGGGGAAACTATAGGAAGCGAGAATTATGGTTGGTATACTGAAGTTGGCTATGATGTGATGCCACATTTGTTTGCTGACAGCACACAATATCTGGCGCCATTTTTTCGTTATGAACGATTTGATACGATTGCCAGCGCGCCAAATGGTTTTGCCGATGATTTGAGCAAGGATCGGGAGATTTTCCAGATTGGGATTAACTAGTTCCCGTCTATAAATAGCTATATATGACGCCAGTATTCAGATAATTAGCGTATTCCAAAATACCGAATAAATTAATTTACGGTCCAACCCAGTCTATTGTCGATTGCAGGAAGCTATGATGGCCAAAATTCCATTTTTTGGACGAATAACCCCCTGAGGTGATATCCCCATTTCAAAAAAAGTCAGTAGCCGACTGGTTCAAACTGGCTTCAAGCGCGCCAACGTAACCAGGTTATGCGTGACAACCGCCGACCACACGTAAGCCTTGAAATGCTCCAGTCCTTTCCAGTTGCATCGATTCAATCCAAAGCTGCGTTTCAGATACGAAATACCCGCTTCAATACCTGCTCGAAAGTTGCGCAGCTTGCGGTAGACCCGCTTACTTTTGACCATCTCCTGGACATCCAGGCCTCTTTTTTTATGAAAAGCCATGTCCTTGACGCCTTTCGCCCTGGCCTCTTTCAGGTTAGCTTCGCTGGCATAGCCACCATCAACAGCCATTTGCCGGGGCGCCTTGCCATAGTGTTGTATGTGGCGCTCCAGCATGGGCAGCAAGCGTTCCGTATCGGCCGGATTACCCGCTTCGACCACCACATCCAATACCAGTCCGCTTTGACCTGTCACCAGGTTCAATTTATGACCATACTGGATATCCCGGCTGCCTTTGATGATGATATCCGTATGCGCTTCAAAAAGGCTGAAGATCTTTTCCTGGGCCGGCACTTTTTCACCCTGAAAAACACGCCGTTCTGTTTGTTCGATAATCTGCTCGATCAATGTGCGATAGTATTCGACTTCTTCCAGCCAGGCCGCGCAACGGGCGGGATCTGCCCGTGACCCTGCCAGCGCTTGGTAAACCGGCTCGATATACGACAGGCTCATCCGCGTCACCCGGATCAGATCCTGATATAAGGCGGCTTTCTTGTCCCGGCCGCGTATATAGCGAATACTACACATGCGCCTTTTAGCCCGTCGGCAATGATTCTGGCAAGGCAGTGGTTTGCCACCCGATAATTCCTTTGCCCGCTCGAACAGTCGGGCCAAGACGCGCACACCATCCCACAACAAACTGCTATCACTGGGTTCGTGAATATTCGCGTCCGTTACCGTGCTGTCCAGACGAATGACTTGTCCTCGCTCCACGCCCGCCTCCCTGGCCTGTCCCAGTATGGCCTGATTGATTTTTTCCCAGGTCGTATCACTGATCTTGCTGATGGTTCGCTGTAACGCTGCTTTTCTGGGAATAACCTCCACGGGTAACCGGGCAAATGCCTGGAATGATTGCGAATCCAGCAGGTAGAACGCCAGCTCCTCGTAACTCACCTGCCGGTATTGCTTGAGAATTGCACAGCGCAGCACTGACTCCACTGGCATGCCTTTGCGACCACAATCTGTAACCTTTGCCTCCAGGAGATCGGTTACCACCCATTCCAGTACCTCAGGATGATCATCCAGCCAAGTGGAAATGGCTTGTAATTCCTGTCCGATCTCGTGATCAACGAAAAAATGAAATATACTACGCTGGACAGTGCATTTTTGTCGCATTGTTATCTCCGGTGTGGGATGGTTTCATTATGTTTCAATGACTTAGTGCATAATTATACCATCCAACACCGGATTTATCAGCACCTTTTGGCGGCTTTTTGTTTGTATTTCAATGTTTTAGCATTTATAGATGGGAACTAACTATAAGCCAATTCCCAATGTGGTGATCAAGGCTGATTACCGTAACTGGTCTTCACAAGCGGGCGATTTGCCGGATGACTTTAATTTGGGGCTGGGGTTTATTTTTTGATGCATTATAAATATTTGACTTTCAAAAGTGTTATTGCAGGACTGATATTTTTATTGTTTGCCTTACCGGCAGCGAGCAAAATTTTTTACAGTAAAAATGAGGCGATGAAACTGGCTTTCGGAAAGGAAGCCAGTATTGAAATGCTGTCGTTATTTCCTGATGAGGTCCAGCTAGAAAAAATTGAACAGCTAGCCCGAGTCAAGATGGAAAGTCCCTTTTTCACTTTTTATGTTGGTAAACAAGGTGATGATATTTTGGGCTATGCGGCGATTGAGAATCATGTGGTTAGAACCAAGCCGGAAACATTGATGGTCGTGTTGGATACCGAAGGTAAAGTGACGGCCATTTATACACTGGCTTTTCATGAACCGCCTGAGTATCAGCCGCCTCAGCGCTGGTATGAACTGCTATATGGAAAGGCGCTGGACCAGTTGCGCTTGAATCGTGATATTCAAGGGATTGCCGGGGCGACATTGAGTACACGCTCAGCAATTGATGTCACGCGTAAAGTCATGGCGATCTTCCAGGTGATGCTGAAGGGAGAATAAATAATGCGCTTTTTTGTTACTGGTGAGCAAAACAGGCAATTATTGCTGAATACGATGATTTTAATGTTTTTAGGCTATATTGTGTTGTTATGGGTGAGTAATGGATTGCTGTTTTTTCACAAGATGGATTTAACGGCTGAATCTGTGCTGAGCTATTATTTGGGTTCCGAGCAAGATTTCACTCAGCCCAAAAGCTATCAAAGCATGCTGGAAACCAGTCATTTTCATTTTTTTGCCATGGGCATGTTGATTTTGACGCTGACTCATTTGATGTTGATGACGACCATGTCAATAGGAGCCAAAGTATGGCTCAGTTCAGCCGTTTATTTATCGGCGATTGCCGATGAAATTGCAGGGTGGCTGGTGCGTTTTGTCAACCCGGTGTTTGCCTATTTCAAATTAGCCGCTTTTATCATGCTGGAGCTTTCGCTGGCGATTTTGGTGATAGCCGTAATAATTTCTCTGCTTCAAGCAAGAAAATGACGGCGCTCATAGTAAGGAAACGCTGAATAAATCAGCCCTCATTTGTTCAGCATTTCCTTAAAGATTATGCGGCGTTGCGTTGAAGTTCTTGCGCTTCATTCAGCTCAGAATAAAGTGTGTAGCCATTGTTAAAGCTTTGGCTCCAGATTTGATTGTCGACAATATTTCGCATTTCTACTTTGAATGGGTAGCGTTTTCCCCGATGTTCGCAGCCGTCACCAATTTGCTGCATTTTAAAACCTTCACGACTGATGACACGCGCCAAGGCTTTTGAACCCAGAAAATACCAGTTTTCAATTCCTTCGGCTTGACTATACAGGCTGGCGGCGCGGAACAATCCCCAAATCAGACTTTTATTGATGTGGCGTCGGCTGTAGAGTTGAGTGACATCATTAGAGTCAGGCTGAGGGTCGCCCAGGGTGTTAAGAGCCAGTGGTAGCTCTTCATCCGTTTTGCGTTTGCGAATATCGTTGATCAGGCAGAGACGGGAAATCACAATTTCCTGAAGACTGTTGTGTTCTCTATCGATTGAACAAAATTCCTGCATGGGTAATTTACCCTGATAAGGAAAAACCATTCGCATCGCTCCGATCCATTGATGCGTATGCTTATGGCGGATCTCTGTACATGACAAAAATTAACTTATGACAAATGAGTCTCATGTATTCCAGTGACAAAAGGTATGGGTTGCAAAAGAGCAATCACTTTTCTAATCATCCTTTTTGATTGAGATAAGACATTAAACAACGTTGAGCGGATACAATCTAATCCATATCGAAACAGGCTTTGCGCGAGCCGCTGATGTGTTTTGGTTTTTATTGGTAACTCGCAATCATGTTTCCATTCGCCTGCTTTATGTGACCAGCAGAAAGCAATAACGGGAAGTACTAACAATTTTTTGATCCGGAGATAACCGACTACACGCGTTTCCTCAAGTTTGAATCCCCGTCCTTTTAAACCGCCGAAAAGCGTTTCGATTTCCCAACGCAAGCCATAAATTTTAATCGCATCAGGGTTCAAATGCTGACAGACGATGATTAATAACTCACCATCACTCAGCCGTAACCCACTGAGATAAATTGAACAATTTCCCGAATAGCGCGCTGTTGAGAGGTGTCGTGTGCTACCCGGCTTAAGCCCATAAAACAAACGCTCTACGCGTATTCGCTGGCCTTGGGCATTGGTTGTCCAGGCGTTGTTGCGAATACGGATATAAAAGGGAATCTCTTGCTCAAACAACCAGCCCATCCATTCGTCTCCAATAAACTCCCGATCAGCCAAAAGACCTTTGATGTGATGTCGGCCAAACTGCGCAATAAAGCGTTTCATCAGCGCTATACGTTCCTTCGTATTAGAGTTGCCCCGCTTGTTTAAAGGCAACCAATACACAGGAATGGCGGCACCCCGATAAACCACGGCAAGCACCAGCAGATTAATATTGGTTTTACCCCACTTCCAATTCGTCCTGTCTAACGTCAGATAGTAATCCTGATCAGTGAAACCAAACAGTTTCATGATGAAATGAGCGACTTCATTGTAATCCAGCCAATGGTCACTGAAAAATCGTTGCATCCGTCGATATCGTGAGGAAATTTTTGCCCGACGGGGAAAGAATACGGCGAGCTGGGCCAGATTGACCGTGCTAACTGCCATCAAAGCAATTAACATACCCACAAAACAAACGATTCTTGCCTTGTTCCATTGAAAGTGATCAGTTAATATGACGGTCAGCTCGTTGATTTGTAATGTCCCGTTATTCATATTCGCTAAAACAAAATGCGGTATTTAATTACATTTCAACGAGCTACGCCAGCTTTTAATATTTTTTGTCATGTACAGAGAAAAAACCAATATACATGGGTAATGTACAGCAGGCTGTTGAGGGGCGTGTTATTTCTCTTATCAAGGTTTGCCTTGCATTGACTTTGGAATTTTTTAAACCCATAGTTTAACATTGCCTGTCAATGCGTAACGTCTAGATTATAATTTACCCATTCATTTTTCAAAAGAGCCGCAAAATGCCTAAAGACTATTTCCAAGAATTTCAAGACTTAGACTTAACCCGCGATGCCAACAAGCTGAGCGATGACCGGTTTCGCCAGAGTGAGCTGCCGGGCCGGGACGGCGAAGGAGGTGCCAGTGCCGGCAGCGGCAAAATACTCGCCGCTGCCAGCAGCGGCGATATGCTCGACGAGGCGGTCGCGAAACTGATCCGCTGGGACGGATTGAGTATCATCTGGGACAGATTGATTTCTGAAGCCACTACTGGATTCAACCGGGTTGTCAGGAAGAACGCATTTGGTACGGTTCATGACGTTCGCAATGCGCCGCAATCGCTTTTTCGCGCTGTTCCCCGCGGTGAGGGCAACGAGCTTGCTCTGGCATATCTCTTTACGTTGTCAAACGACAATGGAGAAGGATTGAAAGATCGCTTCCTGGGCGGTGTGGACACGCTTTCCCGGTTTATCCAGGCGGGATCTCGTGAGGGAGGGATTAAGCTGAGGGAAGCAGCCCGAACGTTGGATTTCCGTAATCTGGTAAGCGGATTACACGAACACGGTTACCTTCATGCTGGTGGCGAACGGAGTGTTCTGGAAATCACGGGTACCATGACGCTTGGTCAAATCACTTCCGCGCTCGAAAGAAGCTCAGGTGATGCCTACTATCAGCTCAACACTGGCAATCACGAGCTGGTTGTTGCTAAAAAAACGATTGCCGGACAGCCCAGGTATTTCTTTTATGATCCAAACTTTGCAGAAGTCTCCCTGCAAGGTGCAACGCAGGCGGATTCTGCTCTGGTGCTGAAGAAAGTCATCAAGAGTCATCTGGACCAAAAGAGCAAAGACCGCAATTGGTACGGTACGCTGGCAGATTTCTATGGTGTCAGAAAAAATGACAGGGCGAAAATCACCTTTGACGTCTACCATTTGAATCAGGCGCGGCTGAATGGAAAACAGGCTTTTGTAGATTTCGAAAACCTGCTGAGCAGTGATGCCTATCGTACAGAACGTGATCGACTAGTGGATGTTGGCAACGTTACGGTCGAGGGCGTAACTATAGATGGCGAGCGAATAACATCTGCGCTGGATCTCAGCAGCGCTGGGATCCAGGCCAAAATGCCTGAAAACAATTTCCAAGACTTTCGAGACTTAACCCGCTATGCCAACGAGTATGCCAGCAAGCTGGGTAAGAACGCGCGTTTGCAATATCTTATCAGAGTGTTCAACCAAGATACAATCGACAGCGGTATAGGAAGCTTGCTGGACAAGATTAATGCTACGCTCGTCGATGCCACTATCAATTGGGACGACAGTGCCAGTGGTGGCGAAACCCGCGAACACGTTACGACGAAACTCATGCTAGAACTACACGAAGTTTTCAGCATGAAAAAGGACGGGTCGATTGCATCTCGGGAAGAGTTTCAAAATGTAGTCAGTAAGTTAACTAACAGACAATTGGGGGCAGTCGATACGACGGATCAGGTGATTTCGGATCTGCAAACGGCTTATAGCCAATTTAAGGATAAGTTCGAGTCCCTGACCAGCAGCGTCGAAATACTCGAAGAGGCGGTCGCGAAACTGATCCGCCGGGACGGATTGAGTATCCGCTGGGACAGATTGGTTTATGAAGGCACTACTGGATTCTACCGGGTTGTCAGGAAGAACGCATTTGGTACGGTTCATCACGTTCGCGATGCGCCGCAATCGCTTTTTCGCGCTGTTCCCCGCGGTGAGGGCAACGAGCTTGCTCTGGCATATCTCTTTACGTTGTCAAACGACAATGGAGAAGGATTGAAAGATCGCTTCCTGAGCGGTGTGGACACGCTTTCCCTGCTTATCCAAGCAGCGCGATCTCGTGAGGGAAGGGTTCAGCTGCGGGAAGTGGCCCGAACGTTGGATTTCTGTAATCTGGTAAGCGGATTACACGAACACGGTTACCTTCATGCGGGTGGCGAACGGAGTGTTCTGGATATCACGGGTACCATGACGCTTGGTCAAATCACTTCCGCGCTCGAAAGAAGCTCAGGTGATGCCTACTATCAGCTCAACACTGGCAATCATGAGCTGGTTGTTGCTAAAAAAACGATTGCTGGACAGCCCAGGTATTTCTTTTATGATCCAAACCTTGCAGAAGTCTCCCTGCAAGGTGCAACGCAGGCGGATTCTGCTCTGGTGCTGAAGAATGTCATCAAGAGTCATCTGGACCAAAAGAGCGAATACGGCAATTGGGACGGTACGCTGGCAGATTTCTATGGTGTCAAAAAAGATGACAGGGCGAAAATCACCTTTGACGTCTACCATTTGAATCAGGCGCGGCTGAATGGAAAACAGGCTTTTGTAGATTTCGAAAGCCTGCTGACCAGTGATGACTTAGATTTCGAAAGCCTGCTGAGCAGTGATGCCTATCGTACAGAACGTGATCGACTAGTGGATGTTGGCAACGTTACGGTCGAGGGCGTAACTATAGATGGCGAGCGAATAACATCTGCGCTGGATCTCAGCAGCGCTGGGATCCAGGCCAAAATGCCTGAAAACAATTTCCAAGACTTTCGAGACTTAACCCGCTATGCCAACGAGTATGCCAGCAAGCTGGGTAAGAACGCGCGTTTGCAATATCTTATCAGAGTGTTCAACCAAGATACAATCGACAGCGGTATAGGAAGCTTGCTGGACAAGATTAATGCTACGCTCGTCGATGCCACTATCAATTGGGACGACAGTGCCAGTGGTGGCGAAACCCGCGAACACGTTACGACGAAACTCATGCTAGAACTACACGAAGTTTTCAGCATGAAAAAGGACGGGTCGATTGCATCTCGGGAAGAGTTTCAAAATGTAGTCAGTAAGTTAACTAACAGACAATTGGGGGCAGTCGATACGACGGATCAGGTGATTTCGGATCTGCAAACGGCTTATAGCCAATTTAAGGATAAGTTCGAGTCCCTGACCAGCAGCGTCGAAATACTCGAAGAGGCGGTCGCGAAACTGATCCGCCGGGACGGATTGAGTATCCGCTGGGACAGATTGGTTTATGAAGGCACTACTGGATTCTACCGGGTTGTCAGGAAGAACGCATTTGGTACGGTTCATCACGTTCGCGATGCGCCGCAATCGCTTTTTCGCGCTGTTCCCCGCGGTGAGGGCAACGAGCTTGCTCTGGCATATCTCTTTACGTTGTCAAACGACAATGGAGAAGGATTGAAAGATCGCTTCCTGAGCGGTGTGGACACGCTTTCCCTGCTTATCCAAGCAGCGCGATCTCGTGAGGGAAGGGTTCAGCTGCGGGAAGTGGCCCGAACGTTGGATTTCTGTAATCTGGTAAGCGGATTACACGAACACGGTTACCTTCATGCGGGTGGCGAACGGAGTGTTCTGGATATCACGGGTACCATGACGCTTGGTCAAATCACTTCCGCGCTCGAAAGAAGCTCAGGTGATGCCTACTATCAGCTCAACACTGGCAATCATGAGCTGGTTGTTGCTAAAAAAACGATTGCTGGACAGCCCAGGTATTTCTTTTATGATCCAAACCTTGCAGAAGTCTCCCTGCAAGGTGCAACGCAGGCGGATTCTGCTCTGGTGCTGAAGAATGTCATCAAGAGTCATCTGGACCAAAAGAGCGAATACGGCAATTGGGACGGTACGCTGGCAGATTTCTATGGTGTCAAAAAAGATGACAGGGCGAAAATCACCTTTGACGTCTACCATTTGAATCAGGCGCGGCTGAATGGAAAACAGGCTTTTGTAGATTTCGAAAGCCTGCTGACCAGTGATGACTTAGATTTCGAAAGCCTGCTGACCAGTGGTGACTTAGATGTCGAAAGCCTGCTGACCAGTGATGACTCAGATTCCGAAAGCCTGCTGACCAGTGATGACTCAGATTCCGAAAGCCTGCTGACCAGTGATGACTCAGATTCCGAAAGCCTGCTGACCAGTGATGACTTAGATTCCGAAAGCCTGCTGACCAGTGATGACTATCGTACAGAACGTGATCGACTAGTGGATGTTGGCAACGGTACGGTCGAGGGCGCAACTATAGATGGCGAGCGGATAACATCTGCGCTGGATCTCAGCGATGCTGAGATCCAGGCCAAAATGCCTGAAAACAATTTCCAAGACTTTCGAGACTTAACCCGCTATGCCAACAAGTATGCCAACAAGCTGAGCGATGACCGGTTTCGCCAGAGTGAGCTGCCGGGCCGGGACGGCGAAGGAGGTGCCAGTGCCGGCAGCGTCGAAATACTCGCCGCGGAGATCGAGGAACTGATCCGCTGGGACAAATTGAGTATCCGCTGGGACGGATTGATTTCTGAAGCCACTACTGGATTCAACCGGGTTGTCAGGAAGAACGCATTTGGTACGGTTCATGACGTTCGCGATGCGCCGCAATCGCTTTTTCGCGCTGTTCCCCGCGGTGAGGGCAACGAGCTTGCTCTGGCATATCTCTTTACGTTGTCAAACGACAATGGAGAAGGATTGAAAGATCGCTTCCTGAACGGTGTGGACACGCTTTCCCGGCTTATCCAGGAGCAATCTCCTGATGGTTGGATTGAGCTGCGGGAAGCGGCCCGAACGTTGGATTTCCGTGATCTGGTAAGCGGATTACACGAACACGGTTACCTTCATGCTGAACACGGTTACCTTCATGCTGGTGGCGAATGGGGTGTTCTGGATATTCCGGTTATCATGACGCTTGATCAAATCACTTCCGCGCTCGAAAGAAGCTCAGGTGATGCCTACTATCAGCTCAACACTGGCAATCACGCGCTGGTTGTTGCTAAAAAAACGATTGCCGGACAGCCCAGGTATTTCTTTTATGATCCAAACCTTGCAGAAGTCTCCCTGCAAGGTGCAACGCAGGCGGATTCTGCTCTGGCGCTGAAGAAAGTCATCAAGAGTCATCTGGACCAAAAGAGCAAATACGGCAATTGGGACGGTACGCTGGCAGATTTCTATGGTGTCAGAAAAGATGACAGTGGGAAAATCACCTTTGACGTCTACCATTTGAACCAGGCGCGGCTGAATGGAAAACAGGCTTTTGTAGATTTCGAAAACCTGCTGAGCAGTGATGCCTATCGTACAGAACGTGATCGACTAGTGGATGTTGGCAACGTTACGGTCGAGGGCGTAACCCTTTCAGCTGTCGAATTATACGATCTGGGCGCAACTATAGATGGCGAGCGGATAACATCTGCGCTGGATCTCAGCAGCGCCGAGATCCAGGCCAAGCTGAAGTTTTCGCCGAAGTATCTTGGAAAGCGCCTTGTGGGTGTAAATAGCGCTTCCGCTTCCGATACACAGATGCAGCGGAATGTTCAGCTGCTTCGCAAGCTCATTGACCGGGAAGGTGGCGATACACGAAAACTTCTATTCGGTCCAGGAAACAGCCAGGATAAAGATCTGGCCCTGAAGGCACTGGATTCGGTAAAGAAGTTTATCGCGTCTGATTTGTCGATAAACCCTCGGCTGTGGTCTCATCTTCAGGGAATCCAGCTGACATCAAGAACGGGTTTAAGGCTTTTCAAGGCCTCCCAAGGTATTAGGCGGCTTGCCAGTCCGGGCTTTTTAAGACGCAATAAGAGCAGTGAGATTACTGCGGAGGACCAGAAACAGCAAGCGAATGCGTTCGGTCGGGACGGTGAATTCGATTTGGTGCGACATGCTCCAGTGGATGTTGGCAACGTTACGGTCGAGGGCGCAACTATAGATGGCGAGCGGATAACTGGAGATGGCGAGCGGATAACATCTGCGCTGGATCTCAGCGCCAAAATGCCTGAAAACAATCTCCAAGACTCTCGAGACTTAACCCGCGATGCCAACAAGCTGAGCGATGACCGGTTTCGCCAGAGTGAGCTGCCGGGCCGGGACGGCGAAGGAGGTGTCAGTGCCGGTAGAGCCGAAATACTCGCCGCGGAGATCAAGGAACTGATCCGCCGGGACAGATTGCGTGTCCGCTGGGACAGATTGATTTCTGAAGCCACTACTGGATTCAACCGGGTTGTCAGGAAGAACGCATTTGGTACGGTTCATGACGTTCGCGATGCGCCGCAATCGCTTTTTCGCGCTGTTCCCCGCGGTGAGGGCAACGAGCTTGCTCTGGCATATCTCTTTACGTTGTCAAACGACAATGGAGAAGGATTGAAAGATCGCTTCCTGGGCGGTGTGGACACGCTTTCCCGGTTTATCCAGGCGGGATCTCGTGTGGGATGGATTACGCCGAGGGAAGCGGTCCAAACGTTGGATTTCCGTAATCTGGTAAGCGGATTACACGAACACGGTTACGCTTATGCGGGTGGCGAACGGAGTGTTCTGGAAATCACGGGTACCATGACGCTTGGTCAAATCACTTCCGCGCTCGAAAGAAGCCCAGGTGATGCCTACTATCAGCTCAACACTGGCAATCACACGCTGGTTGTTGCTAAAAAAACGATTGCCGGACAGCCCAGGTATTTCTTTTATGATCCAAACCTTGCAGAAGTCTCCCTGCAAGGTGCAACGCAGGCGGATTCTGCTCTGGCGCTGAAGAAAGTCATCAAGAGTCATCTGGACCAAAAGAGCGAATACCGCAATTGGAACGGTACGCTGGCAGATTTCTATGGTGTCAGAAAAGCTGACAGTGGGAAAAACTTCCCCTGGCAGCCTCAGAAAAACCGCTTTGTCGTCAGAAAAGATGACAGTGGGAAAATCACCTTTGACGTCTACCATTTGAATCAGGCGCGGCTGAATGGAAAACAGGCTTTTGTAGATTTCGAAAATCTGCTGAGCAGTGATGCCTATCGTACAGAACGTGATCGACTAGTGGATGTTGGCAACGTTACGGTCGAGGGCGTAACCCTTTCAGCTGTTGAATTATACGATCTGGGCGCAACTATAGATGGCGAGCGGATAACATCTGCGCTGGATCTCAGCAGCGCCGAGATCCAGGCCAAGCTGAAGTTTTTGCCGAAGTATCTTGGAAAGCGCCTTGTGGGTGTAAATACCGCTTCCGATACACAGATGCAGCGGAATGTTCAGTTGCTTCGCAAGCTCATTGACCGGGAAGGTGGCGATACACGAAAACTTCTATTCGGTGCTGGAAACAGCCGAGATAAATATCTGGCCCTGAAGGCACTGAATTCGGTAAAGAAGTTTGTCGCGTCTGATTTGTCGATAAACCCTCGGCTGTGGTCTCATCTTCAGGGAATCCAGCTGACATCAAGAACGGGTTTAAGGCTTTTCAAGGCCTCCCAACGTATTGGGCGGCTTGCCAGTCCGGGCTTTTTAAGACGCAATAAGAACAGTGAGATTACTGCGGAGGACCAGAAACAGCAAGCGAATGCGTTCGGTCGGGACGGTGAATTCGATTTGGTGCGACATGCTCCAGTGGATGTTGGCAACGGTACGGTCGAGGACGCAACTATAGATGGCGAGCGGATAACTGGAGATGGCGAGCGGATAACATCTGCGCTGGATCTCAGCGCCAAAATGCCTGAAAACAATCTCCAAGACTCTCGAGACTTAACCCGCGATGCCAACAAGCTGAGCGATGACCGGTTTCGCCAGAGTGAGCTGCCGGGCCGGGACGGCGAAGGAGGTGCCAGTGCCGGCAGCGGCGATATGCTCGCCGCGGAGATCGAGGAACTGATCCGCTGGGACAAATTGCGTGTCCGCTGGGACGGATTGGTTTCTGAAGCCACTACTGGATTCAACCGGGTTGTCAGGAAGAACGCATTTGGTACGGTTCATCACGTTCACGATGCGCCGCAATCGCTTTTTCGCGCTGTTCCCCGCGGTGAGGGCAACGAGCTTGCTCTGGCATATCTCTTTACGTTGTCAAACGACAATGGAGAAGGATTGAAAGATCGCTTCCTGAACGGTGTGGACACGCTTTCCCGGCTTATCCAGGCGCGATCTCGTGAGGGTTGGATTGAGCTGCGGGAAGCGGTCCAAACGTTGGATTTCCGTGATCTGGTAAGCGGATTACACGAACACGGTTACCTTCATGCTGAACACGGTTACCTTCATGCTGGTGGCGAATGGGGTGTTCTGGATATTCCGGTTATCATGACGCTTGATCAAATCACTTCCGCGCTCGAAAGAAGCTCAGGTGATGCCTACTATCAGCTCAACACTGGCAATCACGAGCTGGTTGTTGCTAAAAAAACGATTGCCGGACAGCCCAGGTATTTCTTTTATGATCCAAACCTTGCAGAAGTCTCCCTGCAAGGTGCAACGCAGGCGGTTTCTGCTCTGGCGCTGAAGAAAGTCATCAAGAGTCATCTGGACCAAAAGAGCAAAGACGGCAATTGGGACGGTACGCTGGCAGATTTCTATGGTGTCAGAAAAGATGACAGTGCGGAAATCACCTTTGACGTCTACCATTTGAATCAGGCGCGGCTGAATGGAAAACAGGCTTTTGTAGATTTCGAAAACCTGCTGAGCAGTGATGCCTATCGTACAGAACGTGATCGACTAGTGGATGTTGGCAACGTTACGGTCGAGGGCGTAACCCTTTCAGCTGTCGAATTATACGATCTGGGCGCAACTATAGATGGCGAGCGGATAACATCTGCGCTGGATCTCAGCAGCGCCGAGATCCAGGCCAAGCTGAAGTTTTTGCCGAAGTATCTTGGAAAGCGCCTTGTGGGTGTAAATAGCGCTTCCGCTTCCGATACACAGATGCAGCGGAATGTTCAGCTGCTTCGCAAGCTCATTGACCGGGAAGGTGGCGATACACGAAAACTTCTATTCGGTCCAGGAAACAGCCAGGATAAAGATCTGGCCCTGAAGGCACTGGATTCGGTAAAGAAGTTTATCGCGTCTGATTTGTCGATAAACTCTCGGCTGTGGTCTCATCTTCAGGGAATCCAGCCGACATCAAGAACGGGTTTAAGGCTTTTCAAGGCCTCCCAACGTATTGGGCGGCTTGCCAGTCCGGGCTTTTTAAGACGCAATAAGAGCAGTGAGATTACTGCGGAGGACCAGAAACAGCAAGCGAATGCGTTCGGTCGGGACGGTGAATTCGATTTGGTGCGACATGCTCCAGTGGATGTTGGCAACGGTACGGTCGAGGACGCAACTATAGATGGCGAGCGGATAACATCTGCGCTGGATCTCAGCGATGCTGAGATCCAGGCCAAAATGCCTGAAAACAATCTCCAAGACTCTCGAGACTTAACCCGCGATGCCAACAAGCTGAGCGATGACCGGTTTCGCCAGAGTGATCTGCCGGGCCTGGACGGCGAAGGAGGTGTCAGTGCCGGTAGAGCCGAAATACTCGCCGCGGAGATCAAGGAACTGATCCGCTGGGACAGATTGAGTATCCGCTGGGACGGATTGGTTTCTGAAGCCACTACTGGATTCAACCGGGTTGTCAGGAAGAACGCATTTGGTACGGTTCATGACGTTCGCAATGCGCCGCAATCGCTTTTTCGCGCTGTTCCCCGCGGTGAGGGCAACGAGCTTGCTCTGGCATATCTCTTTACGTTGTCAAACGACAATGGAGAAGGATTGAAAGATCGCTTCCTGAACGGT
Organism: Methylomarinum sp.; assembly: GCA_965277025.1. Taxonomy (GTDB): domain Bacteria; phylum Pseudomonadota; class Gammaproteobacteria; order Methylococcales; family Methylomonadaceae; genus Methylomarinum. The sequence goes on from OZ255706.1 coordinate 1,353,217, forward strand.
GTGGACACGTTTTCCCAGCTTATCCAGGCGCGAACCCAAGCGCGATCTCGTGAGGGATGGATGTCGCCGAGGGAAGCGGCCCAAACGTTGGATTTCCGTAATCTGGTAAGCGGATTACACGAACACGGTTACGCTTATGCTGGTAGCGAACGGAGTGTTCTGGAAATCACGGGTACCATGACGCTTGGTCAAATCACTTCCGCGCTCGAAAGAAGCTCAGGTGATGCCTACTATCAGCTCAACACTGGCAATCACGAGCTGGTTGTTGCTAAAAAAACGATTGCCGGACAGCCCAGGTATTTCTTTTATGATCCAAACCTTGCAGAAGTCTCCCTGCAAGGTGCAACGCAGGCGGATTCTGCTCTGGCGCTGAAGAAAGTCATCAAGAGTCATCTGGACCAAAAGAGCGAATACCGCAATTGGAACGGTACGCTGGCAGATTTCTATGGTGTCAGAAAAGCTGACAGTGGGAAAAACTTCCCCTGGCAGCCTCAGAAAAACCGCTTTGTCGTCAGAAAAGATGACAGTGGGAAAATCACCTTTGACGTCTACCATTTGAACCAGGCGCGGCTGAATGGAAAACAGGCTTTTGTAGATTTCGAAAATCTGCTGAGCAGTGATGCCTATCGTACAGAACGTGATCGACTAGTGGATGTTGGCAACGTTACGGTCGAGGGCGTAACCCTTTCAGCTGTCGAATTATACGATCTGGGCGCAACTATAGATGGCGAGCGGATAACATCTGCGCTGGATCTCAGCAGCGCCGAGATCCAGGCCAAGCTGAAGTTTTTGCCGAAGTATCTTGTAAAGCGCCTTGTGGGTGTAAATAGCGCTTCCGCTTCCGATACACAGATGCAGCGGAATGTTCAGTTGCTTCGCAAGCTCATTGACCGGGAAGGTGGCGATACACGAAAACTTCTATTCGGTGCTGGAAACAGCCGAGATAAATATCTGGCCCTGAAGGCACTGAATTCGGTAAAGAAGTTTGTCAGCGCGTCTGATTTGTCGATAAACCCTCGGCTGTGGTCTCATCTTCAGGGAATCCAGCTGACATCAAGAACGGGTTTAAGGCTTTTCAAGGCCTCCCAACGTATTGGGCGGCTTGCCAGTCCGGGCTTTTTAAGACGCAATAATAGCAGTGAGATTACTGCGGAGGACCAGAAACAGCAAGCGAATGCGTTCGGTCGGGGCGGTGAATTCGATTTGGTGCGACATGCTCCAGTGGATGTTGGCAACGGTACGGTCGAGGACGCAACTATAGATGGCGAGCGGATAACCGGAGATGGCGAGCGGATAACCGGAGATGGCGAGCGGATAACTGGAGATGGCGAGCGGATAACATCTGCGCTGGATCTCAGCGCCAAAATGCCTGAAAACAATTTCCAAGACTCTCGAGACTTAACCCGCTATGCCAGCAAGCTGGGTGAGAACCCGAGTTTGCAACTTCTTATCAATAAGTTCAACCAAGATACAATCGACAGCGGCGTAGGAAGCTTGCTGGCCGAGATTGATGAGATTGATGATACGCTCGCCGATCTCGACGATATCACTTGGGTCGAAAGGCGGCGAACAGTTACGGCGGAACTCATGCTAGAACTACACGAAGTTTTCAGAATCAAAGATGACGGGTCGATTGCATCTCGGGAAGAGTTTCAAAATGTAGTCAGACAATTGAGGGCAGTCGATGCGCCGGATCAGGTGATTTCGGATCTGCAAACGGCTTATAACCAATTTAAGGAAAACTTCGAGTCCCTGATAACCTCTGACGCCTGGTTGTTGTTAGCAGATCAAGGGAGAACCGATGACCGGTTTCGCCAGAGTGAGCTGCCGGATCCGGACGGCGAAGGAGGTGCCAGTGCCGGCAGCGGCAAAATACTCGCCGCTGCCAGCAGCGGCGATATGCTCGACGAGGCGGTCGCGAAACTGATCCGCTGGGACGGATTGAGTATCATCTGGGACAGATTGATTTCTGAAGCCACTACTGGATTCAACCGGGTTGTCAGGAAGAACGCATTTGGTACGGTTCATGACGTTCGCAATGCGCCGCAATCGCTTTTTCGCGCTGTTCCCCGCGGTGAGGGCAACGAGCTTGCTCTGGCATATCTCTTTACGTTGTCAAACGACAATGGAGAAGGATTGAAAGATCGCTTCCTGGGCGGTGTGGACACGCTTTCCCGGTTTATCCAGGCGGGATCTCGTGTGGGATGGATTACGCCGAGGGAAGCGGTCCAAACGTTGGATTTCCGTAATCTGGTAAGCGGATTACACGAACACGGTTACGCTTATGCGGGTGGCGAACGGAGTGTTCTGGATATCACGGGTACCATGACGCTTGGTCAAATCACTTCCGCGCTCGAAAGAAGCTCAGGTGATGCCTACTATCAGCTCAACACTGGCAATCACGAGCTGGTTGTTGCTAAAAAAACGATTGCCGGACAGCCCAGGTATTTCTTTTATGATCCAAACTTTGCAGAAGTCTCCCTGCAAGGTGCAACGCAGGCGGATTCTGCTCTGGTGCTGAAGGATGTCATCAAGAGTCATCTGGACCAAAAGAGCAAATACGGCAATTGGGACGGTACGCTGGCAGATTTCTATGGTGTCAGAAAAGCTGACAGTGGGAAAAACTTCCCCTGGCAGCGTCAGAAAAACCGCTTTGTCGTCAGAAAAGATGACAGTGCGGAAATCACCTTTGACGTCTACCATTTGAATCAGGCGCGGCTGAATGGAAAACAGGCTTTTGTAGATTTCGAAAACCTGCTGAGCAGTGATGCCTATCGTACAGAACGTGATCGACTAGTGGATGTTGGCAACGTTACGGTCGAGGGCGTAACCCTTTCAGCTGTCGAATTATACGATCTGGGCGCAACTATAGATGGCGAGCGGATAACATCTGCGCTGGATCTCAGCAGCGCCGAGATCCAGGCCAAGCTGAAGTTTTTGCCGAAGTATCTTGTAAAGCGCCTTGTGGGTGTAAATAGCGCTTCCGCTTCCGATACACAGATGCAGCGGAATGTTCAGCTGCTTCGCAAGCTCATTGACCGGGATGGTGGCGATACACGAAAACTTCTATTCGGTGCTGGAAACAGCCAGGATAAAGATCTGGCCCTGAAGGCACTGGATTCGGTAAAGAAGTTTATCGCGTCTGATTTGTCGATAAACTCTCGGCTGTGGTCTAAGCTTCAGGGAATCCAGCCGACATCAAGAACGGGTTTAAGGCTTTTCAAGGCCTCCCAACGTATTGGGCGGCTTGCCAGTCCGGGCTTTTTAAGACGCAATAAGAGCAGTGAGATTACTGCGGAGGACCAGAAACAGCAAGCGAATGCGTTCGGTCGGGACGGTGAATTCGATTTGGTGCGACATGCTCCAGTGGATGTTGGCAACGTTACGGTCGAGGGCGCAACTATAGATGGCGAGCGGATAACTGGAGATGGCGAGCGGATAACTGGAAATGGCGAGCGGATAACATCTGCGCTGGATCTCAGCAGCGCTGGGATCCAGGCCAAAATGCCTGAAAACAATCTCCAAGACTCTCGAGACTTAACCCGCGATGCCAACAAGTATGCCACGAAGCTGAAGCTGAGCGATGACCGGTTTCGCCAGAGTAAGCTGCCGGGCCGGGACGGCGAAGGCCGCGCAATACTCGCCGCGGAGAAACTGATCCGCCGGGACAAATTGAGTGTCCGCTGGGACAGATTGGTTTATGAAGGCACTACTGGATTCAACCGGGTTGTCAGGAAGAACGCATTTGGTACGGTTCATCACGTTCGCAATGCGCCGCAATCGCTTTTTCGCACTGTTCCCCGCGGTGAGGGCAACGAGCTTGCTCTGGCATATCTCTTTACGTTGGCAGTCGATAACGACAATGGAGAAGGATTGAAAAACCGCTTCCTGGGCGGTGTGGACAGGCTTTCCCAGTATATCCAGGCGCGATCTCGTGTGGAATGGATTTCGCCGAGGGAAGCGGTCCGACCGTTGGATTTCTATAATCTGGTAAGCGGATTACACGAACACGGTTACCTTCATGCGGGTGGCGAACGGAGTGTTCTGGATACCATGGGTACCATGACGCTTGGTCAGATCACTTTCGCGCTCGAAGGAAGCTCAGGTGATGTCTATTATCAGCTCAACACTGGCAATCACGAGCTGGTTGTTGCTAAAAAAACGATTGCCGGACAGCCCAGGTATTTCTTTTATGATCCAAACTTTGCAGAAGTCTCCCTGCAAGGTGCAACGCAGACGGATTCTGCTCTGGCGCTGAAGAATGTCATCAAGAGTCATCTGGACCAAAAGAGCAAAGACGGCAATTGGTACGGTACGCTGGCAGATTTTTATGGTGTCAGAAAAGATGACAGTGCGGAAATCACCTTTGACGTCTACCATTTGAACCAGGCGCGGCTGAATGGAAAACAGGCTTTTGTAGATTTCGAAAACCTGCTGAGCAGTGATGCCTATCGTACAGAACGTGATCGACTAGTGGATGTTGGCAACGTTACGGTCGAGGGCGTAACCCTTTCAGCTGTCGAATTATACGATCTGGGCGCAACTATAGATGGCGAGCGGATAACATCTGCGCTGGATCTCAGCAGCGCCGAGATCCAGGCCAAGCTGAAGTTTTCGCCGAAGTATCTTGGAAAGCGCCTTGTGGGTGTAAATACCGCTTCCGATACACAGATGCAGCGGAATGTTCAGCTGCTTCGCAAGCTCATTGACCGGGAAGGTGGCGATACACGAAAACTTCTATTCGGTGCTGGAAACAGCCGAGATAAATATCTGGCCCTGAAGGCACTGAATTCGGTAAAGAAGTTTGTCAGCGCGTCTGATTTGTCGATAAACCCTCGGCTGTGGTCTCATCTTCAGGGAATCCAGCCGACATCAAGAACGGGTTTAAGGCTTTTCAAGGCCTCCCAACGTATTGGGCGGCTTGCCAGTCCGGGCTTTTTAAGACGCAATAAGAGCAGTGAGATTACTGCGGAGGACCAGAAACAGCAAGCGAATGCGTTCGGTCGGGACGGTGAATTCGATTTGGTGCGACATGCTCCAGTGGATGTTGGCAACGGTACGGTCGAGGGCGCAACTAGAGATGGCGAGCGGATAACTGGAAATGGCGAGCGGATAACATCTGCGCTGGATCTCAGCAGCGCTGGGATCCAGGCCAAAATGCCTGAAAACAATTTCCAAGACTTTCGAGACTTAACCCGCTATGCCAACAAGTATGCCACGAAGCTGAAGCTGAGCGATGACCGGTTTCGCCAGAGTAAGCTGCCGGGCCGGTTTCGCCCGAGTAAGCTGCCGGGCCGGTTTCGCCCGAGTAAGCTGCCGGGCCGGTTTCGCCCGAGTAAGCTGCCGGGCCGGTTTCGCCAGAGTAAGCTGCCGGACTGGTTTCGCCAGAGTAAGCTGCCGGGCCGGGACGGCGAAGGCCGCGCAATACTCGCCGCGACGATCGAGAAACTGATCCGCCGGGACGGATTGAGTATCCGCTGGGACAGATTGATTTCTGAAGCCACTACTGGATTCAACCGGGTTGTCAGGAAGAACGCATTTGGTACGGTTCATCACGTTCACGATGCGCCGCAATCGCTTTTTCGCGCTGTTCCCCGCGGTGAGGGCAACGAGCTTGCTCTGGCATATCTCTTTACGTTGTCAAACGACAATGGAGAAGGATTGAAAGATCGCTTCCTGAACGGTGTGGACACGCTTTCCCGGCTTATCCAGGAGCAATCTCGTGAGGGAGGGATTGAGCTGCGGGAAGCGGCCCAAACGTTGGATTTCCGTAATCTGGTAAGCGGATTACACGAACATGGTTACGCTTATGCGGGTGGCGAACGGAGTGTTCTGGATATTCCGGTTATCATGACGCTTGATCAAATCACTTCCGCGCTCGAAAGAAGCTCAGGTGATGCCTACTATCAGCTCAACACTGGCAATCACGAGCTGGTTGTTGCTAAAAAAACGATTGCCGGACAGCCCAGGTATTTCTTTTATGATCCAAACCTTGCAGAAGTCTCCCTGCAAGGTGCAACGCAGGCGGATTCTGCTCTGGCGCTGAAGAATGTCATCAAGAGTCATCTGGACCAAAAGAGCAAATACGGCAATTGGGACGGTACGCTGGCAGATTTCTATGGTGTCAGAAAAGATGACAGTGGGAAAATCACCTTTGACGTCTACCATTTGAATCAGGCGCGGCTGAATGGAAAACAGGCTTTTGTAGATTTCGAAAACCTGTTGAGCAGTGATGCCTATCGTACAGAACGTGATCGACTAGTGGATGTTGGCAACGTTACGGTCGAGGGCGTAACCCTTTCAGCTGTCGAATTATACGATCTGGGCGCAACTATAGATGGCAAGCGGATAACTGGAGATGGCAAGCGGATAACTGGAGATGGCGAGCAGATAACTGGAGATGGCGAGCGGATAACTGGAGATGGCGAGCGGATAACTGGAGATGGCGAGCGGATAACTGGAGATGGCAAGCGGATAACTGGAGATGGCGAGCGGATAACTGGAGATGGCGAGCGGATAACTGGAGATGGCGAGCGGATAACTGGAGATGGCGAGCGGATAACTGGAGATGGCGAGCGGATAACTGGAGATGACGATCGGATAACTGGAGATGGCGAGCGGATAACTGGAGATGGCGAGCGGATAACATCTGCGAGATGGCGAGCGGATAACTGGAGATGACGATCGGATAACTGGAGATGGCGAGCGGATAACTGGAGATGGCGAGCGGATAACATCTGCGATGGATCTCAGCAGCACTGAGATCCAGGCCAGGCTGAAGTTTTCGCCGAAGTATCTTGTAAAGCGCCTTGTGGGTGTAAATACCGCTTCCGATACACAGATGCAGCGGAATGTTCAGCTGCTTCGTAAGCCCATTGACCGGGAAGGTGGCGATACTGGAGATGGCGAGCGGATAACTGGAGATGGCGAGCGGATAACCGGAGATGGCGAGCGGATAACCGGAGATGGCGAGCGGATAACCGGAGATGGCGAGCGGATAACATCTGCGATGGATCTCAGCAGCGCTGAGATCCAGGCCAGGCTGAAGTTTTCGCCGAAGTATCTTGTAAAGCGCCTTGTGGGTGTAAATACCGCTTCCGCTTCCGATACACAGATGCAGCGGAATGTTCAGCTGCTTCGTAAGCTCATTGACCGGGAAGGTGGCAATACACGAAAACTTCTATTGGGTCCTGGAAACAGCCGAGATAAATATCTGGCCCTGAATGCACTGAATTCGGTAAAGAAGTTTGTCAGCGCGTCTGATTTGTCGATAAACCCTCGGCTGTGGTCTCATCTTCAGACAATCCAGCTGACATCAAGAACGGGTTTAAGGCTTTTCAAGATCTCCCAACGTATTGGGCTTGCCGGTACGGGCTTTGGATATGTCCAAAGTGTTAGCGGTATAGTCAACTATTTAAGACGCAGAAAGAGCAGTGAGATGACTGCGGAGAACCAGAAACAGTTAGATATACAGCTTGGTGTCAATATTGGCGGGCTTGTGTATGATCTGGGTTCAAACTTTCTGGAAAGAGGTATAAATCGTGTAGCACCGTCACTTATCCGTACTGGCGCAAAACTGGTCCGTACTGGCGCAAAACTGGCGAGTAGCGGAACCCAATCGACGTCAGTTGTCGGGCTCACAGTTGTCGAGAGCACAGTTGTCGGGCGCACAGTTGTCGAGAGCACAGTTGTCGGGCGCACAGGTGCTGGTATCGGTAAGGGATTAGCGGGATTAACAAAAGCTGGCAGAGCGGCGTCAGTTGTCGGGCGCACAGTTTCTGGTATCGGTAAGGCATTAGCAAAAGCTGGCGGCGCGGTGTTGGCTGTTTTGGGGTCTGGTTTTGACATCTACGGGGCCTATGAAGCGTTCAGCAAACTCGACTCGGCAACTGGCAAACATCGCATCGATCTGATCGTCAATGGTACCCTGTCGGTAGCCGGCGCGGTTGTGGGTATTGTGACCGGGACTGCAGCTGCAGTTTTAGCTGCCTCTTCTGCGGGTGGACCTGTGGTCATTGCAGGGATGATCATTGCAGCCCTTTTGGCGTTAGGGGGCTCGATCTACAACGCAGTCCGTGTCATTGACGACATTGACGATTATATCGAATTAACGCCGTATGAGCGTTTGCGGAATGGCTGGTTGGCTTTTTGGGGGATGGATGTTGATCCGGATATCGAAAACCGTGCGAACAAAGCAAAGACGCTGGAAGCTGCAAATATCCAAATTAAAAAGCTTAAAAAGCTTCTGAAAGAAGCTGCCGAAAAGATTTTGGAGACAGACCCGTCCAAGCCTGGAATCCATGAGGTTATCTATTCGCCGGGCGGTGATGTCATTTTGGAAGAGCACTATTATCGACGTGTCGAGGTCAAAGTCCGTTATATTCGGGAAGGAGGTGGAGGTCGAACCGGCAGTACTAGAAGCTACGAGTATAAATGGGAGGTCCTTAAAGATCGGGTGAAACCGGAAGATGTTGCCTCGGTGGAACGCAAAACTTGGTTTGAGACACGCGATGTACAGAGCGAGTTGAAATACTGGACTCTGGCCGGTCTGGAGGACCAAGACGACATGGTAAATGTTCGGACCGGTGTTTCGAACGCTCGGAGTGTGGAAACGCCAGTTAATGATGAGGTATCGGATGAAGCGGTTGCCTTCTTCAAGCTGGGGGGAGGAAACGATTATGCAATTGGCTATGATGACCGAAAAAACCACTTCGTTGTGTATAACGGTTATAAATACTTTATCGGCGGATCGCGCGATGATGTGTTCATCCTCATAAAGGACGACATGGAGACGACGGCCAATCTTTATGGCAAAGACGGTGACGATACGCTTGTCCTGAAGTGCGATTTTTCAAGCGCTGGCGGGGTTCAATTGCAGACCAATCTTGAAACTGGAAAGGTTACCCTCGGAAATGAGATTTTGGCCAACATCGTCGATTTCGAAAAGGTTATTGGCAGTGATCTGGACGTTGAGGAGACAATTACCGGTAATGATCAGGACAATGTTTTGGACAGCAATGGAGGCCGGAATAACTGGCTGTTCGGAAAGGGCGGCGATGATATTTTGATTGTTCACGATGGTACTACTGCAATCGGTGGGACGGGCGATGATGTGTTCATCCTCATAAAGGACGACATGGAGACGATGGAGACGACGGCCAATCTTTATGGCAAAGACGGTGACGATACGCTTGTCCTGAAGTGCGATTTTTCAAGCGCTGGCGGGGTTCAATTGCAGACCAATCTTGAAACTGGAAAGGTTACCCTCGGAAATGAGATTTTGGCCAACATCGTCGATTTCGAAAAGGTTACTGGCAGTGATCTGGACGTTGAGGAGACAATTACCGGTAATGATCAGGACAATGTTTTGGACAGCAATGGAGGCCGGAATAACTGGCTGTTCGGAAAGGGCGGCGATGATATTTTGATTGTTCACGATGGTACTACTGCAATCGGTGGGACGGGCGCAGATACATACCTGATCAAAAGCGATGCGGGAGAACCCGAAAGCGATGCGGGAGAACCCGAAAGCGATGCGGGAGAACCCGAAAGCGATGCGGGAGAACCCGAAAGCGATGCGGGAGAAGTGGTAATCGTAAATACCGTGGGGGATGGAAGTACACGGATGACCGACGTGACCTACGAGCAAGATTATCTTTTGTACAATCTTCCGCGGCATCTGATCGAGCTACGCACAGAGGGTGACGATGTTATCCTTTCTCCGAAGGCTGGTGTGAAGGGTGTTCCATCTGTGCGCGTGAAAGACTTCTTGCTTGGTGAGGCTCATCGGCACATCGGTCTGATTGACGAAGGTGGCGTGTTCTATGAGATAGGTGTGGACGAAAATGGTCAAGCCTATTTGTCAGATGTGGGGGTGCTTATGTTGCAAGAAGACGGTGAACGTTCTGAAACACCGTTGGGCAAGGCAGTGGTACGGGGAACGAAGTTTGCTGACCGGATTGTCGCGAATTCTGTTGATGCGGAAACCAGCGATGTGTTAATCGGGGGCGGTGGGGACGATACGTTGATTGGTGCTTTCGGAAATGATACTCTGAAAGGCGGTTCGGGGAATGACATCATTATCTCGAAAGGCGGCGAGGATCATATCATCGGGGGTGATGGTTCTGATGATATTATCTTTGATGTAATCGCCAGCGGCATAAAAGTGGTTGATTCCAGTAATGCCGATGGCATGGCTGATACCGTCTGGCTGCCATTTTCTGTTTTTGACGCGAACTTTGCGCGTGCGGGCGATCATCTGGTGGTGCAGGGGCACTCGCCCTTTGCCAGAGACGGCGTATTACTTACAGTGGTCCTTAAAGATTACTACAAGTCGGCAAGCTATCAGCAGATCAATTTGAATAGTTTCGTTGCGAAAGATGGCCATATCAGTGCGAATAATATGGAAAAATATTCCGTAGAGGTGGTGCAGGGGCACTCGCCCTTTGCCAGAGACGGCGAATTACTTACAGTGGTCCTTAAAGATTACTACAAGTCGGCAAGCTATCAGCAGATCAATTTGAATAGTTTCGTTGAAGAAGGTTTACGCCCCAGTGGAGGAGACCAGACAGATACAATTGACCAGACTCAAAGAGCAGGCACGGCGACACGGTACAACTTGCCTAATCAGAAGACTGCGGCTAACGTTGAACGCTTGATACAGGACATGGCCACACAGTACACAGAGTCATCTGCTGCCACACAACCGCAGCAGGATATCGATATTGCCAAATACTGGCAAGTCTCGCCCAATACCCAATCAACTTAAGGTGCCACTGTCTTAATAGCGTTTCGACTTAATATTGGATCATGCCCTGCCAGTGAACGCCATTGCTGCGCAATCGCTGCCTCACTGGCAGGGCATGACAAGTGTTTCAACGAAAAGCCGAAACGCTTTAGGTTGTGTCTCGAAAGTTGTGGAAATTGATTTCAGGCACCTCCGGGCGGGTTGAGTTATGCGCCGGTCAGGCGGCTTGGTCAAGGGTGGCGTCGGCGACGGGCTGAGCGAGCGTTTCCCGGCCATCGACCTTTCGCATGACGATCTGCCCCGAGGCCATCAGGGCCCGGAGCAGCATTGGCACGGTCCGGGTCTGGATGCGGCGGCGGAATTCCTCGTTCAGGCGTTCGATCGCATTTGTCGTTCTGGCCGATTTCCACTGGCCTTGTGGCAGGCGCGTGAAGGTGAACAGCTTATCTCCTGCTTCTTCCAGGCTGTCAGCGACGGCCTTGCATTTCAGCCGCCATTTTCGCAGAAATGCCTTGCGGCGGGTGGCAATTTCATTCACCGTTTTGGCGTAGATCATGTCGCGGTAATCCTCGGCCAGTTCATCGTGCATACGCTTGGGAGCCTTGGCCAGAAGGTTGCGATGCTTGTGCACCGTGCACTTCTGGATCGGCAGGTCTTCGCCCCGGAGGGCAACGAGAGCGGCCTCCAGTCCCGGCGCTCCGTCCACGATGACAAATTCGGGCCGCTGCAGCCCGCGCGCATCCAGATTATTGATGAACTGACGCCAGGCGGAGGCGCTCTCGCCGCCCATGTTCATCAGTGATAACAAGACCTTCTGCCCATCTCTACGAACGCCGATGGCTGCGAGAACGGAGATATTGGTGGCCTTCCTGTCAATCCGCGTCTTGATCACCCCCTATGTCAGCATTTGAACCCTGATGCGATTAAAATTTATGGCTTGCGTTGGGAAATCGAAACGCTTTTCGGCTGTTTAAAAGGACGGGGATTCAAACTTGAGGAAACGCGTGTAGTCGGTTATCTTCGGATCAAAAAATTGTTGGTACTTCCCGTTATTGCTTTCTGTTGGTCACATAAAGCAGGCGAATGGAAACATGATTGCGAGTTACCAATAAAAACCAAAACACATCAGCGGCTCGCGCAAAGCCTGTTTCGATATGGATTAGATTGTATCCGCTCAACGTTGTTTAATGTCTTATCTCAATCAAAAAGGATGATTAGAAAAGTGATTGCTCTTTTGCAACCCATACCTTTTGTCACTGGAATACATGAGACTCATTTGTCATAAGTTAATTTTTGTCATGTACAGATAAATTATCCAAACACAACATTTGTATCCATTCATGTCCATTCGTGGTTCAAGTTTTATTCCATGAATGATCGCATCGCCCAAGCCCTGACCAAACTCTTCGAACGCCACCGCATCATCTTCTGGTATGACGCGAAAAAAGAGTTGCGTAGTGATTTTGAGGCGCTTGAGCTGCCGGGAATCGAGAAACTGGAACTTGCCAACAACGAGTTCGGGGTGAAATATCGCCTGTTACGTGAGGAGACGGAACAGAAGTTTTTGCTCTATCGTGAAGGGCCGCAGCCTGAATACCTTGATAACTGGCTCCTGGATGTGCAGCTTGCACAGGGCGAGTTCCGTACCGACCAGGTCGGGCTATGGCTAAGCGAGCTGGAGTTGGGGCTCGAATTTGCCGATGTGGTGCAGGCCCATGAGGAGTTCTTTAAAGCAGTCAAGCGCAAGGAAAGTCTGAAACGTTTACTGAAACCTGATGATACCCCCGGGATGGTTCGGCTGAAGATGCTGGGTGTGTGTACCAGTGCTGAACCCAGACTGGACACGGTGTTGGAGAGTCTGCTGGCGGAGCTGTCTGAAGGGCGCGATGACAAGTTCAAACTGATAACCCGCTGTGGTCTGGATGCCTTTCTCTGGGGGCAGATGAAGCGGACCTATGGCTATCAGTCTGAATCACCCGGTATCCGGGATTTTGTCATCGAGCTGTTCAAATCATGCTATGCCATGGGCACAGATGGGGAGGTACTTCTGGCTTCGGATTCATTGGTGTTTCTGAAGCGATGGAAAGACAGCCGTCAGTATGAGGCGTCCTTTGAATCCCTCTCTGATGAGTGTGCGGATCTGCTTGGTATCGAGCAGGATCTCAACAGCAGGGATTTCCGTACGCTGATTGATCTGGATTATTTCCGGTTGATTGATAAAAAGATCATCAGCGAGTTGGTTAGAAATGTGGTGGATAGGACGGTCTTCACCGGCGACGTGGCGCTTTGGGCCCGCCAGCGACGCCAGGGGCACTGGTATCAGGACTTCCGGCATCTCTACGAGGCGGTGGACTATGCGGCGCAGTTTGTTCAACTGCTCGATGAGACCACATTGGACATGGTCTCTTTGGCTGATGGCGTAGAGCGTTATTCTCATTCATGGTTCCGGCTCGATCAGCTCTACCGGAAGGTTGTGTACCATGTTCGCCGTTCAGGACAGTCAACCCTGATGGGGGCATTAATCGAGCAGATTGAAAACCTGTATTCAAACAATTATCTGCTGAAGCTGAATGATCGTTGGCAGGGTTATGTCGATGCTGCCAACCGATGGGCCGCACCTCCGGTGCTGCTGCAAAAGGACTTCTTTCACCGCTGTGTTCAGCCATTCTTAAATAAGGATAAAAAGGTTTATGTGATTATTTCGGATGCCTTGTGCTATGAAATTGGTGATGAATTACTAAGTCTGATTCGCCGGGAAGATCGCTTTGACGCCAATCTTGAACCTGCGCTCTCTATGTGTCAGGTCAGAGAGTGCTTTGCTTGTCCATTGCAGTTTCATTTATTGGGGATGGAGAGTGGTTGATTCGTATCCAGGCTATCAGCCCAGGCTTGAACTTTTTGATGATCGATAACATTACCCGCATCCACATCCGCCAGTGCTTCAAGTGTCAAACGATACCGTTCTTCCTGATCAACCCAGGCGGATAATGCCTGCTTGACAATCCACCCTCGCGAACGTTCCAGACGGTTAGCTAATTGATCTACTTTTGTCGGCCAGCTGGAGAGGGACATGCGCGGTCACGACTTTAGTATTGGAATTGGCCATATATTCGATCCTCCATCTTTAGTCATAACTAATCATACTGATTAATCATGATTAATTCAAATTGTCGCCCAACTTTACCGAGCCGATGGTGAAAAAAACCGTCTGAAATCTGAGGATGGTTTTTTATCGACTCTTTTAAAAGAATCCCCGTTAACTTAACAACCACAAGCTGCTTTAGCTGGAATTTTTTCACCGATAAACCTCGCTGCGTTTTCCAACTTTCAAAACCAGGACGCACAACACGTCATCTTGAATATCACAGATAATTCGGTTGTCACCTACTCGATAACGCCATAATCCACCCAGCGGCCCTTTTAGCATTTTTCCTGTGTTACGCGGATCATCCTGCACCGATAAGCGCTCTTTGATGAAACGCATAATTCGCCTGGCCTCTTTTTTGTCCGGTTTTGCCAGTTGTTTTTTGGCCGTACCGGTAATTTCAATCGTCCAGGCCAAGCGACTTTTCCACCTCGTCTAACGAATAAACGGCTTCCTCACCTTTTCTGACTCGCTCAAGCGTATTGGCCGCCAAATAATAATCTTCCATATCGGTAAGCCCGGCTTCGATAATTTCACGCAAATAAAAGGCTTTTGACCGGCCTGTTTTGGCGGCCAAATCATTCAGCCTTTGCGCAATTTCAGGATTTAATCTGACTGATGTCGCCATAACACTCTCCAATAATGAATAGCTGTATTCATATTATACATTGCCCAATACTCGCTGCGTAAAAACGCATAAAAAACCGTCTGAAATCTGAGGACGGTTTTTCATAGCTTTTTTTTGACAATTTCAAAATAATCCCCCTCAAGTTAATTGTTTTTTTGAAGGGGACATTTATGCAAGCAAAAGCTCTGGTTCTCGCCTGTTTACTCGGGCTTCCAGCCGCCACATTTGCCGACACCGATGCCGAACGGGAGGCTCTGGCCAAAATCATCCATGAACTGGACGCCATTAAACCGTTGATCAATGAAGCTCGCTCCCAGGCCGATCCTGACAGCCGCATCCGCTTTCAGTACGACTGGCTGCTGTTGGACTTACAGCGCATCAAAGCCGGTATTACCGAACATTTGTATGCCCCCCAAACCCATCCCCCGCATTTTCCGCCGTTGAAGGGCGATTACCGTCATTAACAGGTTGTTGATTTTTACAAAAATTGAAAACTTAAACACCACATCTGGTGTTTTATTTTTTTATCTATCACTATATATTGTGGTGTTCTAGTGGTTAAATTCAGTTTTTCAACAGCCTGTTAAGAGGACACCGTTATGACCTCAGCTCAAATTTCGGCGTTCAGCAACTCAACCGGCGGTTTTGCACCGGCTGTCGTGTTGAAGCTGATCGCCGGAATCCTCGCCGTCATCTATCTGTTATGGCTGGCCTGGATCGCTTATTCGCAACTACGCTCGTGGAAGAACGGGCAAGGAGATTTTTACGACTTTTTATTTATTACCATCCGGGCGGCGCTTGTCGCCCTTATTATCGGCTTTTTTATCACAACCTGATTGACGAGGAAAAAACAGTGAGAAAACACTTATCAAAACCTTTTATCGCGTTATACACCTGGCTGACAAGTGCCAGTTTCAATGTGCAGGCGGCACTGCCAACGCCTGTCGCCCCCAGTACCGGTCAACCTAAAGGCGACTGGCTGTCGCTCATCAAAGGCTATTCGAAAGATGCTGGACTGGTGATCGGTCTGGTACTGGCGACCGTGGCGTTTTTATGGTTCGCGTGGAT
The DNA here is from genome assembly GCA_965277025.1 of Methylomarinum sp. Classification (GTDB taxonomy): domain Bacteria; phylum Pseudomonadota; class Gammaproteobacteria; order Methylococcales; family Methylomonadaceae; genus Methylomarinum. The sequence continues at coordinate 1,368,805 of OZ255706.1, forward strand.
CACCATTGCCAAGTTCAACGAAGCCAGAGCAGGACGAGCGGAATGGGGCGAAGTGGGCCTGACCGCGATTGTCGCCGCAGGAGTCATGGTCTTTATCAGTTATCTGCTCACCGAAGCGGCTAACACGATTGTGTAACTGATGGAGCATCAAACCGAAACACTGGCTGACCGGCGCAATCCGGAGCCGGTCATCTTCCGGGGCAGCACCAACAGCGAGCTGGGCATGATTTTATTGTGCGCGGTGCTGTTCTGGCTGCCGCTCAGTTTCATTATCGCCGCCTTGTTCGGGGCGGTGATGATGGGCCTGGGCTTTTCCGCCCTGTGGGTTCTGGCCACGGTCTTTTCTGGTTCCACTTTGTTCCAGCGCATCAAACGCGGCAGGCCGGATTATTACTACCAGCAAAAACTGAAGATTTTCTTTCATAAAACCGGACTGAAAAAGTCCGCATTGATTTTACGCGGTGGCCACTGGGATCTGGGCCGAACCCGCCTTTCTTTTAACCGACCCAAATAACCCTTTATGCGCTATCAGGATCTCAACACATCATTAAAATCGCATATCACCACACTGAGAGCGGTGACTGGTGTTCTGGTGTTAATCAACCTGCTGTTGTGGCGGGGCTGGAACAACGCCAAAAGCGATCTTATCATTCATATACCCCCGGACATTCGTTCCGGGGCGTCCCTGAAACCAGGTGACATTTCACCCGCCAATGTCTATGCCTTCGCCGGTTACATTTTTCAGCAACTTAACCGCTGGGATAAAAACGGCGCTGATGACTACGGCAAACAGATTTCTTATTTATCGGCCTTTTTAACCCCTCAATACCTGGAATATTTAAAAAACGATCTGGAGATTCGCGGCCAAAAAGGGGAGTTGGCCGGGCGTACCCGGGCTATACAACCCATTCCGGGCCAGGGCTTTGAAGAACGCAGGGTCGATATACTCGATGCAAACACCTGGGTGGTCTGGCTGGACTTTCATATTCAGGAATTTGTCCGCGGCATGGAAGTAAAAAACATCAAAATCCGCTATCCGATCCGGGTCGTGCGTTTTAATGTCGATCCTGAAAAGAACCCCTGGGGACTGGCACTCGATGGTTTTCAACCGCCGGGACCTGCCAAATTGGGTGAAAGCGACCTTAACCCGGATGAAACTACTTCAGATACCGCAACCATCCCTTCAACGGAATAACCCGAGGAGAATTTCAGTGATTAACCGTTTCACGCTTTTATTTTTATTGATAACGGTCAGTCTGACCGGTTTTTCGGCGCAGCGGGTTGAACGGCTGTTCTGGGACAAGCATCCGTTAAAAATCACGTTGCCTGTTGGTAAAGAACGGCTGGTGTCATTTCCATCCGGTGTCCGGGCGGGTATTCCCACCGCATTGGCCGGGAAGCTCCGCACCCAGATCAATCATGGGACGGTTTACTGGCTGGCCAAAGAACCGTTTGAGACTCAGCGTATCGAGGTGCGGGAAATCAATGGCAAACACATCTACCTGATCGATCTTCAGGCGAAAAAGACCACACATGCCGCGATGCCGGTCGACATTCTGCCCAAACAGGATGAACCTGCCACGGGAAGCAGCAGACAAGCCACCCGAAAATCCCACAAGCGCCGCAAAGCGCCAGGCTATGTTACCTTGACCCGTTTTGCCGCCCATCAGCTTTATGCGCCGAAACGCTTGCTCAAAAAAGTGCCGGGCATTCATCGCGTGTCAGTATCCAGAACGCCCATTCGCCATTTGCTCCGTGGGCATTATATCAAGGCTACGCCACTGGCCAGCTGGCAGGCAGGGCGTTTGTATGTCACTGCCGTGGAACTGAACAACCCGGGCCGTGAGCGCATCGATCTCGACCCGCGTGATCTTCGCGGCCAGTGGCGAGCGGCCACCTTTCAGCATAACCTGCTTTATCCAGCAGGCTCCGAAGCTGACACCACGGCGGTTTATCTGATCTCCGACCGGCCCTTCCAGGAGGTGTTGTAATGGAATCGAATCGTATTTTGCCGATTCTCGGCATCATCGTCCTGTTCATGCTGATCTTTATCGGGGTGAAATCGTGTAGCTCGGATAATCAGCAGACGGTCGGCTTGTCTGAAATCCCAAAAGCCGGTAAACCCGATGCCGACTCACCGGCTGACACCATTCGCACCCTGACAGCGGAAGTGGCCGCCCTCAAGTCTGAAAACCTGAAAGTGCAGCAGCAAAATGAAGAATTACTGCATCAGCGGGAATCGATTGCGCAGCAAGTCAAACAGGAATTACTGACCCGGATCGAGCAAAAAACAGAAGAACAACAATCCGGGGTCATGTCCACATTGACCCGGCAGATCGATTTTCTGAAAACCCGTCTCGAAGAAATGAGCCAGGCGCAAAACCAGGCGGCAGCCCAGCAGCCTTCGGGTGATATTCCCATTGGTTTTGGTTTGTCCGGCAGCGAACAGCTTCCCGGCGTCGAGGGCAATGTCATCTGGGTGGAGCCTTTGGGAACCAAAACCGATGATGAGGGTAAACCGGTTTATATTCCCACCGAACCCTTGACAGATGGCGGATTACTGAGCCAGGTCAAAGACAAGGCCAGTGATACCAAAAAATACCTCGATGCCGGACTCGAAGAACTGAGCGCAAAAAACACGCCAGTCTATACCGTCCCGCGTAACGCCACCCTGATCGGCTCGACCGGCATGACCGCATTGATAGGCCGGATTCCCCGAGGTGGTGTGGTCGAAGACCCGTTTCCCTTCAAAGTGATCGTCGGCAAAGACAATCTGGCCGCCAACGGTATCGAAATCCCGGGACTCGATGGCATGATATTTTCGGGTAAATCCTCCGGCGACTGGACCTTATCGTGTGTACGCGGCAAGTTGTATTCGATGACGGCACCATTCGCACCTTGTCCGCCGATATTCAAAATCAGAACCAGGCTCTCAAGTTTCCGCAGAACAGTCCAATGGCGACCGCTCACTGGGCTGGATTTCAGACCGCCGGGGGATACCGTGTGTCACCGGCACCCGCATCAGCAATGCCGCCACCTATCTGGCCGGCCGGATTCTGGCCTCCGGTGCGGAGGCGGCCGCCGGTGCGTTCGCCCAGTCGCAAACCACCAACACGGTATCAGCAGCGCAAGGCGTGAGTGACGACCTCAGTGATTACCGGTGATTCCGGTAAATTCGCCATGAGCAAGGCGTTGTCCGGCAGCGCCAATGAAATCAGCGCCTATTTACGCGAACGGGCCGCCCAGTCATTCGACGCTATCTATGTCGATACAGGCTCGGAACTGGCCATTCACATCGATGTGGAATTGCCCATCGACTACGAACACAACGGAAGGAAAACCACTTATGCCTACTATGATGAACAAGACAGCGATATTGACGATCTGGATTAGCCTCGGGTTACTGGCAGGCTGCGCCACTGGTAGTAAGGATACCGTATTGCCCCAGGATGGCCCGACCATGAAAGAGGTGTATGACAATCATTTCAACGGCGAAGGCGAAAACCGGGCCGAGAACGGGCGGGAAACGGTCATTACGCCCGCCATCGAAAAAAGCCGCCTTCGGGACAGTGATCAAAGTCGTTACAGCCGCACGGTCAATAATGAAATCCAGACCATTTTTCCAAGGCTGAAGAACAAAACCCTGGTGATGTATGTGTTTCCTCACCTTTCCGGGAAAGACCGCCATCCTGTACCTGGCTACTCGACCGCCATACCGTTCTACAAGACGGTGGAATACGCCTTGCCGGGTGAGCAAATGGAGGGCTACTGATGAATTTTTTCAGCACCAAAAAACCGAAGCACCGGCAAAAAGACATTCAAGAGACTGCTGTTACAAAAAATCAAGTCACCAAAAAACAGGACCCCACTCAGTTTCGCCGCCGGGCGACGGACAAACCGCCGACCAAAGCCCGGATCCGGCAAAGTTATGAGCGGCCCACTTCGTTTACCAACCTGCTGCCGTGGCTGGAATACGAGGTGGAAAGTCAGTGCTTTTTGCTCGATGACGGCTACAGCGTGGCTGCTTTGTTTGAACTTGAAACGGTGGGTTCTGAAGCCAGAACCCCTGCGTTTTTAGCCGAGAGCTTCGGGATAAACTGCAAACGGTATTGACCTCGCTTCCGGAAGAAATGGAGTCACCGTGGATTTTTCAGTTGTATTTGCAGGACGAAGCAGATTTGGGAGAGACGCTGGAGACGGTTAAAAACTATGTGCATCCACGGGCGAAAGACACGCATCTGACCCAGACGTATCTGGCCACTCTGGGCAAACATTTGAAAACCATTTCGCGCAGTGGCGGCCTGTTTTATGACAAAACCGTCACCGGCTCCCCCTGGCGGGGACAAAAGCGCATGGTTCGGGCCACGTTGTACCGCCGCCGCAAGCCGAAAAATGCCGCCTATGACTATCATCATGTCTCACCTGGTGAGGAACTGAATGATGTGGCCGACAAGCTGGCCACCTCATTACTGACCACCGGCATCCGGGCAAAACGCTGTAGTGGTGAAGCATTATACAAATGGATGTTCCGCTGGTTCAATCCGAATCCCGCCGTAACCGATGGTGATGTCGATGCCTTGCTGAAAATCGCCCCGTATCCAGGCGATGGGGAGATGCCGTTTGGCCATGATTATGGCGAAACCCTGATGCTGGGGATGCCGCATTCCGATAGCGAAACAGGCGTCTGGTGGTTCGATGATGTGCCGCACAAGGTCATTACCGTACAGGGGCTGCGTAAAATCCCGGACATTGGCTTGTTTGGGGCTGAAAGAAGGGCGGGCGACCATGTTTTCGCACTGTTCGGCAAAATGCCGGAAAACACCGTGCTGGCGATGACCATTATTATCCGGGCACAGGATGAAATCCGAAATCATTTAGGTCTGGTCCAGCGCGGGGCTGTCGGTGATTACCCGGAAGCACGGCTGGCTGCCGCCGATGCCGAAAAAGCAGTGATGGAAATGGCCAGGGGCAACAAATTGTATCCGGTGCAGACGGCGTTTTTTGTCCGGGGCGATAATGAGCCGGATTTGCACCGCAAAATCAGTCAGGTCAATTCATTATTGCTGGCCAACGCCATTCAGCCCATTATGGAAAAAGATGATCTGATTCCGCTGGACAGTTATATCCGTAATCTGCCGATGGCCTTTCATCATGAACATGACAAACGAGAAGCCAGGCGTTCCCGGCTGATCTTCTCGAAACATATTGCGAATATGGCTCCGGTCTATGGCCGCTCGACCGGTACCGGTTATCCTGGGTTGTTGTTTTTCAACCGGGGAGCCGAGCCGCTGATGATCGATCCGTTGAATATCAACGATCGCAAGAAAAACGCCCACGCCCTGATCATAGGACCTACCGGGGCGGGTAAATCGGCCACGCTGGTCTATCTGATCCTGCAAATGCTGGCGGTGTACCGCCCAAGGATCTTCATTATTGAATCCGGTAACTCGTTTGGCTTGCTGGGGCAGTATCTCAAAGCGTACGATGTGACCGTCAACCAGGTGACGATGGCCCCGAACGCCGATGTCTCCCTGCCGCCTTTCGGGGAAGCACTGAAATTGCTCAAAGCGTTTGAGAAAGAAGGGAAAGCGGCTGAAATTCTCGATGATGACGACCTCGATGCGACCATCAGCGCCGATGACATCGATCTTGAGGATGAATCACGCGATTTGCCCGGCGAGATGGAGATTGCCGCTCGCATCATGATCACCGGCGGTGATCAGCGTGAAGATGACCGCATGACCCGGGCAGACCGGCTGATGATCCGCAATGCCATATTACTGGCGGCCAAAACCGTTTTTGACGAAGGCCGTGACCAGGTGTTGACCGAAGATGTGGCCAATGCCATGCGGAATCTCCCGGACCTGCAACCGAAACGCAAAGAGCGGGCCATCGAGATGGCCGACAGCATGAGCCTTTTCTGTGACGGGCTGGCCGGTCACTTTTTCAACCGGCCCGGGGTCAGGTGGCCGAATGTCGATGTCACCATCTTTTGGCCCGGGAAGGCTATGAAGATCAATTGACAGTCGCCTATATCGGTCTGATGAACCATATTCATGACCTGGTGGAACGTCACCAGAACGATGAACGACCCACCCTGGTGATCACCGATGAGGGGCATATCATCACCAATCCATTGCTGGCCCCGTATGTCATCAAGATCGTCAAAATGTGGCGGAAACTGGGCGCCTGGTTCTGGACCGCCACGCAAAACCTGGAGGATTTTCCCGATGCCAGCAAGAAAATGCTGAATATGCTGGAGTGGTGGATTTGTCTGGTGATGCCGAAAGAGGAAGTCGAGCAGATCGCCCGTTTCAAGGATTTATCTGACGAAGAAAAAAACATGCTGCTGGCGGCCCGGAAATCCCCGGGACAGTACACAGAAGGCGTGATTCTGACCGATGAACACTCGATGCTGTTCCGCAATGTGCCGCCGCCACTGGCGTTGGCGCTGGCGACGCTAAATGTCAACCAACCTGTCGTAATTTTAACACTAATTCACGAAGTAATTGTTGCTGCAACTTGACATTTAGAGGATTCTGATTTCTCCTTGTTTGGGTTGAGATACACCTGACCAACCGGGGTTAAATTTCGTGTTTTTCGTCCATTCCACCGCTCGGGGTTATCTTTTTTCGCCTGTTCGATCACGCGCTTTCTATGCTCAAGTATGGCCTTGTCCAAGCCATTATGGCGCTGGTTAGGCGTCACAAACCTGATGGCGCTGTGTTTGTGCTCATCGTTGTACCAGCTGACAAAACCATCTACCCAGGCTCTTGCTTCGGTTAATGTTGTAAACGGGTTTTCCGGAAAGGTGTAGTAGTATTTGATGGTTTTAAACAATGATTCAGAATATGGATTGTCATTACTGACACGGGGCCTGCTGAATGAGCTGGCAATGTCTAAATCGATCAGTCTGGCTCTTGAGGTTGCGCCTTTCATCGGGCTGCCATTGTCGGAATGGATGACTAATTGCTTTTTCCCGATGTTTTCCCGGCGGACGATATCTTCTATTAAATCAGCTGCATAGCTGCTCGATTCGATATCATGAACCTGCCAGCCGACAATTTTTCGGCTGTAGATATCCATCACCATGTACAGGTAGTAATACTGTCCTTTGATCGGGCTTGATAAATAGGTAATATCCCACGAGTAGAGTTGATTGGGTCGGGTGGCTTTGAGCGGCTGTGGTTTGTGACGCTGGCCGGCCGACTCTTTCGCTCTATGCTTTAACTGGTTGTGCGCTTTCATGACCCGGTAAAAGCTTGATTCCGAGGCGATATAGCGCCCTGAATCCAAAAGGGCCGGAACGATTTGATGCGGTGTCAAGTCGCGGTATTCCGGTTGGTTTACCAGGTTGATAATTTCTTGCCTGGTCGCCTCGGGCAATCGATTATGCACAGGCGCGGTATTGTGCAGCCTCAGGTCTTCCGAAATCGCATCGCCACGGTTCCGGCGCTGGTAGGTTCTGGCGGATATGCCCAACAGTTCGCAGGCGGATTGTTGCCGTGCGCCACTGCTGACAGCTTCATCAATGAGCGCGCTGTAATGTTTGCGATCTGAGCAGGCGATCAGTCGTCCGCCTTTTCCCCCCGGATCGCCTGGCACTTTTTTGATAACACCAGTAAGGCCGCTGTTTCCGATAACGCTTTTTCTTTACGGTTCAGCTCTTTTTGCAAGCGCTTGTTTTCTTGTTTGAGTTGCTTTTTTCTGCTCGGCTGGCTGAGAGTTCTGCCGATTGAGCAGCGGATAAAAATTCTGTTCTCCAAGCGTCCGGATGGTGCAAATAGATGCCTTTTTCCCGGCAATAGGTGCTGGCCTGTTCGTCTGTCAGATGATGGCAATGAGCAATGGCGTCAAAACGTTCCGCTTTCGTCCAGGCATGAGGGCTTTTTTCTTCTGACATACTTGATGTTGAGATTTCGAGTTGATTGTCCCTGGCTAAACGAATCCACTTTTGAAGCGTGGAGTAACCCACACCTAAATCGTTGGCAAGGGCTTTCAGCGATTGCTCTGGCTTTCTGGATAGCGCTTTTTCTACCGATTGTACTTTAAATTCCTGGCTAAATACCGCCATTTTTGTCTCCTGATTTAAAAAAGTTTTAGGCGACAGGTATGTTGACATAGGGGGTTCCATTGAAAGTGCTCAGTTAATATGACGGTCAGCTCGTTGATTTGTAATGTCCCGTTATTCATATTCGCTAAAACAAAATGCGGTATTTAATTACATTTCAACGAGCTACGCTAGCTTTTAATATTTTTTGTCATGTACAGAGTAATTATGTTATTTTACCAGTCATCATCGTCATATAAGCCAATACTCAAACCATTATCCCATTTGCCAGTCATGTAGTTATATTCACCACTGAAAGGACCTCTTTCATCAAAATCATGTTTATCGTTATAACTTAACAACCCCAGCCGCCCGGCCAAAAAAAGCCCGGCGGCATAAATGATAAATTTGACCAGTTCCAATATGTAAGGAATTAACGGGGATAGCAGCAGGGCGGCCAGCACGGTCAGCCCGGTTTTGACACCATAGCGTTGAATGAACGGTTTTAAACGGTGCTGGATCAAATTAGCCGCCATTTTTTTTATCATCAGATGGTGTCTTGCACATTGCCGGACAAGAACCGGCAAGACCAGGTCTGCGGCCAGAACTATCAATACCATGCCAATCAATCCAGGAACCAGTTCCAGCGATCACTGGTCGGATTGAAGGCCAGCAAAATCAGCAACGGGGCGGATAAAACCGCACCTGCCAGCGCGGACCACCAGGCAGACTGATTCAACAGACTCACCCAGCCAGGATTTGGCGACAGGCCGCTTTCACCGGAGACAGGCAGGGCAAACAACTGGCGATTGGTTTTTAACCAGGTACAGATCAAAACTTAACAGCAGGACTGTGCTGACGATAATGAGTAAGGATTCCATGAGCATCTCCTTTTTTAAGGATTTTTCTAGTTGTCAGATGCAGGTTGTTTCCATTGGTCAATTTTCTCCCAAATCACAGGACTTTTAGGAAGCACCTGGCACATCGGACATTCCAGGGTATTGCCATTGTTGGTGACATGAAACACCATGCCATCCATTGGTGACTGACGGTAAACCAGAATCCGGTTGTCAGCGTATTTGACAGAGTATTCTGTTTCTCGAATGGCAGGAGTTGACCTACTACCAAAAATGTCTTGCATACTGGGCGGCTCGAGCAACATGGCATGATCACACTGGATAAACAGAATTTTTTTGGCTGAACTCAATCCCATGCCAGGCAAAGAATTGGCCACATATTCTCCATCTAAATCGGGTGAAGGTGAGCAGGCGCTTAACAGGGAAGCCAATCCAACAATAAAACTCGTTTTAACGATTGTATTCAAAAAATTATTCCATATCTTTATAGTGGACCCCGTAATCCGGACAATAGTTTAAACTATGACTATTGAAAAAAGAGGTACAAAAAATGAGCGAAAAAAAACGGAAAACCTTTAGCGGGGCGCAAAAGGCCAAAATCGCGCTGGAAGCGGTTAAGAACATCAAAACGATCAATGAGATTGCTCAAGAGAATGAAGTCCATCCATCTCAGGTAAGCCAATGGAAAAAGGAACTGTTGGCCAATGCGGGAAGCCTGTTTGAAGGCAAACGCGGGCCGAAAGCGGTGAAGGCGCAAGACAATCCGGACCGTCTGTACGCCAAAATCGGGCAGTTGAATATGGAACTGGATTGGCTTGAAAAAAAGTCCGGGATCAGCCTATGATCACGCGTCAAAGCTGGGTGGATCAAAAAGATGAGTTGGCGTTAAGTCGGCAATGCCAGTTATTGAACGTTACCCGCTCAGTAATCCATGAACAGAAAAAACGCCAACAACAGCCGGTGTCTGCTGAAGATCAGCAACTGTTGCGGTTGCTCGACGAAGAATATACCCGGCATCCTTTTTATGGCTCACGCCGTATGACAAAGTATTTACGCGGCCTTAACCATCAGGTCAACCGCAAACGGGTTCAGCGGCTGATGCGCATACCGGGGCTGGTCGGCATGGCGCCGGGCCCGAACACCAGTAAGCCGCATCCTGAGCATAAAGTCTATCCCTATCTGTTAAGAGGCGTCGAGGTGACACGCCCCAACCAGGTTTGGAGTACCGACATCACCTATATCCGACTGCCGCAAGGATTTGTTTATCTGGTGGCCATCATGGATTGGTACAGCCGAAAAGTATTGGCATGGCAACTTTCCAATACCATGGACAGCGCGTTTTGCGTAAATTGTCTGGAGCAGGCCATCAAGACCTATGGCACACCGGAGATATTTAATACCGACCAGGGCGCACAGTTCACCAGCGCGGACTTCACCGGGGTATTGAGTCAGCATGGCGTGACCATCAGCATGGATGGCCGGGGACGGGCCCTGGACAATATCTTTGTTGAACGACTCTGGCGCACAGTGAAATATGAAGAAGTTTATTTGAAGCAATACGGCAACCTGCAAGCACTGTCAGCGGGGTTGACGGACTACTTTGCCTTTTACAACAGCGAACGCCCGCATCAGTCGTTAGGCTATGAAACGCCAGACAGGGTTTATCAATTCGCCACGGGAGGTGGCGCTAAAATCGTGGATAAATATAATGCCGGCACTGCCAAGCAGACGCCGGGTGAAAATATGGGCCAGAGCCATTGAGCCTGACTGTTATGAGGGTTCTATCTTAAATTCTCTAATAATTTGTCTGGACAATGGGGTCCACTTTAAGGGTCATTTGGTAAAAAATACACCCAAATAATACTTGAAAAGTATTCACCAAAGAAAATTATCATCTTTTCTCGAGATGAACTAAAGCAATTCGAAATGCAGCAGAACTTCAATGATGAATGTATGCGTTATTTTATTGGTGATGTTCGCGACCAATCAAGGTTGTTTGAAGCCATGGAAGGGGTCGATTATGTCATTCATGCAGCTGCGATGAAACATGTGCCGGCGGCAGAATATAATCCAATGGAATGCATAAAAACCAATATTCATGGTGCTGAAAATGTGATAAAAGCAGCTATTCATAACAACGTAAAAAAAGTCATTGCACTTTCAACCGATAAAGCGGCGAATCCTATTAACTTATATGGTGCGACCAAATTAGCTTCTGATATAGAAGTTACGCATTGACAGGCAATGTTAAACTATGGGTTTAAAAAATCCCAAAGTCAATGCAAGGCAAACCTTGATAAGAGAAATAACACGCCCCTCAACAGCCTGCTGTACATTACCCATGTTTTATTAAGTGAGCCGAAACAAGCTGGTTGTCGACGATTAGGAGAAGTCATGTCAATATCACATGATAGCGTAAATCGATTTCTAAATCGGGAGCATTACACTGGGCGAGATTTATACAATGAAGCCAGCGCAAGCCTGAATTTAAAGGGCGGAACCTTGAGTGTTGACGATAGTGTTCTTGATAAACCTTATAGCCAATATATGGCATATGTCAGTTATTTTTGGTCGGGAAAACATCATAGAGCAGTCAAGGGAATCAATCTTGTCACGTTGTACTACACAGACATTCAAGGAAAACACCAACCACTGAATTTCCGGGTGGTCGATAAGGCGGAAGGAAAGACAAAAAATGACTATTTTCAAGACATGCTGACCGAAGTATTAGCTTGGGGACTAGAGCCTGGTTTTGTAACAGGAGATAGCTGGTACAGTTGCGTGGATAATCTTAAATTGATAAGAAATCATCAGACAGGATTATTCTTTGCAGTGGAAGGTAATCGATTAGTCTCTGTTGAAAAAGGTTCATGGGTTCAAGTCAGGCAATTAGAAATCCCGGAAGACGGCTTAATGGTTTGGCTCAAAAATTTTGGGTATGTGAAATTATTTCGGACGACCTTGAAAGAACAAGTTCGCCATTACATAAGTTCACTACCTGATGAAGAAAAAACCGCTGTTTTTGACAAGAAAGCATTTACCGAACAACATGACAGGCATTGGCAGATTGAGCAATATCATCGGGCAATAAAGCAGGTGTGTAATATTGAGCGGTTCCAGGTTCGCAATAAAAGAGCAATAAATAATCATATTTTTTCTGCAATTTGTGGCTTTGTTCAATTACAAAAATTGAGCTTTGCAGACGTGATTAATAATTGCTATAGCGTACAGCGGAATTTATTCAACGATGTTATGGCTTCGTTTATCGACACCTTTATGCCAAATATGAATCATTTAAACCCAAAATTTCGATCTGTTGTCAATGCGTAACTTCTATGATAAATTGTTTGTGGCAGCGAATAACATGGTGGGCAAACGAGAACTCCGTTTTTCTGTCGTCCGATATGGCAATGTTATAGGTTCCAGAGGGTCGGTCATTCCTTATTTTCAAAAATTGATCGCTGATGGTGCGAAGGCGTTACCGATTACGCATCCAGAAATGACAAGATTTATGATTACCTTACGTCAAGGTGTCGAATTTGTGTTGAAAAATTTTGAAAGGATGCAAGGGGGTGAAATATTTGTTCCTAAAATTCCTTCAATGTATATGACAGAGTTAGCGGCCGCGATAGCGTCTGATTTACCTCAAAAAATTATAGGTATCAGACCTGGGGAAAAATTACATGAAATTATGTGTCCTGCTGATGATAGTCATTTAACAATTGAGTTTGATGATCATTATGTCATTTGCCCGACAATTCAATTCTCACATCAAGCTGAGTACCAAAAAAACAGGCTAAATGAAGAGGGTAATTTTGTTAAGCAGGGGTTTGAATACAACTCAGGAAACAATTCAGAATGGTTAACTCATACAGAGTTGATGTCCATGTTAGCTGAAATTGATTAACTGTGAAAAGGAAGTTTGCTGTTCGGGTTTCAAATGTTGCTCTTCGTGGATTATCCATGGTGAGCAAGTTTTTTCTTATTTTTGCTCTAGCAAAGCTTTTGACGTCAACGGAGCTTGGGCAGTTTGGGTTAATGGTCTCTACAGTAATGTTTTGTGTCCTTATAGTTGGAGCTGATTTTTATACCTATTCACAGAGGGAGTTATTAGCAAGGGAGCAGGAAGATTGGTCATTTGTTATTCAGCAGCAGATAAAAGCCCAGCAGTTTTTATACTTCATTTTTCTTCCTTTAGTTCTAGGTGTTTTTATCTTTGGACTTATGGATTGGCAATATGCTGGCTGGTTATTCTTATTGCTTCTTCTTGAACATACTGCTCAGGAAATAAATAGGCTGTTAATTGCTATGCAAAAGCAGTTATTGGCAAGTTTGATTTTATTTGTAAGAACTGGGTTATGGGTGCTTATTATTATCCCAATGATGTATTTTAATGATAATTTAAAAACTCTTAACACAGTATTTATTTCATGGAGTTGTGGGGTATTTATAGCTATTATACTTGGTGTGGTAAGCATACGTCAGGTGTTGCCAAAATGGGAAAAAGTTTCTCTTGACAGAAAATGGATTAAACGAGGATTGCAAGTAGGTTCAATTTTTTTGATATCAACATTGTGTATGAAGGGCTTGTTAACATTCGACAGATATTTTATAGAATCATTAACTTCAACTAATATTCTTGGTGTATATGTATTTTATATGGGGCTTGTAATGGGGGGGTTCAATATATTAGAGCCTGCTGTTTTTTCATTCTTGTATCCAAAAATGTTAGCAAGTTATAAAAATAATGAAAAAAAAGAATATAAGGCTCATGTTAAAGAACTAATCTGGTCGACCTTGCTGGTAAGTTTGTTAATCGCATTTGCCCTTTTAGCTTTGGCACCAACAATTGTAAACTGGATAGGAAAACCCATTTATTCAATGTGCCTGGATATCCTGCCTATTTTGATTTCTGTTGGGTTTGTTTATACCGTCGGATATATTCCACATTATATTCTTTATGCAAAACGCGGCGACAAATGGATTGTCACAGCCCATATATCGGCAATGATCATATTTCTCGGTTCTGTCAAATGGGGTTATTTAGGGGATGGCATTAGACTGGTGGTTTTTTCCTTGTTAATTGCATTTATCTGGATGTTTATTATAAAAACAATGGGCTGTTTCATGTCAGACAGAACTGAGAATTATTTAATGGAAGTAAGATAATAGGTGAAATATCAAATGATCCCATATGGAAAACAAGATATTAATCAACAGGATATTGACGCGGTAGTTAATGTTCTTCAATCAGATTTTTTGACACAAGGCCCGCAAGTTCCTTTATTTGAACAAACAGTTATTGAATACTGTGGAGCAAAATATGGCGTTGCTGCTAACAGTGCTACTTCCGCATTACATATTGCTTGTTTGGCATTGGGGTTAGGTAAAGGGGATCACTTATGGACATCACCCAATACCTTTGTTGCTTCGGCAAATTGTGGCTTATATTGTGGTGCACAAATTGATTTTGTTGATATCGACCCAGAAACCTATAATTTGTGCCCGGATTTTCTTGAAGAAAAACTAAAAAAAGCGAAACAACTTAATAAGTTACCTAAAATTGTGATTCCCGTTCATTTTGCAGGGCAGTCCTGTGATATGGAAAAAATTCATCAATTAAGCCTGGAATATGGATTCAAGATTATTGAAGATGCCAGTCATGCCATTGGTGGAAAATATCTGAATACAAAGGTGGGCAGTTGTCAGTATTCAGATATAACGGTTTTCAGTTTTCATCCTGTCAAGATAATTACAACCGCCGAAGGTGGTCTGGCAACAACAAATAATGCTGAATTAGCAGAAAGAATGCGTTTGTTGAGAAGTCATGGCATTACCCGAGATGCGGAACAAATGACTGGGCAGCCTGAAGGTAACTGGTATTATCAACAAATCGGACTTGGCTTTAATTACAGGATGACAGACTTGCAAGCCGCATTAGGAATCAGTCAGATGAAACGGCTCGATGAGTTTGTTGAGAAACGACACCAACTACAACAACGGTATCATAAACTATTACAAGATTTACCAATAAAATTGCCCTATCAATCTAAGGAAAGTTATTCGGCATTACACTTATATCCAATACTGTTAGAGTTGGAAAATATTGGTAAAACACGCTCTCAAATATTTGATGAACTAAGACAAAAAGGTCTTGGGGTCAATGTCCACTATATTCCTGTTCATACTCAGCCTTATTACAAAAACATGGGGTTCAAAAAAGGAGATTTTCCACAAGCAGAAAAATATTATGGTTGTGAAATAAGTATCCCTCTGTATCCTGGGCTAAACTTTGATGAGCAAAATCATATTATAAGATTACTTAAACAAGTAATGAAGATTTGACAAGGAAAACAGCATGCCTAAACAATCAAAAATTTTTCTAAATTCAGAAGGGAATGAATGGTACAAGAGGAATTCATCTTATATAAAGAAAAAAGATTACTTAAAAGATGATTTTGTCATTAATGAGTTGCTTGAGTTGGGCGTTGATCTGCAACACACAAAAGTATTGGAGATTGGGTGTGCAGATGGATCGAGGTTAGCATTTCTGAAAGAATCTTTTTCCTGTGACGTTTTTGGTGTTGAGCCATCAGTTAAAGCCGTGCAAGAGGCTAGAGATAAAGGTTTGAACGTTCAAGTTGGTGTGGCTGACGATCTTGCTTTTGATGATGCTTTTTTTGATGTGGTTATATTTGGTTTTTGTTTGTATCTTTGTGACAGAGATGATTTGTTTAAAATTGCATCGGAAGTAAACAGGGTTACAAAGAAAAAAGCATGGATAGTGATATTAGATTTCTTTTCCAAAGAAGGTAAAGAAAATGTTTATACCCATACACAGGGTGTAACGAGCTATAAGTTTGATAATAGGAAAATGTTTGACTGGCATCCGCAGTATACCTGTGTTGGACACAAAATACGTTCTCACAACAATTTCAGAGAATATACAGACATTGAGGATGAGTGGGTTGTGGTATCAATAATAAGAAAGAAAAGTGACTAAAATAGCATTAGGAACAGTCCAGTTTGGTATTAACTATGGTGTAGCCAATACGACCGGCCGGGTTTCATTGGACGAAGTTAAATCGATTTTAGAATTAGCAAAGAGTAAAAATATTACGACACTTGATACGGCTATCGCGTATGGAGATAGCGAGCAAGTTTTAGGTGAGTCAGGAATAGAGGCTTTTGACATAGTTACCAAATTGCCGGCAATCGCATCTAATCTATCAGCTTCTGATATCCATAGATGGGTAGATGAACAAGTTAATAATTCATTGCAGAAGTTAAAAGTAGGAAAGGTTTTTGCAGTTTTACTACATAGACCTTTACAACTATTGGAAAAAAATGGCCGACAATTATTTCAATCACTTCAAACTCTAAAACAGGAAGGAATAGTTGACAAAATCGGGGTCTCTATTTACGAGCCCGATGATTTGGAAAAAATATGTCCAAAATTTGATTTTGATTTGATTCAATTACCATTGAATATTATAGATGGTCGATGGGACAAGTGGTTGACAATATTATATGAACAAGGGGTTGAACTTCATGCTAGGTCAATTTTTTTGCAGGGCTTATTGTTGATGACAGAAAACAGGCGACCTGAAAAATTTAATAAATGGGATACGCTATGGAAAGAATGGGACCGATGGTTAAAATCAAATAACCTCACACCTTTGGAGGCATGTTTAAGATATGCGCTTTCAAAAAAGGAGATAACAAAAGTCATTGTTGGGGTGGATTCAAAAAAACAACTGGAAGAAATTATTTCAGCCTCCACATTTCACACGTCATTCACTCAACAAATGATACAGATCAACGATAGTATTCTGTTAAACCCTGCAAATTGGAATAATTTATGAGCATAGTTGCAATAGTACAGGCACGGATGGGATCAACCCGATTACCGAATAAAGTCCTTAAGGAAGTTGTTGGTAAGCCTATGATTCAGTTGTTATTGGAAAGGCTATCTCAATCAAAAGAGTTGAGTCAGATTATTGTGGCAACATCAGAAAATAAAGAAAATGATCAACTGCAAACATGGGTAGAATCAGCAGGATATAAATGTACACGTGGAAGTGAAGATGATGTGTTAGCACGTTTTTATGAGGCTGCCAAGAAGGTAGAAGCAGATATCATCGTAAGGATTACAGGCGACTGTCCCTTGGTTGATCCCATTCTTGTCGATCAATGCATTGACGAGTTTAAAAAAACAAAAGTTGATTACTATACGAATACAAATCCACCTACTTATCCTGATGGCTTGGATATTGAGGTCTTCTCATTTTCAGCATTAGAACAAGCCCAAAAAGAAGCAACGTCCTCTTTTGACAGGGAGCACGTAACACCATATCTGAGAACACAAAGAATATTTTCAAAGGCAAATTTAGCCTATAAAGAAGACTTGTCTCACATGCGCTGGACAGTAGATGAATATGAAGATCTTGATGTAATCAGACAAATTTTTGAGCATTTCTCACCAAACATATTTTTTGGCTGGATGGATGTACTAAAATTACAGCACAACCAACCAGAGCTGTTTGAAGAAAACAGACATTTAGAAAGAAATAAAGGCGCCACAATGGGAACAGGACAAAAATTGTATAAAAGAGCCAAGAAAGTGATTCCTAGTGGAACGATGTTGCTGTCCAAGAGACCCGAAATGTTTTTGCCTGATCAATGGCCAGCGTATTTTAGTAAGGCAAAAGGCTGCAAGGTATGGGATTTGGATGGTAATGAATATATTGATATGTCGATTATGGGCATTGGGACAAATACCTTGGGTTATGGCCATCCTGAAGTGGATGAAGCCGTTATGACAACGGTTAAAGCGGGCAATATGTCAACGTTAAATTGTCCGGAAGAAGTCTATTTAGCGGAAAAATTAGTCACATTACATCCTTGGGCAGATATGGCTCGTTTTGCAAGAGCAGGTGGTGAAATAAATTCAATTGCTATCAGAATCGCTAGAGCTGCAACAGGGAAAGATAAGATTGCAATTTGTGGCTATCATGGTTGGCATGACTGGTATTTATCGACAAATCTTAATAACGATAAAAGTCTTGATGGGCATCTTTTACCTGGGTTGCAACCAAGTGGTGTTCCGAGAGGATTAACAGGTACTACATTACCATTTAATTATAATGATATTGAATATCTGGAAGAATTAATCAGGGAAAATAAAGATGAAATTGCAGCAATAAAAATGGAAGTTTCACGAAATGAAGGGCCTACCAATAACTTCTTACAAAAAGTCAGGGAGTTAGCGACAAGAAATAATATTATCTTGATTTTTGATGAGTGCACGTCAGGGTTTAGAGAAACATTCGGTGGACTACATAAGAAATATCAAGTTGAACCAGATATGGCGATATTCGCGAAAGCATTGGGAAATGGGTATGCAATTTCAGCTTGTATTGGCAGAAAAGCAATTATGCAGGCAGCTCAGAATACGTTTATAAGTAGTACTTTTTGGACAGAAAGGATTGGACCGACAGCAGCACTGAAAACTTTGGAAGTGATGGAACGGGAAAAATCCTGGGAAACGATCTCAGATATAGGTAAAAAAATATCTAGCCGGTGGCAAACTTTAGCAGATAAATACGAATTGGAAATTGCCAGATGGGGACTTGCGGCACTCAGTGGTTTTTCATTTAAATCACAAGCTGCATTGAAATATAAAACTTTAATCACTCAAGAAATGCTAAAAAAAGGATATTTAGCATCAAATAGTGTTTATGCTTGTATTGAACATCGTAATGACATTATAGATGGATATTTTGAAGCATTAGAGCCAATTTTTAAAACAATAAAAGAGTGCGAAGAAGGTAAAGATATCGACACCTTACTGGAAGGAGAGGTTTGCCATGCAGGTTTTAAGCGTCTGAATTAATATGAAAATAGCTTTTCGAGTGGATGCTTCACTGCAGATGGGAACAGGGCATGTAATGCGCTGTTTGACTTTGGCAAGTGGTTTGAAGGAGCAAGGCGCAGAGGTTTTATTTATCAGTCGTCCTCATCAAGGACATTTGATAGAACGGATTGAACAGCAAGGTTTTCA
This sequence comes from Methylomarinum sp., assembly GCA_965277025.1. Classification (GTDB taxonomy): domain Bacteria; phylum Pseudomonadota; class Gammaproteobacteria; order Methylococcales; family Methylomonadaceae; genus Methylomarinum. The sequence goes on from OZ255706.1 coordinate 1,387,775, forward strand.
ATGTGAAATATTGTCGGAAGTTAGAAAAGAGTTTGTTCCGGCTGATAGTGCATTACCTCATGCGATATGGTTAGGCGTAGAACAAGAACAAGATGCGGAAGAATGTTTGCCAATTTTGCAGGCCTTCCAACCCGATTGGCTCATTGTCGATCATTATGCCATTGACTATCAATGGCATCGGATGATAAGGCCTTATGTCGATAAAATAATGGTTATTGATGATTTGGCAAACCGAAGATACGATTGTGATGTTTTACTAGATCAGGCTCCAAGAAGATTGCGGAAAGATTATGCATCAAGGGTACCACAAGGTTGCAAGCTTTTATTAGGGACAAACTATGTTTTGTTAAGGTCTGAATTTGGTGAATGTCGTGATCAGGCAAAGGAGAAAAGACAGAACTTCACTGGTATCCATAGCGTGTTTGTAAGCATGGGAGGGATGGATCCTGATAATGTAACAGAAACCGCTCTTGAGGGGCTTCGGATGGTTTCGAAGTGGATTGCTAACCCTCCATCAGTGGAGGTTGTGATGAATGGACAATCGCCTCACGTTCAATCATTAATGAAATTTGTAAAGGAACATCCAATGAATGTTTCGGTGCGAACAAATGCAAAGAATATAGCAGACTTAATGTTGAATGCAGATTTAGCTATAGGTGCTGCTGGAGCGACAGCTTTTGAACGTTGTAGTTTAGGCTTGCCGACGATAACTATTGTCACTGCTGAAAATCAGTGGTTTCAAGCCGTTGGGCTTGAAAAGGCAGGGGTTATTGCTTTGGCAGGTGATAAAAAGGATATCTCCCCTGTCCGGGTGGCCGAGTTAATTGATAGATTGGTAGCAGATAATGTGAGCAGGGAGCGTATGATCAACAGATGTTTTGACTTTCTTGATACCTTGGGTGTCCAGCGGGTAGTGTCTTTCTTAAATAAATTTTGAAGATAAAAAGGTGATAAGACATGAATGAAAAGTATAAGAAAGTTCGTTCCTTTTGGGATGAACAAGCGCGAGTTTATAGCACAGATTTGAAAGCTACGACACCAGATCCACTGTTAAAGATGCTTGAGATTAAGGCATTGCGAAGCGTTGTTGATCCGAATAAGGATACATTAGAGATTGGTTGTGTCTGCAAAGAAAAATGTGGCCGATGGTTCAATTGTTTTTTCAGTTTGTGATGTGATGAGTGATGAACTTGAAAAGCTGGGTTCATTTCCTCAGATATTCACAGATAGGATGCTTATTAACTTACAGTCTCTTGAACAGCAGGTTGAAGCTCTTAAGCGTATAACGAATTTGCTTGATGACGATGGAGTGTTGGCTCTCATTGAATGTACGCAAGGGTCTCAGGAATTACTAAATAGTATGAGGGTGAAAGTTGGATTGGAGCCGATCTCTTATCATTGGCACAATTTATATCTTGATGAAAAGGCATTTCTTGAGCAAATACCAAGTAATTTAGAGTTGGTTCGTATTGAGAAATTTTCAAGTTTATATTATTTAATATCCCGCGTGTTTAATGCTAAGTTAACACCTGATGGAGAGCGTCCTAGTTATTTGGCCGAAATTAATAAAATTGCTGCACAGTTACCATCTGTGGGAGATTTCGGTCCACATAAGTTGTTCTTGTTTAAGAAGCGAAATGTCTAGGTATTTAGTGGCCACTATTAAAGAGTGGAATGTTAAGGCATATGAAAAATATTCTATGCAATTGCAGGGTGATTGGTATATTGTTTCTAATCCATCTCAGTTGACAACGAGTTATTTAAAACTGATTCAGCCGAGTTATATTTTTTTCCCACATTGGTCATGGATAGTACCAAGGGAGATAACAGCTCAGTATAATTGTGTTTGTTTTCATATGACGGATGTTCCTTATGGACGTGGTGGAAGTCCGCTTCAGAATTTAATCGTTCGAGGCCATAAAAAAACAAAAATAACGGCATTGAAGATGGTGGATGGACTTGATGCTGGCCCTGTATATGGGAAAATAGATTTATCGTTGGAAGGTAGTGCTCAAGAGATTTTTGAACGTGCAGCAAATAAAGTATATGAATTGATTGATGATATTGTCAAAAATAATCCTCAGCCCACTGAGCAGTTCGGTGATGTGGTGAAGTTTCAACGCAGAACGCCAGAGCAAAGTGAATTGCCGAAGCATGGAAACTTAGACTCATTATATGATCATATTCGCATGCTTGATGCCGATGGTTATCCTCGGGCATTTATTGAATACGGTGACTTTCGGTTGGAGTTATCCCATGCAGAGAAACAAGGGGATGAAGTGACTTGTAGGTTGGTTGTTAGGAGAGATGACGATGGCAGATAATATTGTTATTGATGGAAGGCTCATTGGGGAAGGCTATTCACCATACATAATTGCGGAGTTGTCGGCGAATCATAACGGTTCTTTGCAAAAGGCACTGGATACGATTGCCGAGGCGAAAAAAAGGGGGGCAGATGCGATAAAGCTGCAAACCTACACGGCAGATACCATGACTATTCCTTCGCATGAAGAAGATTTTATGATTCGGGGAGGCTTATGGGATGGTTATAATTTATATGAACTTTACCAAGAAGCTTCAACGCCATTCGAGTGGCACAAAGCCTTATTCGATTATGCACGGGATATTGGGATTACTTGCTTTTCAACTCCTTTTGATGAAACGGCAGTTGATTTGTTGGAAGATTTGAATGTACCAGCCTATAAAATTGCTTCGTTTGAGGCGACGGATTTACCACTCATACGTTATGTGGCATCAACAAAGAAGCCAATAATTATGTCAACAGGAATGGCAAATCTGCAAGAGATTAATGAAATGGTTGATGTGGCAAGAGAGGCCGGCTGTCATGACCTTATCTTGCTCCACTGTATAAGTAGTTATCCTGCACCAGTAGAGCAATCGAATTTACTCACTATTCCTGATATGAGAAAAAGATTTGGCGTACAAGTGGGGTTATCAGATCATACTATTACAAATACTGCTGCAATCGTTGCTACAGCACTAGGGGCTACAGTCATAGAAAAGCATTTTATTTTGGATCGAAAGGATAAAGGACCTGATTCTGAATTCTCAATAGAACCAATAGAATTGGAATCTTTGTGTCAGCAAACAAAGGATGCTTGGTTATCTTTAGGAAAGGCGGGGTATGAAAGAAAACCTGCCGAAGAGGCAAATGTAAAATTTAGACGTTCTGTTTATTTTGTTAAGGATATGAATGCAGGAGAAACAATTACATCAGATTGTATTCGACGAATCCGTCCTGGTTTTGGACTGGCTCCAAAATATGAAGAAAAACTGATAGGTATGAAGGTAAACAAAGATATCAAACGTGGCACGGCAACTCGGTGGGATTTAGTCGATGAATAAATCCGTATTAGTCGTGGCAGCACACTCTGATGATGAAGCTTTAGGCTGCGCAGGTACGATGATAAAACATGTTGCACAAGGAGATGAGGTGCATTTGTTATTTATGACTGATGGTGTTGGATCCAGAAAAGTAAAGGATAATGATGTTAATGAGCGTTTAACTTCTGCCCAAAAAGCGGCTGAAATTATGCAAGTATCTTCTTTGACCAATCTTGATTTTCCTGACAATAAAATGGATACGGTTGCCTTGTTGGATGTAACTCAAGCCATTGAAGAAAAAATAGCAGAGCTTCAGCCAGAAATTATTTATACGCATCATATTGGTGATTTAAATATTGACCACCAAATTACGCATAAAGCAGTGATGACAGCTTGTCGCCCCCAGCCTGGTTTTTGTGTGAAAGAAATTTATGCATTTGAAGTGCTTTCAAGCACTGAATGGCAAACGCCAGGATTAAAGCCCTTTATACCTAATGTGTTTGTAGATATAACGGATTATATTGAGAGCAAACGAAAAGTACTGAATGCTTATATGGTTGAAATGCGACAAGTTCCACATAGCAGAAGTATTGAAAATATTATTTCTCAGGCAAGTGTAAGAGGCAATGCTGTTGGTCTGGAATATGCCGAATCTTTTTGTTTAGTGAGAGGAGTGAAATGATGTTTTTAGTGATTGATGCAGGAGCAGTTGACGCCAAGAGCTGTTTTAGAAAACATGGTTGTAATTGGGTATGAATGACATGAGTGGTCTGATTATCGCTGGAAATGTACTGGGTAAACCAACTTAATGAAAAGTTTTGTTCTACTTAAATTATATTTACTTATATGGACTTTGTATTTTTCAACTGTAGCATTATTACCCGCAACCTATAGTGGTGGTAGCTATTATTTAAGCTACTCGATGTTAGTGGGTTCTGTGATTATTTCCTTAATTTCTTTTATTTCCTTAAACGTCTTATTTGAGAATTATTTTCAAGGTGCGGCCAGACAATTTATTTCTGGCTTAAATCCTCCTCAATATTTGAACACTACGATGCGCTATGCAATCTTATTTTCTATGATTAGTGTTGTATTTTTGGCCTATGATCGTATTTTTATACAAGGAATTGACTATTCTAAAGGTCTAGCGAAAGCACGAGAAGCTTGGCGCATTAATGGAGAAAATAGGTCAGGGGTATCTTCTAGTTTTAGTGTAATTGGTAATTTGTTATCCGGCTTTCCTCTTGTGCTCTCGTCATTGCTATATTATTATTATGATAATTTAAGCCGTTGGTTGCGTTTAATATCGCTTATCGTGGGCACTGTAACGGTTGCTTCTTCTGCTCTTTTAACAGGGGGACGTTCTATTGTTATGATATTTCTCCTGAGTTTATTGCTTATAGGAATCTTGAGAAAAGCCAGGGGTCTAGGCTTTGTGCCAAAAAAAAATAATATTTTTGTGCGAGTATTTAGTCTATTTGCACTTGTTTCATCCCTTATCTATATCGTATATGTTTTTCATCTTCGAGCTAAGGCAAGTGATGATGGTACATCATTAGTCTATATGCTATCAATTTTAGATCATTTGGGGGGAGAATATATAGGGGTACAAAACAATGATACTTATTTTATAGACGATATTTTTAATTATCTCACTATTACTGGAGCATATTTAAGTCATAGTGTTTGGACGTTACAATCCATATTAAATATGGATAATCATGAAGGTTACATTACTTTTAATTTTTATCGGACTAATATTGGAAAAATTCTAGATGTTAGTCCTGAAGCAGGATGGGCGATTCCAGGTCGATTTCCCTCATATGTAGGAGCATTTTACTATGATTATGGTATTTTAGGTGCCTTCTTGGGCTCACTTGCAATAGGTGTTCTCATATTTATATCAACGCTATTACTTTATTGTAAAAATCTGAACCTACTTTATATCGGTATTTACTTAACATCCATGTATATCGTGGTATTATCCCCGTTGGGTTTTGCTGCTGATTTTCTGAGTTTTCCTTTTGTGGTATTTGATTTTTGTTTGCTATATATACTCTCAATATTTTCAAGAATACGATTTACTAGTATGAAACGAGGTGATGTGTGAAAGTTGGGTTAGTTAATATATTTTCGTTCAGACCGCATGTTGAGCATTTATTTTACCTCAGCCAGTTACTTGAATCGGATGGACATAAAAGTTTTTTTCTTACTTGTGATGCAAGTGTTCCAAAATGCTATGCGCGAGCAATAAAGGGAGCGGGTAAGTTAAAAGAATGTAGTAAATGCATTCTGGGGGGGATTCGTTCGTATCCGGTGACGGATATTACGTCTATATCTGATAAACATGCAGATCCGGATTTGTCTTATGAGGAACACAATGAAATTACTTTGTCCAGTTCATGTACGTTGAACAGGACTGAGTCAGAAGTTGAGTGGGATGATGCTGAAGTTATTTCAACAAGAGAGAGTCTTCATGAGTCTGTACTGACTTCGTTCAGGTCAGTGATGAAATGGATTTCTGACTATCAACTTGATGCCGTGATTTGTTTTAACGGACGGATGGATATGACTCGTGCCATAACGTATGCCTGTGAGCGATCAGGTATTCCTTATATCACACATGAAAGGACGTGGTTTGGTGACGGATTACACTTGGTGTCTAATGCGAATTGTCTTTCCATCAAGGCGATGAGTGAAATGGTAGCTGAGTTTGATGATAAGCCTTTGCATGAGCGTCAGGCTCAATATGCAGGTAAATTGATCGCATTACGTTTTTTGCAACAAAACACACTGGAATGGCGGCTCTATAATAAAAATGCAAAGTCGATAGATTGGCCATTAAATTCCAAAGGCCGGAAGGTTTTAGTTTTGCCCAGTAGCAAAAATGAATTTGCTGGACATGAGGAATGGAAGTCAGGGTGGGTTGATAATACATCTGCGTTAGATGACTTTTTCAAAGCATTTTCCATTGATTATTCTGATGTTGTAATTCGATTCCATCCAAACTGGGCCGAGAATATTGGCAGGGTTTCTGGAGAAAGATCTTTAGCCCACTATACGCAATGGGCAAAGGAACGAGGCGTTTATTTTATTTCCAGTGAAGAAAAAGCAAATACTTATGATCTTATTCAGCAGGCTGATATTGTTGTTATGAATGGAGGCAGTTCTGCGGTAGAGGCCGGTGCATGTGGAAAACAAGTGATCTGTTTGGGGCCTTCAACTTATCAAAATGCGGGTTTTGTCAGAACTTTTTTAACAAAAGAAGATTTGTATCGTCCTGATGCATTGATAGATATTGACAGTGAAGAGATAATCAAAAAGACATTACGTTTTGTTTATCTAAGGGCAAAACGTTTCCCACAATTTACGGATTATGTAAAGGCAATTAAAACAACAAAATATCAATATTTTGATGGTGCTGATCCTGGCAGGATTATAAATATGCTAGAAACCAATAAAGTTAGTGCTGATGATGCTGAGTTTGCCAATGATGAAGTAGAAGAGAATAGTGTGGTTCATGCCCTCAGAAATAAACAATGGCAGCAGTTATTTGAATATGAATGGCATGATGAGAGTATGAAAAAAACGATAGATATTCAACGACGTTTTGGGTTGCGCTGGGTTGATACACTTCGAGCGAGATTTGAACTAGGAGATCGAGGGTGAACAATAATGAACAATTGATTGTTACTGTTGTCATGCCTGCTTATAATGCAGCAGATTATATTGAAAAAACGATCCAGTCAGTGATCAACCAGACCTATACCGCATGGGAGTTGATCGTGATTGATGATTGTTCTAAAGACAGTACACGCGAAGTCGTTAAGCGTTTAGCTGAGAGAGATAGAAGAATAAAATTAATCGCGCTGGAAAAAAATTATGGGGCGCCAGCTGCACCACGTAATATTGTGGTTCGAGAGGCAAAAGGGAAATGGATTGCTTTTTTGGATGCTGATGATATCTGGCATCCGGAAAAACTGGAATGGCAGATTAAGATAATGCTGGAAGAGGACGTTCCTTTTTCCAGCACACTTTCAAGGAATTTTAATAATGAAAAAGAAATTAAATATAGCAAGATCACTGAAACACCGTCAGTAGAAAAGATTACTTTTTCTCAGCAAAGGCTTAAAGGAAGAATAGCAAATTCAAGCGTTATTGTTGAACGAGCGTTAATGCTGGAGTTTCCATTTAATGAAGATTTTCGTTATAAAGCTGTTGAAGATTACCATTGTTGGTTAAGAATTCATCAAAAAATAGGCTATAGTCTCCGGCTTGAGGCAACATTACTGAATTATCGCATCATTGAAGGTCAAATCTCCGGGTCAAAATTATATATGCTGAAAGCAATTTTCATGGCGCATAAGGAATTTCGAGGAACTTCTTATCTGCAAGCGATAATATTTACTTTTGCTCATGGTGTAGGTGGTTTCATCAATAAATATATCAAGAAAGGATTTTAAATTGAAACGTATACTTGTAACTGGTGGTGCCGGTTTTTTAGGTTCCCATTTGTGTGAACGATTATTGGAAATGGGGCATGAAGTCGTTTGTGTCGATAATTTTTTTACGGGTACAAAGCAGAATATTGTCCACTTATTGCCTAACCCTTACTTTGAGTTAATTCGGCATGATGTGACTTTTCCTTTGTATGTAGAAGTGGACGAAATATATAATCTTGCCTGTCCAGCTTCCCCCGTTCATTACCAATTTGATCCGGTACAAACGACAAAAACCAGCGTCCACGGTGCTATCAATATGCTGGGGCTTGCAAAACGAATAAAAGCTAAAATTTTTCAGGCATCAACCAGTGAAGTTTATGGGGATCCTGAAGTTCATCCCCAACAAGAGTCCTATTGGGGGCGTGTTAATCCAATAGGAATTCGATCTTGCTATGATGAAGGCAAACGTTGTGCGGAAACTTTATTCTTTGATTATTATCGCCAACATGCAATCAATATTAAAGTTGCACGAATATTTAATACATATGGCCATCGAATGCATCCGGATGACGGACGGGTGGTGAGTAATTTTATCGTTCAGGCTTTAAAAGGTAAAGCAATCACAGTCTATGGTGAGGGGCAGCAAACCAGAAGCTTTTGTTATGTTGATGATTTAATAGATGGTTTCATTAAATTAATGGATACATCGGATGACTTTACTGGCCCTGTTAATTTAGGGAATCCAAATGAGTTTACTATTCGGCAGCTTGCCGAGTTGGTTGTTGAAATGACAGGCTCTTCTTCAAAATTAATTTTTAAACCATTGCCACAGGATGATCCAAAACAGCGGCAGCCGGATATTAGTTTGGCAAAAAATATACTAGGGTGGCAACCTTCGATTCAATTAGAAGAAGGATTGAAGAAAACCATTGAATACTTTGATTTGTTGCTGACACAAAAGTAATTCATTAGATATGACAAATTCTGCTTTAGTAACGGGTGCAACAGGGTTTATTGGTAATGCTCTGGTTAATCATTTAATTAAAACCGGTCATAAAGTCATTTCATTATCACGGAAACTATCCAATCTGTTACCTACAGAAGTGGAACAGCTTATCTGCTCTATGGAATCATTACTTGATGATACGCAATCATCAAGAAAACAATTAAAACATCAATTACAGAATATTGATGTTGTTATTCATCTTGCTGCTCGAGTTCATGTGATGCAGGAAAAGGCTGAGAATCCTTTACATGAATTTCGGCAAGTCAATCGTGATGCAATGTTGGTTTTGGCAAAAATAGCAGCCGAGGCCGGAGTCAAACGATTTATATTTTTAAGTTCAATCGGTGTTAATGGTAATTGTAACATAAAGCCTTTTAGTGAATCTGATAGGCCATCTCCCCAAGAACCTTATGCCATTTCGAAATATGAAGCAGAAGATGCCTTATTGGTATTAGCTAAAAAAACAGGAATGGAAGTTGTTATTATTCGGCCACCGCTTGTATGTGGGCCAAATGCACCAGGCAATTTTGGCAGTTTAATGAAATGGGTGAACAAAGGCATTCCCCTGCCTTTTGGAGCCATTGATAATCAACGCTCACTGGTGGCTTTAGATAATCTGGTCAATCTTATTATCCATTGTATCGATCATCCTAAAGCAGCTAATGAGATCTTTCTGATTTCAGATGGTGAAGACGTGTCGACCACGGAGCTTTTGCAAAAAGTGGCAAAAGCCTTTGGTAAAAAGGCACGTTTGGTTCCTGTGCCGGTCGGTTTGATGGAATTTATGGCTAAATTAGTCGGAAAGACGGATGTAGCGAACCGCTTGTTTGCTTCATTACAGGTGGATAGTTCCAAAGCGCGGGAGTTATTGGGCTGGAAGCCGGTGATTAGTATGGATGAACAATTGCGGAAAACGGCACAAGCATATCTAAAAAAAGGTTTTAGTCAATGAGTGATGTCCGATATATTCAACGCTTTGAAAATTTCGACAAATCTTTTTTATTGTTAAAAAGCGCCTTGTCGATAAGCAATCCATCTATCGTGGAAAAAGCCGGATGCATTCAGTTTTTTGAAACGACCTTTGAACTGGCATGGAAGCTTATGAAGGATTATCAGACTTTTCTGGGATATGAGGTAAAGTCTCCAGGAGATGCGATAAAACTGTCGTTTAGCCTGAATTTGATTGAAGATGGCGGCAGGTGGCTGGATGCATTGATGGATAGAAACCTTACCGTGCATACATATGATGAAAACATAGCGAATGCGGTTTATCAGAAAATCAAGGAGGATTATTTTGTTTTACTCGAAGCATTGCATGAACAATTCAAAGAGATTATATGTTCGGATTAACCGAGGATGAATTGGCCACTATTTTGCAAATCGTAAAGCGTAATAATATTCAAACATGTATATTATTTGGTTCCAGAGCCATGGGAAATTATAAAAAGGGGAGTGATGTGGATCTTGCTGTTATTGGCGATGATCGAAAATTGTCCTATTGCTTAAATGAAGAAAGTAATCTGCCTTATTTTTTTGATGTAATGAATCTGGAGCAGCTTGAGAACGAAAATTTATTAGCGCATATTCGGCGCGTCGGTAAATCCTTGTATGGACAGTTTAAATGAAAAGGCTTTTTGATATATTGCTTGCGGGTATTTTGACAGTGATTTTTTTACCGCTGATCGGTTTATTGTCACTGGCGGTTAAATTAACCTCTCCGGGGCCGGTGCTGTATTGGTCTGACCGGGTTGGCAAGGACAACAAGATTTTCAAGATGCCCAAATTCCGCAGTATGAAGGTCGATACGCCGGCAGTCGCCACCCATTTGTTGCAAAATCCTGAGCAGGTTCTGACGCCAATCGGTCAATTTCTACGTAAATCCAGCCTGGATGAACTGCCGCAATTATGGAGTATTTTAAAAGGCGATATGAGTTTCGTCGGCCCAAGGCCGGCCTTGTTCAATCAGGATGATTTAATCCCGCTCAGAACCGAAAAGGGCGTGCACAAACTGGTGCCCGGATTGACTGGCTGGGCGCAGATCAATGGGCGGGATGAATTGCCGATTCCTGACAAGGTTGAGTTGGATAGCGAATATATGCAACGGCAGTCATTTGGCTTTGATTTGATGATTCTGTGGTTGACTTTTGTGAAAGTCATCAAAAAAGAAGGGGTAAGTCATTAACTGAATGTTACGCAGATTTAGATATATAACCGTTTCCTAAGTAATCACTTCTTACTGTATCGTTCCCATGCTCTGCGTGGGAACGTGCGCGGTGACGCTCCGCGTCACGGAACGCGGGAGCGTTCCTGAATGGGTTCCCACGGAGACCGTGGGAACCATGTTCCCTGTGAGAGGGTGAGTGGGAATGGACACTGTAACCCTGGGAACGATTGTAAAGAATTTTCAGCCTGGGTTGGCGTTAAGCATGCTGTTGCCATGGCAAATGGAACATTGGCTTTGGAAGCGGCTTTACACGCGCTTGAACTCAAATTCGGCGATGAGGTTATTGTTAGTCCCCGGACATTTATCGCGTCAGTTTCTTCGATTATCATAGAAGTTACGCATTGACAACAGATCGAAATTTTGGGTTTAAATGATTCATATTTGGCATAAAGGTGTCGATAAACGAAGCCATAACATCGTTGAATAAATTCCGCTGTACGCCATAGCAATTATTAATCACGTCTGCAAAGCTCAATTTTTGTAATTGAACAAAGCCACAAATTGCAGAAAAAATATGATTATTTATTGCTCTTTTATTGCGAACCTGGAACCGCTCAATATTACACACCTGCTTTATTGCCCGATGATATTGCTCAATCTGCCAATGCCTATCATGTTGTTCGGTAAATGCTTTCTTGTCAAAAACAGCGGTTTTTTCTTCATCAGGTAGTGAACTTATGTAATGGCGAACTTGTTCTTTCAAGGTCGTCCGAAATAATTTCACATACCCAAAATTTTTGAGCCAAACCATTAAGCCGTCTTCCGGGATTTCTAATTGCCTGACTTGAACCCATGAACCTTTTTCAACAGAGACTAATCGATTACCTTCCACTGCAAAGAATAATCCTGTCTGATGATTTCTTATCAATTTAAGATTATCCACGCAACTGTACCAGCTATCTCCTGTTACAAAACCAGGTTCTAGTCCCCAAGCTAATACTTCGGTCAGCATGTCTTGAAAATAGTCATTTTTTGTCTTTCCTTCCGCCTTATCGACCACCCGGAAATTCAGTGGTTGGTGTTTTCCTTGAATGTCTGTGTAGTACAACGTGACAAGATTGATTCCCTTGACTGCTCCATGATGTTTTCCCGACCAAAAATAACTGACATATGCCATATATTGGCTATAAGGTTTATCAAGAACACTATCGTCAACACTCAAGGTATAGTGGACCCCGTAATCCGGACAATAGTTTAAACTATGACTATTGAAAAAAGAGGTACAAAAAATGAGCGAAAAAAAACGGAAAACCTTTAGCGGGGCGCAAAAGGCCAAAATCGCGCTGGAAGCGGTTAAGAACATCAAAACGATCAATGAGATTGCTCAAGAGAATGAAGTCCATCCATCTCAGGTAAGCCAATGGAAAAAGGAACTGTTGGCCAATGCGGGAAGCCTGTTTGAAGGCAAACGCGGGCCGAAAGCGGTGAAGGCGCAAGACAATCCGGACCGTCTGTACGCCAAAATCGGGCAGTTGAATATGGAACTGGATTGGCTTAGAAAAAAGTCCGGGATCAGCCTATGATCACGCGTCAAAGCTGGGTGGATCAAAAAGATGAGTTGGCGTTAAGTCGGCAATGCCAGTTATTGAACGTTACCCGCTCAGTAATCCATGAACAGAAAAAACGCCAACAACAGCCGGTGTCTGCTGAAGATCAGCAACTGTTGCGGTTGCTCGACGAAGAATATACCCGGCATCCTTTTTATGGCTCACGCCGTATGACAAAGTATTTACGCGGCCTTAACCATCAGGTCAACCGCAAACGGGTTCAGCGGCTGATGCGCATACTGGGGCTGGTCGGCATGGCGCCGGGCCCGAACACCAGTAAGCCGCATCCTGAGCATAAAGTCTATCCCTATCTGTTAAGAGGCGTCGAGGTGACACGCCCCAACCAGGTTTGGAGTACCGACATCACCTATATCCGGCTGCCGCAAGGATTTGTTTATCTGGTGGCCATCATGGATTGGTACAGCCGAAAAGTATTGGCATGGCAACTTTCCAATACCATGGACAGCGCGTTTTGCGTAAATTGTCTGGAGCAGGCCATCAAGACCTATGGCACACCGGAGATATTTAATACCGACCAGGGCGCACAGTTCACCAGCGCGGACTTCACCGGGGTATTGAGTCAGCATGGCGTGACCATCAGCATGGATGGCCGGGGACGGGCCCTGGACAATATCTTTGTTGAACGACTCTGGCGCACAGTGAAATATGAAGAAGTTTATTTGAAGCAATACGGCAACCTGCAAGCACTGTCAGCGGGGTTGACGGACTACTTTGCCTTTTACAACAGCGAACGACCGCATCAGTCGTTAGGCTATGAAACGCCAGACAGGGTTTATCAATTCGCCACGGGAGGTGGCGCTAAAATCGTGGATAAATATAATGCCGGCACTGCCAAGCAGACGCCGGGTGAAAATATGGGCCAGAGCCATTGAGCCTGACTGTTATGAGGGTTCTATCTTAAATTCTCTAATAATTTGTCTGGACAATGGGGTCCACTTTAAGGTTCCGCCCTTTAAATTCAGGCTTGCGCTGGCTTCATTGTATAAATCTCGCCCAGTGTAATGCTCCCGATTTAGAAATCGATTTACGCTATCATGTGATATTGACATGACTTCTCCTAATCGTCGACAACTAGCTTGTTTCGGCTCACTTAATAAAAAACCAATATACATGGGTAATGTACAGCAGGCTGTTGAGGGGCGTGTTATTTCTCTTATCAAGGTTTGCCTTGCATTGACTTTGGGATTTTTTAAACCCATAGTTTAACATTGCCTGTCAATGCGTAACGTCTATATCAGTGTTGGCGCTGCGCCTGTTTTTGCCGATATTTCACCTGAGTCACAAAATATTACGCCTGAATCTATTCGCTCAGTCATGACGTCTAAAACAAAAGCCATTTTATGTGTCCATTTAGCTGGGTGGCCATGTGACATGGAGGGCATAATGATGTTGGCTGAAGATCATGGATTGTATGTTATTGAGGATTGCGCACAAGCCCACGGCGCCAGCTACAAAGGGCGTTCAGTGGGGTCAATTGGTCATATTGGCACTTGGAGTTTCTGTCAGGACAAGATAATGACAACGGGTGGCGAAGGCGGCATGGTAACGACGAATGATAGGGAGTTATGGTCTCGAATGTGGGCTTATAAGGATCATGGTAAGTCTTGGAATGCGGTTTTTGAGCGTAAACATACCCCCGGGTTTAGATGGGTGCATGAATCATTCGGTTCAAATTTCCGTATAACTGAAATGCAGGCGGCAATTGGTCGTATTCAGTTGAAACGAATGACAGAATGGAGTCTCGTCCGTCAGAAAAATACCTACAAAATCTGGGATGCTGCCAGAAACTGCACCGGCTTGAGAGTACCTCAGATACCAAAAGATATTCAGCATGCTGCATATAAGTGCTATGTGTTTGTAAACGAAAGGCAATTGAAGCGAGGCTGGGATAGGGATCGAATTATTGCGGAAATCAACGCTTTCGGTGTGCCATGTTTTATGGGGTCCTGTTCTGAGGTTTACCTTGAAAAAGCTTTTGAAAAGACAGCTTTTCGTCCAACAGAGCGTTTGCCGGTGGCGAAAAAACTTGGAGAGAGCTCGTTAATGTTTTTAGTTCATCCAACATTAACCGCAAATGAGATTAATCAGACATGTCAGGTTCTTCGTCGGGTAATGAAAATGGCGGTATATTAAAAAAGTACTTACAAGATGAAAAAAAGCGATTTTAACTATTTTTTACCTGAGGAATTGATTGCCCAGCGGCCATTGGCTGAAAGATCAGCTTCTAGAATGTTGTGTATGGACAGAAACAGTGGCGAGCTTGATGATCGCTTTTTTCAGAATTTTATTGATTTGATAAACCCTGAAGACTTGTTGGTATTCAATAATACCCGGGTGATTCCCGCCCGAATGTTCGGACGAAAAGCGACTGGCGGTAAGGTTGAAATACTGCTGGAACGGGTGATCGATGAGGAACATGTTCTGGCGCATGTCAGGTCGAGCAAAGCACCAAAAGCAGGGGTTGAGATTTTGCTGGAGCAAGGTTTCAGGTGTCGGGTCGTTGGAAGAGAAGCAGATCTGTTTAAACTGGAATTTATTGGTGAGGCTTCAATTTATGACATTCTCGATAAAATTGGTCATATTCCTCTACCCCCCTATATTCAGCGAGAAGATGAACAACTGGATTTAGAGTGTTATCAAACCGTTTTCGCCGAGCAAGCCGGCGCTGTCGCCGCACCAACCGCCGGACTGCATTTTGATGATGTCATGATGAAAAAGTTGGCCGACAAAGGCGTTCAAAAAACCTTTGTGACCTTACATGTGGGCAGTGGAACTTTTCAGCCGGTTCGGGTTGAAAATCTTTCCGAGCACATTATGCATAAGGAGTTTTTTTCAGTTTCCGCCGAAACGGTTGAACAGGTGCGAAAAACCCGGATAAATGGTGGGCGAGTGATCTGTATTGGCACCACATCGGTCAGGGCGCTGGAATCGGCCTCACAGCAGGGTGAATTACAAGCGGGTTGTGGCGATACTGATTTGTTTATTACGCCGGGCTATACATTTAAATCTGTCGATGCCTTGTTGACCAATTTCCATTTGCCGGAATCCACCTTGCTGATGTTAATTTCCGCTTTCGCCGGTTTCGATAATGTCATGCGGGCCTATCAGCATGCCGTTGAGAAAAACTATCGGTTTTTCAGTTACGGTGATACAATGTTTATCTACTCTCATTCGTAAAAGAAGATTATGTCCATTTTTTAGTTGCGCTGAAGCATTGTGCAACTCGAATGCCTCAAAAATATTGGCTTCCAATGTGTTTCGGCCGAGACTGGCATTAGCAAACGGTAGGAGGGATTCGCCGCAAGGTAATCTACCCTGTTACGGCGAAAATATTTCATCGTGTTGCTGGTTCCCAAGCTCCTGCTTGGGAACCTTGAACCAGAAGCTCCGCTTCAACAAAGCAACATCAAGCTAACTGGATAGGGTTTTTGGCTTTAAGAACGCAAAGCGTGAAGTTTTGACGCGCCTACGCAGGACATGGACGCGATGATAAAGATGTGTAGGCAGATTTTAATGCCCTTGTTACGGTGGTTTGCTGACACGAAACTACTCAACAACTATCCATTTTTACATCTGAAATTCGTTGGCAAACCGGGTGGGCAGCATAGTTTTTTCCAGTGCGATAAATTTGATGGATTATTTGTAACATCAGTTATTGAATTGATTTAAGTCAAAAGATTGTGTCAGCTAGACTGGATAGAAAACGAATGTTGAGGTAAGATTAACGAGTTAAGTCGTGACTGTTACGGAAAAACCATAAAGATTGTAAAGGATGGCCTGTTTTTGGAAGGAGCAGGTCTACAGAGTCACAACAATCAGTTTATCATTAAATATTATAACCAGGAGGCTGCTCTGTGAAGAAAACAAGGCAACTGTTGTCTGGCATTACCCTGCTGATTTTGGGGGTGAGTACGGCATATGCGGATTACACACTCAATTTGACCGAAGGGGTCACCAAAGTCAGTAAGGATGTCTACGAACTCCATATGCTGATTTTTTGGATTTGTGTGATCATCGGTATTGGCGTATTTGGAACCATGTTTTATTCGATTTATCATCATCGTAAATCGAAAGGACACAAGGCGGAACAGTTTCACCATAACACTACGGTGGAAATCATCTGGACCATTATCCCGACTGCTATTTTGATTGGTATGGCAATACCTGCGACGAAAACCATGTTGGAGATGGATGATGTTCAAGATGCCGATATGAGCATCAAGGTTACCGGTTGGCAGTGGAAATGGGAATATGAATACTTGGACAATGGCATTCATTTTTTCAGCAGTCTGGATGAGGCCAGTAACAAGGCGCGTCAGGTTGGATCGGGTATAGATCCACGCACAGTATCAAATTATCTATTGGACGTTGATCATCCATTGGTAGTGCCGATCAACACCAAGATTCGCTTCTTGTTCACTGCGGCAGACGTTATTCATTCCTGGTGGGTGCCTGATTTGGGATGGAAAAAAGACGCTAATCCAGGATTTATCAATGATGCCTGGACGTTGATCGAAAAACCGGGTACTTACCGGGGGCAATGTACTGAGTTATGTGGTAAAGATCATGCCTTTATGCCGATTGTCGTCGTCGCGATGGAAAAAGATGATTACAAAAAATGGGTAGAGCAACAAAAAGAAGCGGCTGTGGCGGAAGCCAATGCCGCCGAAAAAGAATGGTCTAAAGAAGATCTGATCGCGAAAGGTGAAACGATTTACGCCAATAATTGTGCGTCCTGCCATATGCCTGATGGTTCAGGAATGCCTGGAACCTTTCCTGCAATCAAAGGAAGTCCGATTGTGACGGGTGATATCAAAGGACAAATTGACATCATGTTTAATGGTAAAGGTATGATGCCAGCCTTTGGGCAAATGTTAAGTGCTGTTGATTTTGCCGCTGTATCTACGTTTATCCGTAATGGCCTGGGCAATTCTGTTGGCGATATGGTGCAACCGTCTGAAATTGCAGCGATGCAGCAAGCTGCTGGCGCTAATGATGACGATGAAGAATAAACTTTTTTGTTTCTTTGCGATCTGAATTTATAAAAAAACCAAGAGGTATTGAATATGTCTGCTGTAATAGCTGAACATGATGATCACCATGATCATGGCCCTGCAAAAGGGATACTCAGGTGGATAACAACCACCAACCATAAAGATATCGGAACCTTGTATCTGTTTTTTGCTCTGCTCATGTTTTTTGTGGGTGGAACTATGGCATTGATAATTCGTGCTGAGTTATTTCAGCCAGGAATGCAATTGGTTGAACCGCAGTTCTTTAATTCCATGACCACCATGCATGCATTGGTGATGGTGTTTGGCGCCGTGATGCCGGCTTTTGTCGGTTTGGCTAACTGGATGATTCCACTGATGATTGGCGCTCCTGATATGGCCTTGCCCAGAATGAACAACATGAGTTTCTGGATGCTGGTGGCCGGTATTTTGTTGATGGCCAGCACCTTGTTTATGGAAGGCGGCGGCCCTGCTGCGGGCTGGACGTTTTATCCACCGTTGGTGCTGCAAACTGGCAATGCATTGCCGTTCGCTATTTTTGCCGTCCATTTATTGGGGATATCCTCCATTATGGGTGCCATCAATATCATTGCGACTATCTTTAATATGCGCGCTCCTGGAATGGGGTTGATGAAAATGCCATTGTTCGTCTGGACATGGCTGATCACCGCCTTTCTACTGATTGCTGTAATGCCGGTCTTCGCCGGCGCCGTTACCATGCTGCTGACAGATCGTTTTTTTGATACCAGCTTTTTCGATGCAGCAGGTGGTGGTGACCCGGTTCTGTACCAGCATATTTTCTGGTTCTTCGGACATCCTGAAGTTTATATTATGATTCTGCCAACTTTTGGTGTGGCATCGACGATTATTCCGGTTTTTGCTCGTAAGCCTCTGTTTGGTTATACCTCAATGGTCTGGGCGACTGGTTTTATCGCTTTCCTGTCATTCATTGTATGGGCTCATCATATGTTTACCGTCGGTATGCCAATTGCCGGTGAGTTATATTTCATGTACGCCACCATGCTGATTGCTATTCCGACAGGGGTGAAAATCTTTAACTGGACTGCGACTATGTGGAAAGGAGCGATGACGTTTGAAACGCCGATGTTGTTTTCCATCGCTTTTGTTGTGTTATTTACCATGGGTGGATTTACCGGCTTGATGATGGCGATTGCACCTAGTGATATGCAGTATCACGACTCCTATTTCATCGTGGCGCATTTCCACTACACGCTGGTGCCTGCATCGATCTTTATTTTGATGGCGGCTGGTTATTTCTGGTTGCCCAAGTGGACAGGCAATATGTATAACGAGAGGCTGGCCAAGTTACATTTTTGGTTGTCAGCTATCTCTGTCAATATTTTGTTTTTCCCTCAACATTTTCTGGGGCTGGCCGGCATGCCTAGACGTATTCCGGATTATGCAGTTCAATTTGCAGACTGGAATATGATTTCCAGTATCGGTGCATTCATCTATGGCTTTAGCCAATTACTGTTTGTCTATATTGTGATAAACACTATTCGTGGTGGTACTGGCAAAGCGACAGATGAAGTATGGGAGGATGCCAGTAAGCATGGCCTGGAATGGACATTACCATCTCCAACGCCATACCATACTTTCACAACACCTCCTGCTAAAATCCCAACGGAACATTTGTAACAGGAAGCGAATGTGATGGCTCTGGTGGATATTCGCCAGAGCCCGCATACTAAAAATGACGACAAAAACAAAAAATATTCTGCTGGCAATTGTATTGGGAGCTATCGCTTTAGCCATTTATGTAAATGCAGTGCTGAAGGCATTATCGGAATGACGAACCCGGACGAGCTGCAACAAAAAAACCGGAAGCTGGTGAGAAACCTTGTTTTGGTGACAATTGCCATGTTTGGTTTCGGCTATGCGTTAGTGCCTCTTTATGATGTGCTCTGTGATATAACCGGTCTGAACGGTAAAACCAATGAGCAGGCAGTGGCCGAAAAACAATATCAAATCGACAAAAGCCGTGAGATGACGATTGAATTTGTGACGTCGCTGAATAAATCAACACCGATGATTTTTTACAGCGTTATGCCAAAATTGAAAATTCATCCTGGCCAGTATTACACGGTTAATTTCATCGCCGAGAACAAGACGGATAAAACGCTGGTCGCACAGGCAATCCCCAGCGTTTCTCCCGGTTTGGCGGCAGAGTACTTGAAAAAAACTGAATGTTTTTGTTTTTCACAGCAGACTTTTGCGCCGCATGAGAAGAAAACCATGCCGGTTCGCTTTGTTATTGATCCGAAATTACCTGAACGGTACAAAACGATTACGCTAGCGTATACTTTTTTTGATAACACTGATCGCAATCAGTAAAAAAACAAGATAGGGGAAGGTTATGTCTACCAAAGATACATACTATATACCGCATAAAGCGGTCTGGCCGTTTATTGGAACGGCAGGACTGATGATGATGTTGGCTGGATTCGCCAATTATCTGAATGGTGCTTCAATCGGACCAACCATGATGATTTTTGGCTTGTCATTGTTTATTCTGATGTTGACAGGATGGTTTGCACTGCAGGCATCTGAAAGTGAATCCGGGATGTACAGCCATAGCGTCGGTATTTCCTATCGTATGGGTATGATGTGGTTTATCTTTTCGGAAGTGATGTTTTTCGGCGCTTTCTTTGGCGCATTGTGGTACACACGTAATTTATCCGTGCCCTGGTTAGGCGGTATTGGTGATGGCCCTGCCCGCATGACAAAAGATTTGTTATGGCCAACTTTTGAAGCGACATGGCCGACTAATGGTCCGGCTGAGGTGGGAGGGGAATTTGAGCCAATGGGTGCATTTGGTCTGCCTTTCCTCAATACCTTGATCCTGCTGAGTAGTGGTGTAACACTGACTTGGACACATCATGGTCTATTGGCCAAAAACCGCGATCAATTAATCAAAGGATTAGCGGTTACTGTAGGGTTAGGTTTTTTGTTTGTCGCCTTACAGGCATTTGAATACTATGAGGCTTATCATGAAATGGGCCTGACCTTGGGTTCTGGCGTTTATGGATCCACTTTCTTTATGTTGACTGGTTTTCATGGTTTCCATGTTTGTGTGGGCGCTATCATGTTATCAGTGATTTTATTTAGAAGCTGGAAAGGTCATTTCAGCCCGGAAAACCACTTTGGTTTTGAAGGTGCGGCCTGGTATTGGCATTTCGTCGATGTCGTCTGGTTAGGCCTGTTTATCTTCGTGTATTTGCTGTAAAGTAAGAAAAAAGACGATAAAAAAGCGCGATCTTACCAGGTCGCGCTTTTTTTTGTCTTGTCATACGATATGACTGTGACTAATGGATTTGTGTGGTGGCGGCGGTCGCTTGGGAATCGCTGATTTATTTACGATTCCCTGTTGCATAAAGATGTGTTGTCGAAATCTATGGTGAAAAAAGTGATCTTGTAAGCAAAGCGAAAAGCGCACAACGCCTTGTGGGCGCTGACCAATCATGGGTGATTTGTTCAGCGTTTGCCTTGGAACCTTTCATTACATTAAATAATTCAGTCAGGCTTGTTAAGGTTTTGTTGTTCAAAATGCCGTACCTGCTGCATTCTGGCGCCGATACCTTGAGGTTTTATCAAACCAAAAAAATAGGCCAGGGCGATAAGTAAAAATAAGGTTACAGACAAGCCAATACGCCAAGTCAGAGCCTTTGCCAGTTTTTGTGAGGTTTCAATATCATTATCTTTGCGTTTGACCAAATAAAACAAAGCGCTAGCCAAACTATAGATAATGAGAAGAAAAGCAATGATGATTAAGATTTTGATAGGCATGATAAGGTTTTCCTCAAAAGGATATTTTCGTTTATTTTAGAAGTTACGCATTGACAACAGATCGAAATTTTGGGTTTAAATGATTCATATTTGGCATAAAGGTGTCGATAAACGAAGCCATAACATCGTTGAATAAATTCCGCTGTACGCTATAGCAATTATTAATCACGTCTGCAAAGCTCAATTTTTGTAATTGAACAAAGCCACAAATTGCAGAAAAAATATGATTATTTATTGCTCTTTTATTGCGAACCTGGAACCGCTCAATATTACACACCTGCTTTATTGCCCGATGATATTGCTCAATCTGCCACTGCCTGTCATGTTGTTCGGTAAATGCTTTCTTGTCAAAAACAGCGGTTTTTTCTTCATCAGGTAGTGAACTTATGTAATGGCGAACTTGTTCTTTCAAGGTCGTCCGAAATAATTTCACATGCCCAAAATTTTTGAGCCAAACCATTAAGCCGTCTTCCGGGATTTCTAATTGCCTGACTTGAACCCATGAACCTTTTTCAACAGAGACTAATCGATTACCTTCCACTGCAAAGAATAATCCTGTCTGATGATTTCTTATCAATTTAAGATTATCCACGCAACTGTACCAGCTATCTCCTGTTACAAAACCAGGTTCTAGTCCCCAAGCTAATACTTCGGTCAGCATGTCTTGAAAATAGTCATTTTTTGTCTTTCCTTCCGCCTTATCGACCACCCGGAAATTCAGTGGTTGGTGTTTTCCTTGAATGTCTGTGTAGTACAACGTGACAAGATTGATTCCCTTGACTGCTCTATGATGTTTTCCCGACCAAAAATAACTGACATATGCCATATATTGGCTATAAGGTTTATCAAGAACACTATCGTCAACACTCAAGGTTCCGCCCTTTAAATTCAGGCTTGCGCTGGCTTCATTGTATAAATCTCGCCCAGTGTAATGCTCCCGATTTAGAAATCGATTTACGCTATCATGTGATATTGACATGACTTCTCCTAATCGTCGACAACTAGCTTGTTTCGGCTCACTTAATAAAAAACCAATATACATGGGTAATGTACAGCAGGCTGTTGAGGGGCGTGTTATTTCTCTTATCAAGGTTTGCCTTGCATTGACTTTGGGATTTTTTAAACCCATAGTTTAACATTGCCTGTCAATGCGTAACTTCTATATTTATAGAAAAATGCCAATGAAAATTAATTACCGCCTGTCTTTTCGCCCCATTGTTATCATTATCTATTTACTGCTGCTGGCGTTGTTGATTTCAATGGGAAACTGGCAATTAAACAGGGCAAAACAAAAAAGGTTGCTTTTGCGCCAGCGACAGGCAAGTTTGCAATTGCCTCCTATTGATATCAACAAGATGCAAAACCTAACGCTTGATAAGCTTGAATACCGGAAAGTAGTTGTAGAGGGGCGGTGGGATCCTGAGCATCAGTTTTTAATCGACAACCAAATGCATCAGGGTAAAGTCGGTTATTATGTCATGACACCGCTATTCATCGCAGGGAAAAAAAATGCAGTTCTAGTCAATCGTGGTTGGCTTCCGATGAATAAAAACAGAAAGATTTTACCTGATATCGCCTTACTGGCACTTGATGTACGGATTAGCGGCCGAGTCAATCATTTCCCCCAGGTTGCCTATCAACTGAAAGGTGCAGATATTCCAACATCTGGTTGGCCGGCTGTCGTGCAAGTTATCAACCCAGTAATTTTATCGGAAAGGCTGGATTATCCCATTCTGGGTTTTCAGATTGAACTGGACCCGCTTGAAAGTAATGGGTTTGTTCGGGAATGGAAAATAATACAAAAAATGCCAGCAGAGAAACATTACGCTTATGCCATGCAGTGGTTTGGGCTGGCTGTTACCTTAACAATATTGATGCTGTGGATGAGTTTGAAGAAAACAGATGAATAGACAATTAAAAAAAAATCGTAATATTATTTTACTTTTATTCGCCATTTCCATTATTCCTTTTCTGATTGCCTGGTATTTATCTGAAAAACCAGAATGGTTTGAAGCAACGACTAATCGGGGTGAGTTGATCGTCCCGATCATTACGACAGAAATTGATGATTTTATCGGTTGGGATGATTTTTCCCAGCAGAATTTAAAAGAATTGCCTGGACACTGGGTGTTGATTAATGTCGTGACGAAAGCACCGTGTGACGAAGTTTGTCTTAAACCACTTTTTCAAACCAAGCAATTGCGCCTGATGATGAACAAGGATCTGACCCGGATTCGCAGAGCGGTTTTATTTCTGACGGATGTCGATGCAAAATCACTCAATCATTGGTGGGAGCAGGATCAGCGTATATTGCGTTTAAAAGTAAAGCCTGAATTGGCGCAAAAAATACAGACTCTATTGGGAAAACAGGCAGAAAATGGCTGGATGTTAATGATGGATCCTTTAGGGAATTTGATGATGAAATATCGCCCGGGGTTTGATCCTTATGATGTTAAAAAAGACTTGGGCAAATTGCTAAGAATTTCACAAATAGGTTAAGCAGGTCGGATAATGTTTAGAAAGTTAACGCTATTGGCGGTAGTCACTGCCTTAGTCAGCCTGGTTTCAGGTGATTATAATCGATTGTTGGGAGCTGAACTTGGCGGCACACTGGCACAACAAAATCTGGATGGTTTCGCCTGGTTGAAACATTGGGTTTCTACAACTGCGACAGAAATACCATTGACAGTGGGGCAGGTAATTCATCTGACCTCCTCGTTGTTACTGGCGGGACTGGCCATTCTGTTGTTTTTACTGAGTGGTGCACAAAAACACAATCGTCTTGCTGCCATGACCGCCAGTTTTACCGTGTTAATTCTGGCAACAGCCAATATCACCACTGGACAATGGGCGAGCGAGCTGGATGAATCACTCTTTGCTCCGGCAGTGCATTATCTGCTGACCTCGTTAATATTATGGACTCTAAGTGACCTGTATTTGCGGCTGAATCCTGTCTTGCAGTTGCGGAAAACGCAACAAACAGTCTTGAGAATAATCACTTCATTGGCTATGTTGCTGGTACTTGACCAAATAGTGCTGGGGTGTTTGGTCAGCGCTATGATGGCAGGCCAGGCTTGTCCTGATTTTCCACTATGTCACGGACAGTGGATGCCTCAAGATGCCGATTTTTCCGCTATTGCCGACTTTTTTCTCGGAGAATGGCGGCAGCGGATCGATTATCCGGTAAGGCTGGCCGCTGTCTGGCTGCATCAGGTTGGCGCTTTGATTTGTTTCATTGTCTTAACCTGGGTCATGTTGCTGGCGACGGCTTCATCCAACCACAAATCCTTGCGGCGTTGGGGGTTGTGGCTGAGTTTGCTGTTGATTATACAGTTGACGCTGGGAATCCTGATCAAGGTGTTGTCTTTGCCATTAATACTTACCTTGGCTCATGGTCTGTTTGCCGCGTTGCTGATGTTGCCACTCATCGCTATTCGCTTGTATTGCAAGTATGAAAAAGTCTTGCTGGAGCAGCCTGCGATCGAGGCTGAAGCAAAAAAAGCAATTGCTGAGGAAGCAGGGCGGGCTATTGAACCTGTTCAAATAGAACCAGAGTCGGTTTTATTACGTTTGAAAAAACAGCTGCATAAAACCCGTTCTGGACTGGGCGGGGTATTGTCCACGCTATCAGGCAGAAAAATTGACGAAGACTTGCTGGAAGAGGTCGAAGCCAGCCTGTTAATGGCTGATGTTGGCGTCGACGTAACTCAGGAAATTCTGCAACATTTGACGGAAAATGTGGATAAGGAATTACTTGACCAGCCAGATGGAATGCTAAAGGCGCTCAAGCAATATTTGTACGAAATCCTGGAGCCAGTCAGTCAGCCTTTGGAGATACCGGAACAAGATACACCTTTTGTCATCCTGGTCGTTGGGGTAAATGGCGCGGGTAAAACAACTACTATCGGCAAATTGGCCAAACGCTTGCAAAATCAGGGCCATTCAGTGATGCTGGCGGCGGGTGATACATTCCGTGCAGCTGCAGTGGAGCAACTGGAAACCTGGGGTGAACGCAACAATATTCAGGTTGTGGCTCAACATACTGGCGCCGATTCGGCTTCGGTGATTTTTGATGCGGTACAATCAGCTCAGGCTAAAGGTGTGGATGTATTGATTGCCGATACCGCCGGACGCTTGCATACCAAATCTAACTTGATGGAAGAATTGAGTAAAATCAAACGCATTATGGCCCGGCTGGATGAAAATGCACCGCATGAAGTGCTGTTAGTACTGGATGCCGGCACCGGTCAGAATGCCTTGTCGCAGGCGCAATTGTTCAATGAAGCGGTTCAGCTGACTGGTATCGCTTTGACCAAGCTGGATGGTACGGCAAAAGGAGGAGTGATTTTCGCCCTGGCCAGAAAAATTGGTGTTCCAATCCGCTTTATCGGTGTAGGCGAAGGTATTGATGATTTACAGGACTTTGATGCAGGCTTGTTTATTGATGCGCTGTTTGAACAGGATTAAAGGTAATCGGTCATGCTGACTTTCGACCATGTAAGTAAACGTTATCCTGACGCAGGAGAAGCCTTGGCGGATGTCAGTTTTTATCTGGCTCATGGTGAAATGGCTTTTCTGACTGGCCATTCCGGCGCGGGCAAGAGCACCTTGCTGAAACTGATCGCCATGATCGAAAAGTGCAGCCGGGGGCATGTATTGCTGGACGGGCAAAATCTCAACCGCGTCGGTGAGCGCCAGATTCCCTATATACGCCGGGCGTTAGGGCTGATTTTTCAAGATTACAAGCTGCTGCTGGATAGAACCGTTTTTGATAATGTCGCCCTGCCGCTGGTGGTTTCCGGCTACAGCCATCAGGAAATTGGACGGCGGGTCAGGGCGGCGCTGGATAAAGTGGGTTTACTCGGACAGGAAAAGAAATATCCGTTGGCTTTGTCTGGTGGTGAGCAGCAGCGCGTCGGTATCGCCCGGGCGGTGGTCAACAAGCCCCGTTTGATTCTGGCCGATGAACCGACTGGCAACCTGGACCCGGAATTGTCCGAAGAAGTCATGCATTTGTTTGAACAATTTCAGCAGGTGGGCGTTACCGTGTTGATCGCCAGTCACGATATCGATTTGATCGGCCGCATGGGTTATCGCGTGTTGAAACTGGATCATGGTCATCTGGTGCAGGAGGGATAATGGCTAAAGTGAAACATAAACATCGGAAAAAACCATTTTCCGAAAAACTGATCAGCTATTTTCTTGAACATCTAAGAGTGTTGTTTGCCAGTCTCGGCAGAATTGTCAGAACACCCTTTACCTCGTTGATGACGGTGCTGGTATTGGCGGTGACCTTGACGCTGGCGGGCGGTTTTTATCTGCTGGTCAAAAATGTCCAACAACTGAGTGGCAAGCTCGAAACCAGTTATCAGCTTTCTGTATTTTTAAAGCCGGATGCGAGCAATCAGCAAGGCCGGGCTTTGGCGAAGAGCATTGAGAAACAAGCCCAGGTCGCTTCTGTGGTTCTGATAGACAAACAACAAGCCATGCGAGAATTCAAGCGTTACAGGGGCTTTGGTGATGCGCTCAATGCCCTGGATAGCAATCCTTTGCCAGTCGTCATACAAGTGATGCCAAAAGAGGAAGCGAGTAACGAACAGGCCGTCAGTCAATTGATCACTCAACTGGAAGGCTATCCCCGGGTCGATTTTGTCCAGATGGACATGCTGTGGCTGAAACGTCTGCAAAGTATTCTACAGTTACTGGGAAGAGGGGTGATGGTGTTGAACACCTTGCTGGCGATTGCGGTGTTGTTCATTACCGGCAACACTATCCGGCTGGAATTGCAGAACCGCCGCAAGGAAGTGTTGATTGCCAAATTGGTGGGCGCAACCCATGCGTTTGTACAACGCCCGTTTATTTATACCGGTTTCTGGCTGGGGCTGTTCGCAGGGCTTCTGGCCTGGATACTGATCAGCCTTATCCTGTGGTTTTTGAGTGGCCCGGTGGAAAACATCGCTACCTTGTATGCCGGCCAATTTGAATTGTTGTTTTTAAGTTTTTCCGAAACGCTGATGTTATGGTCGCTGGCCGCCTTGTTAGGGGTTTTGGGCGCCTGGGGCGTGTTGCATTATCAGTTACGCCAGATCAGGCCGACTTGATTAATTCGGATTTTTCCCATTTGCTATGGATTTGTGAATAGATCAGCGATTCTCTGAAGCTAGCCGGGACAGATGCTGTTCCAGTTGGCTCAACCGTTCCGGCGTGCCTATATCCATCCAGAAGCCTGAATAGTGTTCGCCGGTGATTTGTTTTTCAGGCATAACGCTCCGCAAAACCGGACCGAGCTTTAATGGCTCTGCAGGCAGGTTTTTAAATAATGCCGGATTGAATACACCGATACCGCTGTAGGTCAGTTTGTTGGCTCCATGCGCCAATAAAACCCCGTCATCGCTTAAATGAAAATCCCCTTCCGGGTGATGGGGCGGGTTGAGCATCATGATCAAGTGGGCCTTTTTGACTGGAACAGTCTGTAATCTGGTCAAAGGATAATCACAAGCGATATCGCCGTTAATCAGCAAAAAAGGCTGATCGCCCAACAAGGATAAGGCATGGATGATGCCGCCGGCTGTTTCCAGTGCGCATTCACCTTCATCCGAATAGACAATGCGGCAATCGAACTGGCGTCCATCGCCCAGATAATCACGGATCTGATCGCCCCAGTATGACAGATTGATGACTATATCATCAAACCCCGCCGCCACCAGTTTTTCAATACTGTGTTGAATCAGGGGTTTGCCAGCCGCTTTCAACAAAGGTTTGGGGGTGCTGTCGGTCAAGGGTCGCATGCGCTCGCCGCGGCCTGCGGCCAGGATCATTGCTTTCATGATTGTATTTGTTGATAACGGGGTAAAATCTGCTCGTTTAGATAATGGTTGAATTCACGCAAGGCCGGATAACTTGTACAGACCTGTTGAATATATTCCAATGTGCGTGGAATATCCGCCAGATAGCCGGGTTTGTTATCACGGTAGTTCAGCCTGCTGAAAATACCGATGGCTTTCAGATGACGCTGCATTCCCATCAGGTCGAACCAGCGTTTGAACGTCATCCAGGGAGCGTCGATCAGGCCGGCAGACAACAGGCGTTGATAGTATTGATTCAGCCAGTCATCAACCAGCTCTTCCGGCCATTGAATATAACAATCACGCAGTAACGAAACCAGGTCGTAAGTAACCGGGCCTTTCACGGCATCCTGAAAGTCGATGACGGCGGGATTGTTGTCTTCGACAATCATCAGATTGCGGCTATGGAAATCCCGATGGACAAAAAAAACCGGCTGCGCCAGTGCAGAATCAATCAATAGCTTGTTCAGCGATTGCTGTAGCGCCAAAGGCATGGATAAACCGCAATGCCGTTCAATAAACCACTGATAAAAGATGTCGAGTTCTTTTGTCAGTAATGCTTCATCATAAACGGGCAAAGGCACGTGTGCGGCAGGCAAACGGCTTTGTATTTTAAGCAGACAGTCCAGGGCCGATTGATACAGATTTTCAGCCGATTGCTCGTTTATCAGGTCAAGAAAAGTGTTTTCTCCCAAGTCTTCCAGCAGCAAAAAACCTTCAGTTAACTGTTGCGCCAGTATTTCCGGGCTGTGAATACCGGCTTGTTGCAATAGACGGGCAATGGCAATGAAGGGGCGGAGATTTTCGCTCACAGGTGGCGCATCCATGACGATATGTTGGCCGGCTGTATGCTGGACTCTAAAATAACGCCGGAAACTGGCGTCTTCAGAAGCAGGTTGAAACTGCGTGATGGAAAGACTCACGTCGTTTTGTAGCCAGTTTTTGATTGCTTCGATGCGTTTGTCGCCAGTCTCGTCGGACATTTATATCTTTATCGCTTTAAACTAAGGTAAAATACAACCTGTCATTCTATTCTATTTTTATCATTTAGCGCCACAAAGCCAGCCTTAACACATGCCATTTCGTTTGTTTATTTTCCTGTTTTGCTTGTTAATCAGCCAATGGATTGCCGCCGATAGCAATGTATGGAATTGTGAACAAGGCATGGATGGCGAGTGGGTCTGTCATGGGGAGGATGCTGAGCAACAAACGCCTGAAATGATGCCTCAGAGTAAGCCTGATGAGATCATGGAAGCGCTACCGGAGATAAAACCTGCCACAGAAAAGCTACCTGTCGCTACAGCCAAAAACGAATTCAAACCGGTATATCATAAGCCACCTGGCCTGGTGA
Organism: Methylomarinum sp.; assembly: GCA_965277025.1. Lineage (GTDB taxonomy): Bacteria > Pseudomonadota > Gammaproteobacteria > Methylococcales > Methylomonadaceae > Methylomarinum. The sequence goes on from OZ255706.1 coordinate 1,417,375, forward strand.
ACCGGCGTCCTGGTTGGACCTGTAAGAACGGTGAAGACGATACCTGGACCTGTAGTCTGGTTGGCCCGGATCCAAAAGGCAAGGCGCGGGTGGTTGATAACGAAGGCGTCAGAACTGGCTGGTTCAAGCCTGCCTATGACTTCCGTCAGGAAGAAATCTTCAAGACTTTGCAGACGCTCTTGCCCTATGATCCCTGGATGAATTGCCAGAGCAGCAGGCCGGTCGAACGAATGAGCAAAAAAGTGCAGCGAAAAGATGTGCCAATGGATGTTCATGCCGATTATTCGGAAGTGTTTGACAAAGAAGTGACGACATTTTATGGCAATGTCGATCTGGTGCGGGCAGACCAGCATATTCAGGCAGATATGGCCAGTTATGACAGTGTTTCGGAAATATTGGACGCTCAAGGCAATGTTTATTATCGGGAACAGGAGCTGGCCTTGTTTAGTGATTCGATCAACTTGAATCTGAAAACCGATGAAGGGCGTTTGCGACATACCTTGTTCATTTCACCTTCCGGCCCGATTCGTGGTGCGGCCGATGTGGTCTATCGGGATAACAAGTTTCTATCCCGTTATACCGAAGCCTCCTTTACCAGTTGCAGGCCGGGTAACCAGGATTGGGTAATCCACGCCGAACGTTTGAAAATGAACAAAAAAACCGGGCAAGGAGCGGCGAAAAATGCCTGGCTGGAGTTTAAAGGGCTGCCTGTTCTATATACGCCTTATATTTCATTTCCGCTGGATAACAGGCGCTTGTCCGGCTTGTTGACGCCGACTTTTGGCAGTAACGACAAAAATGGTCTGGATATAGAAGTTCCTTACTACTGGAACATCGCACCGAATTACGATATGACTATCACACCGCGCTATATGGGGCGCAGGGGCGGCATGTTGCGCACCAATTTTCGTTTCCTGACCCATTGGACCAAAGGTGGCGTCAAACTGGAATTTGTTCCATACGATCGTTTACGCGACAAGCCACGTTACGCGGGTGGTTTCAAAGCCAAATCGACATTTATGCCGGGGCTGAGTTCGAATATCGATTTGAACTATGTGTCAGACAAAGATTATTTCAATGACCTGAACAATGCGCTGGGATTTTCCAATACCCGGCAATTACGCAGTTACGCCGATATCCAATACCGTCCGCTAGACTGGATGACCCTGGTTGCGCGGGCGGAAAATTATCAGACTATCGACAGAAGCATTGCAGATTCGTCCAAGCCGTATCAAAAATTACCGCAGATTGAATTGAATCTCAAACATGAATTTGAAAACTGGCCGCTGGTGTTGTCGATGCGTAATCAATACACTTATTTTCATCAAAATGCGCGCATCAGTGGACAAAGGATTCATTTACAGCCTTCGGTCAGTTTTCCCTGGCGAAATAACAGCAGCTTTGTCAAGCCTAAAATAAGTCTGGCCTATACGAACTATTTGCTGGATAACCAGTCTCCAGGACAAAGAAAAAATATTACCCGGGTCGTGCCAATCTCCTCAGTGGATAGTGGTTTGTTCTTTGAACGGCCTTTTGAGTTGGGAAAAACCCGTCTGCTGCATACATTGGAACCCAGGTTGTTTTATTTATATATTCCAAAAGTGAATCAAGCCGATATTCCATTGTTTGATACTTCTCTCTATGATTTTAATTTCAATAGTATGTTTAGAGAAAACCGTTTCAATGGCCCTGACCGTATTCAGGATGCCAATCAGGTGACCGTGGCATTGACTAGCAGGTTGTTGAATGAAGATACAGGAAGGGAATATCTTAAACTCAATATTGGTGAAATTTTTTATTTCAAGGACCGGGAGGTAGTGCTGAGTGGTGCGCCGGAAACAGCTTCACTCTCCAATCTGGTTGCCGGGCTTAGTGGGCAGTTTAGCGACCACCTGTCTGCCGCTTCCGATGTACAATGGAATCCGGATTCTGGTAAGTTTACTCGTTTCAGTAGTACGATTCGCTATCGGGATTTGCCTGGAAAAGTCATCAATTTGGGGTATCGCTATAGACGAGATAATCCTTTGAGTCCGGCGACCATCGAGCAAAGTGATTTTTCCTTCAAATGGCCATTGCTGGATAATTGGTACGCCGTTGGGCGTTGGCAGTATTCCATCAGATTTGGTAAAACGGTGGAAAGTTTTCTGGGGCTTGAAAAAGAAAGCTGTTGCTGGCGGTTCCGCGTGATTGGTCGGCAATTTTTGAATAATGTTAGTAACTCGACCGATGCGACTCAGGATTACGCCGTTTTTGTTCAACTCGAGCTGAAAGGCCTGACCAGTTTTGGCGACAAGGTTGATCAATTCCTGGAAAGGAATTTGGCCGGTTACAGAAAACCAGAAAGATAAAATGTTGAAAAAAATTATAGTACCGTTGTTTTTATTGCTTGTGTTGTTTCAGACAGAGATGGTTCAGGCGGCTTTGCTGGACAGAATTGTCGCTGTTGTTGAAGATGATGTCATTCTCGACAGTGAACTCACCAGGGAAACCAATACCATCAAACAAAGGCTGCAAGAAAACAAGGTCATGATGCCGCCAGATTTTATTTTGCGCAAACAAGTTCTGGAACGGCTGATTCTGGAGAAGTTGCAATTACAGCGGGCCAAACAAATCGGTATTCATGTCAGCGATGAAATGGTGCGTAACGCCATTACCGATATTGCCGCCAGAAATGGATTGTCAGTCGAACAGTTTCGCCAACAACTGGAAAGTCAGGGCATAAATTTTGCCGCTTTTCAGGATTCCATTCGAAAAGAAATGATTATCAATCACCTCAGGGCGCGTGAGATTGGATCAAGGATCAAGGTGACTGATAGAGAATTGGCGCATTTTCTGGAGACTCAAGGCGATATCGGTAAAGAAAAAGCACGTTATCGACTAGGCCATATTCTGATTGCCGTTTCTGAAGCAGCCTCCTCAACGGCTATACAAAAAGCGCTGGATAAAGCCCGGCGCTTTGTCAAGGAATTAAGGCAGGGCGCTGATTTCAAACAAAAAGCGATATCTGTGTCTGATGGCGGGAACGCCTTGCATGGGGGGGATTTGGGCTGGCGTACTATGAGTCAGATTCCAACCTTGTTTGTCGATGTCGTCAGTAAAATGCAAAAAGGTGATGTTTCCGATCCGATACGTAGTCCCAGTGGATTTCATATTATTAAAATTTTGGATATGAAAGGCCTGGACAAACATGTGATCACCAAAACCAAGGTTCGCCATATTCTGATCAAAACCAATGAATTGATCAATGACGAAGAAGCGCAAAAACGCTTGCGCGCCTTGAAAGAGCGGATTGGGGATGGCGATGATTTCGCAGCTTTAGCCAGAGCGCATTCCGATGACAAAGGCTCTGCCATCAAGGGGGGTGATTTGAGCTGGGTCGTACCCGGCGTACTGGTGCCACCATTCGAGGCGGCAATGAACCGTTTGAAAATCGGTGAAATCAGCGAGCCGGTACAAACCCAGTTCGGCTGGCATATTATTCAGGTATTAGATCGTAAACAGCAAGATGACAGCCTGGAATTCAAAAAGAACAAAGTCAGAGAAGAAATTCGCAAACAAAAAATGGATGAAGAAACGGAATTATGGCTCAGGCGCTTACGTGATGAAGCATTTGTTGAAATTTATCTGGATAGAATTTAACGGAATAACAGAATGCAACAAGCCCGAAGCAAAAAACAGCAGAAATTTAAAAAAAGGTTGGAAAATATCCTCAAACGAGAGGACTTGAAGCAGCAGCATGAATTTCTGGATCAGCTTCAACAAGAAATGGATATATCATTGCAGCAATGTGCGGCCGCCTTGATGTATCTGGCGCAACCCAATCTGTTCCAGGCATCGAATCGACCAGGCGATGGCAAAGAAAAAAAGCGACAAATCGAGATTCCTGCCGTTGCACCGGCACTGCCTAAATCGGTTCGTTATCGTATCGAAGTCGGTCAGAAACATGAGGTCAGCCGTGAGGAGATTGAACAACTGCTGGTGCAGGAATCAGGCGTGGACATCAAGCGCATTACTCGAGTCGACATTAAACAGCATTACACCATCATAGAATTACCAGATGGCATGCCGGCCGACATTTTTCAGCTTTTGAGTGAATCAGAAATACGAAGCCAGAAATTATGCCTGAAGCGCTTGAAACCACAAAGGCGGTATCGTCGTTATCGGCGGCAAGGCGTTTCCCTAGAATAAAGGGGAATAAGGATCTGCCAAGCTATTGATTTTGTAAGTAACGTGGAAATCGCATTTCCACGTTGCGTTCACTGACAAATCAAAGATGATTTGTGCAGCGACCCCCCCTAAGCCCAGCAAAAAAATAAGTGGTGTGGATTGTGAGTCTAATTCATACTAAAATACTTGGTTATTTTAATGACCTAAGGTATCCTGTTTTACCAATAATCTGTTTTTAAAAAGGAGTTCTTATGACGGCTGTCAATTCTACTGAGGTGGAAAATCAGTTGAAATCGCTTATTGACCCTAATACTGGCGAAGATTTCGTGACTGGAAAATCCCTGAAATCCGTTGATGTCAAAGATGGAAACGTACATGTTGATATCGAACTGGGTTATCCGGCAAAGACCGTTATTCCTCAACTTAAAAAAATGATTGAAGAAAAAATAAAGCAATTGCCGGCAGTGGAGAATATCGAGGTAAATATCCGCTCAAAAATTGTCTCCCATAGTGTTCAACAAGCATTGAAGCCATTGCCAAATGTCAAAAATATTATTGCAATTGCTTCAGGAAAAGGCGGAGTAGGGAAATCAACTACGGCTGTCAACCTGGCCTTGGCTTTAGTGGCGGAAGGAGCAAATGTTGGCATTCTTGATGCCGATATTTATGGTCCAAGCATTCCAACCATGTTGGGTTTGACGGGGTATCCCGCCAGTGAAGACGGCAAAACCATGCTGCCAAAAATTGCCTATGGCCTGCAAACCATGTCGATCGGCTATTTGATCGATGAAGATCAGCCGATGATCTGGCGGGGACCTATGGTTACCAATGCCTTGCAGCAGTTATTAAAGGATACGCAGTGGCAGGATGTGGATTATCTGATCATCGACCTGCCGCCAGGTACCGGTGACATACAATTAACCCTGGCGCAGCAGATTCCGGTCAGCGGTGCAGTGATTGTAACCACACCGCAGGATATTGCCCTGCTCGATGCGCAACGTGGGCTGGCCATGTTCAATAAAGTCAACGTGCCGGTCTTGGGTCTGGTTGAAAATATGAGCATTCATATTTGCAGCCAATGTGGTCATGAAGAAGCAATCTTTGGTGAAGGTGGCGGTCAGGCCATGGCGGAAAAAAACCAGGTCGAATTATTAGGACAATTGCCATTGGATATCAAGATTCGCCAATATGCCGATTCAGGTCGTCCGACAGTGGTTGCCGACCCCCATAGCCGGGAAGCAGAGATCTACAAAAGTATCGCCCGGAAAATGGCGGCGAAACTGGCGCTTCGGGGCAGGGATTACAGCCACAAATTTCCCAATATTGTCATTCAAAACTCGTAGACCTTAAACAAACAGGAAATAAGCAAAACCGAATAGCGGCTACCAAGGTATAAATTTTTTGTAACCATTTGATGGATATGATTGTCTACAATCTTCTGTCATATACTTGATAAAATTCAAAAATGACCAGAGCGTAAAGGGTAGGGCGGATTCGCTGTCAGGCAATCCGCCATTTTGCGGCGCTGCCCGGAATCGTAGATAAATCAGTGATTCCTGTGGCGCTAAGATGTGTCGTCAAAATCGATGGTTGTAAACCATTGATGATTTTTTCAGCACTTTCTTAGATTAAATTTGGAGCCGTATTATAGATAACTGTGGCGCCCAGGCCGAAGGTTGCTATTCCTATTACAATTTGTAGGCCATTGTACAGCCAGCCAAGCCCCTGTGACGAGTATTTCAGAGGCAAAGATATAATTACAGAAAGTACAGCCATGCCCACTATTGAGCCGGCGCCAAACAATAACATGTAAAGTAATCCGGTAGCCAGTGAGTTGACGGTTTGTAACGTTAGCATGATCAGTGCGGCAGAACCGGCCATGCCGTGCATGAAACCGATAAAAAGTGCTCGGCGTGGGAACAATTTGCTATGTTTATGGTGATGGTTGCCTGGGGTATGATGCGTTTCGTCAGTATGCTTGTGCGCATGGAAGTGTTTGATGCCATTGTCATGTCGATGGCTGTGAAAATGCACTTTATCGCGGCGCAATCTACGCATGACATCGATGCCGAGTACAACCAGCATGGCGCCTACGGCAAATTCCAGCCCGGTGGCGATTCGATCCGGTATGATACTGTCGCTGAGGATGACGATGGAACCGAACAGAAACAGGGTGATGGTATGCCCCAGCCCCCACACAGCGCCTTGTTTTATGGCATCACCCAGCGAATGGCTGGTTGTCGCCAGACTGGCGACAGCAGCAACGTGGTCGGCTTCCAGTGCATGGCGCATACCAATCAAAAATCCAATAAATAGCAGGCTTAACATGATGATGTCTCCTTTGTGTAAGCTGTAGTCTGTGCGCAGCAGATAGGCATAACCGATGTAGCGAGGTTTGTTCTGTTCGCTAAATGTCAACCAACCTGTCGTAATTTTAACACTAATTCACGAAGTAATTGTTGCTGCAACTTGACATTTAGAGGATTCTGATTTCTCCTTGTTTGGGTTGAGATACACCTGACCAACCGGGGTTAAATTTCGTGTTTTTCGTCCATTCCACCGCTCGGGGTTATCTTTTTTCGCCTGTTCGATCACGCGCTTTCTATGCTCAAGTATGGCCTTGTCCAAGCCATTATGGCGCTGGTTAGGCGTCACAAACCTGATGGCGCTGTGTTTGTGCTCATCGTTGTACCAGCTGACAAAACCATCTACCCAGGCTCTTGCTTCGGTTAATGTTGTAAACGGGTTTTCCGGAAAGGTGTAGTAGTATTTGATGGTTTTAAACAATGATTCAGAATATGGATTGTCATTACTGACACGGGGCCTGCTGAATGAGCTGGCAATGTCTAAATCGATCAGTCTGGCTCTTGAGGTTGCGCCTTTCATCGGGCTGCCATTGTCGGAATGGATGACTAATTGCTTTTTCCCGATGTTTTCCCGGCGGACGATATCTTCTATTAAATCAGCTGCATAGCTGCTCGATTCGATATCATGAACCTGCCAGCCGACAATTTTCCGGCTGTAGATATCCATCACCATGTACAGGTAGTAATACTGTCCTTTGATCGGGCTTGATAAATAGGTAATATCCCACGAGTAGAGTTGATTGGGTCGGGTGGCTTTGAGCGGCTGTGGTTTGTGACGCTGGCCGGCCGACTCTTTCGCTCTATGCTTTAACTGGTTGTGCGCTTTCATGACCCGGTAAAAGCTTGATTCCGAGGCGATATAGCGCCCTGAATCCAAAAGGGCCGGAACGATTTGATGCGGTGTCAAGTCGCGGTATTCCGGTTGGTTTACCAGGTTGATAATTTCTTGCCTGGTCGCCTCGGGCAATCGATTATGCACAGGTGCGGTATTGTGCAGCCTCAGGTCTTCTGAAATCGCATCGCCACGGTTCCGGCGCTGGTAGGTTCTGGCGGATATGCCCAACAGTTCGCAGGCGGATTGTTGCCGTGCGCCACTGCTGACAGCTTCATCAATGAGCGCGCTGTAATGTTTGCGATCTGAGCAGGCGATCAGTCGTCCGCCTTTTCCCCCCGGATCGCCTGGCACTTTTTTGATAACACCAGTAAGGCCGCTGTTTCCGATAACGCTTTTTCTTTACGGTTCAGCTCTTTTTGCAAGCGCTTGTTTTCTTGTTTGAGTTGCTTTTTTCTGCTCGGCTGGCTGAGAGGTCTGCCGATTGAGCAGCGGATAAAAATTCTGTTCTCCAAGCGTCCGGATGGTGCAAATAGATGCCTTTTTCCCGGCAATAGGCGCTGGCCTGTTCGTCTGTCAGATGATGGCAATGAGCAATGGCGTCAAAACGTTCCGCTTTCGTCCAGGCATGAGGGCTTTTTTCTTTTGACATACTTGATGTTGAGATTTCGAGTTGATTGTCCCTGGCTAAACGAATCCACTTTTGAAGCGTGGAGTAACCCACACCTAAATCGTTGGCAAGGGCTTTCAGCGATTGCTCTGGATTTCTGGATAGCGCTTTTTCTACCGATTGTACCTCTGTACATGACAAAAATTAACTTATGACAAATGAGTCTCATGTATTCCAGTGACAAAAGGTATGGGTTGCAAAAGAGCAATCACTTTTCTAATCATCCTTTTTGATTGAGATAAGACATTAAACAACGTTGAGCGGATACAATCTAATCCATATCGAAACAGGCTTTGCGCGAGCCGCTGATGTGTTTTGGTTTTTATTGGTAACTCGCAATCATGTTTCCATTCGCCTGCTTTATGTGACCAACAGAAAGCAATAACGGGAAGTACTAACAATTTTTTGATCCGAAGATAACCGACTACACGCGTTTCCTCAAGTTTGAATCCCCGTCCTTTTAAACAGCCGAAAAGCGTTTCGATTTCCCAACGCAAGCCATAAATTTTAATCGCATCAGGGTTCAAATGCTGACAGACGATGATTAATAACTCACCATCACTCAGCCGTAACCCACTGAGATAAATTGAACAATTTCCCAAATAGCGCGCTGTTGAGAGGTGTCGTGTGCTACCCGGCTTAAGCCCATAAAACAAACGCTCTACGCGTATTCGCTGGCCTTGGGCATTGGTTGTCCAGGCGTTGTTGCGAATACGGATATAAAAGGGAATCTCTTGCTCAAACAACCAGCCCATCCATTCGTCTCCAATAAACTCCCGATCAGCCAAAAGACCTTTGATGTGATGTCGGCCAAACTGCGCAATAAAGCGTTTCATCAGCGCTATACGTTCCTTCGTATTAGAGTTTTAAAGGCAACCAATACACCGGAATGGCGGCACCCCGATAAACCACGGCAAGCACCAGCAGATTAATATTGGTTTTACCCCACTTCCAATTCGTCCTGTCTAACGTCAGATAGTAATCCTGATCAGTGAAACCAAACAGTTTCATGATGAAATGAGCGACTTCATTGTAATCCAGCCAATGGTCACTGAAAAATCGTTGCATCCGTCGATATCGTGAGGAAATTTTTGCCCGACTGGGAAAGAATACGGCGAGCTGGGCCAGATTGACCGTGCTAACTGCCATCAAAGCAATTAACATACCCACAAAACAAACGATTCTTGCCTTGTTCCATTGAAAGTGCTCAGTTAATATGGCAGTTAGCTCGTTGATTTGTAATGTCCCGTTATTCATATTCGCTAAAACAAAATGCGGTATTTAATTACATTTCAACGAGCTACGCCAGCTTTTAATATTTTTTGTCATGTACAGAGAATCTACTGAACTTGGCAGCTACCAAGCCTATTATTCATGATAACAGAATTATTTCAACAAGCTCTCCACATCCATGCAGGACGACGTCATCTAAATCGCCTCTCCCCCAGCCACACCTTAACCAGCCTGATCCAGGGCCTTGGCGTAGTGAGGTTTCCCGGCTTGAAGCGGGATATTCGGTCGATTGGGCTGCAAAAAGCCGCCGAATGGCGGTTTGCCATGGTCATTGGCCATACCGGGGCCTGGCCGATCACCGTCGGCCCCGATGACGACCTGGGCCGGCCGTGTCAGCGCAGGAAGACAGCGAGCGCCTGCGCAGGATGGGCCGCAAAATGGCGGATCATGCTGGCGATGGATTGCCGCGGCTGACGGATCAGGCGACGCAGCAGGCCGATGACGGCGTTTCGCAGGCAGGCGAGCACCTGGGGGGCCATGGCCCTTTCGAACCTGGCAGCGGTCCTCATCGAACGTGACATCGCGGACCCAATGGAGGCGGTTCTCGATACTCCAGTGCCCCCGGTTGAGGGCCAGCAGTTGCCCGGGGTCGGCCTGTTCCGGGGTGAGATCAGTGATGCAGAAGATCTGTTCTGTGCGTGTCCTGCCGGTCTTGGACACGGCGACCTGGCGTTCGATCCGGCAGACCTGGCCCACATGGGGGAAATCGAGATAGGCATTGAGCGCAACGGTGGTGCGAAGGGTGCGCTGCTCGATCCGACCGTGTCCCTTGTCCACCGTGGTGTGCTCAGGGGGGAATGGATTCCCGGTCGAAAGCCTTGAGATCGTTGGCCAGGGTTTTCTGGTTGTCCTTGACCGTGAACAGGTAGTGCGCGCCCTTTTCCTCGACCAGGAAGCGGGCGGTCTCGCGTTGGGTGTGGAGCGCATCGGCGGTGACCACACGCCCCTCGATGGAGAGGGGATCGAGCAGCTCCCGCAGGGCCGGGATCTCATTACTCTTGGTCTCGACCGCGCGCTGTGCCAGGACGGTGCCCTGCCGAGGGAACAGGGCGGCGAGCAGGTGCGTCTGGCGGCCATCGCCCCGGCGAGCGCCCTTGAGGGTCTTGCCGTCGATGGCCAGGGGTTCGTCGGCCGGTGCGCTGGCCTGGACCCAGGCGGAAAAGGCCTGCTCCAGCGCCACCGGATCCACCTGCTGGAGCACGCGGCGGAAGGTGGGCTCGGAGGGGGCCACGAAGCGTTGCTGTCTGCGATCGAAATAGGCCCGCAGGCGCTTGAGCTGCGTCTGGGTCAGGCGGGCGGCGTACTCACTGATGGCCAGATAGCCCCGGGCGCCGGCCAGGGTGGCCGCCAGGGCGATGGTCAGCACCGTCGGCAGGGGGTGCAGCTGACGGCGTCCACCGCGGGGTTCGGGTAAGCGGCCCAGCTGTTCGCGCAACCGGGCCATCTCCAGGTCGCTCAGATTGATCTTCTGCATCGGTGTGCTCCAATCGGGATGAGGGATCGGGTGGCACAGCCAGTGGCGCACCCGCTCATGGCGCTGTATCGGTCGCACGATGACATCGGACAGCGGCAGGGATCATGGTAAATCCACTTCGATCATGGTGATTGAATTCAAGCATGATCTGAGGTGAACGTCCAGCAATTATCCAATAGTGCATGTTTGTCAGTGGGTTAGCGGATTAGATGACGTGGCCCTGCCACATCCATGCCCCTTGTGTACGCCCAGCATGGGCATGAACTAATGGGGTGGAAGTCCCCTATAGGAGAACCTACCTTGTTCATATATTGAACAAGTATAACTATTAGCCGACGGCAATTGCAAGTACCGTGAGGTCTTGTGGGAAGGAAGCCCGAGTGCAAAACTGCGAGCTTACGAACAGGAACGTCATATAAGGCTGAGTCTCGGGGATGAGTGGGCACAAGATCACGAAATCCACAGGTTCGAGAGATACAGTAAATGGCGAGGCAGTGCAGTGACAGTTCATGTTCTTATCCGGGGAGATCTGCTTAACATGCGATTGGTAGCAACGCACTAAGACATGGCGAAATAATTGTCTTGGCCCACGGGAGACCACCGCCCCAGTGGGAGCGAAACAGGTAGAAACCAATAGCGCTCAAGTCCTCAGAATTTGGTGACACGTTGCCGTATTATATTGTTGGCAGATGAGGGCATCAGTGTACATGAAACCATGCGCCAGCTAAAAATTGGACGGACAACTGTTCAAAATTGGCGAAAACGCCGGTTACAGAACAGTGAACAAGAAAATCCTTTAGCCCGGCTTCAAGATGCACCGCGAAGCGGTGCGCCTGCTATCTATACGGCGGAGCAAATTTGCAGCATTATCGCGATAGCCTGCGAACGCCCAGAGGATAGTCAACGCCCGATCACTCATTGGACGCAACAAGAAATAGCCGATGAAGCGATAAAACGGGGCATTGTTGATTATATTTCACAGCGCTCTGTTGGGCGCTTTTTAAAAAGAAGCGGACCTGCAACCCCACCGGATGAAAGGCTGGTTGACGGCAAAAAAAGATGAATACTTCGACGAGAGGTGTCAAGATATTTGCGAAACCTGCCAACGGGCTTTGGAGCGGGAAGCGCAAGGCATCAAAACGATTTCGATTGATGAAATGACAGGGATTCAAGCTTTAGAGCGAGCAGCGCAGACATTGCCGATGAAGAAAGGAAAAGTTGAACGACAAGAATTTGAATATATTCGACATGGTACCCAGACCTTGATTGCAGGTTTTGATGTGGCCACGGGAGAAGTAATGGGAAGTATAGGAGAAACTCGAACAGAGCAAGATTTTGCCGGGTTTTTGAACCTGCTTTTTCATCAACAACCCAAACAAACCCATTGGCATTTAGTCATGGATAATCTCAATACACATTGTTCAGAATCGGTGGTTCGATTAATTGCCGAAAAAATTTCGTATTCAGGAGAATCAGGGGTTAAAGGAAAAGAGGGTATTTTGAAATCAATGGAAAGTCGTACTGCTTTTTTGACTAACCCAAACCATCCGGTTGTTTTTCATTTTACCCCTAAGCATTGTTCATGGCTTAATCAGATAGAGATCTGGTTTTCTATTTTAATGCGTAAAGTAATCCGGCGCGGCAACTTTAAATCTAAAGAGGATTTAAACAAAAAAATAGCGGATTTCATAAAATATTTCAATGAAACCATGGCTAAGCCTTTTCGTTGGACGTATCAGGCTAAGCCACTTACTCAATAGAGTGAGAACTTGCGCTTGTTTGCACTAGTTGTCGACGATTAGGAGAAGTCATGTCAATATCACATGATAGCGTAAATCGATTTCTAAATCGGGAGCATTACACTGGGCGAGATTTATACAATGAAGCCAGCGCAAGCCTGAATTTAAAGGGCGGAACCTTGAGTGTTGACGATAGTGTTCTTGATAAACCTTATAGCCAATATATGGCATATGTCAGTTATTTTTGGTCGGGAAAACATCATAGAGCAGTCAAGGGAATCAATCTTGTCACGTTGTACTACACAGACATTCAAGGAAAACACCAACCACTGAATTTCCGGGTGGTCGATAAGGCGGAAGGAAAGACAAAAAATGACTATTTTCAAGACATGCTGACCGAAGTATTAGCTTGGGGACTAGAACCTGGTTTTGTAACAGGAGATAGCTGGTACAGTTGCGTGGATAATCTTAAATTGATAAGAAATCATCAGACAGGATTATTCTTTGCAGTGGAAGGTAATCGATTAGTCTCTGTTGAAAAAGGTTCATGGGTTCAAGTCAGGCAATTAGAAATCCCGGAAGACGGCTTAATGGTTTGGCTCAAAAATTTTGGGTATGTGAAATTATTTCGGACGACCTTGAAAGAACAAGTTCGCCATTACATAAGTTCACTACCTGATGAAGAAAAAACCGCTGTTTTTGACAAGAAAGCATTTACCGGACAACATGACAGGCATTGGCAGATTGAGCAATATCATCGGGCAATAAAGCAGGTGTGTAATATTGAGCGGTTCCAGGTTCGCAATAAAAGAGCAATAAATAATCATATTTTTTCTGCAATTTGTGGCTTTGTTCAATTACAAAAATTGAGCTTTGCAGACGTGATTAATAATTGCTATAGCGTACAGCGGAATTTATTCAACGATGTTATGGCTTCGTTTATCGACACCTTTATGCCAAATATGAATCATTTAAACCCAAAATTTCGATCTGTTGTCAATGCGTAACTTCTATGAGTGTTGACGATAGTGTTCTTGATAAACCTTATAGCCAATATATGGCATATGTCAGTTATTTTTGGTCGGGAAAACATCATAGAGCAGTCAAGGGAATCAATCTTGTCACGTTGTACTACACAGACATTCAAGGAAAACACCAACCACTGAATTTCCGGGTGGTCGATAAGGCGGAAGGAAAGACAAAAAATGACTATTTTCAAGACATGCTGACCGAAGTATTAGCTTGGGGACTAGAACCTGGTTTTGTAACAGGAGATAGCTGGTACAGTTGCGTGGATAATCTTAAATTGATAAGAAATCATCAGACAGGATTATTCTTTGCAGTGGAAGGTAATCGATTAGTCTCTGTTGAAAAAGGTTCATGGGTTCAAGTCAGGCAATTAGAAATCCCGGAAGACGGCTTAATGGTTTGGCTCAAAAATTTTGGGTATGTGAAATTATTTCGGACGACCTTGAAAGAACAAGTTCGCCATTACATAAGTTCACTACCTGATGAAGAAAAAACCGCTGTTTTTGACAAGAAAGCATTTACCGAACAACATGATAGGCATTGGCAGATTGAGCAATATCATCGGGCAATAAAGCAGGTGTGTAATATTGAGCGGTTCCAAGTATAGTGGACCCCGTAATCCGGACAATAGTTTAAACTATGACTATTGAAAAAAGAGGTACAAAAAATGAGCGAAAAAAAACGGAAAACCTTTAGCGGGGCGCAAAAGGCCAAAATCGCGCTGGAAGCGGTTAAGAACATCAAAACGATCAATGAGATTGCTCAAGAGAATGAAGTCCATCCATCTCAGGTAAGCCAATGGAAAAAGGAACTGTTGGCCAATGCGGGAAGCCTGTTTGAAGGCAAACGCGGGCCGAAAGCGGTGACAATCCGGACCGTCTGTACGCCAAAATCGGGCAGTTGAATATGGAACTGGATTGGCTTAAAAAAAAGTCCGGGATCAGCCTATGATCACGCGTCAAAGCTGGGTGGATCAAAAAGATGAGTTGGCGTTAAGTCGGCAATGCCAGTTATTGAACGTTACCCGCTCAGTAATCCATGAACAGAAAAAACGCCAACAACAGCCGGTGTCTGCTGAAGATCAGCAACTGTTGCGGTTGCTCGACGAAGAATATACCCGGCATCCTTTTTATGGCTCACGCCGTATGACAAAGTATTTACGCGGCCTTAACCATCAGGTCAACCGCAAACGGGTTCAGCGGCTGATGCGCATACTGGGGCTGGTCGGCATGGCGCCGGGCCCGAACACCAGTAAGCCGCATCCTGAGCATAAAGTCTATCCCTATCTGTTAAGAGGCGTCGAGGTGACACGCCCCAACCAGGTTTGGAGTACCGACATCACCTATATCCGGCTGCCGCAAGGATTTGTTTATCTGGTGGCCATCATGGATTGGTACAGCCGAAAAGTATTGGCATGGCAACTTTCCAATACCATGGACAGCGCGTTTTGCGTAAATTGTCTGGAGCAGGCCATCAAGACCTATGGCACACCGGAGATATTTAATACCGACCAGGGCGCACAGTTCACCAGCGCGGACTTCACCGGGGTATTGAGTCAGCATGGCGTGACCATCAGCATGGATGGCCGGGGACGGGCCCTGGACAATATCTTTGTTGAACGACTCTGGCGCACAGTGAAATATGAAGAAGTTTATTTGAAGCAATACGGTAACCTGCAAGCACTGTCAGCGGGGTTGACGGACTACTTTGCCTTTTACAACAGCGAACGACCGCATCAGTCGTTAGGCTATGAAACGCCAGACAGGGTTTATCAATTCGCCACGGGAGGTGGCGCTAAAATCGTGGATAAATATAATGCCGGCACTGCCAAGCAGACGCCGGGTGAAAATATGGGCCAGAGCCATTGAGCCTGACTGTTATGAGGGTTCTATCTTAAATTCTCTAATAATTTGTCTGGACAATGGGGTCCACTTTAAAGTTCGCAATAAAAGAGCAATAAATAATCATATTTTTTCTCCAATTTGTGGCTTTGTTCAATTACAAAAATTGAGCTTTGCAGACGTGATTAATAATTGCTATAGCGTACAGCGGAATTTATTCAACGATGTTATGGCTTCGTTTATCGATACCTTTATGCCAAATATGAATCATTTAAACCCAAAATTTCGATCTGTTGTCAATGCGTAACTTCTATCAAATTATAAAGGCGGACTGATAAAACAGTTTCGCCTTTTTTTCTGTCCAAGAACACTGATTTCAACTGAGCTTTCATCAAATTGTCAAATTAGTTTCATCCAACTGTCATAGTCAGGAACTATAGTCCTGAGAAAATAAATAAAAGAGGATGCGCTGATGAAATTAATCTCGATGGTTCAAGAAGTGGACGTCAAGTTGTTTGTCCGGTTGGTTCAGTCGGATTGTTATGTGGTTTTATCAATAGTAGCACGTTATATTTCCTGGACGGGTGATGGCTATTTATATGCGCTGCTGGGAGCGGCGCTATTTATTTGGCAAGGCCCGGATAGTCTTTTATTAAAGGCTCTCTGTCTGGCGTTCGCTATTGAGCGTCCTCTTTATTTTATGTTGAAAAACAGTTTCAAGCGCAACCGGCCGCAGCAGGCGCTGAAAAATTATCAGAGCCTGGTGGTTCCATCAGATCAGTTCAGTTTTCCTTCCGGTCATACTTCAGCAGCTTTTATGGTGGCCTGGATCTGTGGGTTTTTTATCCCATTGCTGACGATTCCTCTGTTGGTCTGGGCTTCGATGGTCGCCTTGTCCCGGGTGATGTTGGGGGTGCATTTTCCTACCGATACCCTGGTTGGTTCGTTATTGGGCCTGTCTATTGCAAATTATGTATTGGCGCAACTGATCTGATGAAAATATTATATGGCGTACAAGCTACGGGTAATGGTCATATCACTCGGGCGAGAGTGATGGTGCAAGCGCTACAAAAAGCGGGCGTCGATATTGATTTTGTCTTTAGCGGACGTCAGGAAAATCAGTATTTCGATATGGAGCCATTTGGACATTTTCAGCATCGCAAAGGATTGACCTTTATCGTTGAAAATGGCGTGATCAACAAGTCCAAAACATTGTTTAAATCGCATCCAGCCACTTTTCTCCAGGATGTTTTTAGCCTGGATGTCAGGCCTTATGATCTGGTTATCAGTGATTTCGAGCCGGTCACCGCCTGGGCTGCCTTCCGGCAGAAGAAAAATATATTGGGTGTCGGTCATCAGTATGCTTTCGATTACGATATTCCCAAGCGTGGGGAAAACTGGATCAGTCATCAAATCATGCGATTGTTCGCGCCGGTAACAAAAAGACTTGGTTTGCACTGGCATCATTTTGAACAACCGATTCTGCCACCGATTATCGAAAGAGAAACGGCCTTGGTTGATTGTGATGAAGCTAAAATTCTGGTCTATTTGCCGTTTGAGCATCCTGAAAATATTTTAAAGATGTTGTCGAAGTCTACCGAATATGATTTTCATGTTTATTCGCCGCAGACATTTGAAAGCCCATTTCCGAATATTGTTTATCACGCCTTGTCCAGAACAGGCTTTCAACGGGATTTGAATAATTGTAATGGGATCATCAGCAATTCCGGTTTTGAGTTGATAAGCGAAGCGTTACAGTTAGGCAAAAAAATACTTGTCAAACCTTTACTTGGACAAATGGAACAACTATCCAATGCCGCTGCATTGCAGCAACTGAATTACGGCTCAGTCATGGATGAGCTCAGTTCAGCACCAATAGCCAAATGGCTGCAATCTGGTCAGGCTTGCCGGGTTGAATATCCAAATGTGGCGGAATTTATTACAGCGCGTTTGCTGGAAGGGATTTTTGAGATTGAGGCTGATGAACTCAAAAGAGAGATCATAAGTCTGTGGGAGCAGGTAAACGTTGAACGTTATTGATTCTTTTGCAAAAAGGTTTCTGGATGGTGCATCCTTGCGCCTCTGGAAAAGCTGATTTATTCAGCAAAATGCTTTTGGTTGAATGTTTCAAGCAAGGCAAGCGGTTTTTTCTTTTTGTTATGTTTGTTCAATACAAATACAACGGTTTCACCCTGTGCTCCGGCACCGATTTGTGTATAACGGTAAGGGGCTTCTCCAACTTCATGAAAGCTTTTCATGTCGTTCCAGTGATCAAAAACATAGAGTCGATTGTCTTTTAAAACTTCGCCATAAAAACCCTCTTTGATGGCTTCGGTTTTTCCATCGTATAAATCGACCGAGCCGATATTTGAACGCATCTTTTTATCTTTTTTACGCAGGCCAAAGACAACGGTTTCGCCATGGGGGCCTGCGCCGATTCTGGTCAGGCGAAAAGGGGTTTCCCCCAGTTTGCAAAAATCATTGTATGTGGCGAAATCATCAAATACATAAATACGGCCATCTTTATAGACTTGGTAGTAATCATCAGTATTGTAATGCGGGGCGGCAACGGCGGCCTGGTGAGTCAGTAACGATCCAAAAACCAGTAATAAAACATGTTTGATTTGCATCAGAGTCTCCAATTAACAATAAAAATGAAATACTATATGAAGCTAACATGACATAAATATGACGAAAAGCTGGAAAGGGGAGTTTGATTGTCTATACACCCTGTGTCAGCCAGGATATTTCAACAGGATGCGGGAATTGTAGCAGGAGGGTTTGTTGTTCAAAACGCATTTATTGGCTTGCAGCCGTTTTAAGTGGCTAGGGCGATAACAGCCCGACGAAAAGGAAGATAGCTTGGCGCTGGACAATTAAGTTTTTTCTGATGACTCCAAGCGTATCATTTGTGTATTTTTAGGAGGCTGTCGCAATAGGATTTCTCATAATCCGTCTGAGTTCTGGCAAATGGTGAGCGTACTGGTGAAATAGCCGGGCCAGAGTCTGGCTGATTATCAATTTACCAATTTGAAGAAAGTTATACAGGGATGTTACGATTTTGACCTTATGGGCGCATCACTGGGGGCATGAATGAGTCCAGCGATTCTTTTGCGTTTTGTCATATTTTTGTCACAAATACTTTGTAGCATAGGCGTAGTGTTATCAACCATTGAGAGAAAAAAATGAAATTCAGCATCACTCTTAAATCTGTCGCCAAAGCCATTGGCGTGGTTTCTATTATGTCCAGTTTTTCCGTCTCTGCAATCCAGTCCGTTGACGAGGGCGTGCCTGCTTATAAACCTGCGAGTGGCGTTTCTGGGAATTTGTCCAGCGTCGGTTCCGATACGTTGGCGAATTTGATGACCTTGTGGGCGGAAGAGTACAAACGGGTTTATCCGAATGTCAATATCCAGATTCAGGCGGCGGGTTCATCCACAGCGCCACCGGCATTGACCGAAGGCACTTCGAATATCGGTCCGATGAGCCGTAAAATGAAAGACAAGGAACGTGACGCATTTGAGAAAAAATATGGCTATAAACCGACAGCCATTCCGGTTGCGATCGATGCGTTGGCAGTTTACGTCAACAAAGATAACCCCATCAAAGGTTTGAGTATTCCCCAGGTGGATGCGATTTTTTCATCGACTCGTAAATGTGGTTACCCGGAAGATATTGTCAACTGGGGGCAGGTGGGTTTGACAGGCGCCTGGGCTGATCGTCCTATCCAGATATATGGTCGTAATTCAGTGTCAGGCACTTACGGCTATTTCAAGAAAAAAGCCTTGTGTAAAGGCGATTACAAAAACACGGTAAATGAACAGCCAGGTTCCGCTTCTGTGGTTCAATCGGTTACAACTTCAATAAATGGTATTGGTTATTCTGGCATCGGTTATAAAACGTCGGGTGTTAAAGCGGTTCCTTTGACCAAAAAAGAAGGCGGCGAATATATCCCTGCTACACCGGATAATGCGGTTTCTGGCAAGTATCCATTGGCTCGTTTCCTTTATATTTATGTCAACAAACAGCCAAACAAACCCTTGCCTCCTTTGGAAAGAGAATTCCTGAAAATGGTGCTGTCTAAAGTCGGACAAAATATTGTTATCAAAGATGGCTATATTCCTTTGCCTGCCAAGGTGGTTGAAAAGGTGTTGCCAAAAATACAATAATGGAATGATTATAAGGATAAAACAGGGAAGTCAATAAGGATATACAAGCGCCAACAATTCCCCTCAGAATGATGTTGGAATAACAGACTCGAATGGGATTCCATGCGAGCCTGTTTTTTATTTTTAAACTCTGTACATGACAAAAATTAACTTATGACAAATGAGTCTCATGTATTCCAGTGACAAAAGGTATGGGTTGCAAAAGAGCAATCACTTTTCTAATCATCCTTTTTGATTGAGATAAGACATTAAACAACGTTGAGCGGATACAATCTATAAAGTGGACCCCATTGTCCAGACAAATTATTAGAGAATTTAAGATAGAACCCTCATAACAGTCAGGCTCAATGGCTCTGGCCCATATTTTCACCCGGCGTCTGCTTGGCAGTGCCGGCATTATATTTATCCACGATTTTAGCGCCACCTCCCGTGGCGAATTGATAAACCCTGTCTGGCGTTTCATAGCCTAACGACTGATGCGGTCGTTCGCTGTTGTAAAAGGCAAAGTAGTCCGTCAACCCCGCTGACAGTGCTTGCAGGTTGCCGTATTGCTTCAAATAAACTTCTTCATATTTCACTGTGCGCCAGAGTCGTTCAACAAAGATATTGTCCAGGGCCCGTCCCCGGCCATCCATGCTGATGGCCACGCCATGCTGACTCAATACCCCGGTGAAGTCCGCGCTGGTGAACTGTGCGCCCTGGTCGGTATTAAATATCTCCGGTGTGCCATAGGTCTTGATGGCCTGCTCCAGACAATTTACGCAAAACGCGCTGTCCATGGTATTGGAAAGTTGCCATGCCAATACTTTTCGGCTGTACCAATCCATGATGGCCACCAGATAAACAAATCCTTGCGGCAGTCGGATATAGGTGATGTCGGTACTCCAAACCTGGTTGGGGCGTGTCACCTCGACGCCTCTTAACAGATAGGGATAGACTTTATGCTCAGGATGCGGCTTACTGGTGTTCGGGCCCGGCGCCATGCCGACCAGCCCCGGTATGCGCATCAGCCGCTGAACCCGTTTGCGGTTGACCTGATGGTTAAGGCCGCGTAAATACTTTGTCATACGGCGTGAGCCATAAAAAGGATGCCGGGTATATTCTTCGTCGAGCAACCGCAACAGTTGCTGATCTTCAGCAGACACCGGCTGTTGTTGGCGTTTTTTCTGTTCATGGATTACTGAGCGGGTAACGTTCAATAACTGGCATTGCCGACTTAACGCCAACTCATCTTTTTGATCCACCCAGCTTTGACGCGTGATCATAGGCTGATCCCGGACTTTTTTTTAAGCCAATCCAGTTCCATATTCAACTGCCCGATTTTGGCGTACAGACGGTCCGGATTGTCACCGCTTTCGGCCCGCGTTTGCCTTCAAACAGGCTTCCCGCATTGGCCAACAGTTCCTTTTTCCATTGGCTTACCTGAGATGGATGGACTTCATTCTCTTGAGCAATCTCATTGATCGTTTTGATGTTCTTAACCGCTTCCAGCGCGATTTTGGCCTTTTGCGCCCCGCTAAAGGTTTTCCGTTTTTTTTCGCTCATTTTTTGTACCTCTTTTTTCAATAGTCATAGTTTAAACTATTGTCCGGATTACGGGGTCCACTATACTAATCCATATCGGAACAGGCTTTGCGCGAGCCGCTGATGTGTTTTGGTTTTTATTGGTAACTCGCAATCATGTTTCCATTCGCCTGCTTTATGTGACCAACAGAAAGCAATAACGGGAAGTACTAACAATTTTTTGATCCGAAGATAACCGACTACACGCGTTTCCTCAAGTTTGAATCCCCCGTCCTTTTAAACAGCCGAAAAGCGTTTCGATATCCCAACGCAAGCCATAAATTTTAATCGCATCAGGGTTCAAATGCTGACAGACGATGATTAATAACTCACCATCACTCAGCCGTAACCCACTGAGATAAATTGAACAATTTCCCGAATAGCGCGCTGTTGAGAGGTGTCGTGTGCTACCCGGCTTAAGCCCATAAAACAAACGCTCTACGCGTATTCGCTGGCCTTGGGCATTGGTTGTCCAGGCGTTGTTGCGAATACGGATATAAAAGGGAATCTCTTGCTCAAACAACCAGCCCATCCATTCGTCTCCAATAAACTCCCGATCAGCCAAAAGACCTTTGATGTGATGTCGGCCAAACTGCGCAATAAAGCGTTTCATCAGCGCTATACGTTCCTTCGTATTAGAGTTGCCCCGCTTGTTTAAAGGCAACCAATACACAGGAATGGCGGCACCCCGATAAACCACGGCAAGCACCAGCAGATTAATATTGGTTTTACCCCACTTCCAATTCGTCCTGTCTAACGTCAGATAGTAATCCTGATCAGTGAAACCAAACAGTTTCATGATGAAATGAGCGACTTCATTGTAATCCAGCCAATGGTCACTGAAAAATCGTTGCATCCGTCGATATCGTGAGGAAATTTTTGCCCGACGGGGAAAGAATACGGCGAGCTGGGCCAGATTGACCGTGCTAACTGCCATCAAAGCAATTAACATACCCACAAAACAAACGATTCTTGCCTTGTTCCATTGAAAGTGCTCAGTTAATATGACGGTCAGCTCGTTGATTTGTAATGTCCCGTTATTCATATTCGCTAAAACAAAATGCGGTATTTAATTACATTTCAACGAGCTACGCCAGCTTTTAATATTTTTTGTCATGTACAGAGATTTTTAAAGGTAACTGCTTAGCGACAGTAAAGCGGAAATTTGATTGCCACTTTGCTTAAAAATCAATAGCATGGCGCTATTGGTTTTGACGACGCATTCCTGTGTCCAAAGGAAGCACTGATTTAATCAGCGCTTCCTTAATGAGCAGTACAGAATTAATTGTTCAGAAGGCCGGTTTCAAGGTTAAAATGAACGGTTTCATTTTAAATATGGTGTTATGACTGATCAACAAACAACACGGCGACAATTAGCCAGCCCGGCTTATCAACAATGGCGCTTGATAAAAGACAAACTGGCGCGTTTAGGCGTAATCGCTGGCGGGTTGGGTGTAATCTTCGCCATTGTTTTGATTTTTTTCTATTTATTGTATGTCGTTTATCCGTTGTTTATTGCGCCATCGGCAACGCAGGAAAAGGATTATTCCATACCACTGCCGGCTGCGGGTAAAACTGTTTTTTTAAGCATGGAAGAGCAAAACGAAATTGCCGCTCGTTTTACCGATCAGGGAAAAGTGGTTTTTTTTCGGCTGGCGGATGGCAAAGTGCTGAAAACCGTTTCCATCCCGTTAGCAGAGAATCAACGTATTACCAGTTATGCGCATGGCAGGCTGGATAAAAACACGTTTATCTATGGATTGTCCGATGGTTCGGCGATTGTGCTTAAACTTCATTACAAGGTCACTTATCCAGATGATGTCCGGTTAATTACGCCGCTGGTGAAATATCCTTTTGGCGAGCAGGCGATCAAACTGGATGCTGAAGGCCAGCCACTGGAAAAAGTGACCCTTCGTCTGGGGGAAGATGAGTCGACGCTAGTGGCCAAGACAGCCGATAATCGCATTATGTTAAGTCATTTTATCCGTGAAGAGTCTTTGTTTTCCGATGAAGGCGGCTTTGAGCGTAGCGATAATCAACTGGCGTATCCGGGGCAGCCGATTGACTTTATTCTGCTGGATAAAGAACAACGCCGGTTATTTTTGGCCGGGCGTCAAGGGCAGATGATGGTCGTGGATGTGACAAGCAATGCACAAGCATCGATTATCAATAAACTGGATGTTCTGGTTGAAGGCGAAATTACCGCGATGGAGTTTTTAACCGGTGAGCTTTCCGTGCTTATTGGTGATTCCAATGGGATTTTGTCCCAATGGAGCCTGATCAGGGACAAGAAAAACCATAAATCATTGCAGAAAATTCGTGCTTTTAAAGTGTCTGATCAAGCTATTGTCAATATCAGCCCTGAGCAGCGCAGAAAAGGTGTAATGGTAGCCGATGCCAAGGGCGTTGTGGCAATTTACCATACTACGGCGGAACGGGAACTAATTCGGGAGAAGTTTCCTTTTCCGGTTCAAAATTTGAGTATGTCGCCACGGGACAATGCTTTTATCGCCCAGACGGTGGATGGAAAAATACATTTTTGGCGTGTTGATAACGAACATCCAGAAGTTTCCTGGAAGTCGCTTTGGGGCAAGGTCTGGTATGAAAGCTATCCCCAACCGGAATATATTTGGCAATCATCTTCATCCAGTAATGATTTTGAGCCTAAATATAGTTTGACGCCGTTAGTTTTCGGCACCTTGAAAGCCGCCTTTTACGCCATGTTGATTGCAGCGCCTCTGGCTTTGATGGGGGCAGTTTATACAGCCTATTTTATGGCGTCAGGTATGCGGAAACTGGTCAAGCCCACCATTGAAATTATGGAAGCCTTGCCGACAGTGATTCTTGGCTTTTTGGCCGGGCTTTGGCTGGCGCCGTTTGTGGAGCTGCATTTGCTGTCTATTTTTTCAATTTTAATGATAGTGCCGTTGGCCGTCATTGGCTTTGCCTGGATTTGGCACAATTTGCCCCAATCACTTCGTCATCGTGTGCCAGTAGGATGGGAGGCTGCCCTGCTGGTGCCGGTTATCTTTTTGGCGACGGGGTTGGCCTTTGTGCTGAGTCCTGCATTGGAGGGCTGGTTTCTTGGCGGAGACATTAAAATGTGGATGCGGGCCAACTGGGACATTGGCTACGACCAGCGTAATGCTCTTGTGGTGGGAATTGCGATGGGGTTTGCGGTAATTCCGACAATTTTCTCGATAGCCGAAGATGCCATTTTCAGTGTTCCCAAACACTTGACAGTGGGCTCATTGGCCTTGGGCGCTACGCCCTGGCAAACCATGGTCAAGGTGGTTTTGTTGACCGCCAGTCCCGGTATCTTTTCCGCTGTGATGATAGGCCTTGGGCGGGCTGTGGGTGAAACCATGATTGTGCTGATGGCGACAGGCAACACCCCCGTAATGGACTTGAGTATTTTTCATGGGATGAGAACGCTGGCGGCCAATATTGCGGTAGAGATGCCTGAGGCTGAAGTGGACAGCACCCACTATCGGGTACTGTTTCTGGCGGCATTGGTTTTATTTGTTTTTACTTTTGTCTTTAACACCCTGGCAGAATTGATTCGTCAAAATCTGCGTAAAAAGTACAGTTCATTATGATGAAAAACTGGTTTAAAACGGGCGCACCCTGGGTTTGGTTGAATGCAGCCGCTGTGAGCGTCTGTCTGATTCTGGTGTTGGGTATTGTCTGCCTGATTGCCGTACGAGGACTGGCAAATTTCTGGCCAGCCGATATTTATGAGTTTCATTATCGGGATGGGAAGGGTGAATCCATAATTGTTGGGGAATGGGTCGAAACAAAGATTCTAACCGCAGCGCAGGCTAAAGAAGCCGGTTACCCGCTATTGAACAATGCCGATTTTCTGGAGCAGCGTTTGCTGAAAACCGGTAATCGTGATCTTTCCGGCATGGATTTTCGCTGGGTTGATGCACAATATATTCAACAGCAAGAAACGCCAAAAGATTTGATCAAGATAGAACGGCGGGAATGGGGGAATTTTTATGGACGCCTTAAAGCGGTCAAAGAAAAAGGGCAGGTCATTGCTGAACAAAAATCAGCCTTTCCAGCTGCCCAGAAACGAATTGAGCGGGCCCGGGATTTATACGAGCAGATTGAAGACTTGCAAAAGGGAGAAATCGGTTCAATCAACTATGCGCTGGAACGTTTGCGTTTGAAACAAAAGCGACTGGAACAGGATGGTGATTTAACCGAGGATGCCAAACGGGATATTGCGCGGCAAAGACAAACCTTGCAAAAACGATATCAGGCTTTACAGCAGCAGCTGGTCAAGCTTAATCAGGCGATTATGCGTGACAGTCTGGTGGCGGAAACGGGTGATGGCCGGCAACTGGAGATTCCGCTAAAAAAAGTAGTTAACCTGACACAACCCAATGCCATGAATGGTTTACAAAAAACCTGGGAGTTTATACGGCAGTTCGCAGCGTTCATCAGCGAAGATCCCAGAGAAGCCAATACAGAAGGCGGGGTGTTTCCTGCCATCTTCGGCACCATCATGATGGTCATGTTAATGGCCGTGTTGGTTACCCCATTTGGTGTGATTGCCGCTGTTTATATGCGTGAATATGCCAGCCAGGGACCCGTTACCCGTCTGATTCGCATTGCCGTGAATAATCTGGCTGGTGTACCGTCCATTGTTTATGGAGTGTTTGGTCTGGGCTTTTTTGTTTATTTTTTAGGTGGCAATATTGATGATTTGTTTTTTCCCGAGGCCGCTCCTGCGCCGGTTTTCGGTACGCCAGGATTGCTTTGGGCATCATTGACCCTGGCGCTGTTAACCTTGCCGGTGGTGATTGTCTCGACCGAAGAAGGTCTGGCGCGTATTCCAAAATCAATACGTGAAGGAAGCCTGGCCTTGGGAGCAACCAAGCTGGAAACGCTTTGGCACACCGTATTGCCGATGGCGACTCCGGCCATGATGACAGGTTTGATTCTGGCCGTGGCGCGGGCTGCGGGCGAGGTGGCCCCGTTAATGCTGGTCGGTGTGGTCAAACTGGCGCCGACATTGCCGTTGGATGGCAATTATCCTTTTCTGCATTTGGACAGAAAGTTTATGCACCTGGGGTTCCATATTTATGATGTTGGATTCCAAAGCCCTAATGTGGAAGCGGCAAGACCTTTGGTTTACGCAACTTCTCTACTGTTGATTCTGGTGATTATCGGCCTGAATTTATTCGCCATCAATATTCGCAACAGTTTGCGAGAAAAATACCGGGCTTTGGAAAACTGATCAGGGAATCGCTGATTTATTCGCGACTCGAAGCGGCGCAAGGATGCGCTGCCAAAATCGATGGCGACAAGGCATTGATTTTGTGAGTAAAGCGAAAAATCACATTTCCGTTTTGCGGGCGCTGACAGTATGGATGATTTGTTCAGCGTTTCTTTAAATACTTAAAAGAGCAAAAAACCATGACAATGGAAACAGCACCCAGCCATGCGATTGACATCAATGCTTTGATGAAACAGCAGGCACAGCCTAAAAAGCAAGATAAACCGGAAGAAATTTGTCTGAAAATTCAGGGCCTGGATTTGTTTTACGGTGAAAAACAGGCTCTGCATGGCATCAACATGGAAATACCGAAGAAAAAAGTCACAGCCTACATCGGACCGAGCGGTTGCGGCAAATCGACCTTGCTACGCAGCATCAATCGAATGAACGATTTGATCGACACGGTCAGGATTGAAGGGAAAATTTTACTGGACGGCGAAGATATCTATGATAAATCCGTCAATGTCGCCGATTTGTGCCGCCGTGTCGGGATGGTGTTCCAAAAACCTAACCCTTTCCCCAAATCCATTTATGAAAATGTCGCCTATGGCTTACGCATTCAAGGTATTAACGACCGGCGCATATTGGACGAAGTGGTGGAAAAATCACTGCGCGGCGCCGCGCTTTGGGATGAAGTAAAAGACCGTCTGAATGAAAATGCCCTGGGAATGTCGGGCGGTCAGCAACAACGTCTGGTGATTGCCCGCGCCATTGCCATCGAGCCTGAAGTGATGCTGCTTGATGAGCCGGCTTCAGCCCTGGATCCAATATCCACACTGAAAATTGAAGAGCTGATTCACGAGCTAAAAGAACATTACACCATCGTCATCGTCACCCATAATATGCAACAGGCAGCACGTGTATCGGATTATACGGCATTCATGTATATGGGGGATCTGATTGAATTTGGTGAAACCAATCAGTTGTTTACCAATCCGGCTAAACAACAGACAGAAGATTATATTACCGGTCGTTACGGTTAATGAGGGTTAGTAATGGATAATAAAAAAATCGGGCAGCATATTTCTCATCAGTTCAATAATGAACTGGAAGACATACGCAACAAAGTTTTGACTATGGGCGGAGTGGTTGAGCAACAGATTGAACAAGCGGTTAGAGCGTTTGTCACTGCCGATCAGGAATTGGCTGAAAATGTAATACAGCAAGATGATGTCGTCAATAAACTGGAGATGGAAATCGATCAGGAATGTACCGAGATTCTCGCCAAACGGCAGCCGGCTGCATTTGATTTGCGATTGTTGCTGGCGACGATCAAAATTATTACTGATCTGGAACGTATCGGCGATGAGGCCGCCAGAATCGCCAAAATGAGCATTCAGTTGGTTAACAGCGAATATTACCATGAAGAATTTCATGAAATTCAACATCTTGTCGAGATGGTCAAAGCAATGCTGCATGACAGTCTCGACGCGTTGGCAAGGCTGGATTTAAGTAATGTTGCAGAGATTAAAAGTCAGGATCACAAGGTCGATAGGGAATACGCCAGTATTGTGCGTCAACTGATTACCCGCATGATGGAAGACCCACGACATATAACCCGGGCGCTGGATATTTTATGGATAGCGAGAGCGCTGGAAAGAATTGGCGATCATGCCTGTAATATCTGTGAACAAACCATTTATATGGTTAAAGGCAAGGACGTTCGCCATATCAGCCAGACTGAGCTGGAAAAAGTTATCGCCGAAAAGCGGTAGAATTGATGTTACGCACCAGCAATACCGGCTGCGCGCGTTCCTATGCGTGAGCATAACTATCTACACATCTTTATTTTGAAGCTCCCGCTTGGGAATCCCGATCCCCCCCTATGTCAACATACCTGTCGCCTGAAACTTTTTTAAATCAGGAGACAAAAATGGCGGTATTTAGCCAGGAATTTAAAGTACAATCGGTAGAAAAAGCGCTATCCAGAAATCCAGAGCAATCGCTGAAAGCCCTTGCCAACGATTTAGGTGTGGGTTACTCCACGCTTCAAAAGTGGATTCGTTTAGCCAGGGACAATCAACTCGAAATCTCAACATCAAGTATGTCAAAAGAAAAAAGCCCTCATGCCTGGACGAAAGCGGAACGTTTTGACGCCATTGCTCATTGCCATCATCTGACAGACGAACAGGCCAGCGCCTATTGCCGGGAAAAAGGCATCTATTTGCACCATCTGGACGCTTGGAGAACAGAATTTTTATCCGCTGCTCAATCGGCAGACCTCGCAGCCAGCCGAGCAGAAAAAAAGCAACTCAAACAAGAAAACAAGCGCTTGCAAAAAGAGCTGAACCGTAAAGAAAAAGCGTTATCGGAAACAGCGGCCTTACTGGTGTTATCAAAAAAGTGCCAGGCGATCCGGGGGGAAAAGGCGGACGACTGATCGCCTGCTCAGATCGCAAACATTACAGCGCGCTCATTGATGAAGCTGTCAGCAGTGGCGCACGGCAACAATCCGCCTGCGAACTGTTGGGCATATCCGCCAGAACCTACCAGCGCTGGAACCGTGGCGATGCGATTTCAGAAGACCTGAGGCTGCACAATACCGCGCCTGTGCATAATCGATTGCCCGAGGCGACCAGGCAAGAAATTATCAACCTGGTAAACCAACCGGAATACCGCGACTTGACACCGCATCAAATCGTTCCGGCCCTTTTGGATTCAGGGCGCTATATCGCCTCGGAATCAAGCTTTTACCGGGTCATGAAAGCGCACAACCAGTTAAAGCATAGAGCGAAAGAGTCGGCCGGCCAGCGTCACAAACCACAGCCGCTCAAAGCCACCCGACCCAATCAACTCTACTCGTGGGATATTACCTATTTATCAAGCCCGATCAAAGGACAGTATTACTACCTGTACATGGTGATGGATATCTACAGCCGAAAAATTGTCGGCTGGCAGGTTCATGATATCGAATCGAGCAGCTATGCAGCTGATTTAATAGAAGATATCGTCCGCCGGGAAAACATCGGGAAAAAGCAATTAGTCATCCATTCCGACAATGGCAGCCCGATGAAAGGCGCAACCTCAAGAGCCAGACTGATCGATTTAGACATTGCCAGCTCATTCAGCAGGCCCCGTGTCAGTAATGACAATCCATATTCTGAATCATTGTTTAAAACCATCAAATACTACTACACCTTTCCGGAAAACCCGTTTACAACATTAACCGAAGCAAGAGCCTGGGTAGATGGTTTTGTCAGCTGGTACAACGATGAGCACAAACACAGCGCCATCAGGTTTGTGACGCCTAACCAGCGCCATAATGGCTTGGACAAGGCCATACTTGAGCATAGAAAGCGCGTGATCGAACAGGCGAAAAAAGATAACCCCGAGCGGTGGAATGGACGAAAAACACGAAATTTAACCCCGGTTGGTCAGGTGTATCTCAACCCAAACAAGGAGAAATCAGAATCCTCTAAATGTCAAGTTGCAGCAACAATTACTTCGTGAATTAGTGTTAAAATTACGACAGGTTGGTTGACATTTAGCGATCCAGAAGCTCCACTTCAACAAAGCAGGATCGTGCTCACTGGATAGAGTTTTCTAAGGTTTTGGTTTGGGAGCTGAATTTTCGTGAAGCAGGAGCATGGGCGCGATGAAAAATATGTGTAGATAGTTATGATGCGTGAGTGCGAGAACGATGAGAGAAAATACCGGTTTGTAGGGTCTATCGGATCGACCTAGCGCCTATAGAGTGTAAACTCGTGATACTTGTATGCGTAACATCAGTCAATAATATTATTTACCAATGATTGAAAAATCCATTGGCAAATTCTTAAAAATTGTATAGAATGCACTAATCAATTCAAGACCTGCCTCGGTGGCGAAATTGGTAGACGCACGGGACTTAAAATCCCGCGGTGGAAACACCGTGCCGGTTCGATTCCGGCCTGAGGCACCATTCAAATCAATAACTTATGATTCAATAAGTTAATCATAAAGTTATAATATATGCTCCATGGGACAGTTGAAAATAAATTATTTGTTTTCAACCGGCAATCATTGCCTTTTTTGTAGCGTTCAAAAACCCCTTTTTATAAGCACTAAAAACCCCGCGCCAATAATCAGCCATCATGCTTGATTGACTAAACCCTTGGTAAAACCTTGGTACTTTTTCCCCGGCTGTTGTAATTATCCCGCCCATAAACTACTGACAATTACCGACATTTAACCTTGATAGGCGATTGCTTGACTGGTGCTTGATTTCACGCCTTGCCGTAACCCTTGGTATTTACCCTTGTATAAACCTTGCTGGTTTTTTTGCTGTTGTGGGTGTCCGGTCTGTCCGTGTCATGCTACTAACAGGAAACAATAAATTACCTAGCTTGTTAGTGTGCCAACATGGTCTTATTCTTGTTAACTGATGTTACGCGGTCTTGAATTGTTGCAATTCAGCAAAAGCCTGCCGAATAGCCTTGATATATAATTTTGCCTTCAAAGCAAAATGATTGGTTTGGTGTTTTATTTTGAGACACTCCAGTTTAAAGACCGCCATAATGGCCATAAAAATATGATTGTTTTGTGTTGTTGGGGTACGAGTAGGCGACTTTGCCAACCCGGCATTGGATTTCAATGATTTATGAAATTCTTCGACTTTCCATCGTTTCTGATAGATTGCCGCAACTTTTTCACCCGTTAATGTTAAATCACTGCACACCAGATTAACGGTTGCCGTACTGCCGTCTTTGTTTGTAAAGATTCGCCGGACAATCAGGACTTCATGTGGGTAGCCTTTTAGCCAGCCGCGTACTGCTTGTTTATCCTCTAATGCAATGTCACTGACACGGGTAAATTTTCCTTGTTTCTTGTCGTCAACGTTCAACGCCACCAGGCGATTATCCTTTAAAGCCCCAATGAAATGTTTGTCTTTGTCAACAATAAACTCCAGATTCTCTTTAGCCGTAAACCAGCTATCCATCAACACATAGCGAAATTGAAGCCGATTGTTCAAACACTGTTGAATCATCGCACGCATCAGCTCATTTTTGGTCACCGTAGCCATTCGTTTAACCTGCTTTGTTTTGATATCACAAAACTGAATCGGTTTTTTGACCACTTCAAAGGCTACGGGTATCGAAACATTGCCCGTATGATACAAGGCATTCAATAGATTGATGCCTTTGACTGACCGCCCCTGGCAATGGTCATAATGCCAACAAATGACTTCATTCTCGTCTGTCCATTGCTTCTCCTGGATTGTATCGTCAAAAATCAAACACCCCGTTTCTTCTTCAATCTTCCGGACTGGTAACTACTCAGCGTAAATAAGTAAAAAAACTGCTTGACACGATTTTAGCGTTATTTTTGATTTTCTAACGGCAACACCTGGCGCAAGAGGTTTACTGTATTAGCCTGCGTTAGTTGAGGCGTGTTGCCTTATAAGCAATGCCCGATAGCCCTTGCCGTGCATTTCTAAAATACGATGACGGGCAACACAGAGGCAAAAATTCGTATTTCAAAAGCCATGAGACAAGAGTCCTGTACTTAAACCCACAGGCCGTTTCATTGAAGATTGATTCCATTGATGTAGAGGCTGCCATTACCCATGCCCGGCAGCTGATTGAAGATGAAGCCGATTTATCTCCGGCGCTGCGGTCTTCGCTGGAGATATTGTTGTTGCTGGTCACGCTCTTGATGCATCGGCTCGGACTTAACAGCAGTAACAGTTCCAGGCCGCCATCAAGTGATCCTGATCGTAAAAGGAAAGCACGGGCGGGATCAAAAAAACCAGGTGGTGGACAGAAAGGGCATATTGACACCACGCTGGTTAAAGTCGATGATCCCGATGACGTTATCTCCATCAAGATTGATCGCCGTACCTTGCCAGCCGGAAGCTACACGGCAGATGGCTTTGAAACCCGGCAGGTATTTGATATTGATATTTCACGGATTGTGACGGAATATCGTGCGCAAAGGCTTATTGATGAACAAGGTCGTCGGTTTGTTGCTCCTTTTCCCGAGGGCGTAACAAAAGCCGTGCAATATGGTGACCAACTCAAGGCGCACGCCGTGTATCTTTCGCAGTACCAATTATTGCCCTGCCAGCGCATCAAGGATTATTTTTCCGATCAATTACAGATCCCCATCAGTGAAGGTTCGTTGATTAATTTCAATCAACTAGTGCGCATAAGCGAAAACACCAATGCTATTTATGAGGAATATATTGTAATATGCTGAATAATACTATATTAAATTCAGCAGGTGATATCATGCCACGTCTAACAGCAGCCCCAATCAGTTTAACAGAAGAACAACGCACGTTATTGCAAGGCACAGTGCGTAAACATACAAGTCCTCAGAATTTGGTGACACGTTGCCGTATTATATTGTTGGCAGATGAAGGCATTAGTGTACATGAAACCATGCGCCAGTTAAAAACTGGACGGACAACTGTTCAAAATTGGCGAAAACGCTGGTTACAGAACAGTGAACAAGAAAATCCTTTAGCCCGGCTTCAAGATGCACCGCGAAGCGGTGCGCCTGCTATCTATACGGCGGAGCAAATTTGCAGCATTATCGCGATAGCCTGCGAACGCCCAGAGGATAGTCAACGCCCGATCACTCATTGGACGCAACAAGAAATAGCCGATGAAGCGATAAAACGGGGCATTGTTGATTATATTTCACAGCGCTCTGTTGGGCGCTTTTTAAAAAGAAGCGGACCTGCAACCCCACCGGATGAAAGGCTGGTTGACGGCAAAAAAAGATGAATACTTCGACGAGAGGTGTCAAGATGTTTGCGAAACCTGCCAACGGGCTTTGGAGCGGGAAGAGCAAGGCATCAAAACGATTTCGATTGATGAAATGACAGGGATTCAAGCTTTAGAGCGAGCAGCGCAGACATTGCCGATGAAGAAAGGAAAAGTTGAACGACAAGAATTTGAATATATTCGACATGGTACCCAGACCTTGATTGCAGGTTTTGATGTGGCCACGGGTGAGTAATGGGAAGTATAGGAGAAACTCGAACAGAGCAAGATTTTGCCGAGTTTTTGAACCTGCTTTTTCATCAACAACCCAAACAAACCCATTGGCATTTAGTCATGGATAATCTCAATACACATTGTTCAGAATCGGTGGTTCGATTAATTGCCGAAAAAATTTCGTATTCAGGAGAATCAGGGGTTAAAGGAAAAGAGGGTATTTTGAAATCAATGGAAAGTCGTACTGCTTTTTTGACTAACCCAAACCATCCGGTTGTTTTTCATTTTACCCCTAAGCATTGTTCATGGCTTAATCAGATAGAGATCTGGTTTTCTATTTTAATGCGTAAAGTAATCCGGCGCGGCAACTTTAAATCTAAAGAGGATTTAAACAAAAAATAGCGGATTTCATAAAATATTTCAATGAAACCATGGCTAAGCCACTTACTCAATAGAGTGAGAACTTGCGCTTGTTTGCGCTAGCCTTTGAGAAGCTGGCATCCTTTGAGCCGATTTGCAAGCAAAGACTGGCGGCAGCTTCTGTTGTACATGCCGATGAAACGGGCATTAACATCAATGGCGCCAAGTACTGGTTGCATTGTGCTTCTAATGATTTATGGACACATTATTTTCCCCATGTAAAACGGGGCAAGGAAGCGATGGATGTCATTGGCATCCTGCCTGACTTTCATGGCATTTTATGCCACGATCACTGGAAGCCTTACTACAAGTCCCCCTTCACTCATGCCTTGTGCAATGCGCATCATCTGCGTGAACTGACCCGTGCCCGGGAGCAGGATGGACAGCAGTGGGCCAAAGAAATGGAAACCCTGTTAAAAAAGATCAATCAGGTCGTCGATGATGCAGGGGGGAAGCTTGAAGCAAGAAAAGCGGCCTGTTATCGACGACGATATCGAGATTTATTAGAGAAAGCACAAATTGAATGTCCGCCACCAACCCCGTTGCCCGGTAAACCCAAACGTGGGCGCCTCAAGCGCAGTAAATCCAGAAACTTACTGGAACGGCTGATCAATTACCCGGATGATGTCTTACGCTTTATGAGAGAAATAGATGTGCCATTTACTAATAATCCCGGTGAGAATGATATCCGCATGACCAGGGTGCAGCAAAAAATATCGGGGTGTTTCAGGAGTGAGCAGGGTGCCATCACCTTCTGCCGTATTCGGGGATATCTATCCACTTGTCGTAAACATCATGTCAGTGCCTCTGAAGCGTTGGTACTGGTATTTAAGGGGAAATTACCGGAATTTACTCAGTGACCTGATGCTTTTGGTAAAATACGCTGAGTAGTTACCCGGACTGTTCGTTTAACCTCCAGCCAGAGGTCTTTTGATGTGTACGTCCTGGACGATAAAAAACGCGTGACACTATCATGGCTAACTTCTCCATCTAACATTGACGACAAACCCGTTGCTGTCGCATAGCTCGTATTGCTGATTAAATAGTCTGTATATAGGTCTAATTTCTCTTTGTTCATCCTTAAATTTTATCAATTATCCGGCGTAGCGCGTAACATCAGTTGTTAAATCATTTGGTTAAGTTATGGCATATATTTTGCTTTATGTATTGTTCCCTTTAAGTAAATAATCGCCCATTCACCGGCGCACCAAAACCGCTGGAGGGCTTGAAATATGGCGCTATCTTCCAGGCATTAAAAAACCGGCACGGTGGCCGGTTTTTTAATTTGGGTTAAGGTTGCACGTCAGAATTACCGCCCTTCTTTAATTGGCCATTAACATCTCCACTCTAAGGCCAATAAGTTTCACGTCTAACTCCTGCTCTCGGATGTTGTTTTTTTATAATCGTTAGCGCGGCTTTGGCTTGCACCAGTGTGGCGAATAGTGGCGACAATTGAGCCCCGCACACATTCCCCCGGTCTTCGACCACTCGATATCCGGTGACGGTGTGTTTAAGCGCTTCTTCCTCGTCAAATGCTGCGAGGTTTTGGTCAGAATCGTTATTGCTTAGGGTTTTGTGGGTGGTTTGTGTGTTCGGCATGACGATGCCCTCCGATATGTTTAGTTGGTATTGCGCCATAAGGGCGGCGCGGCCTCAACTACCGCAATCAGGCGGCGGGGGGTATTCAATATATTCGCCCCTCTCGACCGCACCATAGAAGGCGCTTATGCCTGAATGGCAGGCACAAAAAAAACCGCAAGTCTGACGGGTGCGGTATCCGCTGATTGTTTAGTAGTGGCTGTGAATATAGCTGGCGCGGTCACTGGTGTCAATTATTGAAATCTATAAAATTATATAAGTATTTGATCTAAATGGTCTTTTTCTATTTAATTTACGAGCCGCATAAACGAGACTGGGGTGTCGGTCACGCATCCAAAAACGCTAGACTTTTTACCCGCCCCTCCCCATGTCAACTCGCGGCGCAATAACGCGCCACCACAATGCCTGCGGCAAAGCCAATTACCACGCTGATGCAATAGCTTGTCTTGATGCAGGTTTTTTCCTGGTCATAACGAATTTGGCTCAATATTTTTGTTTTTATGTATCCTTTGGGATACAATCAAAGCATGAAATTTAATCTCGAACAAACCCCTGAGTTCAACCGCTGGTTTAACAAAGCAACTGTAAAAACATACAGGCATCGCTTTCTTTCCAGGTTTCAGCGCATGAGAAACGGTAATCTTGGCGACCACAAACAAATTTCCGGTCAGTTGTTTGAATTACGTTTTTTCTTTGGCCCTGGCTTTCGCGTGTATTACACATTTAAAGATAACAGCATCATTTTGTTGCTTATCGGCGGCGATAAATCCAGCCAGAGCAACGATATAAAGAAAGCCACACAACTCATTGATGATCTGGAGTAACAATGACAACCAAAACAAGCACTTTTCACATAGACCAATATCTTGAGAGCGACGAGGATATTCGGCTGTTTCTGAAAGAACTGTCTGAAACAGGAACAACTGAAGACCTGATCAGTGGCCTTGCAACCGTGGTGCGGGCGAAAGGCATGACAGAGATTGCAAAACAGGCCGGAGTCACTCGCGCCAGTCTGTATAAGTCGCTGAGTGAGAATGGCAACCCCCGTTTTGACACTATTTACAAAGTTGTCAAGGCATTGGGCCTGAAACTGGTGATATCCTGATGAAAAAATACAGCAAAAAAGACTGGTTCTATTTTCGCCGTTCGATTGCGATTTTGGCGCTTCAGCTGTTCGGTTTTTTCTCGCTCTGGTATCTGCTTTATTTGTACTGGCAGTCACTTTAAAACGCCAGCATGGAATAGCCATCATCATTGATCGGCACAGCCGGGTTATTCAGACTGTAATTTGGTCACTTTGAGCTTGCCTTCGCTGTTGATGCTGATGTCCAGCTTGCCGCCGGAGTTGTCGTTCTGGATTGACGGCGGCTTCTGGTTCCCTCAAAGAACCTCGCGGACCAGTAAACAAAAGCCATCTATAGTGAGCGCTGCTGCGTAATCTAACGCATGACTGACAGGTAAGGCAGGGTTAACAGTGTGCGCTGGAATCAGAATTGTCCAGTTCCGCTGGTTGGCTCGATAGGCTAAGGCGTGCTGTTTGTTGATTGCGCTAGCTTGTGCAACGGCTTGTTGCCACCAATTTTTGATTAACGCTGGGGAAATCTGCGCGTACCGTTTTACCTCGATGGCAAAGCGGTTCAAGCTATCGACAACCGGCCCGATTTCGTCTGGGTGGATTATCAAATCATGGCCACCATTGCGGGCTTGTTCCAGATTTCTAACCAGTCTTATACCAAGCTGGTCATGTATCAGTCCGGCAAATTCACGTTCACCGGCTGCGCCTTTGGTTCTGCTGTTAATCGCCATGATGCTCTCGCTCCCATTGCCGTTCCGCTGCTCTTTCCTGGGCGTCCAGTTGCGCGTCCCAGTCAATCCCTAAGCCTGTGCCGTGACATTTGCGACAACTCGCGCCATCGTAATGGCCTAAGCCTGTACCGTCGCAGGCATAACAAAGGTTTTCTTCAGTCTCGTGCATTTTTCGTCGCCTCCTGGCGTTGTCTGTGTAACCAGTAGTCAGAATATTGGGTAAAGCCTAATCGCTGAATCAGCGTCATGCTGCCACCTTGAAGCCGTGATACTGATAGATATGGAGTCGCTTGCGCCATGCGGATATGCCGAACCCACACTTGTCAATGATGTCTATCACCAGCGCGTGAGATTTTCCGGGATAAGGTCGTCTGCATCGGGCTATTGACTGAATCAGCTTAGTGGCTGCCGGGTTGGCTTTATTGACCACTGCTGACATTGGCGCGGCAAATATCAGGGCGTTCATGTGCGGCCAGTCTATGCCCTCACTCAATAATGAGGCTGTGCCAATAATCAAATTTGCGCTGTGAGCTTTCTGCATGCGTTCTGAGCGCGTTTTGCCATTTAGCTGTCCATGTTATCAGTAATGGGCTAAAACATGCCTGAATGGCTATTGTTGTGAGAATTTCGGCATGTCTGACTTGTGCGGTCAGAATAATGACGTTTTTGGTTTTCATCTTTCCCACCTGCTGGATGATGCGCTGGTTTCTGGAGTCATCATCAATCAGGGCGTTGATAAAACCATTCCAGTCATTAACCACGGCATCAAACGGCAGGCGCAGCGGGTAAACGGTAACCGGTAGCACTTTGCCGTCCAGTTGTTCTGGTTTAACTTCGGCGACAATTGGCCTAAAGGCTGCATGGATCATAAATTCAAGATTGTCACGCCGCTGTGGGGTTGCTGACAGGCCGAATTTGTAACGTGCGTTCAGGTTGGTAATGACTTGATAAAACTGACTGGCTGGCGCGTTGTGGCATTCGTCGGCAATTACCAGCCCATAATCCAGCGCCGACGGGTTACGCTTTACCAGTGTTTGCACCAGGGCAATAGTGAACTGCTCGCCATCGTCTGAGCGTCCGCCACCGATTAACCCCGCTTCCAGTCCTGTAAACTGCCGGATAGCATCG
Source organism: Methylomarinum sp. (assembly GCA_965277025.1). Lineage (GTDB taxonomy): Bacteria > Pseudomonadota > Gammaproteobacteria > Methylococcales > Methylomonadaceae > Methylomarinum. The sequence goes on from OZ255706.1 coordinate 1,455,681, forward strand.
CGCCATTGCTCAGCCAGGTCTTTGGATTTGACCAGAATTAAACAGCGCTACTTAAGCCACGATGCTAACGCAATGGCTGAAACTGTTTTCCCTGCACCAGTAGCGGCCACCATCACGCCACCGTCACCATGGTATGCCTTCGTCACAAATTCGGCTTGATACGGCCTTAACGTGGCTTTAAACGGTATTGTTGCCGGTCTGCTGCTGCGCTGGTCGATGATTTCCGCTTCTGGATAAGTCGCCAATATATCGGGCAATAAACCAGTTGGAATTAACAAGGCGTTATCCATCCGTTTTCCTAAACAGAGCTGGCTGGGGATATTCCGGGTTGAGCGGTTCATGCTCACTGCTTCCTGATATTTAGGATTGCGATAAGTGCAGTTGCGCTCGATGACTACTAGAACTTTTCTTGGGGCTTCAATGCGGAGTTGATTTTTAATTTCTATTTTCATTAATCTTTAGCTCTTTTTTGTCACATCACCAGCGGGCGAACAGCACACCGAACACCCGAACACCCCTTAAGGGGTGTGTTCGTGTTCGTTCGGTCTGGAGTGCCCGAACAAGTGTTATGTTTTGTTCGCGTTCGTTCGGTGTGTTAGTTTTAAAAACAGGCCATACAAAGTCATTAAATTCAATGATATAGCCGTTATTAACAAGCCTGTCCCGACAACGTTTAAAAGCCATTCGTTTGGCGTCAGGTCTGTCGGAATCGACAACAATGGCTTTATGGGCATGTGTTCGCCATTTTTCGATAGAAACGACCTTGTTTTTACCTTTCTTCCAGCCTGAAAAACCGGCGAATTTTTCTTTAATATCTGCCGGTGGTTCGATACCATGTTGTCGAATTGCATCGAATAAGCTGGTTAAGACCAGATCATCACGAGCGGAAAGTTTAGGGCGGCTCTGCTCTGGCTTAGCTTCGCCTTTGTTTTCCAGCACAACGGAAGTCATTGTCTCGCCTTGGTGGTCTGTCCAGCCGGATAGCTCAACCGTTCGAAAATTGAACAATCGTGGCGCGAATGGCTCGAAGTCCTTTGCTTTTGTGCAGGATAGGGTTACTGAGTCACCGCGTTTAACTACCGAAAACTCTGCATCCATCGCCGCACGGATGGATGAACTACCGCGGCTGCGGTTCTTGTCGCCGTGGCCGCTGTGATGAATGAACAGCACTGCCGCCCCTAACGGCTTTAGAATGGTGTCAACATTGCCGATAAGTTTGGCAATGTCCGCGCTGCTGTTCTCGTCTCCTTCCATGTTTCTGTGCAAGGTGTCGATAATCACCAGACCGGGATTGGGGGATAGTTCATTGATTGTGTCGGCAATCCAGCTCACATTAGCCGGGTCGAGCAATTGCCCTGGGCGTTCGCTAATGTACAGGTCGGCTGGCGCGGACACCCCGTGCTTTATTTCCAGGGCACGAAGCCGTCGCCGGTAGCCGTTGAAACCCTCTCCAACAATAATCAATACCGGCGCTTGCTGCGTCTGAATATCGCCCCAAGGTTGGCCGGACGCAATGCAATACGCCAGCTCGGTGGCAAGCACAGACTTACCGCTGGCCGACTCACCGAACATTAAATTAAGCGTTGCCCGTTCAAGCATATTGGGGACCAGCCAATCAATGGCGGCCGGCTTATCGGTCAGACTAGCGGCGGATACAAATGGAAACGGCCTGTCTTCGTTATTCGCCTGTTGGCTCGATTCGTTTTCAACATCAATTTGAATCAGGCACGGTTTTACAACTTCATACACTGCTGGCTGGGTCATGCCGCCTCCCTGCTGCGTCGTCCAATTTTCGTCATCCTATGCCCTGGTATCAGCCACAAAGCCCAGATTGCGCCATGCTTCAATAAGCATTTAGCCAACTCGATCAACCGATGATAAGTATCAAGTTCACCGAAGCCGAAGACCATTATATAGCGGCCAGAAACAGGCCACTTGTACCGTTCCGGAGGCTCGTCCATCGGCAAAACCAGCTTAGCGACATTACAAAACCAAGTTGGTGATTTTGCCCGCTGCCATGCCTCAGAACCGGTGCAAATGATAATTTCATCTCGGCGTGAAAACTTGTCGATGCTTTTTGCAAAAGGCGGCAAAATCAATCGCTTAGGTGTTATTGCCATTGCAATCCTCCATGATTTCAAAATCGCCGTCCAATACGGCTTCCGCGGTTTCCTGATTGTTCTGCTTGCCAACTGCCGCATGCTCATCAATCGCAATGGCCCGATTCAGTTCTGTGCCAACCGGCAAATATTTAAACAGTCGTCGAATAGCTGTTTTTTTGGACATCTCTTCAAAGTGGTCTTTCCATGGGCCGAAATTCCCAGATTTTGAAGTTTTGCGGGCTTTTTCGATGTCGCCCATTGATAAAACCTCAAAGTGCACACCGCCGCCTGTTAACTTGGCTATCGCATAAACGGCGACTATTTCGCCTCGGTCGCCGGTTGCCGGTCTGTGTGTCAGCTCGTCTGTTATGCCGAACGAATAAAAGAACTCATCATTTCCATGAACTGTCCTTGCGGCTATCGATTGAACCTGGCCTGATCGATACGCCAAAGCCAGCATGCCGCGATAGCCGATCACTAACTGGCATTCGTTTTTAAAGGGTACGAAAAACGCCTGACCGAGTGCCGCGCCGGGTTCCAGCCCAAGCTGTGTTGATTTTATGAATGCACCCAGAACTGAAAGTGGCTCACATTGAGCAAGTTTTTTATTGTTGCGAACTTCCGCCATTAACATGAAATGATCCATATCGAATGCGCAAGGAGTTCTCAGCCGTGAAAAGGCTGCTTATCCATATTCAATGAAGTAAGCTGGCTTAACCCGGTTGTGTTATATAACCGAATTTTATCAGCGCTCTGATCCAGCGTGGTGCATTGCGTTTGACAGCCATTTCTTCGTAGTCGATGGTCGAATCCCGGAAATACTCGCCGCGACTAATCATGAAGTAACATGTCCGCAAAAGTTTGTGAGCCAGCGCAATGATGGCGCGTTGGTGACCTCGCCTAATCGCCAGTGATGTATATTTTGCCTGGAAAACCGATCGGGTTCGGCTGGCGGCATGGGCGCATTCGCAAAGCAGGCGACACACATATGGGTTTCCTTTTCGCGTTCGTCCTGATTTGCGTTTGCCGGCAGACTCGTTGTTGCCGGGGCATATGCCCACCCATGACGCCAGCCGATCCGCACTGCCAAAGACAGTCATATCCGTTCCGATCTCAACAAGTAGCATGGCTGCTCCAATCAAATCAACACCGGGAATAGTCTGGAGCAATTGCAAAACCGTTTTCTCCTTCTCCAGTCCGGCCAGCAGTTGTGCATCAAATCTGGCTATGCGTGCTTCCAAATCCTGAATATGCTGCATCAGTTCATTCAGTACGAAGCGATGGTGCTCGCTCAACTCACCTTGCAGCGCCTCCAGTATATCGGCGCGCGGCGCTTTGAGACGATTGCTGGCCAGCTTCAACACATCATGCGCAGGCTGTCCTTCAATCAGCGCGTTAACCATGGCGCGCGCGGATTGCCCATGTACATCGCTGACCACCACGCCAAGCCGGATGCCGCCGTCGGTTAATACCTTGTGCAGTCTGTTCTTCTCAGCAGACAGCATCGACACCAACTTCTGTCGTTGACGTGAAATCAGGCGTAACTGCCGCATCTTTTCCGGTGGCACGAATGAATCGCGCAGCAGTCCGGCACGGGAAAGCATCGCCAGCCATTGCGCGTCGCCGATGTCCGTCTTGCGTCCCGGCACATTCTTCACATGCCGGGCATTGACGACCCTGGCGTAAATACCCACATGTTCCAAAGCTGCATATGGGCTTTTCCAGTAGATGCCGGTGCGTTCCATCACCACCTCATCCGGTGCGACAGACTGCACCCAATCGGCTAATGCACGTCGATCACGTTTGAATGCGCCAAACTGCCGATGCTCTGTCTGAATACCACCATCGGCCTGTTCAACCATGGCGCAGGCGCTAATCTGCTTTTGGTGAACATCCAACCCGATGACTCGCTTGTGTATTGCAGTGAGTTCCATTTTTTCCTCCTTTACTCTATGATTGAGCCTGGAAGGTGGCGGTTGCCTGGATGATCTGCCTGAGGGCGATGTAAATCGTCAACGGCCCTTTTAACATTCGCTCTTAAAGAAGCAATCCGGGGTTCGAGTCATCCATGGCAGGCTACGTTAGCAGTCGGACTCTAAGGCTCCAAAGTAAAGCGCAGTCTTTAACCGCCATCTTCCACAAGGAACTCTACAACATTTCATCATGCGGGGTGGCAATTCTTGCGATGATCGTTAGCGCAGCACTTAATCGATTGATATCAACGTCAGCGGGCGCGATGGTTTTGAGTCGCGTACTGTGCTGCTTGAGCATTGCCGGAAGTGTGGTTGGTCGTTGAATGACGGGCGTGTTTAATTTTTCGGCTATGCTCATTGTGAAACCTCTGTTGCCTTATACGCCCAGGCAGGCAAATCGACTGTTTGCACAGTCTCAGAATAACAAAGCCAAACACCTGATCGCTCACATTTCTGATAGATGGCGACTCCTCGCTCTACCTCTGAACGTGCCAGCTCCACTGCCTCGGGCGCCAGTCTGAAAACAGCCAGGCCGAATGGCGGCGTTTTTTCGACCAATACGAACACAAAATCATTCGGCAATTTGCCGGTTATTGATTTGTGTATGTCGCTGTATACAGCCTGCTGTATGTGGAGACCGTAGTTGACAATGTACTTTTTGACCGACTCCGGCGACGCATCAATGCACGTCTTTAGATCAATAACAATGCCTTCATCAGGGAAAAAAATAATCGTATCGGCCCTTAACAGGCTGTTGATTTAATCCAACCTGGAGGCCGCATTGTTTCGTTGCCATAATTGGCATTTGATTACATAACTAATTGTTATTTATGGTAAAATGATTCAATCCATTTGATATTCCCCGATTTTTTATTTGTTATGCGCGGCATTGATTATACCCAAAACGAATTATTCAGTTATCGGACGCTGGAATCTAGAATTCCGGGTGATCATCCTTTACGCAAACTACGATATTTGGTCGATATTCTATTGACCACTTTGGATGAGGAGTTCGATGACCTGTATTCCCGACGGGGCCGGGCGTCAATTCCTCCCGAGCGTTTACTCCGTGCCAGTTTGTTGCAAATCCTGTTTTCCATTCGTTCGGAGCGGCAACTGATCGAACACATTGATTTCAATCTGCTGTATCGTTGGTTTGTCGGCTTATCAATGGATGATGAGGTTTGGGATCATTCAACGTTCAGCGCCAATCGTGACCGTCTATTGAATGAGCGCGTGAGTCGTTTGTTTTTTGATCGTGTGCTGTGCCTGGCCGAATGGCAGGATTTAGTTTCAGATGAACACTTTTCGGTCGATGGCACGCTAATCAAGGCCTGGGCTTCTGTGAAAAGCGTCAAGGCCAAAGACGGTTCGAGCCGGCCGCCGGAGGATTCCACCCGCAATCCGGGTGTCAACTTCAAAGGCGAGAAACGCTGTAACGACACGCATGAATCGACAACGGACCCGGAAGCAAGGATGTATAAAAAAAGTCAGGGCGATAAAGCCCAACTCGCTTTTCCGGGCCATGCACTCATGGAAAATCGCCATGGTTTGGTCGTCGATGTTGAAGTGACCCAGGCGACAGGAACGGCCGGGCGGGAGGCGGCGACAAAAATGATCAAACGCAGCGTCAAAAAAGCGGGTGCCACAGTGGGCAGTGACAAAAACTATGATACCCAAAACTTCGTTGCCGAACTACGCGCAATGAAGGTGACCCCGCATGTGACTCAAAAAGCGAAAGGTTCGGCGATTGACAAGCGGACGACCCGACACCCAGGCTATACCAGCAGTCTCAAAATCCGTAAACGGATCAAAGAAGTCTTTGGCTGGAGCAAAACTGTTGGGGGATTACGTCAAACCCGGTTTCGCGGAGTGAAAAAAGTGACTGCCCAAACCGTATTCACCTTCGCAGCGTATAATCTGACCCGCCTGATGTCCTTGTTGCAATGGCGTTATTCAACTGCGTAGGCACCGTTGTGCCTGAAATCCGCCAAAAGGTGGAAATAAAGCCTCGAAAGGGCAATATAAACCGGCTGATACCGGAAAACCTGGCTAATCAGGCCATCCAGAGGTAAATTTAACCCAAAATGAAGGGCTGGAGCCGGAGGCATAGGGGCGTTTTTCAACAGCCTGTTAACTTATACTTTGTTGTTGCATGAAACCGTCAATGCATTGCGTGCTGCCGGGCTGGATACCTCTATCGGTTGTTTGCATGATCTTTGTTATCAACGTCATTCTCTGGGTTGTGATGTCTTGGAGCTACTGCGTCCCTGGTCGGATGCCTGGGTTTTCGCATTATTCAGACGGCATGTGCTAAGGCTGGAGGATTTTTCGATCAGTGAGTCGGCTTGCGTGATGCAGGCGGCGGGAAAACAACGCTTTTATCAGACATGGAGGCATCAGGCTGAAGTTTTCAGACGATTATTGCGCAGCTACGCAACTCAGGCTGCTCGGGTGGTGGATTGTTATGAGCCATCGTAAGTCATTTTTAATCACCTATGATATTGCCGACAGCAAAAGATTGCGCCGGGTATTCAGAATCGTCAGCGATTATGCCACACCCGTGCAGTTGTCGGTGTTTGAGGCTTCATTGACCGAAGCGGAATTAACAGCACTGACTCAGGCTTTAATCGCCGAAATGGACGAGCAGGTCGACAACATTTTGTGTTATCGCCTATCTCCTGATGCATTATGCGTTGAATTAGGGCGGACTCGGAACAATAACGCCATTTTGGTTTAGATTTGACAAATTTGTCTGGGCAGGTTTTTGGATAGACAAAAGGTTAAATAGCCCATATATTAGATAATTGTTGAGGTTAAATCGTAAGACTGGTACGAAGTTGTTTGCCGTTTTTGTCTGCGCTTCCCGCTTGAAAAATGTGTTATTTATCACTTCACTCAAGTAAGAAAATTTTAATGCTCTATTATTGTAAGAAGTTTGAAGGTGATATTTTCAAGTCACTGAGATAATTCGCGTGAAATTGCACTTTGAAGCTACTTCAGCGAATCAATAAATTGATCAGGAGAATGGTTTATGTTTGATCCTAAAAAGTTCACTACCCCGGCTGCCAAGCCACTTCCCGTCGTTCTGCTTCTGGATGTCAGTTCCAGTATGTCAGGGGATAAAATCGACAACCTTAACAAGGCTGTCAAGAAGATGCTGGATACCTTTGCGCAGGAAGAGAAGATGGAGACTGAGATTCTTGTTTCCGTCATCACTTTCGGCAATCAGGTTGAGCTTCAGGTTCCCTACACCAAGGCTTCTCATGTGCAGTGGCAAGGTCTGCAGGCAAACGGTATGACCCCGATGGGAACTGCACTTAAAATGGCCAAGGCGATGATTGAGGACAAGGAGACCACGCCATCTCGCGCTTACCGTCCAACTATTGTGCTTGTTTCTGATGGGCAACCTAATGACAGCTGGGAAAGGCCGCTGGAGGACTTTATCTCCGAAGGGCGCTCTTCCAAATGCGACCGCATGGCAATGGCTATTGGGCGTGATGCGGACGAGACAGTTCTGAAGCGTTTTATCGAGGGCACACCCCATGACCTTTTCTATGCGGAAAACGCCGGACAGCTTCATGAGTTTTTCCAGCGGGTGACCATGTCTGTGACCATGCGCACCCAGTCCAAAAACCAGAATAAAGTACCAGCATCAATTGAAATAGATGAAAGTGTTGCTTCAAAAACCACAGTATCACAATCAAATGGCGATGTAAGAGATGATGATCAAGGCTATTGGTAGGAGCGCATTGTAATGGAAAACAAACATGATAATTTAAACTTGGCCATGCTCATCGAGAACAGTGCATCTCAGGGCGAAGAACAGGCAGATTTATTGACGGAGAAGATAGAAATAACGTAACTAGAAGTTACGCATTGACAGGCAATGTTAAACTATGGGTTTAAAAAATTCCAAAGTCAATACAAGGCAAACCTTGATAAGAGAAATAACACGCCCCTCAACAGCCTGCTGTACATTACCCATGTATATTGGTTTTTTATTAAGTGAGCCGAAACAAGCTAGTTGTCGACGATTAGGCGAAGTCATGTCAATATCACATGATAGCGTAAATCGATTTCTAAATCGGGAGCATTACACTGGGCGAGATTTATACAATGAAGCCAGCGCAAGCCTGAATTTAAAGGGCGGAACCTTGAGTGTTGACGATAGTGTTCTTGATAAACCTTATAGCCAATATATGGCATATGTCAGTTATTTTTGGTCGGGAAAACATCATGGAGCAGTCAAGGGAATCAATCTTGTCACGTTGTACTACACAGACATTCAAGGAAAACACCAACCACTGAATTTCCGGGTGGTCGATAAGGCGGAAGGAAAGACAAAAAATGACTATTTTCAAGACATGCTGACCGAAGTATTAGCTTGGGGACTAGAACCTGGTTTTGTAACAGGAGATAGCTGGTACAGTTGCGTGGATAATCTTAAATTGATAAGAAATCATCAGACAGGATTATTCTTTGCAGTGGAAGGTAATCGATTAGTCTCTGTTGAAAAAGGTTCATGGGTTCAAGTCAGGCAATTAGAAATCCCGGAAGACGGCTTAATGGTTTGGCTCAAAAATTTTGGGTATGTGAAATTATTTCGGACGACCTTGAAAGAACAAGTTCGCCATTACATAAGTTCACTACCTGATGAAGAAAAAACCGCTGTTTTTGACAAGAAAGCATTTACCGAACAACATGATAGGCATTGGCAGATTGAGCAATATCATCGGGCAATAAAGCAGGTGTGTAATATTGAGCGGTAAAGTGGACCCCATTGTCCAGACAAATTATTAGAGAATTTAAGATAGAACCCTCATAACAGTCAGGCTCAATGGCTCTGGCCCATATTTTCACCCGGCGTCTGCTTGGCAGTGCCGGCATTATATTTATCCACGATTTTAGCGCCACCTCCCGTGGCGAATTGATAAACCCTGTCTGGCGTTTCATAGCCTAACGACTGATGCGGTCGTTCGCTGTTGTAAAAGGCAAAGTAGTCCGTCAACCCCGCTGACAGTGCTTGCAGGTTGCCGTATTGCTTCAAATAAACTTCTTCATATTTCACTGTGCGCCAGAGTCGTTCAACAAAGATATTGTCCAGGGCCCGTCCCCGGCCATCCATGCTGATGGTCACGCCATGCTGACTCAATACCCCGGTGAAGTCCGCGCTGGTGAACTGTGCGCCCTGGTCGGTATTAAATATCTCCGGTGTGCCATAGGTCTTGATGGCCTGCTCCAGACAATTTACGCAAAACGCGCTGTCCATGGTATTGGAAAGTTGCCATGCCAATACTTTTCGGCTGTACCAATCCATGATGGCCACCAGATAAACAAATCCTTGCGGCAGCCGGATATAGGTGATGTCGGTACTCCAAACCTGGTTGGGGCGTGTCACCTCGACGCCTCTTAACAGATAGGGATAGACTTTATGCTCAGGATGCGGCTTACTGGTGTTCGGGCCCGGCGCCATGCCGACCAGCCCCAGTATGCGCATCAGCCGCTGAACCCGTTTGCGGTTGACCTGATGGTTAAGGCCGCGTAAATACTTTGTCATACGGCGTGAGCCATAAAAAGGATGCCGGGTATATTCTTCGTCGAGCAACCGCAACAGTTGCTGATCTTCAGCAGACACCGGCTGTTGTTGGCGTTTTTTCTGTTCATGGATTACTGAGCGGGTAACGTTCAATAACTGGCATTGCCGACTTAACGCCAACTCATCTTTTTGATCCACCCAGCTTTGACGCGTGATCATAGGCTGATCCCGGACTTTTTTTTAAGCCAATCCAGTTCCATATTCAACTGCCCGATTTTGGCGTACAGACGGTCCGGATTGTCTTGCGCCTTCACCGCTTTCGGCCCGCGTTTGCCTTCAAACAGGCTTCCCGCATTGGCCAACAGTTCCTTTTTCCATTGGCTTACCTGAGATGGATGGACTTCATTCTCTTGAGCAATCTCATTGATCGTTTTGATGTTCTTAACCGCTTCCAGCGCGATTTTGGCCTTTTGCGCCCCGCTAAAGGTTTTCCGTTTTTTTTCGCTCATTTTTTGTACCTCTTTTTTCAATAGTCATAGTTTAAACTATTGTCCGGATTACGGGGTCCACTATACGGTTCCAGGTTCGCAATAAAAGAGCAATAAATAATCATATTTTTTCTGCAATTTGTGGCTTTGTTCAATTACAAAAATTGAGCTTTGCAGACGTGATTAATAATTGCTATAGCGTACAGCGGAATTTATTCAACGATGTTATGGCTTCGTTTATCGACACCTTTATGCCAAATATGCTCTGTACATGACAAAAATTAACTTATGACAAATGAGTCTCATGTATTCCAGTGACAAAAGGTATGGGTTGCAAAAGAGCAATCACTTTTCTAATCATCCTTTTTGATTGAGATAAGACATTAAACAACGTTGAGCGGATACAATCTAATCCATATCGAAACAGGCTTTGCGCGAGCCGCTGATGTGTTTTGGTTTTTATTGGTAACTCGCAATCATGTTTCCATTCGCCTGCTTTATGTGACCAACAGAAAGCAATAACGGGAAGTACTAACAATTTTTTGATCCGAAGATAACCGACTACACGCGTTTCCTCAAGTTTGAATCCCCGTCCTTTTAAACCGCCAAAAAGCGTTTCGATTTCCCAACGCAAGCCATAAATTTTAATCGCATCAGGGTTCAAATGCTGACAGACGATGATTAATAACTCACCATCACTCAGCCGTAACCCACTGAGATAAATTGAACAATTTCCCAAATAGCGCGCTGTTGAGAGGTGTCGTGTGCTACCCGGCTTAAGCCCATAAAACAAACGCTCTACGCGTATTCGCTGGCCTTGGGCATTGGTTGTCCAGGCGTTGTTGCGAATACGGATATAAAAGGGAATCTCTTGCTCAAACAACCAGCCCATCCATTCGTCTCCAATAAACTCCCGATCAGCCAAAAGACCTTTGATGTGATGTCGGCCAAACTGCGCAATAAAGCGTTTCATCAGCGCTATACGTTCCTTCGTATTAGAGTTGCCCCGCTTGTTTAAAGGCAACCAATACACCGGAATGGCGGCACCCCGATAAACCACGGCAAGCACCAGCAGATTAATATTGGTTTTACCCCACTTCCAATTCGTCCTGTCTAACGTCAGATAGTAATCCTGATCAGTGAAACCAAACAGTTTCATGATGAAATGAGCGACTTCATTGTAATCCAGCCAATGGTCACTGAAAAATCGTTGCATCCGTCGATATCGTGAGGAAATTTTTGCCCGACGGGGAAAGAATACGGCGAGCTGGGCCAGATTGACCGTGCTAACTGCCATCAAAGCAATTAACATACCCACAAAACAAACGATTCTTGCCTTGTTCCATTGAAAGTGCTCAGTTAATATGACGGTCAGCTCGTTGATTTGTAATGTCCCGTTATTCATATTCGCTAAAACAAAATGCGGTATTTAATTACATTTCAACGAGCTACGCCAGCTTTTAATATTTTTTGTCATGTACAGAGCCAAATATGAATCATTTAAACCCAAAATTTCGATCTGTTGTCAATGCGTAACTTCTAGCCTTGTCTGTTTCTTCGCGCTCAATATGATCACGTAATCTTGAAGCTTCCAGAATAGTTGCCGCTGCTGCTGTAATATCTGTAGCATCTGGACCAGGATGTCCGATAATATGGCTTGCCTCATTAATCCATTGATCTCTCTCAAACATTAATTTGATTCGCCTGTTTTCTTCTGGCGTTAATTCGGGTGAGTCAACTGGATACCCAAACGCCTCAAAATGAGGGTGATAACCTTCATGCGTTAGCACACTTTTAGCGGTTTCTTCAGCAACCCTCACTATTGATTTAACTATCTCTTTATCTTTCCAACCGCCATCCTGCAAATTTTCTATAGCAGAGATAATCTCAACTGGGGTCAGCAATTTTTTGCTGACCTCTGGATGGCCTTTAACAATGTCCAGGTTGATATTGGTATCTAATAAATACTTATCCATTAGCGTTCCCATTCATCCCGCATGCGCCGTTGTATTTCTACAGGGTCATCTTTAAAGTGGGGCGAGTCTTTTAATGTACCAAAAAAATCCTGAAAGTTTGTTGGGGGTTGAATGTGCGCTTCATCCTGTTTTGCGCGGCAGTCTTTCAAGTATTGACGCAAGGCGGTTTTGACAAGTTGCGCCGGGCTTAAATGTTGCTCGGTGGCTAACTGATTTAATACGCGGGCGGTTTCGTCATCAATTTCTACATTCATCATGGCGGGATTCCTCAGGGGTGATTAAGTGTTGAATATCTTGGCGTTCATGTCTGCTACCACGCTGGAAACATGGCCGTCTGACAGGTGGGCGTAGCGTTTCACCATCGCCAGGGTTTTGTGTCCCAAAACTTCGGCAATCTCAGCCAGGCTTGCGCCGTTCATGGCCAGATAACTGGCGCTGCTGTGCATCAGGTCATGGAAACGAAAATCGTTTATTTCGGCGCGTTTAAGCGCGTATTCCCACGCTTCTCTGAAGTCAACGGGGTTATTTCCTTTGTTATTTGGAAAAACCAAATCCGTATCAAGTCGCCTGACTTTGGAATGTTGCTTTATAAGTTCCAGAACTTTGCCATGTAATGGAATGCGCCTTTTCTGCTTGTTTTTTGTTCTGTGTAGAATGATGCAGGACTGGTTAATGTGAACAATGCCCCATGCGCCAATCTGTGGCTTGTCTTTTGGCTCTTTCCAGTACATGTTCATTATTTCGCTTTTCCGCATGCCTGTAGCCAGCCCAAGCAAAACAATCAGGTATAAGAATTCTTGCCGTGATTCCTGGCAGGCTTCCAGCAGGCGGGCGCGTTCAAACTCGTCCAGAAAGCGGACAATGCCATCCGGTTCGCTGGGCTTTTTCACTCGCTTAACCGGGTTTTCCTGTAACCACTCCCATTCCCCGGCGGCCATTGAAAAGGCGTGTGATAAAACCGCAAGATAACGGTTGATTGTGGCTGGACTAAAGGGCTTGCCGTATTGGGTGAGGGTGTTGGCCAGTTCGTCCCTATGTTGAACAATCAGGGCGGTTGACACATCGCATAGCAAATATTCACCAAGGCGTTTGTTCCACCATTCAAGCTGGGCTTTTTGCTTTGCGTATGATGCGGGCTTTTGGGGGAGTACATCTTTAATATAACGCTGAACCAAATCATTAAAGGTTCGTTTTTTGGATTCGCTGGTTTTAAAGTGACGGCCTTCCCGGATTGCTGACTCTGTTGAGGCTGCCCACCTTTTGGCATCGGTCTTGCGGGCGAATGTTGCGGACTGGGTTGGATAGCCTTTTAACCGGACTTTTACGCGATAGGAAACACTGCCGTCTTTATCGGTACGTTCTTCAATGGCTGCCATGGTTGCCTTCTCCTTCAGGACAAAGCAACGGCATTTTGATATGATTGCATGCAGTCATCGCTTACCCTGATTAAGTTGATGATTAGAAGCCTTGAGCGTGTTGGTAGCACCTCAAGGCTTTGTTGTATCTAGATTTTAATTATACACCCATGGGACACCCATGGGACACTAAGCCACAAAAAAGGCAAAAAACGGCAATATTAGACAATACTTATAATTATCTATCTGTTTGATTTTATTGTTATTGTTTGTTGTGCTTTGTTGTGGGTTTTGGCGTCATTGGGACTTAAGATCCCGCGGTGGAAACACTGTGCCGGTTCGATTCCGGCCTGAGGCACCAAACATTTTCTTTACTCTCCCCCTCTTAATACTCTTTATTCAACATTAAACGGCAATTTAGCTGTTACTCGTTGAGTGATTTGCTTGCGCAAAACTATCCTGCAGGCTTTTATACGTTATGGTCTTTAAGGAATTGCTGATTTGTTCAGCGCTTCTTTAAGACAAATCTTCTTTTTTTGCAGCTTGACGATGAATGCGGCGATCAAAAAACTGATGCAGTAACAAGGCAGTAAGAATTAGCCCGGTACCAATCAAGACTTTGCGAGTGATGACTTCATCATTGATGCTATGGCCTAAATACAAGGCCATCACTGGCGAAATGATGGTGATGAATGCGACATTGGTGGCCGGTAGATGGGTCAGCACATAATAATACATAGCGAAGCCAAAAGTGGTGGCGACAACGCCTAAATAAATGATGGCTGCCGCTGCTTGCCAACTGATGTACTCAGGCATACGGGCGTCTTCCAGCAGGTAGCAGCTGAGTAAATACATCGGCATGGCGAACAGTAAACCGCCAGCGACCTGCTTCATGGCCGGTAAATGCGCGTTGATTTTTTTTACCCAGACGGCGCTGGCTGCATGCAGGCTGGCCGCCAGCAAAACACCGAGCATGCCGGCAATAGCTTGTTGACTCAATTCCAGCGCGGAACTGAACATCATCGCCAGTCCACCTGTGCCGAGCAGATAAGAAAAAATTTTGCCCATGCTCAGGCTTTTTTCCTTTAAAATCCAGGCTGCCAGCAAGGCAGTAATAAATGGCGTCAGGCCAAATATAACTGAAATCCAGCCAGAAGGAATCAATCTTGATGCCCAGTAAACCGCCAGCATCGCAGCAAAAATCTGTAATGACACAGCCAGATAGGTTTGTCTCGCCTTGCTATGAAATGGCAGTTTGCGCCTGCTGATCAATAGAATGAGCAACACGCAAACAAAGCCGATCAGCATGCGGGAAGCCGCGCCAAAAACAAAACCGGCCCCCTTCTGCGCTCCATTTGATCGCCAATGGTGTGGTGGCCCACAGTAAAATGACACTGATGTAGGCGAGGGCGATACGCATAATAGTCCGGTTAAAAACCGCTGATTATAACGGAATTATCCGGAACATGTTAACCAATGGCATAAGAGTTCAGGACGACGTCATCTAAATCGCCTCTCCCCCCAGCCACACCTTAACCAGCCTGATCCAAGGCCTTGGCGTAGTGAGGTTTCCCGGCTTGAAGCGGGATATTCGGTCGATTGGGCTGCAAAAAGCCGCCGAATGGCGGTTTGCCATGGTCATTGGCCATACCGGGGCCTGGCCGATCACCGTCGGCCCCGATGACGACCTGGGCCGGCCGTGTCAGCGCAGGAAGACAGCGAGCGCCTGCGCAGGATGGGCCGCAAAATGGCGGATCATGCTGGCGATGGATTGCCGCGGCTGACGGATCAGGCGACGCAGCAGGCCGATGACGGCGTTTCGCAGGCAGGCGAGCACCTGGGGGCCATGGCCCTTTCGGACCTGGCAGCGGTCCTCGTCGAATGTGGCATCGCGGACCCAATGGAGGCGGTTCTCGATACTCCAGTGCCCCCGGTTGAGGGCCAGCAGTTGCCCGGGGTCGGCCTGTTCCGGGGTGAGATCAGTGATGCAGAAGATCTGTTCTGTGCGTGTCCTGCCGGTCTTGGACACAGCGACCTGGCGTTCGATCCGGCAGACCTGGCCCACATGGGGGAAATCGAGATAGGCATTGAGCGCAACGGTGGTGCGAAGGGTGCGCTGCTCGATCCGACCGTGTCCCTTGTCCACCGTGGTGTGCTCAGGGGGGAATGGATTCCCGGTCGAAAGCCTTGAGATCGTTGGCCAGGGTTTTCTGGTTGTCCTTGACCGTGAACAGGTAGTGCGCGCCCTTTTCCTCGACCAGGAAGCGGGCGGTCTCGCGTTGGGTGTGGAGCGCATCGGCGGTGACCACACGCCCCTCGATGGAGAGGGGATCGAGCAGCTCCCGCAGGGCCGGGATCTCATTACTCTTGGTCTCGACCGCGCGCTGTGCCAGGACGGTGCCCTGCCGAGGGAACAGGGCGGCGAGCAGGTGCGTCTGGCGGCCATCGCCCCGGCGAGCGCCCTTGAGGGTCTTGCCGTCGATGGCCAGGGGTTCGTCGGCCGGTGCGCTGGCCTGGACCCAGGCGGAAAAGGCCTGCTCCAGCGCCACCGGATCCACCTGCTGGAGCACGCGGCGGAAGGTGGGCTCGGAGGGGGCCACGAAGCGTTGCTGTCTGCGATCGAAATAGGCCTGCAGGCGCTTGAGCTGCGTCTGGGTCAGGCGGGCGGCGTACTCACTGATGGCCAGATAGCCCCGGGCGCCGGCCAGGGTGGCCGCCAGGGCGATGGTCAGCACCGTCGGCAGGGGGTGCAGCTGACGGCGTCCACCGCGGGGTTCGGGTAAGCGGCCCAGCTGTTCGCGCAACCGGGCCATCTCCAGGTCGCTCAGATTGATCTTCTGCATCGGGGTGCTCCAATCGGGATGAGGGATCGGGTGGCGCAGCCAGTGGCGCACCCGCTCATGGCGCTGTATCGGTCGCACGATGACATCGGACAGCGGTAGAGATCATGGTAAATCCACTTCGATCATGGTGATTGAATTCAAGCATGATCTGAGGTGAACGTCCAGCAATTATCCAATAGTGCAGGTTTGTCAGTGGGTTATCGGATTAGATGACGTGGCCCTGCATAAGAGTTACCCGGATTGCAAAAATTTTGCCGGCCTGCAATCTGCTTTCAGATATTGATTGCAGGCCGAAACACAATCCGGGAACAAGTTTTATTGCTGCAGTCCTTTTAAAATGGCTTGCAGGCTGTCATTGGCATCACCAAACAACATGCGTGTGTTTTCATGCACGAAAAGAGGATTGCCCACGCCGGCATAACCTGAAGCCATGCTGCGCTTCAATACCACCGTGGTTTTGCCTTTCCAGCATTCTAAAACCGGCATGCCGGCAATTGGACTGTTTGGATCATCTAAAGCAGATGGGTTGACAATGTCATTAGCGCCGATAACCAGGGTGACATCGACATTTGGGAAATCATCGTTGATTTCCTCCATTTCATAAACAATGTCGTAAGGGACTTTGGCTTCGGCCAGTAATACATTCATATGCCCCGGCATACGGCCGGCAACCGGATGGATGGCGAAACGAACCTGTTTGTTTTTTTCACGCAGCAATTTGGTGATTTCATTGACGGTGTGCTGCGCCTGGGCAACTGCCATGCCGTAACCAGGAATAATGACGATATTTTTCGCTTCTTTCAGCATGTCAACGACTTCGTTGACATCGACAGCTTGAACGTCTCCTTCCACTTCGGCTGCAGCACCGCCGCCATCGCTGCCAAAACCGCCAGCAATAACGCTCAGGAAATGCCGATTCATGGCTCGACACATAATATAACTGAGGATAGCGCCGCTACTGCCGACCAGGGCGCCGGTGACGATCAGTAAATCATTACTCAACATAAACCCGGTTGCCGCGGCCGCCCATCCGGAATAACTGTTCAGCATGGATACCACGACCGGCATATCAGCACCACCGATGGCCATGACCATATGAACGCCAAAGGCGAAAGCGATCAAGGTCATCAAAAATAATGGCCAGAAGCCGCCACCTGTTTCTGCACCGGCGATAAACAGATTACCCAGCCAGATGAATAAAACGACCATAGCCAGATTGAGCCAATGGCGAGCGGGCAATAACACGGGTTTTCCGCTGATTTTTCCGCACAATTTGCCAAAAGCGATGACTGAACCAGAAAAGGTGACTGCACCGATCAGTACGCCGACATAGATTTCGACTTCATGAATGGTTTTTTCAACACCGGTCAGGGTATTGCCGCTATCGATGAAGTTGGCGTAACCGACCAATACCGCTGCCATACCAACCAGGCTGTGCATGATGGCGACCAGTTCTGGCATTTGCGTCATTTCAACCTTGAAGGCCGCTTTTGCGCCAATGGCTCCGCCAATCAGCAAGGCGATGACCAGAACCACATAAGCATTGACTGAGTCACTCATGATGGTGGCAATGATGGCGATTAACATGCCCGCCATGCCAAAATAATTGCCTCGCCTCGCAGTTTCCTGATTACTTAATCCGCTCAGGCTCAAAATGAACAGGATGGACGCGACGATGTAAGACATGGTAACAAGACCTTGTGACATGATTTTCTCCTATTTCCTGAACATTTCAAGCATGCGGCGGGTGACCAGAAAGCCCCCGGCAATATTGATCGAAGCGATTAATACCGCCAGGCCCGATAACAAGGTAATCATAAAGCCAGGAGATGAAATCTGCACGATGGCACCGATAATGATGATGCCGCTGATTGCGTTAGTGACACTCATCAATGGCGTGTGTAATGAGGGGGTGACATTCCAGATAACCTGATAGCCAACAAAGCAGGCCAGTACAAACACAGTGAAATGCGACATAAATGATTCCGGCGCAACTGAGCCAAGCGCAAATAATGCTCCACCAATAAGCGCCAGCAGGAAAATCTGTTTAACCGGCTCTGGTATCGTCGGCTTCGTTGATTCAACGGTTTCCGCCGGGGCGCTTTCTTGCGGTTTTACAGCTTTCGGTGCGGCACTGAGTTTTGCTGGTGGCGGTGGCCAGGTGATTTTGCCATCTTTAATGACGGTTGCGCCGCGAATCACTTCATCATCCATATTGACCACGACCTGGCCATCTTTTTCAGGGGTTAAATCTGCCAGCAAATGGCGCAGATTGGAGCCATAAAGCTGACTGGCCTGATGCGCCATACGGCTAGGTAAATTGGTGTAGCCGATAATGGTGACACCATGCATGGTAACGACCCGGTCTTTTTTCGTCAAAGCGCAGTTGCCGCCTTGTTCCGCCGCCAGATCGACGATAACGCTACCGGGTTTCATCGATTTGACCATCTCTTCGGTAATCAACTTTGGCGCTGGTTTGCCCGGAATGAGTGCGGTTGTGATGATGATATCGACATCTTTGGCTTGGGCTGCGAATAATTCCATTTCCGCTTTAATGAATTCCTCTGACATGGTTTTGGCATAGCCACCAGTTCCAGCGCCATCTTCTTCAAAATCGAGCATTAAAAATTCCGCATCCATGCTTTCGATTTGTTCTTTGACTTCCGGGCGGGTGTCGAAAGCCCGTACAATGGCGCCCAGGCTTTTCGCCGCACCAATAGCGGCCAGTCCCGCCACTCCGGCGCCAATTACCAGCACTTTTGCCGGCGGGATTCTACCGGCTGCAGTGATCTGCCCGGTAAAAAAACGGCCGAAATGCTGGGCTGCCTCGATCACTGCCCGGTAGCCTGCGATATTGGCCATGGAGCTTAAGGCATCCATTTTTTGCGCACGAGACAATCTTGGAATACTGTCAACCGCCAGAACTGTCACTTGTTTTTCCGCCAGTTTTTCCAGCAGTTTTTTGTTTTGTGCCGGCCAGATAAAACTGATCAGGATTTGACCTTTATGCATCAGTTCAACTTCGTCTGTACCCAGCGAGGGGTGCTTTTGCGGCGCCCGAACTTTCAGAATAATATCCGCGTTTTTCCATAACTTTTTGACATCTTTCTCGATTTTGACACCAACGGCTTGATAGGCGTCATCGGAAATATCAGCAGCTTCACCTGCGCCCGATTCGACCGTGATATCAAAGCCAAGCTTGATCATTTTTTCAGCCGATTCGGGCGTGGCGGCGACCCGTTGTTCACCTTTATGGATTTCTTTTGGAATAGCGATTTTCATAGACCCTCCTGGGCGATGTTGACAGACGCTGCCTTGAGGATAAGAGATTGGTGCTATTTTTTCAATTGTTTTTACCGCTATGGTTTACAATTAAAAATAAGTATAAAAAATGAAGAACCAATGAAAGTTTTAGTTGTTGACGACAGTAAAATGATTCGGGATATGGTTGCCGAATGCGTGCGTAGTATGGGTCATGAAGTGGTTTTTGCCGAGAATGGGGAGCAGGCGTTGGCTTATGTGCAGGGAAATACTGTCGATCTGGCGTTGATGGATGTGGAAATGCCAGGAATGAACGGCCTGGAGGCTACACGAATGATTCGGAAAATCAAACAGGATGATTGGTTCCCGATTGTTTTTTTAAGCTCCCGCGATAATGATGAAAGTTTCGCCGATGGCATTCTGGCCGGGGGAGATGCTTATATGGTCAAACCCCTGAATATATCCCGCTTGCAACTGACGATTATCGCCATGGAGCGGATTTATGATATGCGTCATAAACTGGCTCAGGCGCAGTTGAAATTGACCTTGCTAAACCAGGAACTGGAAAAATTATCCCTGTTCGACAGCTTGACCGGTTTGGCCAATCGTCGCAATTTTGACCAAACTCTGGAAAAAGAATTTAAATTGGCTCGGCGTAATAAAGCGCCAATGAGCCTGATTATCTGTGATATTGACTTTTTTAAACTCTATCTCTGTACATGACAAAAAATATTAAAAGCTGGCGTAGCTCGTTGAAATGTAATTAAATACCGCATTTTGTTTTAGCGAATATGAATAACGGGACATTACAAATCAACGAGCTAACTGCCATATTAACTGAGCACTTTCAATGGAACAAGGCAAGAATCGTTTGTTTTGTGGGTATGTTAATTGCTTTGATGGCAGTTAGCACGGTCAATCTGGCCCAGCTCGCCGTATTCTTTCCCAGTCGGGCAAAAATTTCCTCACGATATCGACGGATGCAACGATTTTTCAGTGACCATTGGCTGGATTACAATGAAGTCGCTCATTTCATCATGAAACTGTTTGGTTTCACTGATCAGGATTACTATCTGACGTTAGACAGGACGAATTGGAAGTGGGGTAAAACCAATATTAATCTGCTGGTGCTTGCCGTGGTTTATCGGGGTGCCGCCATTCCGGTGTATTGGTTGCCTTTAAACAAGCGGGGCAACTCTAATACGAAGGAACGTATAGCGCTGATGAAACGCTTTATTGCGCAGTTTGGCCGACATCACATCAAAGGTCTTTTGGCTGATCGGGAGTTTATTGGAGACGAATGGATGGGCTGGTTGTTTGAGCAAGAGATTCCCTTTTATATCCGTATTCGCAACAACGCCTGGACAACCAATGCCCAAGGCCAGCGAATACGCGTAGAGCGTTTGTTTTATGGGCTTAAGCCGGGTAGCACACGACACCTCTCAACAGTGCGCTATTTGGGAAATTGTTCAATTTATCTCAGTGGGTTACGGCTGAGTGATGGTGAGTTATTAATCATCGTCTGTCAGCATTTGAACCCTGATGCGATTAAAATTTATGGCTTGCGTTGGGAAATCGAAACGCTTTTCGGCTGTTTAAAAGGACGGGGATTCAAACTTGAGGAAACGCGTGTAGTCGGTTATCTTCGGATCAAAAAATTGTTAGTACTTCCCGTTATTGCTTTCTGTTGGTCACATAAAGCAGGCGAATGGAAACATGATTGCGAGTTACCAATAAAAACCAAAACACATCAGCGGCTCGCGCAAAGCCTGTTTCGATATGGATTAGATTGTATCCGCTCAACGTTGTTTAATGTCTTATCTCAATCAAAAAGGATGATTAGAAAAGTGATTGCTCTTTTGCAACCCATACCTTTTGTCACTGGAATACATGAGACTCATTTGTCATAAGTTAATTTTTGTCATGTACAGAGAAACTCTATAACGACCATTACGGACACCAGCAGGGCGATGAATGTCTGGCGAAAGTGGCCAGGATTATTGGTGCTGGTGTAAAGCGGCCAACAGACTTGGCGTGCCGCTATGGAGGCGAGGAGTTTACTTTGATATTGCCAGCGACCAACCTGGAAGGGGGGTGGCAGGTGGCCGAAAATATTCGGCAGGCTGTCGAAAATGAAAATATTGAACATGATCCGTCAAGTGTATCGGGAAATGTTACTTTGAGCCTGGGTGTGGCAACTTATTATGGCCAGTTAAAACTGCCGGAAGAATTATTGAAAGCAGCCGACGAGGCGCTATATCAGGCCAAGCAAAATGGCCGAAACAGAACAGAGCTGGCTTGATGGTGTTGCCGAAGGATTTTATCGAAACGCCGGAAGGTCTGGTGTTCGCAGTGGTCGATAAAAAGCCTGAAGATGGACGAGTATTATGTTTTCTGCGCTACCATTCTCAGCCAAACGGCTGGCAGAAATTATCGACCGATTCGGCCAATCGTTTGTTGACGGAGCAGTATCCTCATTATTTATATTTTTCCAAACGCATGCAAGCTTCTTTACATGCAGTTCCTGAAGAGAAAATCCTGGTGCATCATCAGCCCCGGCAACTATTACAGCAGTTACTTGCTTTGTCTGAGCCTGATCCACTGCAGTCTATTTTTCGGGAATTTTGTCATTTGCTGCAACAAAAAAACATTGATTTATCTCAAGTCGGGGTGACAGGTTCCTTGTTGATTGGCGCTCAAAATGCCCAGTCAGATATTGATTTGGTCTTTTATTGCCGGGATGTATTTCACCAGGCGAGAAATGCCATCAGAGAATTGCAGCAGCAAGGCTTGTGCCAGTCATTGAGCCAGTCCGATTGGTGTGAGGCCTGGCAGCGCAGAGATTGTGAATTGACATTGGCGGAATATGTAGCGGCCGAACAGCGTAAATACAATAAGGTGATTTATGCTCGACGTAAAGTCGATTTGTCGCTCATGGCGCTGGATGCGCCTGTTATCGCTGAAGGGTTTGCCAAACAAGGCGCTGTTCGGTTGCAGGTTAAGATAAAAGATGATGATTACGCCTTTGATTATCCAGCAGTTTATGAACTGGGTCATGAAGATATTTCACAAATTCTCTGTTTTACCGCCACTTATCATGGACATGCGCAAAAAGGTGAATGGGTGGAGGTTTCAGGGCAACTGGAAATTTCGAAAAACGGTGAGCAACGGGTCATAGTCGGCTCAAGCCGGGAAGCGAAGGGTGAATATATTCGTGTGGTCAAGTTATGAAAGCCTTTTGTGAGTTTTCAGGCGTTATTTTTGATCTGGATGGTCTGGTTCTGGATACCGAAAGCAGTTATTTCGCCGCCTGGAAAATGGCCGCAGGGACGATGGGCTACGTTTTGGATGATGCATTCCTGACGACATTATCCTGTTTGCATTATCAGGCGGTTGAAAAGGCAATAAAAAGACGATGTGGCGGCGGATTTGATATTGAAAAGTTTTCACGATTAAGCAGTCAATGCTGGCAGGAATGGGTAAACAAAAAAGGGCTTGCCATCAAGCATGGCTTTCACGATATGCTGGGCCTGGTGCAACAAAACAGGCTCCCCTTTTGTCTGGCGACTAACAGTCATTCAAAAAATGCCCGGCAATGTTTGCAACTGGCGGGTATTGAAAATGTGTTTGAAACAATTATTGGCAGGGAGCAGGTTCAGACAGGTAAACCCTCGCCAGAGATTATTTTTCAAGCCGCCCGGGCAATGCGTGTTCCGGTTGAGAATTGTCTGGTGCTGGAGGATTCCTTGACCGGTGTCAGGGCGGCCAAGCGGGCGGGAGCCTATTGCGTGTTGCTTCCATCAACGCCGGCTGTGGAACCAGTGGCCAGGGAACTGGCAGATCAAACGGTGGACAATCTTGCCGTGTTGGCTGCGAATTGGTGCTGATTCGTTATAATAGCGCTAACATAAACTGACCAATTAAAACATTGAAGCATTCAGCAAAACAGGTTTCCGTCATCGCGCCCGCCCGCTTGCATATGGGATTTATCGATATGAGTGGTGCGTTAGGCAGGCATTTTGGCAGCATCGGCGTGGCGCTCAACGAAATCAGCACACGCTTGACGATTAAAAAAGCCGATTCATTGACTGTTACTGGCCAAGGCGTTCAACGGGCCGAACGTTGTACCTGGCAGTTATGTGCTGCCCTGGATGTTCCAGATCGGCTCGCCATTCATCTTGAAACCGTTATTCCCGAGCATGTGGGTTTGGGTTCGGGTACCCAAATGGCGTTGGCGATAGGTTCAGCGCTCAATGCTTTTTATGAATTGGGCTTGAGCGTACGGGAAATCGCCCGTTTAACCGATCGTGGCGCGCGCTCAGGTATCGGTATCGGCATTTTTGAGCAGGGGGGGGTGGTGGTCGATGGTGGGCGTGGTGAGCATACCGTTACCCCACCGATGATCGTTCATATGGATGTGCCGGAACAATGGCGTTTTCTGTTGGCATTCGATCGCCGTGGACAGGGCCTGCATGGCAAGCAGGAAGTCAATGCATTCAAAGCCTTGCCGCCCTTTCCACAAGAAGAAGCAGCACGCTTGTGTTATTTATTGTTGATGCAGGCCTTACCCGCGGTTGCTGAACAGGATATTCAACGATTCGGCGATGTGATCACGCAGCTGCAAACCTCGGTAGGTGGTCATTTTGCTTCAGTGCAAGGCGGCATATTTACCAGTCAGGATGTCAGTGACGCAATGCAATGGTTACAACAACAGGGTGCTGTGGCAATTGGGCAGACCTCCTGGGGACCAACTGGTTTCTGTGCTATCGATGGGCCGGAGCGAGCGGAACAACTGTTGCATGAAGTGTCACAGAAATTTTGCAATAATCAAAACCTGGATTTTCGTATCGTCAGTGCACGCAACAGCCAGGCCAATGTATTGGTATCCTGATAGTCGCAGGATATGATGGATAAATCCGCATTGATCCTGGTCGTGGCGCAATCCGGCCGCATGCTGGCGGCGCAATTGGTGGCCCAAGGTCATCGTGTGCTGGTGATCGACTGCTTTGCCGATGAAGATATGCAGCTTAAGGCAACAGATTTTCGCCAGGTGGAAAATCTGGCTCTGTCATTTGTTGAACCGGCATTTGATCAGTTATTTGCCCAATATCGATTCACTTCGGTCTTGTATGGATCCGGGCTGGAGCAGCATATTGAAACCCTGGCGTTTCTTGAAAGGCATAGCCGTTTGCTCGGTAATTCTGTCGATGTGTTTCAAGCGTTACAGCAAAAAAAAGACTTTTTTCAATGTCTGGATCATTTCGGTATTTCTTACCCGGCCGTACAATTTAATCCCCCTGCAACAAATCCAGAAAAATGGTTGTTTAAAGCCGAGCAAGGTGAAGGCGGGGTAAATGTTTTCTGGGCAAATCAATCGCAACTGACTGGAGCGCGTAAAAAAGGCTATTGGCAACGATATATCAGTGGCAAACCGATGTCGGTTTTGTTTTTGGCAGATGGAAAACAAGGACAGATTATTGGTGTCCATAGACAGCTGACAGAAGGACAGAATGATCAGCCATTTTTATTTGCCGGGGTGATAGCAGAGCCGGATTTTTCAGTACTTCACCGCCGGCAATTACAGCGCTGGCTGGATCTGCTGGCCGATCGATATAATCTGATCGGCTTGAACAGCCTGGATTTTATTCTGGCGGATGACAAAATATGGCTGTTGGAAATCAACGCTCGCCCCTCGGCAAGTTTGCAGCTTTATTCGGCCGAGCTGGTTTCAGCGCATATTGCCGCTTGTTTAGGTAAAAACGATGAAGTTCGCTACAATAAAAAAATTTATAATGCTTATAAAATTGTTTTTGCCGATTGCGCGTTAAAAATTCCGCCAGGATTTTTTTGGCCGGAATGGGTGTGCGATCGTCCGGTTGCACAGGCCCGGATAGCGGTTGGACAGCCATTGTGTTCGCTTGTAGCTTCTGGCGATCAGGTGGCAAGCATTATTTTTAAATTGGCCGTTAAGGAACGGCAGCTTATTGATACTATAAAAACAGGTGGAAAATGCAATTTCGAGCGAGTGTAAATCAATTAACCCAACCCTTGGTAAAACAGCTGATTGATGAAGCAGATAAGCTTCGGCTCGATATCAGTCAGTTAGAAAATGGCTGCACCATTATCGATGCCGGTATCAATGTGCCTGGCGGCCTGGAAGCGGGACGCATCATTACCGAAATATGCATGGGAGGGTTGGGAACCGTTAAATTGCTACATTCAGCCTATACCAATAAATGGCCGTTGACGGTTAATGTCCATAGCAGCAACCCGGTTTTATCCTGTCTCGGCAGCCAATATGCCGGTTGGAGCCTGTCTCATGAAAAATATTACGCTTTAGGCTCAGGCCCCGCGCGGGCAATGGCTAGCAAACAAAAAGATGGACAGACTGTGCCTGTGGAAGAGTTGTATGGCGAGCTGAATTATCATGATGAAGCGGAGCAAGCGACATTGGTGATAGAAAATGATGCAGTCCCTCCGGTTGAAATTGTCGATAAAGTCGCCTCAGCCTGTGGCATAAGTGCGGATAAATTGACTATCATCATGACCCCGACCAGCAGTATCGCCGGTTGTGTGCAAGTGGTCGGTCGCGTTTTGGAAGTGGCGATGCACAAAGCGCACGAGTTGCATTTTCCGCTGGAAAATATCATCGATGGTAGCGGCAGCGCGCCGGTTTGTCCGCCACACCCTGATTTTGTCAAGGCGATGGGGCGCACCAATGACGCCATCTTGTTTGCCGGGCAAGTGCATATTTTTGTCAAAGGGGATGATGAGACGGCCGAGAAACTGGCCAAAGAACTACCAAGTTGCACATCCCGGGATTATGGCAAGCCGTTTGCGCAGGTGTTCAAAGACAATAATTATGATTTTTTCAAGATAGATGGCATGTTGTTCAGTCCTGGCAGCGTCATTGTCACTAATATTGAATCCGGAAATAGTTATCGCGCCGGTATTTTAAACAATGAATTGCTGGAATTATCTTTCGCCAGTTGATTTCAGGCCGATAGTTAATGAATTTATGTAACTACTCAGCGTAAATAAGTAAAAAAACTGCTTGACACGATTTTAGCGTTATTTTTGATTTTCTAACGGCAACACCTGGCGCAAGAGGTTTACTGTATTAACATGAAATGATCCATATCGAATGCGCAAGGAGTTCTCAGCCGTGAAAAGGCTGCTTATCCATATTCAATGAAGTAAGCTGGCTTACCCCGGTTGTGTTATATAACCGAATTTTATCAGCGCTCTGATCCAGCGTGGTGCATTGCGTTTGACAGCCATTTCTTCGTAGTCGATGGTCGAATCCCGGAAATACTCGCCGCGACTAATCATGAAGTAACATGTCCGCAAAAGTTTGTGAGCCAGCGCAATGATGGCGCGTTGGTGACCTCGCCTAATCGCCAGTGATGTATATTTTGCCTGGAAAACCGATCGGGTTCGGCTGGCGGCATGGGCGCATTCGCAAAGCAGGCGACGCACATATGGGTTTCCTTTTCGCGTTCGTCCTGATTTGCGTTTGCCGGCAGACTCGTTGTTGCCGGGGCATATGCCCACCCATGACGCCAGCCGATCCGCACTGCCAAAGACAGTCATATCCGTTCCGATCTCAACAAGTAGCATGGCTGCTCCAATCAAATCAACACCGGGAATAGTCTGGAGCAATTGCAAAACCGTTTTCTCCTTCTCCAGTCCGGCCAGCAGTTGTGCATCGAATCTGGCTATGCGTGCTTCCAAATCCTGAATATGCTGCATCAGTTCATTCAGTACGAAGCGATGGTGCTCGCTCAACTCACCTTGCAGCGCCTCCAGTATATCGGCGCGCGGCGCTTTGAGACGATTGCTGGCCAGCTTCAACACATCATGCGCAGGCTGTCCTTCAATCAGCGCGTTAACCATGGCGCGCGCGGATTGCCCATGTACATCGCTGACCACCACGCCAAGCCGGATGCCGCCGTCGGTTAATACCTTGTGCAGTCTGTTCTTCTCAGCAGACAGCATCGACACCAACTTCTGTCGTTGACGTGAAATCAGGCGTAACTGCCGCATCTTTTCCGGTGGCACGAATGAACCGCGCAGCAGTCCGGCACGGGAAAGCATCGCCAGCCATTGCGCGTCGCCGATGTCCGTCTTGCGTCCCGGCACATTCTTCACATGCCGGGCATTGACGACCCTGGCGTAAATACCCACATGTTCCAAAGCTGCATATGGGCTTTTCCAGTAGATGCCGGTGCGTTCCATCACCACCTCATCCGGTGCGACAGACTGCACCCAATCGGCTAATGCACGTCGATCACGTTTGAATGCGCCAAACTGCCGATGCTCTGTCTGAATACCACCCTCGGCCTGTTCAACCATGGCGCAGGCGGTAATCTGCTTTTGGTGAACATCCAACCCGATGACTCGCTTGTGTATTGCAGTGAGTTCCATTTCTTCCTCCTTTACTCTATGATTGAGCCTGGAAGGTGGCGGTTGCCTGGATGATCTGCCTGAGGGCGATGTAAATCGTCAACGGCCCTTTTAACATTCGCTCTTAAAGAAGCAATCCGGGGTTCGAGTCATCCATGGCAGGCTACGTTAGCAGTCGGGCTCCAAGGCTCCAAAGTAAAGCGCAGTCTTTAACCGCCATCTTCCACAAGGAACTCTACAACATTTCATCATGCGGGGTGGCAATTCTTGCGATGATCGTTAGCCTGCGTTAGTTGAGGCGTGTTGCCTTATAAGCAATGCCCGATAGCCCTGCGGCCGTGCATTTCTAAAATACGATGACGGGCAACACAGAGGCAAAAATTCGTATTTCAAAAGCCATGAGACAAGAGTCCTGTACTTAAACCCACAGGCCGTTTCATTGAAGATTGATTCCATTGATGTAGAGGCTGCCATTACCCATGCCCGGCAGCTGATTGAAGATGAAGCCGATTTATCTCCGGCGCTGCGGTCTTCGCTGGAGATATTGTTGTTGCTGGTCACGCTCTTGATGCATCGGCTCGGACTTAACAGCAGTAACAGTTCCAGGCCGCCATCAAGTGATCCTGATCGTAAAAGGAAAGCACGGGCTGGATCAAAAAAACCAGGTGGTGGACAGAAAGGGCATATTGGCACCACGCTGGTTAAAGTCGATGATCCCGATGACGTTATCTCCATCAAGATTGATCGCCGTACCTTGCCAGCCGGAAGCTACACGGCAGATGGCTTTGAAACCCGGCAGGTATTTGATATTGATATTTCACGGATTGTGACGGAATATCGTGCGCAAAGGCTTATCGATGAACAAGGTCGTCGGTTTGTTGCTCCTTTTCCCGAGGGCGTAACAAAAGCCGTGCAATATGGTGACCAACTCAAGGCGCACGCCGTGTATCTTTCGCAGTACCAATTATTGCCCTGCCAGCGCATCAAGGATTATTTTTCCGATCAATTACAGATCCCCATCAGTGAAGGTTCGCTGGTTAATTTCAATCAACTAGTGCAAACAAGCGCAAGTTCTCACTCTATTGAGTAAGTGGCTTAGCCTGATACGTCCAACGAAAAGGCTTAGCCATGGTTTCATTGAAATATTTTATGAAATCCGCTATTTTTTTGTTTAAATCCTCTTTAGATTTAAAGTTGCCGCGCCGGATTACTTTACGCATTAAAATAGAAAACCAGATCTCTATCTGATTAAGCCATGAACAATGCTTAGGGGTAAAATGAAAAACAACCGGATGGTTTGGGTTAGTCAAAAAAGCAGTACGACTTTCCATTGATTTCAAAATACCCTCTTTTCCTTTAACCCCTGATTCTCCTGAATACGAAATTTTTTCGGCAATTAATCGAACCACCGATTCTGAACAATGTGTATTGAGATTATCCATGACTAAATTAGAAGTTACGCATTGACAGGCAATGTTAAACTATGGGTTTAAAAAATCCCAAAGTCAATGCAAGGCAAACCTTGATAAGAGAAATAACACGCCCCTCAACAGCCTGCTGTACATTACCCATGTATATTGGTTTTTTATTAAGTGAGCCGAAACAAGCTAGTTGTCGACGATTAGGCGAAGTCATGTCAATATCACATGATAGCGTAAATCGATTTCTAAATCGGGAGCATTACACTGGGCGAGATTTATACAATGAAGCCAGCGCAAGCCTGAATTTAAAGGGCGGAACCTTGAGTGTTGACGATAGTGTTCTTGATAAACCTTATAGCCAATATATGGCATTTGTCAGTTATTTTTGGTCGGGAAAACATCATGGAGCAGTCAAGGGAATCAATCTTGTCACGTTGTACTACACAGACATTCAAGGAAAACACCAACCACTGAATTTCCGGGTGGTCGATAAGGCGGAAGGAAAGACAAAAAATGACTATTTTCAAGACATGCTGACCGAAGTATTAGCTTGGGGACTAGAACCTGGTTTTATAACAGGAGATAGCTGGTACAGTTGCGTGGATAATCTTAAATTGACAAGAAATCATCAGACAGGATTATTCTTTGCAGTGGAAGGTAATCGATTAGTCTCTGTTGAAAAAGGTTCATGGGT
This sequence comes from Methylomarinum sp., assembly GCA_965277025.1. GTDB lineage: Bacteria > Pseudomonadota > Gammaproteobacteria > Methylococcales > Methylomonadaceae > Methylomarinum. The sequence continues at coordinate 1,485,739 of OZ255706.1, forward strand.
TCAAGTCAGGCAATTAGAAATCCCGGAAGACGGCTTAATGGTTTGGCTCAAAAATTTTGGGTATGTGAAATTATTTCGGACGACCTTGAAAGAACAAGTTCGCCATTACATAAGTTCACTACCTGATGAAGAAAAAACCGCTGTTTTTGACAAGAAAGCATTTACCGAACAACATGACAGGCATTGGCAGATTGAGCAATATCATCGGGCAATAAAGCAGGTGTGTAATATTGAGCGGTTCCAGGTTCGCAATAAAAGAGCAATAAATAATCATATTTTTTCTGCAATTTGTGGCTTTGTTCAATTACAAAAATTGAGCTTTGCAGACGTGATTAATAATTGCTATAGCGTACAGCGGAATTTATTCAACGATGTTATGGCTTCGTTTATCGACACCTTTATGCCAAATATGAATCATTTAAACCCAAAATTTCGATCTGTTGTCAATGCGTAACTTCTATAAATGCCAATGGGTTTGTTTGGGTTGTTGATGAAAAAGCAGGTTCAAAAACCCGGCAAAATCTTGCTCTGTTCGAGTTTCTCCTATACTTCCCATTACTTCTCCCGTGGCCACATCAAAACCTGCAATCAAGGTCTGGGTACCATGTCGAATATATTCAAATTCTTGTCGCTCAATTTTTCCTTTCTTCATCGGCAATATCTGCGCTGCTCGCTCTAAAGCTTGAATCCCTGTCATTTCATCAATCGAAATCGTTTTGATGCCTTGCTCTTCCCGCTCCAAAGCCCGTTGGCAGGTTTCGCAAATATCTTGACACCTCTCGTCGAAGTATTCATCTTTTTTTGCCGTCAACCAGCCTTTCATCCGGTGGGGTTGCAGGTCCGCTTCTTTTTAAAAAGCGCCCAACAGAGCGCTGTGAAATATAATCAACAATGCCCCGTTTTATCGCTTCATCGGCTATTTCTTGTTGCGTCCAATGAGTGATCGGGCGTTGACTATCCTCTGGGCGTTCGCAGGCTATCGCGATAATGCTGCAAATTTGCTCCGCCGTATAGATAGCAGGCGCACCGCTTCGCGGTGCATCTTGAAGCCGGGCTAAAGGATTTTCTTGTTCACTGTTCTGTAACCAGCGTTTTCGCCAATTTTGAACAGTTGTCCGTCCAATTTTTAACTGGCGCATGGTTTCATGTACACTAATGCCTTCATCTGCCAACAATATAATACGGCAACGTGTCACCAAATTCTGAGGACTTGTATGTTTACGCACTGTGCCTTGCAATAACGTGCGTTGTTCTTCTGTTAAACTGATTGGGGCTGCTGTTAGACGTGGCATGATATCACCTGCTGAATTTAATATAGTATTATTCAGCATATTACAATATATTCCTCATAAATAGCATTGGTGTTTTCGCTTATGTGCACTAGCCTTTGAGAAGCTGGCATTCTTTGAGCCGATTTGCAAGCAAAGACTGGCGGCAGCTTCTGTTGTACATGCCGATGAAACGGGCATTAACATCAATGGCGCCAAGTACTGGTTGCATTGTGCTTCTAATGATTTATGGACACATTATTTTCCCCATGTAAAACGGGGCAAGGAAGCGATGGATGTCATTGGCATCCTGCCTGACTTTCATGGCATTTTATGCCACGATCACTGGAAGCCTTACTACAAGTCCCCCTTCACTCATGCCTTGTGCAATGCGCATCATCTGCGTGAACTGACCCGTGCCTGCAGGACGACGTCATCTAAATCGCCTCTCCCCCGGCCACACCTTAACCAGCCTGATCCAGGGCCTTGGCGTAGTGAGGTTTCCCGGCTTGAAGCGGGATATTCGGTCGATTGGGCTGCAAAAAGCCGCCGAATGGCAGTTCGCCATGGTCATTGGCCATACCGGGGCCTGGCCGATCACCGTCGGCCCCGATGACGACCTGGGCCGGCCGTGTCAGCGCAGGAAGACAGCGAGCGCCTGCGCAGGATGGGCCGCAAAATGGCGGATCATGCTGGCGATGGATTGCCGCGGCTGACGGATCAGGCGACGCAGCAGGCCGATGACGGCGTTTCGCAGGCAGGCGAGCACCTGGGGGGCCATGGCCCTTTCGAACCTGGCAGCGGTCCTCATCGAACGTGACATCGCGGACCCAATGGAGGCGGTTCTCGATACTCCAGTGCCCCCGGTTGAGGGCCAGCAGTTGCCCGGGGTCGGCCTGTTCCGGGGTGAGATCAGTGATGCAGAAGATCTGTTCTGTGCGTGTCCTGCCGGTCTTGGACACAGCGACCTGGCGTTCGATCCGGCAGACCTGGCCCACATGGGGGAAATCGAGATAGGCATTGAGCGCAACGGTGGTGCGAAGGGTGCGCTGCTCGATCCGACCGTGTCCCTTGTCCACCGTGGTGTGCTCAGGGGGGAATGGATTCCCGGTCGAAAGCCTTGAGATCGTTGGCCAGGGTTTTCTGGTTGTCCTTGACCGTGAACAGGTAGTGCGCGCCCTTTTCCTCGACCAGGAAGCGGGCGGTCTCGCGTTGGGTGTGGAGCGCATCGGCGGTGACCACACGCCCCTCGATGGAGAGGGGATCGAGCAGCTCCCGCAGGGCCGGGATCTCATTACTCTTGGTCTCGACCGCGCGCTGTGCCAGGACGGTGCCCTGCCGAGGGAACAGGGCGGCGAGCAGGTGCGTCTGGCGGCCATCGCCCCGGCGAGCGCCCTTGAGGGTCTTGCCGTCGATGGCCAGGGGTTCGTCGGCCGGTGCGCTGGCCTGGACCCAGGCGGAAAAGGCCTGCTCCAGCGCCACCGGATCCACCTGCTGGAGCACGCGGCGGAAGGTGGGCTCGGAGGGGGCCACGAAGCGTTGCTGTCTGCGATCGAAATAGGCCTGCAGGCGCTTGAGCTGCGTCTGGGTCAGGCGGGCGGCGTACTCACTGATGGCCAGATAGCCCCGGGCGCCGGCCAGGGTGGCCGCCAGGGCGATGGTCAGCACCGTCGGCAGGGGGTGCAGCTGACGGCGTCCACCGCGGGGTTCGGGTAAGCGGCCCAGCTGTTCGCGCAACCGGGCCATCTCCAGGTCGCTCAGATTGATCTTCTGCATCGGGGTGCTCCAATCGGGATGAGGGATCGGGTGGCGCAGCCAGTGGCGCACCCGCTCATGGCGCTGTATCGGTCGCACGATGACATCGGACAGCGGTAGGGATCATGGTAAATCCACTTCGATCATGGTGATTGAATTCAAGCATGATCTGAGGTGAACGTCCAGCAATTATCCAATAGTGCAGGTTTGTCAGTGGGTTAGCGGATTAGATGACGTGGCCCTGCCCGTGCCTGGGAGCAGGATGGACAGCAGTGGGCCAAAGAAATGGAAACCCGGTTAAAAAAGATCAATCAGGTCGTCGATGATGCAGGGGGGAAGCTTGAAGCAAGAAAAGCGGCCTGTTATCGACGACGATATCGAGATTTATTAGAGAAAGCACAAATTGAATGTCCGCCACCAACCCCGTTGCCCGGTAAACCCAAACGTGGGCGCCTCAAGCGCAGTAAATCCAGAAACTTACTGGAACGGCTGATCAATTACCAGGATGATGTCTTACGCTTTATGAGAGAAATAGATGTGCCATTTACTAATAATCCCGGTGAGAATGATATCCGCATGACCAAGGTGCAGCAAAAAATATCGGGGTGTTTCAGGAGTGAGCAGGGTGCCATCACCTTCTGCCGTATTCGGGGATATCTATCCACTTGTCGTAAACATCATGTCAGTGCTTCTGAAGCGTTGGTACTGGTATTTAAGGGGAAATTACCGGAATTTACTCAGTGACCTGATGCTTTTGGTAAAATACGCTGAGTAGTTACTTTATTTCTATAATTTCGTAAAATAGAAAGCTATATGGCCAAAATGTTGGCTGACTGGTTTAGTTTTTAAAACGGGATTGGCCTTACAGCCTATCCCGTTTTGTACATAATAAGGTGATTGATCTTGAATAAACCTGCGTTGCTGGTACTGGAAGATGGAACGGTTTTTCATGGAATTTCAATCGGTGCGGAAGGCATCTCGGTTGGGGAAGTGGTATTTAATACGTCATTAACGGGTTATCAGGAAATTCTGAGCGACCCTTCTTACGCCAGTCAGATCGTGACACTGACTTATCCACATATCGGCAATGTGGGGACTAATTCGGAAGATGATGAGTCCGATCGGGTTTATGCCAGTGGTTTGGTGATTCGTGATTTACCACTGCTCGCGAGTAACTGGCGGAGTAGACAAAGTTTACCGGAATACCTGGAGCAACAGAATGTCGTTGCGATTGCTGATATCGATACGCGCCAGCTTACCCGGTTATTGCGTGACAAAGGTGCGCAACGAGGCTGTATCATGACTGGTGAAGACGCCAATGAAAATGCCGCACGCAGAGAGATTGAAAAATTCCCCGGCCTGAAAGGTCTGGATCTGGCCAAAGAAGTGACAACCCGCGAAACCTACCTTTGGGATGAAGATATCTGGCGTTTAGGTGAAGGGCACCAAAAGAAAGAACATTTTGATAAACATGTTGTGGCTTATGACTTTGGTGTCAAGCGCAATATTTTGCGCTTACTGGTTAATCGAGGCTGTAAGGTCACTGTCGTTCCTGCCACTACGCCTGCTAAGGAAGTTTTGGCGATGCAGCCGGACGGTGTTTTTCTGTCCAATGGCCCGGGTGACCCTGAGCCTTGTGAATATGCAATTGAGGCGATTAAAGAAATTTTGACGGAGAAAATTCCGGTTTTTGGCATTTGTCTGGGACATCAGCTGTTGGCGTTGGCCAGTGGCGCAAAAACGGTCAAAATGAAATTCGGTCATCATGGCGCCAATCACCCTGTGCAGCAAAAATTGACCGGCAAGGTGATGATCAGCAGTCAGAATCATGGTTTTGCTGTCGATGAAGACAGTCTGCCGGAAAATGTCAAAGCGACTTATCATTCCCTTTTTGATGGCAGTCTGCAAGGCATTGAGCGCACCGATTGTCTCGCCATGAGCTTTCAAGGCCATCCCGAAGCCAGCCCCGGTCCTCACGATGTCGAATTTTTGTTCGATGAATTCATCGACATGATGAACCGTCATCAATCCTAACGCTTAACGGAAAAACATGCCAAAAAGAACCGATATAAAATCCATTTTGTTGTTGGGCGCAGGCCCTATCGTCATCGGCCAGGCCTGTGAGTTTGACTACTCAGGGACGCAAGCTTGCAAGGCGTTGCGGGAAGAAGGCTATCGAGTGATTCTGGTCAACTCCAATCCAGCCACCATCATGACCGACCCGGATATGGCCGATGCTATCTATATTGAACCGATAGACTGGCAGACGGTGGAAAAAATTATCGCTAAAGAACGGCCAGATGCTATTTTGCCTACGATGGGCGGGCAAACCGCGCTCAATTGCGCGCTGGACCTGGATGCGCAAGGCGTGTTGGAAAAATACCAGGTAGAAATGATTGGCGCCAGCAAAGAAGCTATTCATATGGCGGAAGATCGTGATTTATTCAATCAAGCCATGCGCCGTATCGGTTTTGAGGTGCCACAATCTGAAACCGCGCACAATATGGAAGAAGCCTTCGCGGCGCAGGAAAAAGTCGGTTATCCAACGATTATTCGCCCCTCTTTTACCATGGGCGGCAGTGGTGGCGGTATTGCCTATAACAAGGAAGAGTTTGTCGAAATCTGTGAGCGCGGCCTGGAGCTTTCACCAACCAATGAGTTACTGATTGAAGAATCGGTATTAGGCTGGAAAGAATACGAAATGGAGGTGGTGCGCGATTCCAAGGATAACTGCATCATTATATGTTCGATCGAAAACTTCGACCCAATGGGCGTGCACACTGGCGATTCGATCACTGTGGCGCCGGCACAAACTCTGACCGATAAGGAATATCAGATTTTGCGTAATGTTTCACTGGCTGTATTGCGTGAAATCGGCGTGGATACCGGTGGATCCAATGTTCAGGTGGCGATCAATCCGGACAATGGTCGGCTGGTGGTTATTGAAATGAATCCACGCGTGTCGCGTTCATCGGCGCTGGCTTCCAAAGCGACCGGTTTTCCGATCGCCAAGGTGGCTGCTAAACTAGCGGTAGGTTACACGCTGGATGAACTGCGTAATGAAATTACCGGTGGCGCAACACCGGCATCATTCGAGCCGAGCATCGATTATGTCGTCACCAAGGTGCCACGTTTTACCTTTGAAAAATTTCCGCAGGCCGATGATCGCCTGACCACACAAATGAAATCGGTTGGCGAAGTGATGGCAATTGGCCGGACTTTTCAGGAATCCTTGCAAAAGGCCTTGCGCGGGCTGGAAGTCGGTGTCGATGGCTTGGATGAAATTGTTGACCTGCAGGAAGATCATGTCCAGGAAACCATTCAACGTGAGTTACGTCATCCGGGGCCTCATCGTTTGTGGTATCTGGCCGACGCTTTTCGTAGCGGTCTGAGTTTTGACGAGATCCATGAGGCCAGCAAAATCGATCCCTGGTTTCTGGCTCAGGTGCAGGATCTGGTGGCCACCGAGAAAACCCTGGCGACCAAGACGTTAGCAACCTTGTCTGCAGAGGAATTGTTCAGATTGAAGCGCAAGGGTTTTTCCGATGCACGGCTGGCAAAACTTCTGAACACCAAAGAATCTGACGTCAGAAATGTGCGCCACAAACATAATATCAGGCCGGTTTATAAACGTATCGATTCTTGTGCTGCAGAGTTTTCCTCCGATACCGCCTATCTGTATTCGACTTATGAAATGGAATGTGAGGCTCGCCCAACCGACAAAGAAAAAATCATTATTCTAGGTGGCGGTCCCAACAGAATCGGGCAAGGTATCGAATTTGATTATTGTTGTGTCCATGCGGCGTTGGCGCTGCGGGAGGATGGCTATGAAACCATCATGATCAACTGTAACCCTGAAACGGTTTCTACTGATTTTGATACGTCCGACCGGCTCTATTTTGAGCCATTGACGCTGGAAGATGTGCTGGAAATTATCAGTCTTGAAAAACCCAAAGGCGTGATCGTTCAATATGGGGGGCAAACGCCGCTGAAACTGGCGCGCGCACTGGAAGCTGCCGGTGCGCCGATTATCGGCACGTCACCTGATTCCATCGATCTGGCCGAAGATCGGGAACGTTTTCAGAAATTATTGGATCGGTTGGGGTTAAAGCAGCCGCCTAATGCGACTGCTCGTTCGGTAGAACAAGCTATCAATGCTGCCAAAGAGTTGGGTTACCCTTTGGTAGTCAGGCCGTCCTATGTTTTAGGTGGCCGGGCGATGGAAATCGTCATCAACGAGGAAGGTTTGCAGCGTTATATGAAAGAAGCCGTTACGGTATCCAATGATTCACCGGTATTGCTGGATCGCTTCCTCGATGATGCGGTGGAAATGGATGTTGATGCGATTTATGATGGTGAAACCGTGTTGATAGGCGGTTTGATGGAACATATCGAGCAGGCAGGTGTCCATTCCGGGGACTCGGCTTGTTCCATTCCGCCGTATGATTTGGCCGAACATCTTCAAGATCAATTGCGTGAGCAGGTAGGGCGCATGGCGGAAGCCTTGGGCGTTAGAGGCTTGATGAACACTCAGTTCGCCATACAAGGAGAGACAGTCTATGTGCTGGAGGTCAATCCTCGAGCATCGAGAACGGCTCCTTTTGTTTCCAAGGCGACAGGTTACCCATTGGCTAAAATTGCCGCCCGGGTTATGGCGGGAATCAGCTTGAAAGAACAAGGTGTTACCAAAGAGCGAATCCCTTCTTATTACTCGGTGAAAGAAGCGGTATTCCCTTTTGTAAAATTCCCAGGTGTCGACCCGCTATTGGGGCCGGAAATGAAATCAACCGGTGAAGTCATGGGGGTTGGTAAAACATTTGGTGAAGCCTTTGCCAAGTCACAACGGGCGGCGAGTATCGATTTAAGTCATAGCGGTAAAGTGTTGATGAGTATTCGTGAACGCGACAAGCCTAAAGCGGCTGAGATTGCGAAAATGCTGATCGATAAAAATTATCAGATCGTCGCGACCAAAGGCACGGCTAAGGTACTAAAGGAAGCGGGTATCGACTGTGAAGTGGTTTTTAAAGTGAACGAAGGACGGCCCAATACGGTCGATATGATCAAAAATGACCAGATTCAGTTGATCGTCAATACCACCGAGGGTTTGAAATCCATTACTGACTCGTTCACCATGCGTAGAGAAGCGTTGCAGCATCGTGTGACTTATTACACCACTATGGCGGGTGCACGGGCTGCTTGTTTTGCGCTAGGTGAATTGGACGCCGGTGATGTCAATCAGCTACAGGCGCTGCACGAACAATTCTAAGCTAAAATAGATTGAAGATGGCTGGGTAGCTTGTAGTAAACATACAAAAATGTCTGCATTGAGATGGGTTTCGGCTGTCGCCTCTACCCATCCCACGACACCTAGTGCACATAAGCGAAAACACCAATGCTATTTATGAGGAATATATTGTAATATGCTGAATAATACTATATTAAATTCAGCAGGTGATATCATGCCACGTCTAACAGCAGCCCCAATCAGTTTAACAGAAGAACAACGCACGTTATTGCAAGGCACAGTGCGTAAACATACAAGTCCTCAGAATTTGGTGACACGTTGCCGTATTATATTGTTGGCAGATGAGGGCATCAGTGTACATGAAACCATGCGCCAGTTAAAAATTGGACGGACAACTGTTCAAAATTGGCGAAAACGCCGGTTACAGAACAGTGAGCAAGAAAACCCTTTAGCCCGGCTTCAAGATGCACCGCGAAGCGGTGCGCCTGCTATCTATACGGCGGAGCAAATTTGCAGCATTATCGCGATAGCCTGCGAACGCCCAGAGGATAGTCAACGCCCGATCACTCATTGGACGCAACAAGAAATAGCCGATGAAGCGATAAAACGGGGCATTGTTGATTATATTTCACAACGCTCTGTTGGGCGCTTTTTAAAAAGAAGCGGACCTGCAACCCCACCGGATGAAAGGCTGGTTGACGGCAAAAAAAGATGAATACTTCGACGAGAGGTGTCAAGATGTTTGCGAAACCTACCAACGGGCTTTGGAGCGGGAAGAGCAAGGCATCAAAACGATTTCGATTGATGAAATGACAGGGATTCAGGCTTTAGAGCGAGCAGCGCAGACATTGCCGATGAAGAAAGGAAAAGTTGAACGACAAGAATTTGAATATATTCGACATGGTACCCAGACCTTGATTGCAGGTTTTGATGTGGCCACGGGTGAAGTAATGGGAAGTATAGGAGAAACTCGAACAGAGCAAGATTTTGCCGAGTTTTTGAACCTGCTTTTTCATCAACAACCCAAACAAACCCATTGGCATTTAGTCATGGATAATCTCAATACACATTGTTCAGAATCGGTGGTTCGATTAATTGCCGAAAAAATTTCGTATTCAGGAGAATCATGGGTTAAAGGAAAAGAGGGTATTTTGAAATCAATGGAAAGTCGTACTGCTTTTTTGACTAACCCAAACCATCCGGTTGTTTTTCATTTTACCCCTAAGCATTGTTCATGGCTTAATCAGATAGAGATCTGGTTTTCTATTTTAATGCGTAAAGTAATCCGGCGCGGCAACTTTAAATCTAAAGAGGATTTAAACAAAAAAATAGCGGATTTCATAAAATATTTCAATGAAACCATGGCTAAGCCTTTTCGTTGGACGTATCAGGCTAAGCCACTTACTCAATAGAGTGAGAACTTGCGCTTGTTTGCGCTAGGGAAACGCTGAACAAATCATCCATGATTTGTCAGCGCCCGCAAAACGGAAATGCGATTTCCGCTTTGCTTACAAAATCAATAGCTTGCAGCTATCGATTTTGACGACACATCCCTGTGTCTCGGGAAGCACTGATTTAATCAGCGCTTCCCTAGTCATATATTATCGTTTGTGACTTTAAGGAAACGCTGATTAAAACCCCCCCTTATTTGTCATAGAAATTTAAAAAACACCGCATTCACCAGGATGGCGGTAAGATGCTAAGATGGAGTAGTTGTCAATGCAAAAAGTACCTTTAACCGTTCAAGGCGCAAACAAACTGCGTGAAGAACTGGAAGAATTGAAAACAGTTGTCAGACCCCGCATTATTGCGGCGATTGCTGAAGCACGTGAACATGGTGATTTGAAAGAAAACGCCGAATATCATGCGGCTCGGGAACAACAAAGTTTCGCTGAGGGGCGTATCGCCGAAATTGAAGGGAAACTGTCTAACGCCAATATCATCGATGTCACCAAGATGGATGCCAAGGGCAAAGTGATTTTTGGCGCAACGGTGACGATTGAAGATTTGGACACAGAAGAAACTGTGACCTATCAGATAGTTGGTGAAGACGAGGCCGATATCAAAAAAGGCCGGATTTCTGTCGGCTCTCCCATCGCCAGGGCGCTGATTGGCAAGGAAGTTGAAGATATCGCCACCGTCAAGGCGCCTGGTGGCGAAAAAGAATACGGAATTATCAAAATTGAATACATCTGATTACCGTATAGACAGTTAATGACAGGTCTGTACGGCAATCTACAGAGGGTTTATTTATCCGGACTTTTTCGATAAATGATGACGATCTGTCCAATATGCTGAATTGGTTCGGCATTTAATTTTTGGCATAGTTGTTCACAGATTTGCTGACGCTCTTCTTTTTCTGCCCGAATTTTAACCTTGATCAATTCGTGAGCATTCAAGGTCAAGTCGGTTTCGTTAAGAACAGCTTCGGTTAAACCGTGCTGGCCTATAGTGATAACCGGTTTTAAGGAATGGGCTTGGGATTTAAGTTTCTTTTTTTGAGCAGGGTTCACCGAAGATCCTTTTTGATTGGTCATGCTATGCATGATATGAGCTAAAGCGACAATTTTACACTACCTGAGGATATGGCGAGAAGCAAAAGTAGCAACCAATGGATGCAAGAGCATTTTCAGGATGAATATGTCAAAAAAGCACAGGCTATGGGGCTGCGTTCCCGTGCTGTATTTAAATTAATGGAAATTCAGGAAAAAGACAAAATTATCCGGCCGGATATGAATGTCATTGATTTAGGGGCTGCCCCAGGTGGTTGGTCGGAATATGTCAGAAAGATTGTCAGCAATAAATATAAAGTGATTAGTCTGGATTTGTTAGCTATCGAACCGATCGATGGTGTTGACTTTATTCAGGGTGATTTCCGGGAAGATGCTGTTTTGGATCAATTGTACCAGGTGCTGGATGGCGAGCCGGTACACTTGTTGTTATCGGATATGGCGCCCAATATCAGTGGTAACAAAGCCATTGATCAACCGCGGGCTATATATCTGGGTGAGTTGGCATTGGATACAGCTAATACGGTGCTGGCGCAAGGTGGTGTTTTCTTGATCAAAATGTTTCAGGGCGCAGGTTTTGATGAATTTCATCGCCAGGTGAGGGCCATGTTTTCCTCGGTGGTGATACGCAAACCCAAAGCGTCCCGTGCTCGCAGTAACGAAGTCTATATTCTGGGCAAAGGGTTCAAGAAAAAATAACCCCGTTTATAGTATTTATTAACTATTTCAAGGCTGTTAAGCCTGGAGTGTGTGATTTGAACGATATGCTAAAAAATCTGGTGTTGTGGATTATTATCGCCATCGTGTTGATGTCAGTATTCAACAACTTTGGTCCAAGAGGTCCTCATGCCGTAGAACAATTGACCTATACCCAATTTCTGGATGCCGCTGAAGCTGGCCAGATTCAGGAAGTAGTGGTTGAAGACAATAAAATCATGGGCAAAATGCGTGACGGCAAATTGTTCAAAAGTTATGCGCCCAATGATATTCACATGATTGATGACCTGATCGCTTCCGGCGTGGATATCAAGGCCAAACCGCCTGAAGAACCATCATTGTTGATGCAGATTTTTGTTTCATTTGGCCCGATCTTATTACTGATTGCCGTTTGGGTGTTTTTTATGCGGCAAATGCAGGGTGGCGCTGGAGGCCGCGGTGGTGCATTGGGGTTTGGCAAAAACAAGGCCCGCATGATCGATCCCAATCAGAACAAAGTCACTTTCGAAGATGTGGCCGGTTGTGACGAGGCCAAGGAAGAAGTTGCTGAAATGGTGGATTTTCTGAAAGATCCGGCAAAATATCAGAAATTAGGGGGGCATATCCCAAAAGGGGCGTTGATGGTAGGCCCGCCAGGTACGGGTAAAACCTTGTTGGCACGGGCCATTGCAGGGGAAGCCAAAGTGCCTTTTTTTACCATTTCAGGTTCGGATTTTGTCGAAATGTTTGTTGGCGTCGGTGCGGCCCGTGTTAGAGATTTATTTGAAGAAGCTAAAAAACATGCGCCGTGTATTATTTTTATCGATGAAATCGATGCGGTAGGTCGTTCTCGTGGAGCGGGACTCGGCGGTGGAAATGACGAACGTGAACAGACATTGAATCAGTTGCTGGTAGAAATGGATGGCTTTGAAGGCAATGAAGGCATTATTGTCATCGCGGCGACCAACCGGGCGGATGTTTTGGATAAAGCCTTGTTGCGACCCGGGCGTTTCGATCGGCAAATTGTCGTCGGTTTGCCTGATATTCGGGGGCGTGAACAAATCCTCAAAGTTCATTTACGTAAAGTACCGACCGCCGATGATGTCAATGTCAAATACATAGCTCAAGGAACGCCAGGATTCTCCGGTGCCGATTTGGCCAATTTGGTGAATGAAGCAGCACTGCATGCAGCGCGCCAGAATAAAAAACTGGTGAATATGGCCGATTTGGAAGCGGCCAAAGACAAGCTCATCATGGGTGCCGAACGCCGTTCGATGGTGATGACTGAAGAAGAAAAGAAAATGACCGCTTATCACGAATCAGGACACGCCATAGTCGGCAAACTGGTGCCTGATCATGATCCGGTTTATAAAGTCAGTATCATGCCCCGGGGGCGGGCGCTTGGTATCACCATGTTTCTGCCTGAAAAGGATGAATACAGCATCAGTAAGCGGAAGCTCGATAGTATGATATCGAGTTTGTATGGGGGGCGGATTGCCGAAGAATTGATTTTTGGCTGGGAACAGGTATCAACGGGAGCCTCCAATGATATTGAAAGAGCTACCGAAATCGCTCGCAATATGGTGACCAAATGGGGATTGTCTCAGCGATTGGGGCCATTGACATATAGCGAAGAAGAAGGAGAGGTCTTTTTGGGTCGTTCGGTAACTCAGCACAAGACCGTGGCTGAAGACACCGCGCACCTGATCGATGAGGAAGTCCGCGCAATTATCGACCGCAACTATGAACGGGCGGAAAAAATCCTGAAGGATAATATCGATATTCTTCATGCCATGTCAGATGCTTTGATGAAATATGAAACGATTGATAAAGATCAGATCGATGATTTGATGAATCGCCGGCCGGTCAGAAAACCGAAAGACTGGGATGATGATATGCCGGCAACCGGCGCGGCGGCAAAACCGGCTGAATCACAAGACTCCGCCATCGATGGTTCTGCTGGACAAAATACTTAACGACGCCGGGTGGATTCGCCGTCAGGCAGTCCACCATAAACAGCCCCAAAAGTCGTTACCACGCAGGAGTGTGGTAACGATGGAGCTGATTTGCAAACATGGTTCCCACAGTCCTCTGTGGGAACCCAAATCGATTTTATGGGCAATGCCTGACACCAGTTAAAAAAATCAGTCTCTTTTTCTTGAGCGACTAAACTTGATCTATAAAGTTGCAAGATGGATTCGCCGCCGGGCAATCTTTCTGTACATTTTTGAAAACAATCCGAAAGAATCATGACTATGGAAAAAAAATATTTTGGCACCGATGGTATTCGGGGCAAGGTTGGAGAATACCCGATTACGGCTGATTTTATGTTAAAGCTTGGCTGGGCGGTTGGCCGGGTATTTGCAAATGAGGGGCATGGATTTATTCTGGTCGGCAAAGACACGCGAATTTCCGGATATATGTTTGAATCTGCATTGGAAGCCGGATTGTCCGCCGCCGGAGTTGATACGCGCATGCTTGGTCCAATGCCAACTCCAGGAATTGCCTATTTGACCCGAACACTACGAGCCCAGGCAGGTATCGTGATCAGTGCTTCTCATAATCCCTATTCTGATAATGGCATCAAGTTTTTTTCTGTGCAAGGCACCAAGCTGCCTGATGAATTGGAATTTCAGATTGAACGTTATATCGATTCCGATATGACCACCGTCGAGTCGGCTAAATTAGGTAAAGTACAACGGGTGGCGGATGCCGCCGGGCGCTATATTGAATTCTGTAAATCCACTGTGCCACTGAAGCTGGACTTTAGTGGTATGCGTATTGTGGTCGATTGTGCTCATGGCTCGACCTATCATATTGCACCGCATGTTTTCAGCGAAATCGGTGCGGAAGTGATGAGCATCGGCGTCGAGCCGGATGGTTTGAATATCAACGAAGAATGTGGTGCCACCAAGCCGCAGGCATTGGTTGAAAAGGTTAAGGAATACCGGGCGGATTTAGGTATAGCGCTGGATGGTGATGGTGACCGCCTGATCATGGTGGACCATAATGGTGAAATCGTCGATGGCGATGAACTCATTTATATTATTGCCCGCTCACGCCTGAAAAGCGGACAATTGACCGGGCCTGTGGTGGGCACCTTGATGACTAATCTGGGCATGGAACATGCCTTGAAAGCGGAAGGCGTCAAATTAGTTCGGGCCAATGTGGGTGATCGTTATGTAATGGAATTATTGGCTAAGGAAAAAGGTGTGCTGGGTGGTGAAGGTTCAGGGCATATCATTTGTCTGGACAGAACCACAACGGGAGATGGTATTGTAGCGGCCTTGCAAGTGTTGGCGGAAATGCAGGTGAGCGGTAAATCGTTGGCCGAATTAAAAGCCGACATGCAAAAATATCCTCAAGAAATGGTCAATGTGCGTATCGCCAAAAAAGTGGATATCAACAAATTCGACTCTATTAAAAAGGCGGTCGTCGCGGTTGAAAAAAAACTGGGCGATCAGGGGCGTGTACTGTTGCGGGCATCAGGAACCGAGCCATTGATTCGGGTCATGGTGGAAGGTGTAAATCAGGATGATGTATATAAATATGCCCATCAGTTAGCCGATGAGGTTCGTAATGCAATTACTGCTTGAAATAAACGACTTAAACCTTTAACATAGCGGGTTTTATCTTGTCCTGGAGTTGAATAATGCGTCAATCATTGATCATGGGAAACTGGAAAATGAACGGCACTCGTACAGAGAGCGTGTCACTGGCGAAAGCGATTGTTGCCGGTTTAGGTGCGGGTGATCAAGGTATTGCTGTTTGTGTTCCGTTTGTTTATTTGTCCGATGTGCTCAGCATTATTGAATCGACTCCGGTCGCTTTGGGCGCGCAAAACGTTGCAGACCAGGAAAAAGGTGCCTATACCGGTGAAATATCGGCAACCATGCTGAAAGACTGTGGTTGCAGTTATGCCTTGGTTGGACATTCAGAACGTCGGACTTATTACGGTGATACCGATGAGTCTGTAGCAGCGCGTTTTTGTCAGGCACAAAAACAGGGTGTCATTCCTGTGCTTTGTATTGGTGAAACCCTGGAAGAGCGGGAGGCTGGCGAAACTTTTGCCGTTGTTGACAGACAGATTAAAGCAGTAGTCGATGCCGCAGGTATTGAGGCGTTGGCCAATGCTGTTATTGCTTATGAACCCGTTTGGGCGATTGGCACGGGTAAAACGGCCACTTCAGAGCAGGCTCAGGAAGTGCATAAATATATCCGGGAAGGGCTGGCTAAACAAAATGCCGATGTCGCCGAGAAAATTCAGATTCTTTATGGTGGTAGCATGAAGCCGGACAATGCCAAAGAACTGTTGTCCATGCCAGATATCGATGGTGGTTTGATTGGTGGCGCATCACTGGATGCAGAGTCATTCTTAAGTATTTATCGTTCGGCCTCTTAATTCAATAGTAGGAAAATATGTATCAGGTAATTATCGTCGTCCATGTGTTATTGGGCTTGGGAATCATTGGGCTGGTTTTGATGCAGCACGGAAAGGGAGCCGATGCCGGCGCCGCATTCGGTAGCGGATCATCCGGTTCTGTTTTTGGTGCGCAAGGGGCAGCATCGTTTTTATCCAGAACTACGGCAATTTTGGCAACGATGTTTTTTTTGACCAGTCTCGGTTTGGCTTTCTTGACCGGTAATGTCGGTGGTGAGCCGGTCGATATTATGGAAACCCCTGAAATTTCAGATGTTCCTTTGACCGATGATAGTGTAAAAGCTCCTGATACAGCACCTGCAGAAGAACTGCCAGTTGTTACAAAGAGTATTAAAGAGGCTGAAACAGTAATTAAAGATGTGACTGAAGAAGTCAGCCAGAAAACACAACAAGCGACTGATACAGTTATCGATTCTGTAAAAAAAGCCGCTGAATAAATTATTAGGGAATCGCTGATTTATTCAGCGTTACCGGGGTCTCCCTATATCTGGTTCCCACGGTCCTCCGTGGGAACCTATAATTTAGCCGACGTGGTGAAATTGGTAGACACGCCATCTTGAGGGGGTGGTGACTTAGGTCGTGCCGGTTCAAGTCCGGCCGTCGGCATCAAACTAGCTTCCAGAGAAATCCGAGGAAGTACACAAACCAGCGTCATTGCTGGTTTTTTTGTGCCTGCCGTGTATCATTATGTCCAGCAGGGTTTCACTAAATCCAGCCCTAAACGGGGGCATATCTGGGGGCAGCCCCTAATACTCAATTATCTGATGCCCCCAATATTGACCAAACCCACGGCAGGCAAGGGGGCAGCATGAAATTAACCAATACGGCAGTAAAAAACGCCAAGGCAAAAGAAAAGAGCTATAAATTATTTGATGGCGGCGGCCTGTATCTGGAAGTGATGAAAACCGGGGCAAAATACTGGCGGTATAAATACCGTTTTGCTGGAAAAGAAAAGCGGCTGGCCATTGGCGTATATCCTGAAATCAGCCTGAAGCAAGCACGAGAAAAGCACAAGGATGCTAAACAACAATTAGCTGAAGGTATCGACCCCAGCGAACATAAAAAAGCCACCAAGCGTATCGGTAATGATGACAGCTTTGAAGTCGTGGCGCGTGAATGGCACAAGGGGCGACTTCCAACATGGAGTAAAAAGCACGGGGAGCGCGTTATAACCCGATTTGAAAATGACGTTTTCCCGTGGATTGGCAAGCGGCAGATTGGCGTAATCAGTGCGCCAGAACTGCTGGCAGTATTACGCCGAATTGAAAGCCGTGGCGCATTATATACAGCCCATAGAGCCATGCAGTCATGCGGGCAAGTATTCCGGTATGCCGTAGCGACAGGACGCGCCGAGCGAGACCCGACCCAAGACCTCAAAGGCGCATTGCCACCACTGAAAGAGAAACATTTCTCATCTCTTACAGACCCCCAAAAAAATAGCCGAATTATTACGCGCCATAGAAGGCTATGAAGGCCATTTTATAAGCCGCTGTGCATTGAGGCTTGCCCCTTTGGTTTTTGTTAGGCCGGGCGAACTCAGGCAGGCTGAATGGTCAGAAATCGACCTGATTGAAGGGGAATGGCGAATCCCTGCCGAAAAAATGAAAATGCAGCAGGTTCATATTGTGCCGTTATCAAAACAGGCTATTGCCATACTGGATGAAATCAAGCCGCTGACCGGCAACGGTAAATATGTTTTTCCCAGTTTACGCACCAACAAGCGGCCAATGTCTGAAAATACCGTGCTGGCAGCCCTCAGGCGTTTGGGTTACAGCAAGGAAGAAATGACCGGGCACGGATTCCGGTCTATGGCCTCAACCCTGTTAAATGAACAAGGCTGGAACCGTGACGCGATTGAAAGGCAACTGGCACACGCTGAAAGGGATAGCGTAAGAGCGGCCTATAATTACGCCGAACACCTACCCGAACGCCTCCAAATGATGCAGGCTTGGGCGGATTATCTGGACGGATTAAAAAAAGGGGCGGATGTTATCCCGATTTGCAGCGTAATAGCTAAAAGCAGCCAATAAAAACAAAGCACCTGGGGCGAATTGGGCGAATTGGGCGAAAACCCAGTAGTGGCGCGGGATATAGAGGGGCAAACAAAAGGCGAAAGGGGGCGAAATTCGCCCTTTTAGGTGGTGAAACCGCCAATTTTTGAGGAAATGAGGCCGTTTCTACTCAATTGGGTTTCAACTTTTTTCAGCAATTTAAGCGCCAATATATTCTCAGGTTTATAATGACGTGCCCGGCTAGGTTTAGCGGCTGAAACGCTGGATTCATCACCCAGCATGCCGGGCTTTCCCTTCAGTGATGCAACGCTTTGATGGAGCGGCGAAAATGGATAACCGAGAACACCTAAAAGAAGCGGCTTTATATCTGCTTGCAATCAAAAAAACGCTAAAAGCTACAAAAAAAAGAATCAGTAAATTAGTAAAAGCCGCGCCAGTAGATAACTTCATTATTCTACAGCTTATGCCGTTATTAGCGGTTAATGAATATTACAAAGAAACCTTTAATAATCCCGCCTTCGAGAAGGATATTGAAGAAGAAATCATAAAGCATGGGCGTAACATTCTAAACAAAGCAAAAAGTCTTATGGGAACAAAATATTTAGCGTTATCTATGGCTGTTTATAGTTCCAACCTGGCAGAAAAATTTATTGATGAAAAGAAAATATCAAAAGGCATGGAGGAGATGGCAAAAGCCAATTATTATCTTGGCATATATCAGAAATCAATAGGCGCTGAAAATGATAATTTAATCGCCAGAAAAATGCAGGCGGAGCTTGCAGCGAATAAACGGCATGAGAAAACAAAAGAAGACAAAGCCAGAGCTATCGAGCATTACAAAAAAAATAAACACAGATTTAAGACCAAGGACAAAGCCGCTGAAGAAATTAAGAAAGAGCTTGGTATTTGTTACTCATTCAGAACTGTTAGGCAATGGCTAAATAATAAATAATTTACCTACACGCTGCCCGGCAGCGCGTAAGCTATGCTTGGTAGACGGCTTCTACCGTGTAAACCAAATCAATATTATTTCCCCCCCCATCTTAACCACCAATAGCCAACAAAGGCTAAGGAGCTTTAAAGATGGGTTCAATCATCCGACTACCCCAAGTTAAAACCAAAACCGGCCTTTCACGGTCGTCAATCTATGCCCTAATCCGGGCAAACAAATTCCCTAAACAGGTCAAATTGACCGAACGTACCAGCGGCTGGCTTGAAACAGAAATTGACCAATGGATTGAGCAGCGCGCCTCCGAACGTGACGGCGGGGAGGTGGCGTAATGTTGACAGCCAGCAACGTCCAAGTTAATCTATCCCTGCCGTTGACCCATTCAGCGGTCGGGATTGGAACCCCGGAAACTACAGGCCAAAAGGCCGCATTACACGCGGTTTTTTATTGCCCACCCCAAAAGCCAGCAGTTTTATTGTGCCTGGCGTTCGTTATGGTGGACTGTTCAGGGGAACCTTCGGGTTCGCCGGTTCCTGTAGCCGGTAGTTCCAACCCTGCTCAGACCGCCACCCCGAGATTGGAACCAACGGGCGGCGGTTATTCCACACTACAGGAGACCGCAACCATGCGAAACCCAACAAGCAAGCTGGCAAAGTCCGCCAGCAATCAATATCAATCCCGTTTTAATGTTGTTACCCGTTCTGGCCGCTCTTTGGTGCGGCGCGTGCCTTTCTCTGAGGCTGTCAGCGTAAAAAACCACCATCTAAAAGCCCTGATTAAGTTTGCAGGCTTGGAGGTGCGCCATGGCTGAATCAATCAATGATGAATTACTGGCAAAGATAAGCAAGACCAAGGCATGGCTTAAAACCGTGACTGATGGCATTGCATCTAACACCCTGACCAGTAGCGACCTTGTTTGCCTGCAATGTGAAGCTGAAGAGCTGTTATCGCTGATTATTGAAAAGCGCGTCAGGATGAAAGCTGAGCGGGAGGCGCGCCATGTCTGAACTGAAACTTGTCCCATCTATTGAAAAAATCCTGATAAGCACCAGCATGGCTTGCATTCTCGACTTTGATATCGATGAGCTAAAGGAAATCATCCAAGCGGCAGAAAATGAGCAACCCGAAATCTCAGATATGGCTTGCATTTTAACGGCTAATGCCGGGGCGCTGGCGGCTGATAACGCCAGATATGAACTTGAAGAACGGCAGGCACAAAAAAGCCGGTCTAATTAAAAAATCAGCCCGGCCATTTCCAAATCCAAAAAAACATCAGCACAGATGTATTTTACGCGGGTTTGTCTGACCGGGCAAAAGGATATTTGCAACATGGTTATTACAGAAAATTCGTAACTACTCAGCGTATTTTACCAAAAGCATCAGGTCACTGAGTAAATTCCGGTAATTTCCCCCTTAAATACCAGTACCAACGCTTCAGAGGCACTGACATGATGTTTACGACAAGTGGATAGATATCCCCGAATACGGCAGAAGGTGATGGCACCCTGCTCACTCCTGAAACACCCCGATATTTTTTGCTGCACCTTGGTCATGCGGATATCATTCTCACCGGGATTATTAGTAAATGGCACATCTATTTCTCTCATAAAGCGTAAGACATCATCCGGGTAATTGATCAGCCGTTCCAGTAAGTTTCTGGATTTACTGCGCTTGAGGCGCCCACGTTTGGGTTTACCGGGCAACGGGGTTGGTGGCGGACATTCAATTTGTGCTTTCTCTAATAAATCTCGATATCGTCGTCGATAACAGGCCGCTTTTCTTGCTTCAAGCTTCCCCCCTGCATCATCGACGACCTGATTGATCTTTTTTTAACCGGGTTTCCATTTCTTTGGCCCACTGCTGTCCATCCTGCTCCCGGGCACGGGTCAGTTCACGCAGATGATGCGTATTGCACAAGGCATGAGTGAAGGGGGACTTGTATAGAAGTTACGCATTGACAGGCAATGTTAAACTATGGGTTTAAAAAATCCCAAAGTCAATGCAAGGCAAACCTTGATAAGAGAAATAACACGCCCCTCAACAGCCTGCTGTACATTACCCATGTATATTGGTTTTTTATTAAGTGAGCCGAAACAAGCTGGTTGTCGACGATTAGGAGAAGTCATGTCAATATCACATGATAGCGTAAATCGATTTCTAAATCGGGAGCATTACACTGGGCGGGATTTATACAATGAAGCCAGCGCAAGCCTGAATTTAAAGGGCGGAACCTTGAGTGTTGACGATAGTGTTCTTGATAAACCTTATAGCCAATATATGGCATATGTCAGTTATTTTTGGTCGGGAAAACATCATAGAGCAGTCAAGGGAATCAATCTTATCACGTTGTACTACACAGACATTCAAGGAAAACACCAACCACTGAATTTCCGGGTGGTCGATAAGGCGGAAGGAAAGACAAAAAATGACTATTTTCAAGACATGCTGACCGAAGTATTAGCTTGGGGACTAGAACCTGGTTTTATAACAGGAGATAGCTGGTACAGTTGCGTGGATAATCTTAAATTGATAAGAAATCATCAGACAGGATTATTCTTTGCAGTGGAAGGTAATCGATTAGTCTCTGTTGAAAAAGGTTCATGGGTTCAAGTCAGGCAATTAGAAATCCCGGAAGACGGCTTAATGGTTTGGCTCAAAAATTTTGGGTATGTGAAATTATTTCGGACGACCTTGAAAGAACAAGTTCGCCATTACATAAGTTCACTACCTGATGAAGAAAAAACCGCTGTTTTTGACAAGAAAGCATTTACCGAACAACATGATAGGCATTGGCAGATTGAGCAATATCATCGGGCAATAAAGCAGGTGTGTAATATTGAGCGGTTCCAGGTTCGCAATAAAAGAGCAATAAATAATCATATTTTTTCTGCAATTTGTGGCTTTGTTCAATTACAAAAATTGAGCTTTGCAGACGTGATTAATAATTGCTATGGCGTACAGCGGAATTTATTCAACGATGTTATGGCTTCGTTTATCGACACCTTTATGCCAAATATGAATCATTTAAACCCAAAATTCCGATCTGTTGTCAATGCGTAACTTCTAGGATAGACTTTATGCTCAGGATGCGGCTTACTGGTGTTCGGGTCCGGCGCCATGCCGACCAGCCCCAGTATGCGCATCAGCCGCTGAACCCGTTTGCGGTTGACCTGATGGTTAAGGCCGCGTAAATACTTTGTCATACGGCGTGAGCCATAAAAAGGATGCCGGGTATATTCTTCGTCGAGCAACCGCAACAGTTGCTGATCTTCAGCAGACACCGGCTGTTGTTGGCGTTTTTTCTGTTCATAGATTACTGAGCGGGTAACGTTCAATAACTGGCATTGCCGACTTAACGCCAACTCATCTTTTTGATCCACCCAGCTTTGACGCGTGATCATAGGCTGATCCCGGACTTTTTTCTAAGCCAATCCAGTTCCATATTCAACTGCCCGATTTTGGCGTACAGACGGTCCGGATTGTCTTGCGCCTTCACCGCTTTCGGCCCGCGTTTGCCTTCAAACAGGCTTCCCGCATTGGCCAACAGTTCCTTTTTCCATTGTCTTACCTGAGATGGATGGACTTCATTCTCTTGAGCAATCTCATTGATCGTTTTGATGTTCTTAACCGCTTCCAGCGCGATTTTGGCCTTTTGCGCCCCGCTAAAGGTTTTCCGTTTTTTTTCGCTCATTTTTTGTACCTCTTTTTTCAATAGTCATAGTTTAAACTATTGTCCGGATTACGGGGTCCACTATAAGGAGCAAAGGTTTCAAAATGGCTAAAGCAATCAAATTATCAGATGAACTGATAGCAGATGCGAGAACACATGGTGACGCTCAACACAGAAGGGCACCACGGCAAATTGAATACTGGGCTAGAATCGGCAAATTAGCCGATGAAAATCCTGACTTACCACTAGTGCACATAAGCGAAAACACCAATGCTATTTATGAGGAATATATTGTAAGAGGAATATATTGTAATATGCTGAATAATACTATATTAAATTCAGCAGGTGATATCATGCCACGTCTAACAGCAGCCCCAATCAGTTTAACAGAAGAACAACGCACGTTATTGCAAGGCACAGTGCGTAAACATACAAGTCCTCAGAATTTGGTGACACGTTGCCGTATTATATTGTTGGCAGATGAAGGCATTAGTGTACATGAAACCATGCGCCAGTTAAAAACTGGACGGACAACTGTTCAAAATTGGCGAAAACGCCGGTTACAGAACAGTGAACAAGAAAATCCTTTAGCCCGGCTTCAAGATGCACCGCGAAGCGGTGCGCCTGCTATCTATACGGCGGAGCAAATTTGCAGCATTATCGCGATAGCCTGCGAACGCCCAGAGGATAGTCAACGCCCGATCACTCATTGGACGCAACAAGAAATAGCCGATGAAGCGATAAAACGGGGCATTGTTGATTATATTTCACAACGCTCTGTTGGGCGCTTTTTAAAAAGAAGCGGACCTGCAACCCCACCGGATGAAAGGCTGGTTGACGGCAAAAAAAGATGAATACTTCAACGAGAAGTGTCAAGATATTTGCGAAACCTGCCAACGGGCTTTGGAGCGGGAAGCGCAAGGCATCAAAACGATTTCGATTGATGAAATGACAGGGATTCAAGCTTTAGAGCGAGCAGCGCAGACATTGCCGATGAAGAAAGGAAAAGTTGAACGACAAGAATTTGAATATATTCGACATGGTACCCAGACCTTGATTGCAGGTTTTGATGTGGCCACGGGAGAAGTAATGGGAAGTATAGGAGAAACTCGAACAGAGCAAGATTTTGCCGGGTTTTTGAACCTGCTTTTTCATCAACAACCCAAACAAACCCATTGGCATTTAGTCATGGATAATCTCAATACACATTGTTCAGAATCGGTGGTTCGATTAATTGCCGAAAAAATTTCGTATTCAGGAGAATCAAGGGTTAAAGGAAAAGAGGGTATTTTGAAATCAATGGAAAGTCGTACTGCTTTTTTGACTAACTCAAACCATCCGGTTGTTTTTCATTTTACCCCTAAGCATTGTTCATGGCTTAATCAGATAGAGATCTGGTTTTCTATTTTAATGCGTAAAGTAATCCGGCGCGGCAACTTTAAATCTAAAGAGGATTTAAACAAAAAAATAGCGGATTTCATAAAATATTTCAATGAAACCATGGCTAAGCCTTTTCGTTGGACGTATCAGGCTAAGCCACTTACTCAATAGAGTGAGAACTTGCGCTTGTTTGCACTAGGAGCACTAGGGGGAGGAAGTCAAGCAATATGGCCGAGATCAAGAACACCACGCCCCGACCACACTCACATACATGAGTCCGAGCGGACCGAGTAGGATAGTCAGCACCAGCGTCATCCTCCAGCGCCGACAGGTCCAGTTCATCGCCCCGGATTTCGCCGTTGCCTCGCGCTTGGTCGGGGGCATCGATGTGCTGGCGGAACTGCCGCGCCAGCCAATCAGCGTCTCTTGCGTTTCCGGGGCTTCAACGACCGCCAGCTCCGAAGACAGATCCTGGTAGAAAGACCGACGCTTCTACAGCTTCTGCATCAGGTATTCTTCGGGATCAACCCACCCGTTGCACTAGCGAGTTGAATCCGCGATCGAAGTACTGCGCCTCAAGCACGAGGCCAAGCTCAGCCACTCTATCCAAGGGCGTGGTCAGCAAGCGCCTTAGCCTAGCCCAGCCCCTTGGCCTGGCCGCTTCCCGAGGACACGGATGAAGCGGCGCTGGTGTCGATGCTGTTCCCTGCCAAGGCGAAGCCGGACCGGTTCGTCGAACCCGACTACTTCTTCCAGGTCCACCAGGAGCTCAAGCGCAAGGGTGTGACCCTGCAGCTGCTGTGGGCCGAGTACGTCGCCCTGCACGGTGAGCGGGCCTACCGCTACAGCCGCTTCTGTGGGCGCTACCGTGCGTGGCGGGCGCGCCAGAAGCGCAGCCTGCGCCAGCAGCACCGGGCCGGCGAGAAGGCCTTCATCGACTACTGCGGCCCGAGTGTACCCATCGTCGATCGCCACACCTGCGAGATCCGTGATACCCAGGTCTTTGTCGAGGTGCTCGGGGCCTTACACCCAGTCACTGCCTCCCCTGGATCGGCTCGAACCAGCGCATGTTGCGCTTCTTCGGTGGCGTGCCGGATCTGCTGGCCCCGAACAACCTGAAGGCCGCGGCCACTCGGGCCAGTCGCTATGCGGCAAAGATCAACGTCACCTACGCTGAGATGGCAGCCCACTACAAGCCCAAGATCACAAGGATAACGGCTTGAAGGAAATCGGCATCGACAGAATGGTGCCGTGTCTTTGGTTCTCCATGCCCTGCAGTTCCGTCCTGCGGGGGGGCGCCAGCGTCATGATCAGGTGGCTCAGTATCATGATCAGGCGGCTCAGTATCATGATCAGGTGGCTCAGTATCATGATCAGGCGGCTCAGTATCATGATCAGGCGGCTCAGTATCATGATCAGGCGGCTCAGTATCATGATCAGGCGGGAGTGGGTTGGGGTAGTCGTAGATCTCGCCTTCGACGCTGATCTGGATCTCGCCTGAGAGCGTCACCACCTTCGGGGGTAACCTGACCCACAAGTCGAAACCACTGCCCACCAAGGTGATACGGTCGGCATACATGCCGCCGAGCGCAGAACTGTCCAGCAGCATCTGGTGCTGGTTGGGTGCCTCATTGGGTGTAGCCACGCCGCTGCGGTAGTCGATGCTCTGGCTGCCCAAGCGCAGAGACAGCGTGTGGGCGTACAGTTTCCCGTTCAGCTGCAGGGCCTGAGCATACAGATCGACCGAATCTGCCCCCCTAGCGTCGAGCCCACCTCGCTCAATGATGATGTCCCCTCCGATGACATTCAGCGTCTTCAGGCCAGGCCAGTGCAGGTCACCATTATCATTGAACGTCGGGCGTCCGGTACTCAGGGTCATGCGAGCGATATTGATGAAGCGCACGCCGTCGATCACCAGACCGTCAGGGTTGACGATAATTATGTCAGTCTTATAGCCATACCCCTTGTCGCCAGCGATCTCAATGGGGCCGCGCAACTGGCTGGGCGCGCTGCCGGTGACTTCGATGAGGATCACCATGGCGCTCTCATGCTGTAGCCTTGGGTTGCCTTTGATCGAACCAGCAAGCTGGCTGTCGTAGTCCGCCCTGTCCGACCTAGAGTTGTTGATGATCAACCCAATCGAATCGACTTCGAAGCTATCGAAGCGGTTATATGACAGCCCGGCCGCATTGGGCGGGGCGATCTGCACGATCGGCACGCCGTTGGGCTCGCCGACCTTTTGGGCAGCGTGCACCTGATACGTAGTTAATACCAGCAGCAGGACGGTTAGGAGGATGCGGTTTGGTACTTGCACGACGAGTTCTCCATCTGTATTGGCCGCACGATGACATCGGACAGCGGCAGGGATCATGGTAAATTTTTCCCGGATCTCATCCAGCCAACCTGCGCGATAGTGACGCGCCAGGGAGTTGATCTGGTCATGTTCGGCGCGCCCCTTACAGCTCGAAGGGGGAAGAAAGTGAATGCTCGGAAAACAGGCCCACAAGTTGCGTCAGAGTTGCCCACCATAGCTTTGGCTGCCTTGCGGGCGGACAGGTGACCTCTGTCTATTGCGCGGTGCAGCATGTTAACGAAGGCTGGGGAGAACCGCTTCGGCGTGCCTGCCACGGATGGACGCTGGCGCTCCTGTTGGAGGGCATCCCGTGTTTCCGTACCGATCCAGTTCAGATTGAACAGTCTCCAGGCAAGGGCCACTGGCGCGACACGCAACTGCATGGCTACGTCTGCAAGATGGCTTACGTCATCAATGCGACGCTTATCGATCAGATTCGCCAAAGAGGCCTGGGGCATCAGCAGAGCAGCGGCGAAGTTGTTGGCCAGCTGCTCGATGCGTTTGCCCTTGGCCCGGTCTTCGACCGAATTGGATTCGCGGTGATCCGGCTTCATGGCGTCCCAGGTCAGAGCGTGGAACAGTTCATGAGCCAAGTCGAAGAAACGACGGGCCTCCGGCTCGTTGCGGTTGATCAGGATCTCATATCCTGGAGATGACAGGTCGCGCCGGAGATCGAATCTCCCTCCGGGGTTTCGATCGTGTCAACGTACAGGACCGGGATGTCGAACTCCTGCTCGATCTTCTCGGCCAGCCGCTCGGCCGAAACAACACCCAGGTCAAGCGCCTCGCCCAGGCTTTCAGCACGGACGATCGCATCCTTGTATGAGGACTGCGTGGTGAGACGCAGGGTGTGCTTGAGGGGATTGGACCGATCCTGCTCATTCTCACGCAACCAGCGCAGCAGGCCGATCCACTGGCCGGCCCTCAGCTCAAAACCGTCCAGGCTGTCTTCGGCCAATCCGGGAGAGGCGCGCCAGGAGAACTGGGCCTCGCCGGCGACTTGGAATGGATTGAGGAAGAAGTCGAGTTCGCAATCCAGTGTGTCAGTCAGCAGGACGAATTCATCCGGCTTGAGCGCCCGCTTGCCATTCTCAATATCGGAAACGCTCTGACGGTCTTTCAGGTCCATAGCCTTGGCCAAACGACCCTGCGTCCATCCGACCGCCTCGCGGGCAGCTTTGACGCGATAGCCAATGAGTCTCTGTGATATTTGTCCAAGCATAGCAATCTCCCCTTCTAGAAAGGCAATTCTAATCCTGTGAACCAGAATTTGCAAGATTTTCTTGCGCCATCTGAGGGGTTCGGCCTTCTGGCGTGGCGCCTGCATTCCCATCGTTCTTGCCTGCCTTAGTAGGCTGAGACAAGGTGTAGCAAAGAACGTTCCCGGGAGTCAAGAATTGTCAGATGTGCACGGACTCAGTCGCTCGCCCTGGAGCTTGGATTGGGGCCCCGCCACAACAGCGCAAGCTCGTTGCACCGACACGCCCCATGGTGAGGGGGACCCGGCGCGCCTCCGGCTTGCCGGCCGGGCTGCAAGACAGCGCACGCTGGCCTGCCCTGCCGGGGGAGCCCCCCTGACCGCCTGCCCCTCTCAGCTTCGGTGATCTGGTCTCCGAGGCGCTAGCCCGAATATTTCACCAAAAAGAAAGGCAAAACCTCTTTAATCCGTTATAATTCAGTTGCTTACGATAAGGGCCTAAGGGGTCAGAGAGATTATTTGTTTCTTGATTTAAAAATAAACAAGCGACAGAAAATACAGAATTTCAATAACTTATATCTGCGTAATTCTACGATTTTGACGGCGATTAAAGAATATTTTGATAAGCTTTTATACAGTAAACTTCTTGCTAAACACTTATTATTGTTGGTGACAATAACTGGTTAAGTTTGCAATCAATAAAAAAGGGTTGAAGCTATTTTCGACATGAATTTTGTCCTTTCTTCTCAGCATTGAAATTAAAGATTCAATAAATGCCTAGAAAACCACGGTTTTTCTTGCCTGATGTTCCGGTGCATGCTATTCAGCGGGGTAATAATCGGCAAGCTGTTTTTTTCGAGGAGGCTGATTATTCTCAGTATTTAACTTATCTGCAGGCTGCAGCTGAGAAATACGCATGTCGGATTCATGCCTATGTGTTAATGACAAATCATGTGCATTTGTTGGTCACGCCTGAAAGCCGGGATGGTTTGAGCCGGATGTTTCAATATGTTGGCCGCTATTATGTTTCTTATGTCAATAAAACTTACAAGCGCACAGGGACGTTGTGGGAAGGGCGCTATAAAGCAAACATTATTGAGGAAGAAGCCTATTTATTGCGTTGTTATCGTTATATTGAATTGAATCCGATCAGGGCGGGCATGGTTGAACGGCCGGAAGATTATCCCTGGTCGAGCTTCGGGTTTAATGCAATGCAGAAAGACAATTTGTTAATAACGCCGCATGCCTTGTATTTACAGTTGGGCAAGACTGATGAATTGCGGCGGCAGGCTTATCGGGCTTTATTTGACATGGTCTTGGAAAAAAATGTGATTGACCAATTGCGAGGCTGTCTGCAAAGTGGGATGCCGCTGGGTGGGGAGAGTTTTAAATCCCGGATAGAGAATGCCTTGCAGGTAAGTCTTGGGCAAATGAAGAGAGGCCGTCCACGAAAAAAGAAGTAGAAGTTACGCATTGACAACAGATCGGAATTTTGGGTTTAAATGATTCATATTTGGCATAAAGGTGTCGATAAACGAAGCCATAACATCGTTGAATAAATTCCGCTGTACGCCATAGCAATTATTAATCACGTCTGCAAAGCTCAATTTTTGTAATTGAACAAAGCCACAAATTGCAGAAAAAATATGATTATTTATTGCTCTTTTATTGCGAACCTGGAACCGCTCAATATTACACACCTGCTTTATTGCCCGATGATATTGCTCAATCTGCCAATGCCTATCATGTTGTTCGGTAAATGCTTTCTTGTCAAAAACAGCGGTTTTTCTTCATCAGGTAGTGAACTTATGTAATGGCGAACTTGTTCTTTCAAGGTCGTCCGAAATAATTTCACATACCCAAAATTTTTGAGCCAAACCATTAAGCCGTCTTCCGGGATTTCTAATTGCCTGACTTGAACCCATGAACCTTTTTCAACAGAGACTAATCGATTACCTTCCACTGCAAAGAATAATCCTGTCTGATGATTTCTTGTCAATTTAAGATTATCCACGCAACTGTACCAGCTATCTCCTGTTACAAAACCAGGTTCTAGTCCCCAAGCTAATACTTCGGTCAGCATGTCTTGAAAATAGTCATTTTTTGTCTTTCCTTCCGCCTTATCGACCACCCGGAAATTCAGTGGTTGGTGTTTTCCTTGAATGTCTGTGTAGTACAACGTGACAAGATTGATTCCCTTGACTGCTCTATGATGTTTTCCCGACCAAAAATAACTGACATATGCCATATATTGGCTATAAGGTTTATCAAGAACACTATCGTCAACACTCAAGGTTCCGCCCTTTAAATTCAGGCTTGCGCTGGCTTCATTGTATAAATCTCGCCCAGTGTAATGCTCCCGATTTAGAAATCGATTTACGCTATCATGTGATATTGACATGACTTCTCCTAATCGTCGACAACCAGCTTGTTTCGGCTCACTTAATAAAAAACCAATATACATGGGTAATGTACAGCAGGCTGTTGAGGGGCGTGTTATTTCTCTTATCAAGGTTTGCCTTGCATTGACTTTGGGATTTTTTAAACCCATAGTTTAACATTGCCTGTCAATGCGTAACTTCTAAGAAGGTGTAAAATTTCCTGACACCCGTGTTTTGCTTGGCCTTTAGTGCTTGTTTAGTATCTTGTTGATTCGTTCTTGCATTTTTTCAATAGAAAACCGGCCAGTTTTACGCCAAATAATATTCCCATCATGTGAAATCAAAAAACTGGTTGGGGTAAGCGCGACGCCACCAAATGCGGCATTTATTCTTCCTTCAATGTCCAGCGCCATAAAATAGGGAATTGATAAGCGTTGTTTTAAAGCGACAACATGGCTGGGGATGTCGTAGGGCATGCTTACTGCGATAATTTCTAGGCCTTGAGAATGATAGAGATTGTAAAGGTTTAAAAAATCAGGAATTTCTTTCAGGCAGGAAGAGCAGTTGGTCGCCCAGAAAGTGATGATGACGGGTTTACCGCGGAAATCCTGCAGATGGAAAGATTGATTGTCAATCGTTTTGAACGTGATGGATGGCGCCGGTGATGAAGATGGACGAAACCACCAGGCTGTTCCGGTCAGGATGGCCGCGAGAAGCACCAATACAACTAATTTATTTTCCATCCAGATATTGTTTGTAGCTGTCGCATAAAGCTCGATAAAGCGGCACAGGCTGGATCAGTTTGGATGTGCCGGTAGCGAAAAAAGCCGCAGCCATCAACGAATTAAAATTTCGTGGCTGTAAGTCATCTCCATGACGATGACAAAGGAGGTTAATGGAGATTGCAGCATGCCGGAAAAATAGGCGGTAATCGATAACAACACCATAACCTGCATAGGCGCCAGGGGCAACCAGTGAAACAGATTGGCGCCAATGCTGGCTCCAGTGGCGATGGATGGGACAAAAATACCGCTGGGGACTCCGCTGAAGCCGGTCAACAAGGTGGCGCCCATTTTATACAGGGTAAACCAGGGGTCGATGAACTCACCTTTCAGAATCGCCTTGGCTTGTTGATAGCCGGTGCCGAAACTTTCGCCTTCAGAATAAAAACCTAATAAGGCAATGCCGCCGCCACAGGCGAAAGCGATAGTGACGATCGATATCGGTGAGCGGGACAGCCAGCCACCAACCGATATCAGCAAGCGGCTGAAAAGTCCGCCCATGACCCCTCCGGCAACACCGCATAACGGAATGGCCAGCCAGCTTTTTCCCCAGTGCAAAACAAACGATTTGTCAGTGAAGAAAATATAATTGTCTAAAAAAACGTAAGCCGTCACTCCGGAAAATACAATAGCGGTCAAAACCAGTGAGCTGACTTTTTCTTCCAGTGAGCGGCCCATTTCTTCAATAGCGAAAATAATGCCGGCCAGCGGCGCGCTGAACATGGCGGCAAAACCCGCGGCGCTGCCGGCCAGGATCAGGCCGCGTTCCATATAATGGCGTGGAAAACGTACCGCCCGACCCAGCGATGCCATGATCGACGCACCCACATGCGTGGCAGGTCCGCCAAAACCAATCGATGCGCCGGAAAACAACCCCATGATGGTCAACAGCATTTTTCCGAAGACGATGCGTAATGACAGTAAATGATTGCGTTGGGACAAATCGCCATGAATTTCCAGCGCGGTTTTGACTTGCGGAATACCACTGCGTTCGGATCCTGGGAAAAAGCGGAAAGTCAGCCAAGCGGTCAGGCTTAAACCGAGTGGTGCAATAATAAAGTTAAACCAGAAATTTTGTTCAGATAAAACTCGATAGGTTTTACCCGCCCATTCGCTGAGCAAGGTCATGGCGACAATCAGCAGCCCAACCAGAATAGCGCCCAGCCAGAACACCAGACGCTGTTTCCAGCCGGAAATGGAGAAAAAAGATTCAGACATCAGGGTATTTTACATCAGACAGTTTGAATGCCATTAAAAACTGCAATATTTAATCTGGATTCGGGGGAAATATCCGGCGTAAAGGCTGCGCGGGTACAGTTGCGTTATTTGGCCTGCCCATTTCGGGTTAAATAACATAGTTTATTAAAAAATTCCTCGAACAAATCGTTAAAAAAAACAATAACGTTATCCAACATATTGATATTAAAAATTAAATATAAGGATGGCATAGGCTGTGCATTTTATTGCCTGGTTGCAACGATCGGTTGCAAAAAGACAACAAACAGCAGGCCTATTCATGAACGTTAGATTAAAACCATTTTATATTTGCTTGGGCGTTTTTTCGACTTTGCCGGTAAGCGCCGAATACCAGGGGGAAATCTATCATGGCGAAGACATGATTATCACCACCGCGCATAAGTTATTCCCAAATACTTCCATCGCAACGCCTAAGTTTCAAATTACCGAAAAAGATATGGAGAAAATCAATGCCACCACCGCGACGGATCTGGTGCGCAATGCTCCGGGGATTCAAGTCAGGCGGCGTTTTATCGGCGATACCAATGGCGTGGTCGCGACGCGGGGGTCGACCAATTTTCAGACAGCCCATACCATGCTTTTCCAGGATGGCATTCCGTTGAGCAATATGGCGCAGACCAAGTGGAACGGCGCACCGCGCTGGAATTTGATCGCGCCGAATTCCGTGGAATCCATCGATATTTTGTATGGACCTTTTTCGGCAGAATATTCCGGCAATTCATTTGGCAGCGTCATCAAGGTTAAAACCAAAATGCCGGAAAAATTTTCCATGCATATGGATGTGATGGGGATTTTGCAACCGGTAAAAAGGTTTGGCCGGGATGATACCTTGTGGGGACATAAGGAATTTATCTCCGCCGGCAACCGGTTCGATAAATTTTCGGTGTTTGGTTTTTACAATCATCTGGAAAACCAGGGACAACCGCAGATGTGGGATATGCAGAAGGTGACACCCGGTACAGCTGGAACGCCAGTAACCGGCGGTCAGTTTACAACGGACAACAAAGGTAACAAAACCATCATTACGGGGGATTCAGGGATTGAAGAAACAGTGAGTGATTTGTATTCATTGAAGGTTGGTTACGATTTAACTGAAGATTTACGAGCATTGTTCACCGTCGCATTTGAAGATTTCGAACGTAATACCGGTTGGGATGATTTGGCTGGGAGGAATTATCTCAAACAGGCGGATGGCTCACCTTTTTGGGGGACGGGTACGACCTTTGCCAATCAAAATGGTTATGAGTTTCAACCGACCAAGAGAAATTTTGGCGTAAGTCGCTATGCCCCCAGTAAAAACGAACGTCAGACATTGTCTTATGGACTCAATTTATCTGGTCAGTTGAATGAGGATTGGAGTATCGATGCTTCCGCCAGTTTTTTTGATGCTTATAAAGATTACAGCGTCAACCCAACCTATAGCCCGTTGGATCCAAATGATGATAATTCGGGAACCATTAAAGATAAAACCATGTGGTGGACCACGCTTGATTTCAAATTGGCTACGCAAAATCTTTTTGGAAATGAAGATCTTGGCTTTATGTGGGGTTATCAATACAATCAGGTTTATTTGAATATCAAGGTTTATAATTCTAGCAATATCTCCGACCAGGCGAAAACCTCACTGAAGCAGGATTCAGGAGGTCGAACGGAACTGCATAGTGGTTTCGCTCAACTGGATTATCGTTTTATCGAGGATTGGACGGTGCTGGTTGGTGCTCGCATGGACTCTTGGAGTTCGTCGGATGGGCATGATATTAAAATTGGTGCATATGACCGACATTTTGCCGATCGGGATCAAATTAGAATATCGCCTAAATTTTCATTAGCCTGGGAGCCGGGCAATTTTACCGCGCGATATTCATTCTCAAGAGCGTATCGTTTTGCTTTAGTAGGCGAGCTGTTTGCGAGTTCTTCTGCAGGGGTGAGTAAAAATATTCCAGATCCAAGTCTTGGGCCTGAAAATGGAAATTTTCACAATCTGCATTTTGGCTATCAAATCCCAGAAGGACAAGTTGGAACCGATATTTTTTTCAATGAGATTGAAGATGAAATCATGAACACCACGCAAATCATTGGTGGTCAGCGAGTCAGTACTTTTTTAGGCATTGGCCGGACTCAGACCTTTGGCGTACAGTTTGTTTTTCGTCAAGATCATGTCATGGATTTGCCTGTCGCGTTGGATTTCAACGTCACCTGGCTGGATAAAACCATTCGAGATAATCCGAACAATACAGCATTGATCGGAAAGCAGTGGGTGCGGACTTCCAACTGGAAGTTGAATGCTGCGGCAACCTGGCATACGACCGAACAATGGGATAATACGGTCAGCTTTAATTATCGCGGCCCGCAATACACCAATGAAGACAATTCAGATAATCCTGATCTCAGGGTGTACGGTTCTTCCAGCGAATATCATTTGCTCAATTTCAAGTCGATGTATAAGCAACCGTTAGGTAACGATATGACGGCAACTATTTCATTTGGTATTGATAATTTGCTGGATGAAGATTATTATGATTTCCATCCATATCCACAAAGAACCTACTTTGCCCGGATTGGTCTGGATTTCTAAGGAAACGCTGAACAAATCATCCATACTGTCAGCGACCGCAAAGTACAAATATGATTTACACTTTGCTCACAAAATCAATAGCTTGATGCTATTTATTTTGGCGACACATCCCTGTGTCGCAAGGAGACGCTGAACAAATCAGCGTTTCCTTAACAGCAATCAATAGGCGACTTTCAGAACCCGCCGTCATTCGGTGGGTTTTTACGTTTTCTGGTTCCCAAGCTCCTGCTTGGGAAAGGGATTTTCGTAAAGCCATGCGCTTGGGTTCTAAGCAAAAATTCTTTGTTTTGACGCTTTAAGAACGCAGAGCGTGAAGTTTTGACGCGCCCACGCAGGAGCATGGGCGCGATGAAAAAGATGTGTAGATATGTCGTTATACGGCGGATTTTTGTGTTACACGAGAGGGGATATGAAAAACACAATACAAAAAATTTTTGCAGCGGCAGGTTTCTGCATATTGCTGGCCGGCATCGTTAGTAGCTGTGCTGAAACCAGGCCGGAAACGACAAAGCCGCCGCAACAAAAAAGGGGGCATGGTAAGCACCAGCCACAGGGCGTAACCAGTCTGGATATTTATCAGGATGGCCGCTATACGCATTTGCTGACTGGCCGCCAAAGCGCGACCGAAAAAGTTTTATTGCACCAGGTATCGACGGATGGCGGCAACAGTTGGTCAGAACCGGTGGTTATTCTGGGGGATAATCATTTGCTGGTCAAAATGGGGCGGGGGCGCGATGCGCAAATTGCCGCGCAAGGTAAAACCGTGATTGCCCTGTGGACGCAATACACCGACGCCAACCGCTTTCACACAGGCCCGATGCAGGCGGCCCGCTCGATGGATGGCGGTAAAAGCTGGGCGCGCATCGATGCGCCGCCAGATTGGCGGGGCGGCCCGCATGGGTTTATCGATTTGACGGCGGGCACGAATGGTTTTGAAGCGGTCTGGCTGGATTCGCGCGATGGAGGGCAGGGCTTGCGCTATGCCTATTCAATGGATAAGGGTGAACACTGGAGCAAAAACCAGACACTGGATGCAAAAAGCTGTTCCTGCTGCTGGAATGTCATCAAGAATGATGGAGAAGGTTCCAGCTATGTAGTTTATCGGGATAAAGACCCCTCGGATATGTCAATTGGCAAGCTGGATGCATCGCATCGCTGGCGATATTTGCCGACGGTGGGGGAATTTGACTGGTTTTTTCAGGGCTGTCCGCATATTGGCGCCGGCATGGATTTTCAAAATCAGGCGGATAAAAAACGTATGCATGTCATCGTGGGAACCGGTAAAAGCGATGTGGCCGGCGTTTATCATCTGTTTTCCGATGATGGTGGGCAAAGTTGGTCTGCCCCAAGTCAATTAGGTGATGACTCCGCGACGCATGCCGATATTGCAGCGCTGAACAACGGTAAAGTAGTCGCTGTCTGGGATATGATGACAGACGCCGGCATGGCTGTTTTTCAGGCCGAGTCTCTGGACAGCGGAAAAAGCTGGGGTAGCGCCCAACTGTTCTCTCAAGCAGGAACCCGGGCCACGCATCCCAAAATTGTCGCCACCCCGCAAGGTTTTTTGGCAGTATGGACAGCAACGAAAGCCGGTTTCACGCAATTAAAATTAAAGTAACTGATGTTACGCGGTCTTGAATTGTTGCAATTCAGCAAAAGCCTGCCGAATAGCCTTGATATATAATTTAGCCTTCAAAGCAAAATGATTGGTTTGGTGTTTTATTTTGAGACACTCCAGTTTAAAGACCGCCATAATGGCCATAAAAATATGATTGTTTTGTGTTGTTGGGGTACGAGTAGGCGACTTTGCCAACCCGGCATTGGATTTCAATGATTTATGAAATTCTTCGACTTTCCAGCGTTTCTGATAGATTGCCGCAACCTTTTTACCCGTTAATGTTAAATCACTGCACACCAGATTAACGGTTGCCGTACTGCCGTCTTTGTTTGTAAAGATTCGCCGGACAATCAAGACTTCATGTGGGTAGCCTTTTAGCCAGCCGCGTACTGCTTGTTTATCCTCTAATGCAATGTCACTGACACGGGTAAATTTTCCTTGTTTCTTGTCGTCTACGCTCAACGCCACCAAACGATTATCCTTTAAAGCCCCAATGAAATGTTTGTCTTTGTCAACAATAAACTCCAGATTCTCTTTAGCCGTAAACCAGCTATCCATCAACACATAGCGAAATTGAAGCCGATTGTTCAAACACTGTTGAATCATCGCACGCATCAGCTCATTTTTGGTCACCGTAGCCATTCGTTTAACCTGCTTTGTTTTGATATCACAAAACTGAATCGGTTTTTTGACCACTTCAAAGGCTACGGGTATCGAAACATTGCCCGTATGATACAAGGCATTCAATAGATTGATGCCTTTGACTGACCGCCCCTGGCAATGGTCATAATGCCAACAAATGACTTCATTCTCGTCTGTCCATTGCTTCTCCTGGATGGTATCGTCAAAAATCAAACACCCTGATTCTTCTTCAATCTTCCGGACTGTTCGTTTAACCTCCAGCCAGAGGTCTTTTGATGTGTACGTCCTGGACGATAAAAAACGCGTGATACTATCATGGCTAACTTCTCCATCTAACATTGACGACAAACCCGTCGCCGTCGCATAGCTCGTATTGCTGATTAAATAGTCTGTGTACAGGTCTAATTTCTCTTTGTTCATCCTCAAATTTTATCAATTATCCGGCGTAGCGCGTAACATCAGTAAAGTAACTACTCAGCGTAAATAAGTAAAAAAACTGCTTGACACGATTTTAGCGTTATTTTTGATTTTCTGACGGCAACACCTGGCGCAAGAGGTTTACTGTATTAGCCTGCGTTAGTTGAGGCGTGTTGCCTTATAAGCACTGCCCGATAGCCCTGCTGCCGTGCATTTCTAAAATACGATGACGGGCAACACAGAGGCAAAAATTCGTATTTCAAAAGCCATGAGACAAGAGTCCTGTACTTAAACACACAGGCCGTTTCATTGAAGATTGATTCCATTGATGTAGAGGCTGCCATTACCCATGCCCGGCAGCTGATTGAAGATGAAGCCGATTTATCTCCGGCGCTGCGGTCTTCGCTGGAGATATTGTTGTTGCTGGTCACGCTCTTGATGCATCGGCTCGGACTTAACAGCAGTAACAGTTCCAGGCCGCCATCAAGTGATCCTGATCGTAAAAGGAAAGCACGGGCTGGATCAAAAAAACCAGGTGGTGGACAGAAAGGGCATATTGGCACCACGCTGGTTAAAGTCGATGATCCCGATGACGTTATCTCCATCAAGATTGATCGCCGTACCTTGCCAGCCGGAAGCTACACGGCAGATGGCCTTGAAACCCGGCAGGTATTTGATATTGATATTTCACGGATTGTGACGGAATATCGTGCGCAAAGGCTTATCGATGAACAAGGTCGTCGGTTTGTTGCTCCTTTTCCCGAGGGTGTAACAAAAGCCGTGCAATATGGTGACCAACTCAAGGCGCACGCCGTGTATCTTTCGCAGTACCAATTATTGCCCTGCCAGCGCATCAGGGATTATTTTTCCGGTCAATTACAGATCCCCATCAGTGAAGGTTCGCTGGTTAATTTCAATCAACCAGCCTTTGAGAAGCTGGCATCCTTTGAGCCGATTTGCAAGCAAAGACTGGCGGCAGCTTCTGTTGTACATGCCGATGAAACGGGCATTAACATCAGTGGCGCCAGGTACTGGTTGCATTGTGCTTCTAATGATTTATGGACACATTATTTTCCCCATGTAAAACGGGGCAAGGAAGCGATGGATGTCATTGGCATCCTGCCTGACTTTCATGGCATTTTATGCCACGATCACTGGAAGCCTTACTACAAGTCCCCCTTCACTCATGCCTTGTGCAATGCGCATCATCTGCGTGAACTGACCCGTGCCCGGGAGCAGGATGGACAGCAGTGGGCCAAAGAAATGGAAACCCGGTTAAAAAAGATCAATCAGGTCGTCGATGATGCAGGGGGGAAGCTTGAAGCAAGAAAAGCGGCCTGTTATCGACGACGATATCGAGATTTATTAGAGAAAGCACAAATTGAATGTCCGCCACCAACCCCGTTGCCCGGTAAACCCAAACGTGGGCGCCTCAAGCGCAGTAAATCCAGAAACTTACTGGAACGGCTGATCAATTACCCGGATGATGTCTTACGCTTTATGAGAGAAATGGATGTGCCATTTACTAATAATCCCGGTGAGAATGATATCCGCATGACCAGGGTGCAGCAAAAAATATCGGGGTGTTTCAGGAGTGAGCAGGGTGCCATCACCTTCTGCCGTATTCGGGGATATCTATCCACTTGTCGTAAACAGTGCCTCTGAAGCGTTGGTACTGGTATTTAAGGGGAAATTACCGGAATTTACTCAGTGACCTGATGCTTTTGGTAAAATACGCTGAGTAGTTACATAAAAACTAAACTATAGAGGAAAATACAATGAGGCTAGCTGTTCTTATAATTGGGTTGTGTTTGGTTGTGCTCTTTGGAATGCCCTCATGTACCGTCGATCAAGACCATTCTGGTTGGGGTGCAATTGGCATGTTGCTATGGTTCTTGTTCATTTTGGGTTCAGCGTTTGTATTTAAGTGTCCAAAAGTATCAAGTATAATATTTTTAGTTGCATCATTTTTTGGGTTTGTTGGTTTTTCTGGCAGTACATGTGACCTATCTTTTTGGTCATTTATTTCGCTCGTCCTCGCTGCCATGTCCTACTTTGGTATCAAAGAAAAGAAGAAAAAAGATGAGTTTAAAGCATCAAAAAACTGAAATTGCCTAACGAATAAGGTTATGTCGTGATCGCGAAGCGAGCCACGATATGAACCGTTTGTTGGACGGGCCCAGGGTCAAGTGAAGGTGTGAACGATGCTATGAAAATAGCTTTTTGTGAAGCTGCCCGATTGAACAGTCAGGTGGCTGTTTTTTTGTCCGATGATTGGAAAATGGACGGATTTCCCTTGCGCTCCGTTGTCAGGGTGCTTCTTTGACTGATTAGCCCTGATTTCAGACCGAACGCGCTCCTCAGTCAGTACCAAACTGCTTGAAGGAGGGGGAAAGTGTTTTGAATCTACATAACCGTAACGAATCCTCCTCGTTTAAATGGGTGCCAGCGTTTGCGACAAAGCCAACGCCTCAAAACCGGTATGCGCGTTCGTTGTACGGCCATTTCACCGCCGCAGCAGGGACATTTCATTGCGGGTCGTTTTCGGATGGCAGGTAATCCTTTTTTGGGGTCGAGGTTGTGCAGGCGTTGTAAAATCCGGATCATGCCTTTGCTGTCAGGATGCAGGAAACCAGAATTCCGGGCCCGGCGAAAGCCTTTTGGCAGCACATGCTGGAGCACTAACCACAGGAATTCAGCAGCGGAGACGGTTTTGTTTCGCCAGCGTTTGGTATGACTGTCCTGATACCGGTAAGTGACCTTGCCGTCCCGGCAGGACAGAATGTCCTTTTCCCGGATGACACCGCGATACAGATAGCGCCCCAGATAAATAAGCGCCTTGTCACCCGAACCGACCCGCTTGCAGTCAACGACCCATTTGTGCGGCATCGCCTTGGGCAGTGACAGCTTTTCCCGGGCAAGGCGCTCCAGCAGGTCACAAAAATAATCCAGCAACTGCTCCCGGGAAAGATTCTCCAGATCGCCGTCGAAATAAGCACCGATACGACGGATCGCGCGAGAACAGGCGTCGATAGTTTTTGGCTGCAAGCCTTTCAGTTTGAGATGTTTACAATGCTGAGCATAATAATGGTTGAATTTTTCATTGGTTGGTGATTTCATGGTAATGTAACCTCAGTGTCAGTTGATTGAACTTACACAGTACCCTTTTCTGAAATAGAGGGGAAACGAGGTTACACTTGATTTTTACGATGGGGCCGGTTTTTTCTCCGCGTTAGCGGCTCCGTCCAACATGATGGTTGAGTTAGTTTTACCGTACAAAAACAGGCGGCTGATGTTTGCTGACAAGTTGCTTGGAAATTATAAAACAGTTTGCTAATGTAAGCATTCCTACTCTTGATTTGAAGGGCTAAAAAACACTATGGGCAATAGGTCAGATCAAATGAATTCTGTTGACAAAACCCAGCTTCGTAGAGCGTTACTGGACTGGCGGGATAAGCATCTTGAGATAGTTTATCACCATCTTCAGCGCGAATTGCCCTTGTTGCTCAATGATCTCGACACAAAAATCGAACGCATGGCCTTCACTGATTTCTTAAAAGGCAAAAGTTATTTTAAGGAAAACCTGGAACCTGTCTACAAACAGTGGGTTGAAACGGAGGTATCGTTATTGATGAAAGAAGCTCAAGAAGAGCAGGACAAAATCTATCGCCATTTCATCGAATATAAGAATATCGACAACGAAATAGAATTTCAGGATAACAGCACTGAACAAATCAAGTGGGGCATCCTTTCAAGCGGCGCTGCCGCCGCCGGTATTCCAGTATTGTTACCTTTATCGACCAGCTCCTTGTCAGCGGGCGGCATCCTGGGCTGGTTAGGCGTTACGACCACCGTGATCAATTGGCCCGTGGTCGTAATTGGCGGTGCAGTTTGCGTGGGACTAGGGGTATTTGGAAGCAAAGAAATAACCAACAGACACGAGTCCTATAAAAAGGAGGTTCATCAATTTATTAAAGAACGGGTTCTCTACAATGAATACGCTATCGCTCAATGTTTGCAAGAAAAAATTAATGAGGCGTCCAACAATCTGGTGCTAGAAATAAATAAGTAATGAGCACTATTCCATTTAGCATTCCCTCGGAATATGCAGCCGCTTTGATGGATGGCAGTCTGATTCGAATTGGAACACTTTTGAAAGAAAGCGCTACCGGAAAAATCGTCGCCCACGTCCAGGAAACCGGAGCCGTCCAAAACGTTTTGGGCAATCCGGGCAACATGTTTTTTACTCCTTTTGATATTCTGACCTCGTCTTCCAGTCTCTATGCCAATATTCAACTGGATCAGTTGAAAACTATGATCGAAAGTTTACAGATTTTGCAATACGCCAATTTGGGCGTTTCTTTGGCGGGTATCGGCATCAATGTGCTTGGATTTGCCATGATAAACCGGCGTCTGGATAGCATTTCAAATCAGATTTCATCCTTGTCAGAAAAAATAGACCAGCAGTTTCAGGAATTGCATGAACGGGAATTAAGAGATCGTTTTTACAGAATACGATCATTATATGAACAAGCCGATTTAGCGCACGCATTTAAAGACCCTGTCAGTAGATGGCTGTATTTGGAATCCCGATTGGTAGAGGAAAGCGGATTTTTTAAA
Source organism: Methylomarinum sp. (assembly GCA_965277025.1). Classification (GTDB taxonomy): domain Bacteria; phylum Pseudomonadota; class Gammaproteobacteria; order Methylococcales; family Methylomonadaceae; genus Methylomarinum. Next base: position 1,527,508 of record OZ255706.1, read on the forward strand.
GGCGAAATAGATAATTATCTCCAAGGAGAAATTGTCAAAAAAGACTTGTTGAAGTTTTATATCAACGCTTGGTCTTTATGTAACGCCGGCCGCGTCGAATGTTTGCTATCCGCCAATGAACTTGAAGCCGCTCATAAAAGTGCAAAGCAGATTGGACAAGAATACAGTACTGTTTTCGATGGAATTTCACCTTTTCATCTCACACAAAAAATCCTGTCCGAAAAACCGGAACAAATAATCTACAGTCAATTCAGGGCCCAGCAAACGGAAACGGTCAATCTTATTCAAAGTATCAGAGACATGACCGATGCGGCATTAACCAAACCCTTGTTAATAGAAACTCTCATTGCGAATGGCATTGATGGAAACCAGTATCTATCAGCAATTCGACAGGAAAAGGAAGAACCGATACTGTTGTTGAAAACGACCCGTTGATTGCTTCCTGAGTGATTAGGTGCCTCCGATCGATCCGCACAGCATCTTTGTGTTTCTACAAAATCTGTTTGTAACTACTCAGCGTATTTTACCAAAAGCATCAGGTCACTGAGTAAATTCCGGTAATTTCCCCTTAAATACCAGTACCAACGCTTCAGAGGCACTGACATGATGTTTACGACAAGTGGATAGATATCCCCGAATACGGCAGAAGGTGATGGCACCCTGCTCACTCCTGAAACACCCCGATATTTTTTGCTGCACCCTGGTCATGCGGATATCATTCTCACCGGGATTATTAGTAAATGGCACATCCATTTCTCTCATGAAGCGTAAGACATCATCCTGGTAATTGATCAGCCGTTCCAGTAAGTTTCTGGATTTACTGCGCTTGAGGCGCCCACGTTTGGGTTTACCGGGCAACGGGGTTGGTGGCGGACATTCAATTTGTGCTTTCTCTAATAAATCTCGATATCGTCGTCGATAACAGGCCGCTTTTCTTGCTTCAAGCTTCCCCCCTGCATCATCGACGACCTGATTGATCTTTTTTAACCGGGTTTCCATTTCTTTGGCCCACTGCTGTCCATCCTGCTCCCGGGCACGGGTCAGTTCACGCAGATGATGCGCATTGCACAAGGCATGAGTGAAGGGGGACTTGTAGTAAGGCTTCCAGTGATCGTGGCATAAAATGCCATGAAAGTCAGGCAGGATGCCAATGACATCCATCGCTTCCTTGCCCCGTTTTACATGGGGAAAATAATGTGTCCATAAATCATTAGAAGCACAATGCAACCAGTACCTGGCGCCATTGATGTTAATGCCCGTTTCATCGGCATGTACAACAGAAGCTGCCGCCAGTCTTTGCTTGCAAATCGGCTCAAAGGATGCCAGCTTCTCAAAGGCTGGTTGATTGAAATTAACCAACGAACCTTCACTGATGGGGATCTGTAATTGATCGGAAAAATAATCCTTGATGCGCTGGCAGGGCAATAATTGGTACTGCGAAAGATACACGGCGTGCGCCTTGAGTTGGTCACCATATTGCACGGCTTTTGTTACGCCCTCGGGAAAAGGAGCAACAAACCGACGACCTTGTTCATCGATAAGCCTTTGCGCACGATATTCCGTCACAATCCGTGAAATATCAATATCAAATACCTGCCGGGTTTCAAAGCCATCTGCCGTGTAGCTTCCGGCTGGCAAGGTACGGCGATCAATCTTGATGGAGATAACGTCATCGGGATCATCGACTTTAACCAGCATGGCGCGCAGGTCTTTTAAATCCAGCAGTAACAGACCTTCATCATCGGCAATTTTAAAGCAGCTGTTAATGGCCAATTAAAATAGACCAAAACTGGCCAACAAAAGTGAGCTACTTTTTCAGACTTTATTTATTGAAATAAATCTGAGAGAGTCCCTGAATTTTTTCAGGGAGTCCTGTGAAGGAGTGGAACGTGATTCATCAAATCAAAGCGTTATACAACGAAGGCAATGGCTTATCGATGCGCAAGATTGCCAGACAACCGGGTATTTCCCGGCATACAGTCTCGAAGTACCTGAAACTGACAGAGGCTGAAATTACGGCCTTACAGGCAACCACAGAGCGTGGTAAAAAACTGGATGACTACCGGGAGTATATTATCCATCTGCTGCAGACCTGGCCGGGCTTGTCGGCGGTCAAGGTGCTGCGCAAATTGAAAGCCAAAGAGGAGATGCTGGCGGTTTCCGACCGTTCGGTACGCCGCTACATTCAAGCGTTGAAGCAGGAAATCAGCGTCAAGCAGCAGCGCTATTATGAACCGGTACTGGACATGGTGCCGGGCGAACAGTGTCAGGTCGATGGCGGCGAGTTGCGTGGTGTCATGATTGGCGGTGTGGAAACTACAGTGTATTTCATGGTGTTTGTGCTGTCTTGTTCCAGGCTGATGTATGTATCTGTATCCGACCGGCCCATTGATACGGAAACTCTGATTCAGCAGCACGATGCGGCATTTCGCTATTTCGGCGGCATGCCAGCTGAATGTGTTTATGATCAAACCAAACTGGTGGTGATCAGTGAAGTGTTTCGGGAGCTGGAGCTCAATCAACGTTTTCATCAGTACGCCACAGCGGCCGGCTTCCGTATCCGTGCCTGCGAGGGCTATGACCCGGAAAGTAAAGGCAAGGTTGAAGCCGGGGTCAAATACGTCAGGCAAAACGGTCTCTATGGGGAAACCTTTACGGACTGGTCTGGGCTGGAAAGGTATCTGTCCGACTGGCTGGACACGATTGCCAACCAGCGTGTTCATGGCAGCACCGGTCAACAGCCGGCCATGCACTATCGAAACGAAGAACAGGACAGGATGCTGCCGTACCTGACACCGTCTTGCGTCAGCGAGAATCCAGCGCAGGCCAGGGTCACCCGCAAAGTGGACAAAACCGGCCTGATAGCCTGGCAAGGCAACAAATACTCAGTGCCCATGGCTTATCAAAGGGCGCAGGTGGCGGTAAAAGTCGAACACGGTCAATTACGGATCGCTGACCTCTCGACCGGCCAGAAGATTGCCGAACATACCCTGCGCCTGGAAAAAGGCCAGATCATCAAGAACACCGATCATTATCGTGATAAAGGTCAATATATCCAGCAACTGGAACAGGACATCCAGGAACTGCCGGGAAAAGGGGCTGACGCCAGTCAGGCATTGTGTGCATTACTGAAAGCCACCTCGCCGAAAATCGACAAAGACCAGTTACCGGGCGTCAAACAGATCCTCAAGCAATGGACGTCACAATACGGCCCGGTGAGCGATGAAGTACTGATGCGTATCCTGGATCGAACACAGCTCACCGCAACAGGCTTCAAGGATTGTCTGGACGCCTGGCAACACCACCCAGCGCGAAGTACCCATGAGAAGGCCACTGCACAGATAACAACTACGCGCCAGAAAGCGCCCACCCAACTGGAACGCTATCGCGTCCTGAATGGCCAGTCGACTGGTCAGGAGGTGAGCCATGTCATCCATTGACAGCGTTGCCGGAAAATACCGCAGTCTGTGCCTGGCGGGCATTGCCGGACAACTGGTCACCCTGCTCAGTCAGGCAGAAGCCAACGAAAGCTCCTGCCTGCACTTTGCCGAAAGCCTGGTGGACTTGGAGCGACAACAGCGCAACCAAAAACGCATCGAGCAAAACCGCAAACGCGCCGGATTTCCCGTGCAAAAAAGCCTGGATGAATTCGACTACCGCGTACAGACCACCATCAGCAAACGGGAAATCAACAGCCTGCTGGACTTTGGTTTCATCGACAACCGCGAAAACATCGTCTTCATTGGCCCGCCCGGGGTCGGTAAAACCCACCTGTCCATCGGCATCGGCCTGAAGGCGATTGAGGCCGGCTACAAGGTCAGCTTCAATACCGCATTAGGGCTGATCGAAATGCTGGAGATTGCCGAACTCAAAGGTGAGCTGAAAAAGAAAATCAACCAGTTGGCCAAATTCGACGTCTTGATCATCGATGACCCGGGCTATTTACCGTTGAACAAACAGGGGATGCACAACCTGTTTCAACTGATTAACACGCTGTATGAATACCGCTCGATCATTCTGACCACCAACAAGGAATTCACCAACTGGGGAGAATTTTTCATCGATGACAATATCGCCGTGCCGATTGTCGACCGACTGATTCATCATTCACACATTTTTATGCCGGGAGGGGAAAGCTATCGACTGAGATCCAAACTGAATAACTGATTTTTTACCTGAAAAGTGGCGCACTTTTAATGGCCGAAACTGGCTCAGTTATTTTGGCCATTGACACCAGATCATTTTTGATTTTCTTGCCTTTCCAGGTTAACGCTTCGGCAACAATTGGAACTCCTGTTTCATTGACTTCATGGCAGGATGCGCACAATAACGGCCCATGGCTGCCATCTGGATTATATTGCGCCGCCTGTTTATAGGTAGTGGTGTCAACATCAGGGGTTACAGGATACAAACCATGAATCGATTCATGGCAAGCCAAGCCGGCATGACCTTTTGAATAACGCATGGCACTGTATTTTCCTGGCTGATTGATTGGAAATGCCACACCGCCTTGACCTTCCACAAATGGCGCTTCATGACAATCGGCGCAATGCGGCACGCCAGGCGATAGCCAGTAATCTTTACCATCGCTGGCGGCAGAGTATGGAACAGCGGCAATGCCGGTTGCATCTTTAGGTAAATCCAGGTCAGCAATCAAAGCAGTTGGGTTGGCTGATAAGATGGTGACATTGGCGTCACCATCTTCATCTTTATGAATTAACGGCTTACCATCTTTTGTGGCAATAACCGCTAAGTCAGGCACCATCCGTTTTTTCGACCAGGTCAACAGAATGCCTGATTTGCCCGGTGTGTCATGACCGTTTTTATTCAGCACGACTTTGGGGTCCAGATACTTGTTTTTCAAGGTTTCCGCATCGACGCCAATAGCCATGGCAATCTTATCCAGCGGCAGGTTACGAATGGTTTCGCCGGTTTACTTGAAGGCGTTTTGTAAATTATCGCGTTGATACAGTTCCCGCGATAACTGGTTGTGGCAGTTGGTACACCACATGCCTTTGCCGCCTTCACCATTGCCAATTTTGGAAACATTGGCCTGCATCCATTTACCGATGGCGTTCAGATGTTCGGGTGTGCCAACGCCATCTTTATCTTTGTTTGGGGTGGAATGCACATCCCGGCCGGCGAAACAGCCGCCTTCGGTGTCGCGGTTATCGGCCTGGGCGTAAGTGTTTTGTCCATCCGGAGGGAGTGATTGGGTAGCCATCCATGCTGCCATTTTGCTGGTGAGCGGGGTGACAACCCGCGCAGGTGCCGGTACGGCCTTGTGAATCCGGTAATGGGCGCATGGTTTGATGCACACGGTGCAGGGCTTCGGATAATGCCACGATCGGTGTATCCCAGGATTCACGTGTTTTGCCGCCGCTCAATACCTGGGCAATGCCTTTTGACTGCAACACGCCAATGACATTATCGGCATGACACTGCTGACACAGCACCGGGTCACTACCCAGCCGGTTTTGCGTGGCGCGACTGGCCGGATCATATTTGGCCAGAAACTGGGTACCATGACGGGCGTCATGAATTTGTAAAATGGAAATCGAGGTGGCTTTCAGGTTGGCCATATACTCGGTTGCGCCGAGGCCTTTCCAGAAGGCTTTTTCCAGTTTGTACAGCGTAAAGGTGTTGCCATTGGCGTTGTCATTCGAATGACAATTGGCGCAATTAGGCACATCGATTGGGTTGGTGCCAACGAATTTAATTGGTTTGCCGGTATGGCTGTCGATAGCCGGTTTACCGGTTTTGGCATCAACCAGGCCGACCCAGGCTTCCTGGAATGGGCGAATATCGCTTTCGACGATTTCCAGCGGGCTTTTTTTCATCAACTCGTCGTAAAACGGCGTCAGCGGCAAACCCAATGCATCCCAGATGCCGGGGTTAGTCAGGACAATAGGCACATTATCCAGCACGGATGATTTGGTGTAGACCACCGTACCGGTATCACCGGTGTAATGTAAATGGCCATTTTTCAACGGTTGACCGGAAGGGCCGGCATCACGCGGAATCGGCAGTTCGATGCCAATACGCAGTTTTTCGCTGTCTTTGCTGGTATGTTTCGGGTTGCTGCCTTTCAGATCTTTATAAATGTAAAGATGAGTGAAATAGGCGTTACCGACATTTTCATTGGCGCTGTATTTTCCGTCCTTGTTGACATCATAGGGAATATTCCAGTAGGCCAGCTTGGTGCCTTCGGAAAATGTGTTGTCAATATGGCCGTATTCCAATTTCATGCGTTTTTTGCCATCCACCAATACGGTCGGGTCATCAGGGTCTGCGCCCAACAGACGAGGGAAATCGTAAGGGGAGCGAGCCGTTTTGACCACCTGACTCTGGATGGAATTATAAGGCGGCAAAATACAACAATAGGAGAAATCAAAACAGGTACAGTGCATCCCCAATTCATAGTTGATGGTGATGTTGTAATCGTTTTTGGGCTTTTGCCTGGAATTGGCGATATTTTCGACCGGGCCGTTACGAATCAGGTGAAACTTTTTCTGGGCATTTTCCTGCTTGGCGGATTCGGTGTTATTGGCGGGAATATAGCGGGCGAAACCGACCTGGCTGACCAGCAGACCGGTTATGATAAAGGACAGGCTTAGCGGGTTCATCATTTACCTCTTTTGCTGATAGTAATACTGAGCCAGTTGGCGAATATCTTCGGCACTGAGCTGTTCGGCGATCAAACGCATGCGACCATAGACATCATTATGTCGGACGACAGTTTTGTATTCTTCCAGCGTGGCGGTAAAATATCCAGGATTTTGCCCGGAAAGGGCTGGAATATTCTGTTTTTCGCCCTGGCCCCGACTGCCATGACAGGTAAAACAGGCAGGAATGATTTTTTTGCCGTTGCCGAGTTCCACCAGTCGCTTAGCCTTGTCGAGTTTTCCGCCAGTCTTGCCAGCTTCCGCCGTTGGCGCGGGTAAAGAAGCGAACCAGGCCGCAAGGTCAGCGGAATCTTGTTCAGATAAGCCCGCAGATACCGAGTTCATCAACATATGTGTGCGCTTGCCATCGGCGTAGTCCCGCAATTGTTTATATGTATAAGTCGCCAATTGCCCCGCCAGTGATGGATAAGTCTCTATCGGACTGTCGCCGTTTTCACCATGGCAACCGGCGCAGGTTTGCGCCAGTTTCTTGCCTTTGTCGGCATCACCCTGTTTGACGAAATTCAACAATTCCGGTGTCCAGGCGATATTGGTCGATGGTTCCGCCATAGCGTAAGCCGGGGCGAAAAGAAAAAGCAATGTAAGAAAATGTCTCATATCAATACCCCCCACGCGCTTGAGTCATATGTATCCATCAGGAAGAACTGCAGAATTGGAAAGCCGAAACTGATCAGCATCAATATGGCGATAACTTTGTTCCACAATTTGATATCGTTCAAATACTCTGGCACGGAGGCAGATGGATGCAAAGCTTCGGCATATTCGACCGTTCCCTCGTAGACCTCGTCAGTCGGGGTGAATTGTGTTTTAAACAGCAGATAAACGAACAGGCAGGCTGAACTGAGCAATACCAAACCACCAAAAATCATCGCCAGTTCATAGGGTTTCCAGGATAGCGTAAGTAAATTGTTATAAACCACCATGGCAATGCGGCGGGGCTGACCCAGCAAACCCAACACATGCCACGGCGTGGTCAGGATACTCATGCCGATAAACCATGTCCATAACTGCAATAGCGCCAGATTTTTGGAAAACAGTGGCTTTCTGGTCGAAATCGGCCATAGGTAATAAGCAATGGCGAAATACATGATGACCGTTGTGCCGGCAAAAATAAGATGGAAATGGCCAGGCACCCAGGCCGTGTTATGAATCATCGCATTCATTGCATAGCTGGCGTTGACGATGCCGCCAAACCCGCCGAAGATCAGCATCAACAAGGATAAAATAGTCGCCAGCACCATCGGGTTGGTCCAGGGCAGTGCGCCGATCCAGCCAAACAGTCCTTTACCGCCACGCAACCTGCCTCCGATTTCCAGTTCGGCGATGACGGTGAAACCGGTGAGCAGGGTTGGGGTGGAGACGATAAATGTACTTACCATATGAAGCAGTTTCCAGCCTCTGGCCTGTTCAGGATCCATATATAAATGGTGAAAGCCAATCGGTAAACTGAAAACCACCAGTACGATAAAGGCGATACGCGCCGCTTCGTCGCTGAACAGGTAAGATCCGGCTTGTTTTGGAACAAAAACGTAAAAAGCCGTATAAGCGGGAATCAGCCAGAAATAGACGATAGGGTGCAAGGTCCAAGCAAACAGGGTTCTGGCCAGCCCCGGATCGATGGTGTCTGTCCAGCCCAATGACCAGGGCAGAATCAGAAAAACCGATTCCAACGCGACGCCGGCACTGGTCCACAGCCATAACATGGCGTTGAAAGTCGTGGCGAACATGGCCAGCGGGATGGTTTTGCCGGGGTTTTCCTGCTTCCATTGCAGAAACATGACAATCATGATCGCGCACCAGACCCAGGTATAGTGGACCCCGTAATCCGGACAATAGTTTAAACTATGACTATTGAAAAAAGAGGTACAAAAAATGAGCGAAAAAAAACGGAAAACCTTTAGCGGGGCGCAAAAGGCCAAAATCGCGCTGGAAGCGGTTAAGAACATCAAAACGATCAATGAGATTGCTCAAGAGAATGAAGTCCATCCATCTCAGGTAAGCCAATGGAAAAAGGAACTGTTGGCCAATGCGGGAAGCCTGTTTGAAGGCAAACGCGGGCCGAAAGCGGTGAAGGCGCAAGACAATCCGGACCGTCTGTACGCCAAAATCGGGCAGTTGAATATGGAACTGGATTGGCTTGAAAAAAAGTCCGGGATCAGCCTATGATCACGCGTCAAAGCTGGGTGGATCAAAAAGATGAGTTGGCGTTAAGTCGGCAATGCCAGTTATTGAACGTTACCCGCTCAGTAATCCATGAACAGAAAAAACGCCAACAACAGCCGGTGTCTGCTGAAGATCAGCAACTGTTGCGGTTGCTCGACGAAGAATATACCCGGCATCCTTTTTATGGCTCACGCCGTATGACAAAGTATTTACGCGGCCTTAACCATCAGGTCAACCGCAAACGGGTTCAGCGGCTGATGCGCATACCGGGGCTGGTCGGCATGGCGCCGGGCCCGAACACCAGTAAGCCGCATCCTGAGCATAAAGTCTATCCCTATCTGTTAAGAGGCGTCGAGGTGACACGCCCCAACCAGGTTTGGAGTACCGACATCACCTATATCCGACTGCCGCAAGGATTTGTTTATCTGGTGGCCATCATGGATTGGTACAGCCGAAAAGTATTGGCATGGCAACTTTCCAATACCATGGACAGCGCGTTTTGCGTAAATTGTCTGGAGCAGGCCATCAAGACCTATGGCACACCGGAGATATTTAATACCGACCAGGGCGCACAGTTCACCAGCGCGGACTTCACCGGGGTATTGAGTCAGCATGGCGTGACCATCAGCATGGATGGCCGGGGACGGGCCCTGGACAATATCTTTGTTGAACGACTCTGGCGCACAGTGAAATATGAAGAAGTTTATTTGAAGCAATACGGCAACCTGCAAGCACTGTCAGCGGGGTTGACGGACTACTTTGCCTTTTACAACAGCGAACGACCGCATCAGTCGTTAGGCTATGAAACGCCAGACAGGGTTTATCAATTCGCCACGGGAGGTGGCGCTAGAATCGTGGATAAATATAATGCCGGCACTGCCAGGCAGACGCCGGGTGAAAATATGGGCCAGAGCCATTGAGCCTGACTGTTATGAGGGTTCTATCTTAAATTCTCTAATAATTTGTCTGGACAATGGGGTCCACTTTATCAAGAGAAAATAGAAAGGGGCTTAGAGTCTTAAGCAAAATGTAACTTGAATTAAACCTAGGCGGCAACAGGCTAGCCTTCTTAGAGGGCTAGCCATATCACCCTTTTAGGGTGAAATCAAAACCACGTTCTTAGAACGTGGATTTTTACTAATAATATTCTAATATATTTGTATTGAAAAAATGTGTCAAGTCTTGGTTAAGCAACGGTTAAGTATTTTATGTCGGGAAAAAATCCTTTTTTTCACTAGGCTCTGTCAGAAAGCGATTTTGCTGATTATGATGTTGCCTTGTTTTTCTAACTATTCCAGAAATGAAAAAAAGAGGACTTGTTTTATTCGCTAATCTCGTCTTTATGGCTGCAAGCCAGGCGGATGATCATACACCACTGCAACTGGAGACCGTCGATGTGGTTTCGGTGGCGCCGCTGGCAGGGGCGGGCATCGCTGAAAACAAAATTCCGATGTCAGTACAAACGGCAACGGCAGCACAGTTGGAACAGGCGCAAAGCCTTTCACTTGCCGATTATATGAACCGTTATATGGGCAGTGTGAATATCAACAGTGCGCAAAACAATCCGTTTCAACCGGATGTCAGGGTGCGGGGTTTCGCCGCCTCTCCCTTGATGGGCTTGCCACAAGGGATTTCGGTGTATATGAACAGTATCCGCATCAACGAAGTTTTTGGCGACAATGTCAACTGGGATTTGATTCCGGAAGGGGCGATAGACACCATGTCATTGCAATCAGGCTCTAACCCGGTATTTGGCTTGAATACGCTGGGTGGGTCAATTGCGATAAAAACCAAAACCGGCTTCAGTGCGAAAGGGTATCAACTGGAAGTCAGCGGCGGTTCCTGGGGGCGGCATTCCGAGGAAATTACCTCGGGCTGGAATAATGGCGAGTTCGGCTATTTTCTGGATGCGCGTTATTTTAAAGAAGACGGCTGGCGTGATTTCTCTGACAGTGAAGTGATACAAGGTTTGGCGACACTGAGCTGGCGCGGTGCGGATTCCAGTCTGGATTTGACGCTGGTCTCAACCGACAATGACTTAAAAGGTAATGGCACGATTCCGGTTGAATTGCTCAGAGTACGCCGTAATGCTGTGTTTACGCAACCCGATCAAACCATCAATCGTCTGTTTTTGGCCTCGCTCGATGGCGCAACCTGGCTGAATGATCATGTTGAACTGTCGGGCAATATGTATTTTCGGCGCTTGAGTTCACATGGTTTGAATGGTGATGGCAGCGAATTTGCTGATTGTACCGGCGCGAATACCGGGACAGTATGTGATCAAGACAATAACCAGGTATTGGATTTAAATGGTAATCCGATAACTTTTGGTCCTGCTGTCGACGGAGGGACAAAAAACACCTCGAAAACCATTCAGCGTTCATTCGGCTTTTCATTGCAATCTGCATTTGATTATCAGATCTTCGAGCGCGAGAATCACTTCATCTTCGGCGCGGCCTACAGTCAGGGCAATGTGCATTATGCCGCCGATACGGAGTTAGGCGCCTTAAATGCGCAGCGTGGTGTGGATGGTTCGGGAATAAAAACCGAAGAGGCCCATGTACGGCTGAATACGGAAACCGAAAATTACAGCCTTTATTTCAGCGAAACCTTTTCCGCCACCGACAAGCTTAATCTGACCGTGGCCGGGCGTTATAACCAGACCAGTATCACTTTGCTGGATCGGTTTGGAACCGAGTTGAATGGCCATCATGTGTTTCAACGCTTCAATCCTTCCGCCGGCTTGACCTATAACTTTCGACCGGAAGTGAATTTTTATGGTAACTACAGCGAATCCACGCGCGCGCCGACACCGATAGAATTAAGCTGCGCCGACCCCAATGCGCCGTGTAAACTGCCCAATGCCTTCGTGTCTGATCCTCCGCTAAAGCAAGTGGTGGCGCATACCTTTGAAACTGGTTTTCGAGGCGAGTTTGGCGATTTTCTGGCAGGTACACTGAATTGGCGCGCGGGTGTGTTCAGGACTGAAAATGAAAACGACATTCTGTTTAAAAGCACCGGCGGCGTGGTGTCCAATAGCGGTTATTTTGATAATGTCGGCAAAACCCGTCGTCAGGGTATCGAGCTGGGTGTTTTTGGTGATGCGTTCGGGAGGCTGCGGTATTCCGCCAACTACACCTACATGGAAGCGACCTTTCGCACCCCGTTTAAGGTGAGCAGTCCATCCAACCCGGCTGCCGATGCCAATGGCGATATTCAGGTCAAACAAGGTGATTTTATTCCCGGTATCCCTAGGCAAATGTTTAAAGTGGCGCTGGATTATGATGTCATCAAAAACATGCCATATTTACAACGCTGGACGATGGGCACCGATGTTATCTACAACGGCTCGCAGTATTTACGTGGGGATGAGAGCAATCAGGGCAGCAAGCTGAATGCCTATGCAGTGGTCAATTTAAGAACCGAATTTCAATTCAACCCGCATGTGACTTTGTTCGCCAAAGTCACCAATCTGTTCGATACGCAGTATAAAAACTTCGGTCAATACGCCAATACCGGTGATGTACTGACTGATGCGCTGGGGATTTCCGACAAGGATACACAATTTGTCGGCATCGGTGCGCCCAGAGCCGGGTGGGTGGGAATTCGTTTGAGCATGTAAGAACCGGTTCAATATCTATTGCGCCACTGCTATGTGTGTTTGGGCGGTGCTTGAAATCCTCATTTACTTTGTGTAGACTCCGGTTTCTGCGCTCCGTCTACGCACTCAGTGGTTCGTAACGATCTTGAACAGGCCTTAAAAAACACTAGGACCAGGCAATAAAAAGCCCGCTAGACGCGGGCATCTCCAAGCTTATTTTTATTGTTATTAGTTGGATATTTGCTTGCCATTCGGCATTGTAAACTAAACAGTTACATTTTTTATTGTTATTAGCAACCTTTACAGGCTGTTTTCCTCCTCATTTCGGCTCAAAGCCGTACTCACTCCATAAGTTGGGAACGATTCTATATCAACAAAAAGTGTGCTGTCCATCAAAAAAAGTGATTTTACCGGGATAATGTTTCGAGTCGAAATTATTGCTGAAAATACAACATGTTATAAGTATTAATGTTTCAATATATACTGCTGTAGTGTGGTTGTGACTGGCATTCACTGCCTTTTTTTAAGGTTTATTTTTGTAGAGTTGCAGCATGGATTGCGTTTCAGCAGAATTGTTCCTATTATTGACTTGCTCTGTACATGACAAAAATTAACTTATGACAAATGAGTCTCATGTATTCCAGTGACAAAAGGTATGGGTTGCAAAAGAGCAATCACTTTTCTAATCATCCTTTTTGATTGAGAGAAGACATTAAACAACGTTGAGCGGATACAATCTAATCCATATCGAAACAGGCTTTGCGCGAGCCGCTGATGTGTTTTGGTTTTTATTGGTAACTCGCAATCATGTTTCCATTCGCCTGCTTTATGTGACCAACAGAAAGCAATAACGGGAAGTACTAACAATTTTTTGATCCGAAGATAACCGACTACACGCGTTTCCTCAAGTTTGAATCCCCGTCCTTTTAAACAGCCGAAAAGCGTTTCGATATCCCAACGCAAGCCATAAATTTTAATCGCATCAGGGTTCAAATGCTGACAGACGATGATTAATAACTCACCATCACTCAGCCGTAACCCACTGAGATAAATTGAACAATTTCCCAAATAGCGCGCTGTTGAGAGGTGTCGTGTGCTACCCGGCTTAAGCCCATAAAACAAACGCTCTACGCGTATTCGCTGGCCTTGGGCATTGGTTGTCCAGGCGTTGTTGCGAATACGGATATAAAAGGGAATCTCTTGCTCAAACAACCAGCCCATCCATTCGTCTCCAATAAACTCCCGATCAGCCAAAAGACCTTTGATGTGATGTCGGCCAAACTGCGCAATAAAGCGTTTCATCAGCGCTATACGTTCCTTCGTATTAGAGTTGCCCCGCTTGTTTAAAGGCAACCAATACACAGGAATGGCGGCACCCCGATAAACCACGGCAAGCACCAGCAGATTAATATTGGTTTTACCCCACTTCCAATTCGTCCTGTCTAACGTCAGATAGTAATCCTGATCAGTGAAACCAAACAGTTTCATGATGAAATGAGCGACTTCATTGTAATCCAGCCAATGGTCACTGAAAAATCGTTGCATCCGTCGATATCGTGAGGAAATTTTTGCCCGACTGGGAAAGAATACGGCGAGCTGGGCCAGATTGACCGTGCTAACTGCCATCAAAGCAATTAACATACCCACAAAACAAACGATTCTTGCCTTGTTCCATTGAAAGTGCTCAGTTAATATGACGGTCAGTTCGTTGATTTGTAATGTCCCGTTATTCATATTCGCTAAAACAAAATGCGGTATTTAATTACATTTCAACGAGCTACGCCAGCTTTTAATATTTTTTGTCATGTACAGAGATTGACTTGGATATTTCACCAGGATCAGAGGATTAGCCGGAGGGCTGTTGATCAAAGCGCTAAAGGCACTGTCATGAATTGGCTTGCAGCCTTTTTAGGCAAGCTGGACGACAAGAATCTGGCGAAAAGCTGGAATAGTTTGGTTTTTTCCGAAATCTAAACCTCTAGAAGTTACGCATTGACAACAGATCGAAATTTTGGGTTTAAATGATTCATATTTGGCATAAAGGTGTCGATAAACAAAGCCATAACATCGTTGAATAAATTCCGCTGTACGCTATAGCAATTATTAATCACGTCTGCAAAGCTCAATTTTTGTAATTGAACAAAGCCACAAATTGCAGAAAAAATATGATTATTTATTGCTCTTTTATTGCGAACCTGGAACCGCTCAATATTACACACCTGCTTTATTGCCCGATGATATTGCTCAATCTGCCAATGCCTGTCATGTTGTTCGGTAAATGCTTTCTTGTCAAAAACAGCGGTTTTTTCTTCATCAGGTAGTGAACTTATTTAATGGCGAACTTGTTCTTTCAAGGTCGTCCGAAATAATTTCACATACCCAAAATTTTTGAGCCAAACCATTAAGCCGTCTTCCGGGATTTCTAATTGCCTGACTTGAACCCATGAACCTTTTTCAACAGAGACTAATCGATTACCTTCCACTGCAAAGAATAATCCTGTCTGATGATTTCTTGTCAATTTAAGATTATCCACGCAACTGTACCAGCTATCTCCTGTTACAAAACCAGGTTCTAGTCCCCAAGCTAATACTTCGGTCAGCATGTCTTGAAAATAGTCATTTTTTGTCTTTCCTTCCGCCTTATCGACCACCCGGAAATTCAGTGGTTGGTGTTTTCCTTGAATGTCTGTGTAGTACAACGTGACAAGATTGATTCCCTTGACTGCTCTATGATGTTTTCCCGACCAAAAATAACTGACATATGCCATATATTGGCTATAAGGTTTATCAAGAACACTATCGTCAACACTCAAGGTTCCGCCCTTTAAATTCAGGCTTGCGCTGGCTTCATTGTATAAATCCCGCCCAGTGTAATGCTCCCGATTTAGAAATCGATTTACGCTATCATGTGATATTGACATGACTTCTCCTAATCGTCGACAACCAGCTTGTTTCGGCTCACTTAATAAAAAACCAATATACATGGGTAATGTACAGCAGGCTGTTGAGGGGCGTGTTATTTCTCTTATCAAGGTTTGCCTTGCATTGACTTTGGGATTTTTTAAACCCATAGTTTAACATTGCCTGTCAATGCGTAACTTCTAACCTCTTAACAATAAGAAGAAAAAAATGACTCAAGACAGCCAGTTTCAGACCAATGTGCTGGAACACTTTATTCCAATACCCCTGGATCGTCTGATTGCAGATTTGATTGAGCAACAGCAATTCGCGGCGGAACAGAAAACGCAATTCAAGCATTTCTGCCAATGTTATCAGACCATCCAGCATGCACAGACGCATCGGCATATTCTGCAATTAAAAAAGCTTTACACACCAGTCAACCCTGACGAAGATTGTTTGATTCATTCAGACTATAAAACAGAATCAAGCCTGAAGGCATTGAAAGTCGAGGTGCTTGCCGTGCTGAGCAAAGCCAATTACCAGCGCCTTTCGGAGCAGGAATTAAATACCGTACTCAATAAAGTGTCCCCGCATGGTGTTCAGGTTTCAGTTGATTTTGATGATTTTGCCGATATTTTTCTGATGTACCGGGGGGCGGCTGTACGCAACATGGAAATTCGCCGTTGGAAAACCTTGTTTCTAAAAAAAGAAACGATGCAAGTACATATTTTTCGGCGCTTGTTCGTATTGATTCAGCCACAAAATCGACAGCGTTGGATTGACTATTTGGTACAAAAGAAAAATCTGTCGCTACGCAAGGCTGTAAAAAAGGTTGATAAGACTTTCAAATCTCTGGGTGTCACGGGTGAAGAAGATGTTGTTTATTTAAAAGTGTTCAAAGATATTCCTCAGGACGATCTCGAAATGTTGTTTCCCAACACCAGGGTAAAAATTCGCCTGTTTGATAAGATCAAATTGACCATTATGGGGGGGAGGCGGTGCGACCGGCGGGATTATGGCGGGTATCAGTAAGTTCAGCGCTGCGGTAGACCCTGTTTCCGCGATGATCGCTATTGGCGGCTTGTTGGGCGTGTTATGGCGGCAAATAGCCAAAGTTTTTAGTCAGCGAGCTAAATATCATGCCATCCTGACTAAAAACCTGTATTTTTACAATCTTGATAATAATATGGGAGCCATTACTTATATTCTCGATGCCGCTGAGGCTGAAGAATGTAAGGAGGCCTTGCTTGCCTATTGTTTTTTGCTGTTAAAAGGTCCATGCAGTCGGCAGGTGCTGGATCAGGCTATTGAAAATTATTTGTACGACAATTATCAGGCCAAAATGGATTTTGAAGTGACAGATGGATTGGCCAAATTATCCGCCGCTGGCCTGTTGCAACAATCAGGCAAAAGCTATCAGGCAGCCCCGCTGGATGAGGCTGTCAGTCAGTTGACCGAACAATGGCGAAGGCTGCTTTAACTTTATAGATTGTTCCAAAAATTTTAGCATCTTGTCTCCTTCTCCAGAGGGAGAAGGCCGTGATGAGGGGAAAAATAAAATCCAAGAACTTTTGGAACGATTAATACTCAGGTAAAAAACATGGTTAAAAAAAACTCCTCTGTCAAAACAGCTTATCAACGCGAAGAAGAGCCCGGTTTTATGGAAAAAATCGGTGTCAAATATTACCGTTTTCTGACCCGAAAATCCAGGACAGCCGATCTGGAAAATATCGATATTGACAAACTTGCGCCAGATACTACCTTGCAAACCCTGGCCAGTAATATCACAGCATTCGCCGCCGTCATCGGTTTCGCTATCGGCGCATTGACGACCTTTGTCACCATCTGGGTGGAGTGGACCTATCAGGCCAGTATGGAGACTGTGCCTTATTATTTGTTGTATGGGGGGAACGTTGGCCTTGATGCTGGTGCTGGAAATGTCGGTATTGTTCTGGCTGGGCTTGAAAACCGTATACAGCCTGGCCTGTCTGACCGGCCATAATCAAACTCAAAAAGGTTCTTGTCTGCCCGGAGATGATGCAGTTCCCAATATCCTGGCTCGTGCCGCGCTGGAAGTGCCGGATCCGGTGGTTCATTATCTGGGGATCGATCCGTTAAAACATTTATCCAGATCGCGCTTGGTGTTGATTGCCGCATTGTATAAAACCAAGGTTATACTCAGCAGCATGCTGGTCAAATTTATCCTGATACGTTTGTTTGGCAAAGGGGAAGTACGTTTTGCCTTCAGTTGGGTGGCTATTCCCATCACCGGTTTCTGGGATGCTTTTACTCTGTATAAAGTTGCCAGAGAGGCGCGTTTACGGTTGTTTGGTAATAAACTGGCCGAGCATATCGTTACCAACCTGTTGACGGATGACTTTATCGAACAACTCAGTCCCAAGGCGCGGGAAGGCGCAATACGCGCGGTAGCGACCATGATGGTATTGGCGCAGCACTATCATCCCAATATGTTGGTGCTGTTAATCAAGCTGGCCAATACCTTCGAGGTTGATGAGCAATGTGAATATGACAACTGGGATGATTTTCTGGCCTTGCTGGAGGAAGTGGACGCCGATGAACGCTATTTCTTGCTTGACCTGCTGAGTGTTTCAGCGGCTTTTGATGGCCATTTGTCCCGTCTGGAACAATATCATCTGCCGCAAGCTTTTAAGGAATTGACGGATGTTTACATGGAACGCAGTGAAAAATTGAAAACGCTGTTGTTAAATGGGCAGTTGCATGCTGCAAAAGAGCTTTGCACCCTGGATTTTAACCCGGGTTGATAAACGGCTTAGTGGCTGGCTTTACGCAGTTTCTCTTCATTGACAAATTGGCGCAAGCGCTCATCTAAAATAGCGTTTAGATAGAAATTCATATCCCTGGATTTTTTCGCCAGTTTAATTTGCATGATGGCGGCTTGTGTTTGCCCTGTCGCATATTCATATTCAGCCAGGTAACGATGTGATTCTGCCTGATGGCCTAACGCTGCATGAGTTTTTGCCAGCAGTTGGTAATAAACAGGCTGTTTTTTTAACAAGGAATCAACGTTTTCCAGCAAGGTTTTAGCTTGTTTGGGTCGGTTGGCAAGCAGCAATGATTGGATGTAAGCCAGTTTAAGTGGTAGATAATTCGGGAACTGATGAGTGCTTTGCCGGAAATATTTTAATGCAAGCTGATGGTTTTGGGCTTCCATGGCGATTTGGGCCTGCAACAAGGCAAATTGAGGCTGCCGGGGAAATTGACGACTGATTTGCTGCGCGATTGTTGCCGCCTGCTGAAATTTTCGTTGTTTTAACTGAATCAGGCTCAGGCCATAAGCGGCGACGGCTTTTTGCCAGGCTGTTCCCTGATGCTGGCGAATGGTGAAATATTTCAATGTCTGATCCAGATCTTCGCTGGTGATGACTCTCAGTTTCGCACGGGTCAGATTGTAGTCGTGAGAATCGGGATATTGACGATAGGGATAGGTATCTGCTCTGCCACGGGTGTCGGCGATACGCGAAGCCGATACCGGGTGGGTGCGCAGAAATTCAGGGATGTTTTGTCCATAAAAGCGACTGGATTGCTGCAGACGTTCGAAAAAAACCGGCATGCTGCGTGGGTCATATTCAGATTTTGACAGAATTTGCATGCCAATTCGATCCGCTTCTTTTTCATTGTCACGGGTGAAGTTGATTTGAAACTGGGTGCTGCCGGCTTGCACCGCCATGATTGCCGCTTGACCCACTGCGGGAGACTGTGTACCGATCAATATCGCCGCCAGTGCCGCCGCCGCCATTGGCAGCGTCATGCGTTTGGCCGCTTCAAAGGCGCGATATAAATGACGCTGGGTAACGTGAGCAATTTCGTGTCCAATTACCGAAGCGAGCTCGCTTTCATTTTCAGTCAACAGAATCAAGCCGGAATTGACGCCAATATACCCGCCAGGGCCTGCGAAAGCGTTGATGGTTTTGTCCAGCACAACAAAAAAATGAAAAGGATAGCCGGGGCTATCGCTATGGCTGACCAGCCTGTTACCCAGGTTTTCAATATAATGTTGAATTTCAGCATCTTGATTGATTTGCACCCGGTTATGCAAACTACGGAAAAAGGCCGCACTAAATTCCTGTTCCTGTTTAGGCGAAATCAAAGCACCCGAGCTGTCACCCATATCAGGCAAGGTAATGTTTTCCAGTTCTGTTGCCTGCACAGATAGATTTAACAATCCCCCTATGATGACTGGATAAAGACGAAATTTCATGGTTTATGGGACTTTGTGCGAAGCTATTAGTTTCAGCCGGTTTGTTTTTGAATTTTCCAGCAATAATGAATTTTCAGATTGCGGCTGAAATCCTCAGGAATGGTTTTACGACTGATATCTTCGATTGCCAGTGAGGTTAATGCTTCCCTGTCCAGCTTGAAACGGCGAAAATTGGTGGAAAAATACAAAATGCCATGATCGGCGAGCAGTGCGGCGGCCTGTTCGATCAGTTTGACATGATCCCGTTGCACATCAAACGCTTCGTCCATGCGTTTGGAATTGGAAAAGGTCGGCGGGTCGAGAAAAATCAAATCAAATTTTTCCGCCTGCTTGTCTTGTGATTGTTGCGCCAGCCATTCCATGCAATCGGCGCGGATCAGGCGGTGATCGCCACTGATTTTGTTCAGGTCAAAATTACGCTTGGCCCAGTCCAGATAAGTGTTGGACATGTCGATGCTGACCGATGCGCGGGCGCCACCCTTGATGGCGTGCACACTGGCGGTGGCGGTGTAACAAAACAAGTTCAAAAAGCGTTTATCTTTAGCTTGTTGCTGAATGTTCAAACGCATCGGCCGGTGATCGAGAAACAGGCCGGTATCCAGATAATCTTCGAAATTTACCCAAAAGCGGCAGCCATGCTCTTCCACCACATAAAAATGGCCGGTTTCGGCTTGTTTTTGGTATTGTTGCGTACTTTTTTGCCGGCGACGGATTTTCAAGTAAATCTGATCGGGTTCTATCTGCAACACCCTGGGGAGTTCAGCCAGAATGCCGGCCAGTCGTTCGTTGGCCTTTTGTTCTGAAATGCTTTTTGGCGGCTCGTATTCCTGAACATGCACACGCAATGCATCGCAAAGATAAACATCGACGGCAACCGCATATTCCGGTAAATCCGCATCATATAAATGATAGGCATCAATCTGGTTTTGCCGGGCCCATTTGCGCATTTTTTTCAGGTTTTTGCGCAAACGGTTGGCGAACATCTCCGCCTGTTGAGATTGACTGGCTTGCCGGATTTGCGTCAGCCGATCCTGCTGGGATTGGGGTTTGGGGGTAAAAAAAGCCGATTGCTGAATATCGAAACGCAATAATTTACATTCCAGCGCGCCATTATAAAAGGTAACAGGTTTTTTGGAACGGATGCCTAACCGGAAACCCAGCTCCGGATTGCTGATGATCAACGCGGCTTGCCAGCCTTGAAAATGGTTTTTCAAGGTAGCCCCTAACTGCCGATAAAGTTCGGCCGTTTCCGCTTCATCGCCAAGACGCTCGCCATAAGGTGGGTTACTGATCAGCAAACCCTTGGGCCAGCTGTCAGCCGGTTTCGCCTGGCCAATATCACGTTTTTCTATGTGAATGACTGCTTCGAGTCCGGCATTTCTGGCATGCTGCAAGGCAGTGGCGACGCTACGGCGGTTTTGGTCAAAGCCGACGATCACCGGCATATTTTGCATGCCCGCCGCTTTGCGTTGATGGGCGTCTTCGATCAGCACTTCCCAAAGGGTCGCATCGTGTTTTTTCCAGCGCAGAAATGCAAAATAGTCGCGCAGCAAACCGGGGGCGAAATCGGCCGCAATCATGGCAGCTTCCGTCAATATCGTTCCGGAGCCACACATCGGATCGATCAGACTGCCTTGTTGCTTAGCGATTTCAGGCCAGCCGCTGCGAATCAACAGGGCGGCGGCCAGGTTTTCCTTCATCGGCGCGGCGATCGTGGTATCCCGATAACCGCGTTTATGCAGACTGTCGCCGGATAAATCCAGGCTCAAGGTTGCCTGCTTGCCGTCCAGATAAACATTGATGCGGATATCCGGCCGCTCTTTGTCGATATTCGGGCGTTTGTGAAACTTACTGCGCATCTGGTCGACAATCGCGTCTTTGACTTTCAACGCGCCAAAATGGGTATGGGTGATGGCTTTGTTGTGTCTGGCGTTAAAATCAACCGCAAAGCTGCCATCCGGTTTTACATGCTCGAACCAGTTGATTTGCTTGACACCATGATACAAATCATCCTGCGAATTTACGTCAAACTGAGCCAGCCGCAATAACAAACGATTCGCAGTGCGCGACCATAAACAAACACGATAGGCTGTCTCCAAATCCCCCTGAAAGGAGACGCCAGCCACAGTCAGGCGAATATCCTGCCCGCCTAAAGCGCTAATTTCATCGGCGAGCAAATTTTCCATCGCCTTGGGCGTGGTGGCGAACAGCGGATAGAGAGTCATGGATTTTAGTGTGTGATAGCAACAGGAGCGTTATTTTACTGTATCCGTCTTGAGCTTGTAAGCTAAGTGTAAATTGTATTTCCATTTTGCGGGCGCTGACAAAGCATGGATGATTTTTTCAGCTCTTCCTTAATTATCCGGCTTGGAATTTGCCAAAAAAAAATCTTCGTCGTATACTTCCAACTAGCTTACTTGATCAAGCTAGCTTAAATAAAAAACTTCTGGAGGTAATACAATGAAATGGGAAACACCAGCTTACACTGATCTGCGTTTCGGTTTTGAAGTCACTATGTACATCTATAACCGTTAAGCTTGGGTTACTGTGGAAAAAAGGGGTCTTTCAAGGCCCCTTTTTTTTGCCTGAAAGTTTTGAATCCCGTATCATTTGATTTTTAATTTTGCATTACAGACATTATTTATGAAAATCAGAGTGCTTGGAGCCGGAGCCGGTGGCGGTTTTCCGCAATGGAATTGTAATTGTCATAATTGTCACAGGCTACGACACAAGGAAATGAATGGCGTGGCCAGAACGCAATCGTCGATTGCAGTAAGCAGTGATGACAGAAACTGGGTTTTGTTCAATACCTCGCCGGATATTCGTCAGCAGCTTGAAGCCTTTCCGGCTATTCAGCCTAAAGAAGGTGTACGGGATACCGGTATCAAGGCCATTATTCTGATTGACAGCCAGATCGATCATACAACAGGTATGTTAATGCTGCGGGAAGGCAAGCCGCTGGATGTTTATTGCACCGACATGGTCAGGCAGGATTTGAGCACCGGTTTTCCCATTTTTAAAATGCTGGAAGATTATTGTACCGTCAATCATCATCCGATTCCTTGTGATGGCAGCAGTTTCACTATCCCAGGCATCGAGGATCTGCGTTTTTACAGTCACGCTCTGAAAAGCAAAGCGCCACCTTATTCGCCGCATCGGCATGATCCACATGAGGGCGATAATGTTGGTGTCATCATCGAACAAATCTCCACAGGCAAAAAGGTTTATTATTCGCCCGGCCTGGGTGAAATAGAGCCCCATGTGATGGCAGCCATGCAGGCGGCCGATTGCGTGATGGTTGATGGCACATTCTGGACCGATGACGAAATGTGTACGCAGAATATCAGCCCCAAACGCGCCCGGGAAATCGGTCATTTACCGCAATCCGGGCCTGGTGGAATGGTCGAAGTGCTTAATGGAATTGAACAAACCCGCAAGATTTTGATTCATATCAATAATACCAATCCAATTTTAGACGAAGATTCAGCGCAGCGAAAAATACTGGATGAAGCCGGTATCGAGGTGGCCTTTGATGGCATGGAAATCAATTTATAAAGAGAAAAAACATGAGTTGTTGCGGAGACGATAAAAAGCCCTGGTCAAGGGAAGAATTTGAAGCGCAGTTAAGGGCGATGGAGAAGTATTATCATATTCACCATCCCATGCATACCCTGATGAATGAAGGGAAGCTGAGCAAATCCCAGTTACAGGGGTGGGTGGCAAACAGGTATTATTACCAGATCATGATTCCGATCAAGGATGCCAATATTCTGGCCAACTGTCCAGACCGTAAGACCCGCGCGATCTGGATTCAACGCATCCTGGATCACGATGGCAGTCCTGATGATCCCGGCGGTATCGAAGTCTGGATTCAATTAGGCCAGGCCGTTGGTTTGACGCGCGAGGAAATCACCTCGCAGCAACATGTTTTGCCAGGGGTGCGTTTTGCCGTCGATGCCTATGTCAATTTTGCCCGGCGGGCAGACTGGAAAGAGGCGGCCAGTTCGTCATTGACGGAATTGTTCGCCCCCAAAATTCATCAGCAACGTCTGGATAACTGGCCTGAGCTTTATCCCTGGGTGGAAGATGAAGGCTATACCTATTTCCGCAAGCGCTTGTCGGAAGCGCGGCGTGATGTCGAACATGGCCTGGAGATCACTCTGGATTGGTGTAAAACACGCGAACAACAAGACCGCATGCTGGAAATTCTGAAATTCAAGCTGGATGTGCTGTGGACTATGGCGGATGCCATGTATATGGCCTATGTCACAGAAATGCCGCCATATTTTAATGTTAAATAGGATAAACCATGGCTTTGGATAGCGAACAACCGATAAGTTTTTCACCGTTGCATCGCTTGCAGTGGGAAGAGGCTCAACAACGCTATATTATTTTATATCCCGAAGGGATGGTTGAGCTGAATCAAAGCTCGGCCGAAATTCTCAAGCTATGCGATGGCGAGCGAAAGTTGGCCGATATTGTGGCAGAGTTGGAGCAGAAGTTTTCCACTTCAGGGTTAATGGATGATATTCGTCAATTTTTGGAAATAGCACTGCAAAATGGCTGGATCAAGCAATCTTAAAATAACGCCACCTCGCTGGCTTTTAGCCGAGCTGAGTTACAAATGCCCGTTGCAGTGCCCGTACTGCTCCAATCCGTTGGATTACGCTAAATATGGTGATGAACTGTCGACAGAGGATTGGAAACGAGTCTTGACGCAAGCACGGAAAATGGGGGCAGTGCAGTTGGGTTTTTCCGGTGGCGAACCGTTGACCCGCCAGGATTTGCCTGAGCTGGTCAAGCATGCGCGGGAGCTGGGCTATTACTCCAACCTGATTACTTCCGGCTATGGCCTGGATGAAGCAAAAATTGTTCAGCTAAAACAGGCGGGGCTGGATCATATCCAGGTCAGTATTCAGGCCAGCAGTCAGGAATTGAATGATCACCTGGCGGGGACAGAATCCTATCAACATAAGCAGGAAGTCGCCAAACTGGTGAAAAAACATGGTTATCCGATGGTGCTATGCGTGGTCATTCATCGCGGAAATATCCATCAAATGCAGCAGATTCTGGAAATGGCGGAGTCGTTAGGGGCAGATTATCTGGAGCTGGCCAATACGCAATATTATGGCTGGGCGCATTTGAATCGCGATTTATTACTGCCAACAAAAGAACAGTTCGACGAAGCAGAAAAAATTGCCCAGGCTTTTAAAGAAAAAGTGAATGGGCGCATGAAAATCTATTATGTCATTCCTGATTTTTATGAAGACCGGCCCAAAGCCTGTATGAACGGTTGGGGGACGACTTTCCTGACTATCGCTCCTGATGGTGCTGCGCTGCCCTGTCATTCCGCCAGGGAATTGCCGGGAATGGAATGTCCTAATGTCAAAGATTACAGTATCGAGCAAATCTGGAATGAATCAAAAGCATTCAATTTTTTCCGTGGTTTTGACTGGATGAAAGAGCCTTGTCGTAGCTGTGATGAAAAGGAAAAAGATTACGGCGGCTGTCGATGTCAGGCCTATCTAATGACAGGTGATATGTACAACACAGATCCTGTTTGTAGCAAATCACCAGATCATGCTGTGATTGACGAGGCGATTGCAGCGGCCAGAAAAGCAATGGAACAAGGAACAGAAAAGCCGCTTATATTTAGAAACAGTAAAAATTCCAAAAAGATAGCCTCATCACAATAGAAGGGTTCAAAGGCATAACTTCTTCACATCTTTTTTATCGCGCCCATACTCCAGCTTTGTTGAAGCGGAGCATCTGGATCAGGGTTCCCAAGCGGGAGCTTGGGAACCAGCAAAATAGTAAAAATCCTAAAAAGTTTAGCTCTTAACAATAGACGGGTATGAAGAGGGGGGGATGGTTTAAAGCCCCGTCCACTCCTGATGCAAACCCGCATCAATACCAAACATCTCTAAAATCCGGCCAACGGCCTCATCCACCATATCTCTGACTGAGTCTGATTTATTGTAAAACGCCGGCATGGGGGGGTACATGATGGCGCCCATTTCCGTAGCGGCCGCCATATTGCGAATATGAGCCAGATTCAATGGTGTTTCACGCGGCATCAATAAAACTTTACGGCGTTCTTTTAGCTGCACATCGGCTGCCCGCGTAATCAGGTTATCGCCAAAACCATGTGCGATTGAAGCCAGGGTCTTCATTGAACAAGGCGCAATAATCATCCCTTCGGTTTTGAATGAACCGCTGGAGACAGCGGCGGCAATATCATTGATGCCATAAACTTTGTCGGCCAATGCCTGTAATGTGCTGCGATCCATATCCAGTTCAAATTTCAGGTTGACCAGCCCGGCTGAGGAAATGATCAAATGACTTTCCCAGTTATCCAGTGTTTGCAGGACTTGTAACAGGCGGATACCATAAATGGCTCCGGTAGCGCCAGTCAAAGCGATAATGAGGCGTTTTTTTGCGGGCATTGATGTTGTTCCTTAACGGATTAAAGACGTTGCATAAAATTATCGGTAGCGGAAACCAAAGCGTCAATCATTTCATCGCCGACTGCAATATGCCCGGCTGTCGGCAACACTTGAAAACCGGCGTGAGGCAATGCCTTGGACAGTGTGTATCCGGCTTCCGTGGGGCAAACCATATCGAGACGGCCGTGAATGATTTGGGTTGGGATATGCTTGATTTTGTCGCACTGTGCTATCACCTGGTTTTCTTCAATAAAATAGTGATTTCGCGCGTAATGCAATTCTATCCTGACTTGTTTGAGCAAGGTTTCGATATCCTCAGGGTGTTCTCTGTTCGGTTGATAAAGATTACCCAGAGCCGTTTGCGCCCCCCAGTTTGACCAGGCTTGTGCGGCCTTGGTCGCAATGGTTGGATCGTCAGAAAAAACCGCTGTAATCAAAGCATTCAGTAAATGTTGCCTATGGGCGTCAGGAATACTGGCGAGCAGTTGTTCCCAGGCTTCCGGGTAAATCCGGCCAGCCCCGCCTTCGATAAACCAGTCCATGTCACGTTGTCTTGCCAGAAAAACACCGCGTAAAATTAAACCTGCGACAACAGCAGAATGTTGCTGGACATAAAGCAGAGCCAGTGTTGCCCCCCAAGAGCCGGCGAACAGCAGCCATTTTTCGAGATGCAATTGCTGACGAATTCTTTCCAGGTCATCAATTAACGCTTGGGTATGATTGTCCTCAAGTTCGCCAAAAGGTTCAGAACGTCCGCTGCCTCTCTGATCCAATAGAATGATATGATACTGTTCGGGGTTGAAAAACTGACGCTGTTCGGGGCGACAGCCGGAACAGGGGCCACCGTGTAGAAAAACCACAGGAAAACCCGCCGGGTTACCGCATTGCTCTACATATATGCGATGGATACCGCCGGTTTCCAGATAAAAATGATGGAAAGGTTCTATGGCTGGGTAAAGTGATTTCATAAAGGTGTTTGAATAAAAAAGCAGGTTTGGTTGTGCGATCGGCTTTAACGGCGGACAGCTTTGCATCTGACAAGTCATCTACCCTATTTGCAAAAACAGGCTGTTATTATAAAGCCATAGGCACTTCTGGTTGAGTTAATCTTCATGCAAACAAAAATGTGAGGCAAAACACATTTTCTATCGCCTCTTGTCGGTGTATACTCATTGGACTTTGTTTTTTGATGATGGGATTCAAACTAATGGCTGAAAAAAACGTAAGTAAGCATTTGGCTCAACTGGAAAAGTTTTTTGCCAGTGGTAATCCTGCTTTGCAAAAAGCAATTAAAACTTTTCATGAGCTGGATCAGCTGGAATAGATGTTACGCATTGACAACAGATCGAAATTTTGGGTTTAAATGATTCATATTTGGCATAAAGGTGTCGATAAACGAAGCCATAACATCGTTGAATAAATTCCGCTGTACGCTATAGCAATTATTAATCACGTCTGCAAAGCTCAATTTTTGTAATTGAACAAAGCCACAAATTGCAGAAAAAATATGATTATTTATTGCTCTTTTATTGCGAACCTGGAACCGCTCAATATTACACACCTGCTTTATTGCCCGATGATATTGCTCAATCTGCCAATGCCTATCATGTTGTTCGGTAAATGCTTTCTTGTCAAAAACAGCGGTTTTTCTTCATCAGGTAGTGAACTTATGTAATGGCGAACTTGTTCTTTCAAGGTCGTCCGAAATAATTTCACATACCCAAAATTTTTGAGCCAAACCATTAAGCCGTCTTCCGGGATTTCTAATTGCCTGACTTGAACCCATGAACCTTTTTCAACAGAGACTAATCGATTACCTTCCACTGCAAAGAATAATCCTGTCTGATGATTTCTTATCAATTTAAGATTATCCACGCAACTGTACCAGCTATCTCCTGTTACAAAACCAGGTTCTAGTCCCCAAGCTAATACTTCGGTCAGCATGTCTTGAAAATAGTCATTTTTTGTCTTTCCTTCCGCCTTATCGACCACCCGGAAATTCAGTGGTTGGTGTTTTCCTTGAATGTCTGTGTAGTACAACGTGATAAGATTGATTCCCTTGACTGCTCCATGATGTTTTCCCGACCAAAAATAACTGACATATGCCATATATTGGCTATAAGGTTTATCAAGAACACTATCGTCAACACTCAAGGTTCCGCCCTTTAAATTCAGGCTTGCGCTGGCTTCATTGTATAAATCTCGCCCAGTGTAATGCTCCCGATTTAGAAATCGATTTACGCTATCATGTGATATTGACATGACTTCTCCTAATCGTCGACAACCAGCTTGTTTCGGCTCACTTAATAAAAAACCAATATACATGGGTAATGTACAGCAGGCTGTTGAGGGGCGTGTTATTTCTCTTATCAAGGTTTGCCTTGCATTGACTTTGGGATTTTTTAAACCCATAGTTTAACATTGCCTGTCAATGCGTAACTTCTATGGAATATGATTTAGGGTTGTTGGATGAAGATGAAACAACGGCCCGAAAAGCCCCTTGATGGCCGATTATCAGTACAGTCGGTGGTCATACGCCCAGTAAAAATGAGTTTCTGGAACGTTTTCTTAACAGGCTGTTGATTTAATCCAACCTGGAGGCCGCATTGTTTCGTTGCCATAATTGGCATTTGATTACATAACTAATTGTTATTTATGGTAAAATGATTCAATCCATTTGATATTCCCCGATTTTTTATTTGTTATGCGCGGCATTGATTATACCCAAAACGAATTATTCAGTTATCGGACGCTGGAATCTAGAATTCCGGGTGATCATCCTTTACGCAAACTACGATATTTGGTCGATATTCTATTGACTACTTTGGATGAGGAGTTCGATGACCTGTATTCCCGACGGGGCCGGGCGTCAATTCCTCCCGAGCGTTTACTCCGTGCCAGTTTGTTGCAAATCCTGTTTTCCATTCGTTCGGAGCGGCAACTGATCGAACACATTGATTTCAATCTGCTGTATCGTTGGTTTGTCGGCTTATCAATGGATGATGAGGTTTGGGATCATTCAACGTTCAGCGCCAATCGTGACCGTCTATTGAATGAGCGCGTGAGTCGTTTGTTTTTTGATCGTGTGCTGTGCCTGGCCGAATGGCAGGATTTAGTCTCAGACGAACACTTTTCGGTTGATGGCACGCTAATCAAGGCCTGGGCTTCTGTGAAAAGCGTCAAGGCCAAAGACGGTTCGAGCCGGCCGCCGGAGGATTCCACCCGCAATCCGGGTGTCAACTTCAAAGGCGAGAAACGCTGTAACGACACGCATGAATCGACAACGGACCCGGAAGCAAGGATGTATAAAAAAAGTCAGGGCGATAAAGCCCAACTCGCTTTTCCGGGCCATGCACTCATGGAAAATCGCCATGGTTTGGTCATCGATGTTGAAGTGACCCAGGCGACAGGAACGGCCGGGCGGGAGGCGGCGACAAAAATGATCAAACGCAGTGTCAAAAAAGCGGGTGCCACAGTGGGCAGTGACAAAAACTATGATACCCAAAACTTCGTTGCCGAACTACGCGCAATGAAGGTGACCCCGCATGTGACTCAAAAAGCGAAAGGTTCGGCGATTGACAAGCGGACGACCCGACACCCAGGCTATACCAGCAGTCTCAAAATCCGTAAACGGATCGAAGAAGTCTTTGGCTGGAGCAAAACTGTTGGGGGATTACGTCAAACCCGATTTCGCGGAGTGAAAAAAGTGACTGCCCAAACCGTATTCACCTTCGCAGCGTATAATCTGACCCGCCTGATGACCCTGTTACAATGGCGTTATTCAACTGCGCAGGCACCGTTGTGCCTGAAATCCGCCAAAAGGCGGAAATAAAGCCTCGAAAGGGCAATATAAACCGGCTGATACCGGAAAACCTGGCTAATCAGGCCATCCAGAGGTAAATTTAACCCAAAATGAAGGGCTGGAGCCGGAGGCATAGGGGCGTTTTTCAACAGCCTGTTAAAAGTTCAGCGTACAGTAATCCCCATAAATTCACCATTTTTCAATATACCTCTCAGCCAACATCGGCAACTTTACCGGGAACAGCAGTCGATGCCGATCATCGCTTGCCTTTTTATCAGGTCAGTCGTGACATTGACCGTATCGCTCCCGGAGAAGGCAATAAGCTGAATGCTTATCTTGAACTGGTGACAGTCAATAGTGATACTATAAAAGGCAAATTGTTAATTGATACACCGGTATTGGGAACACAAAAAAATCACGATGTCATTCAATTGTTATTGAACAAAACCATTGAAATGTCTGATCTGTGTCTGGTGTTTACCGATTTGTTCGAAGCGGAACAGGAGTTGACTAAAGAGACTGTCGAAATGATTATCGCCAATCAGGACAGTAACAAATTCCTGTTTGTCATCGATCATTCCGAACTCAGTCTGGAAACTTCACGTATTGCCGAGATTATAGGAACCTGGCGTAGACGCCTGTTAGGGCTGGGCATTACTTCTGGTGAGTTTGTCGTTTTGACTCAGACAGGTGATTTCGCTGCGATTCAGCGGCGTATCAATAACCTGGATACAGATCGCTCCTGTCGAATTCTGCATGTGCTGGAAAAAAGCATTCGCGCTGTCGAGGATGTTTACGCGCCGGAAGTGCGCACCGCGATTGAAACCTGGAAAGATCGCACCAATATGACCACCTTGATTGTATTGGGTTTTTTTGTGACAATATTATTGTTCGCCGAAATTACCATGGGGGTGCTGGATATATTGATCGATCCTATTATCGGCCCATTATTCTTGTTGGTGCTTATAGCCATTTTGTTGCCAATGCATTTAATTGTGGGTAAAGTTCATGCAAAACTTCTCTTGAGCCAATTGCATGAACGGCAACGGCAATTGAATATTCCGGAAAACCTGGCAGGTATGTTTGAAAAAAGCTTGAGTTCTTGGCGGACTGTTTTGCCGGTAAAATCCACCATTGCGGATAGCAAAAAATATCGTAAACGCTTGCAACAATTACTGGAAAAAAGCAAGGATCTGGTTCAGTCTTTGAATGACCAGTTCAGCCATTTCCAACAGGAATCACTGGAACCCTATGAATTTTCTCATGATGTAACAGAGACTTACAATAACAGGCTCTTTTGAAAAATGAATGGGTAAATTATAATCTACTGAACTTAACAGCTACCAAGCCTATTTTTCATGATAACAGAATTATTTCAACAAGCTCTCCACATCCATGCCCCCCTGGCTGATTAAATCGATTGATTTTAATGCAGATAAAAAACGGCTTGATATATACATAGACTTCAAGAAAGGCAGTGCATTTGTTGACCCTGATGGGACTTCAGATACTGCAAAAAGGTATAAAGCTTATGATACTGTAAAAAAAACGTGGCAACATTTAAACTTCTTTGAATATGAATGTCATTTGCATGCCCGCGTGCCAGGAATTAAACGGGATGATGGAAAGGTTCGGCTGATACCTGCGCCATGGGAAGGAAAGGTTTCAGGGTTCACGCTGCTGTTTGAAGCTCTGTTAATACAATTATGTAAAGCGATGCCTGTTCATAATGTCAGTCAGTTAACAGGCGTCTCTGATCATAAGATGTGGCGTGTATTGGATACTTATATTGAGCTCGCAAAGAAAGACGAAGATTTCAGTGATCTGAGTATCATAGGCATGGATGAAACATCTATCGCTAAAGGGCATGAATACATCACCCTGTTTGTTGATTTGGAAGAAAAAAGAACCGTGCATATCAGTGCAGGCAAAGATAATAAAACCGTCGTTGATTTTGTTGAAGATTTAGAAGCTAAAAAAGGTGATAGGAAAGCCACTAAACAGGTGAGTTGTGACATGTCCCCTGCCTTCATTAAAGGAGTTAAAGAAAACCTTCCTGAGGCAGAAATCACCTTTGATAAATTTCACATCATCAAGCTTATTAATGAAGCCGTTGACCAGGTTCGCAGAGAAGAAGGACGTTACACGGCAGAGCTCAAAGGGAATCGGTATATCTTCTTAAAAAACAGTGCTAATTTAACAAAAAAACAAAAAGATACTAAAGATGAATTAAGCCTGGCAAAACTTAATTTAAAATCAATCCGTGCTATGTATATTCGAGAAGCATTTCAACAGGTATATCAAGCTGAAACCAACGAAGAATTTGAAGGCTTACTGAATAACTGGTATTACCGGGCGACTCACAGTCAACTGGCTCCTGTTGTCAAGGTGGCGAAGACTATTAAGAAACATTGGGTGGGTATTTTGAGTTGGAAAAAGAGTCAAATAAATAATGGTATTTTAGAAGGTCTCAATTCAATTTTACAAGCGGCAAAAAGAAAAGCAAGAGGGTATAAAATCCAGCATTTCAAAACAATTGCCTATTTACTGACGGGTAAATTAGATTTTTCTAAAATAAATGCAAATTGCTTACCCACTTGATTTTCAAAAGAGCCCAATAACAATAACAGTCTGTAGCATTATATGAATAATTGCATCAAACAATACCTGCCATTGTGCTGGTTTTCGGTCAGCCCGCTTGATTTGCCTGTTTCGGGCAAATTTTTTCGACAAAATCTGTTTTTTTATTTCGCCTTGGAATTGTTTACCCAGGCGAATATGATCGAGGTTTATGAAGCATTTTTTGAGGTGACGATTGAAACAACCTTGACCGTTTGTTTTATTGCGCTTGCATTATTTCTAAACCGCACCTTCGATACCTTTCTACCGGTCGTGACATCCGTTTTGTTTGCCGAAAATGTCGTGGCGGTTTTTGGTTTGCCAACCATGATATGGCTGACCATGTCGGATCATGAACTCAGTTATGCGTTAATGTTTTTACTCATACTCTGGGATTACTTGTTGGTCGCTTATATTTTTAAAAAAGCATTTGGTATCAATAATCTGGCGGCCGGCATTGTTTCTTTTTTCTATTTTTTCTGTACCTATGGAGCCGCTTACGGCATTACGTCACTGATTATTGGCTAGTGCAACACCCATTTTTCTTTGCCGGATTGAGCGGGTTTATGGTCTTTTCGAAGTAATTTTAAAACCTGTCCATCAGTCTAAAGGGTGCTGCACTAGGGCTGACTCTTTACTCCATAATAATCAGATAAAACATCATAGACACCCTGTATGTCAGACAATGCGGCCTGGTTCAATGTGCCGCATGTGTCGGTATTCCACTGCTGAATTTTTTGGTTGAAATACAAGGCCCATTCAGCAGTCCAGCATTTTCCAGATCCTGACGCTGCCATTCGCCCGGCTAACGATCATCGCAAGAATTGCCACCCCGCATGATGAAATGTTGTAGAGTTCCTTGTGGAAGATGGCGGTTAAAGACTGCGCTTTACTTTGAAGCCTTAGAGCCCGACTGCTAACGTAGCCTGCCATGGATGACTCGAACCCCGGATTGCTTCTTTAAGAGCGAATGTTAAAAGGGCCGTTGACGATTTACATCGCCCTCAGGCAGATCATCCAGGCAACCGCCACCTTCCAGGCTCAATCATAGAGTAAAGGAGGAAGAAATGGAACTCACTGCAATACACAAGCGAGTCATCGGGTTGGATGTTCACCAAAAGCAGATTAGCGCCTGCGCCATGGTTGAACAGGCCGAGGGTGGTATTCAGACAGAGCATCGGCAGTTTGGCGCATTCAAACGTGATCGACGTGCATTAGCCGATTGGGTGCAGTCTGTCGCACCGGATGAGGTGGTGATGGAAAGCACCGGCATCTACTGGAAAAGCCCATATGCAGCTTTGGAACATGTGGGTATTTACGCCAGGGTCGTCAATGCCCGGCATGTGAAGAATGTGCCGGGACGCAAGACGGACATCGGCGACGCGCAATGGCTGGCGATGCTTTCCCGTGCCGGACTGCTGCGCGGTTCATTCGTGCCACCGGAAAAGATGCGGCAGTTACGCCTGATTTCACGTCAACGACAGAAGTTGGTGTCGATGCTGTCTGCTGAGAAGAACAGACTGCACAAGGTATTAACCGACGGCGGCATCCGGCTTGGCGTGGTGGTCAGCGATGTACATGGGCAATCCGCGCGCGCCATGGTTAACGCGCTGATTGAAGGACAGCCTGCGCATGATGTGTTGAAGCTGGCCAGCAATCGTCTCAAAGCGCCGCGCGCCGATATACTGGAGGCGCTGCAAGGTGAGTTGAGCGAGCACCATCGCTTCGTACTGAATGAACTGATGCAGCATATTCAGGATTTGGAAGCACGCATAGCCAGATTCGATGCACAACTGCTGGCCGGACTGGAGAAGGAGAAAACGGTTTTGCAATTGCTCCAGACTATTCCCGGTGTTGATTTGATTGGAGCAGCCATGCTACTTGTTGAGATCGGAACGGATATGACTGTCTTTGGCAGTGCGGATCGGCTGGCGTCATGGGTGGGCATATGCCCCGGCAACAACGAGTCTGCCGGCAAAGGCAAATCAGGACGAACGCGAAAAGGAAACCCATATGTGCGTCGCCTGCTTTGCGAATGCGCCCATGCCGCCAGCCGAACCCGATCGGTTTTCCAGGCAAAATATACATCACTGGCGATTAGGCGAGGTCACCAACGCGCCATCATTGCGCTGGCTCACAAACTTTTACGGACATGTTACTTCATGATTAGTCGCGGCGAGTATTTCCGGGATTCGACCATCGACTACGAAGAAATGGCTGTCAAACGCAATGCACCACGCTGGATCAGAGCGCTGATAAAATTCGGTTATATAACACAACCGGGTTAAGCCAGCTTACTTCATTGAATATGGATAAGCAGCCTTTTCACGGCTGAGAACTCCTTGCGCATTCGATATGGATCATTTCATGTTAAAACAGAGACAACATCATAACGGGACGAAACATCCAGTAACAATTTCGGATCAGCGCTCAACACATCATTAGGGGTAAGAAATCGTTGTTCTTCCATATCCAGTAACGGAAAAATAACAGGAATGCCTTTTAAACGGGCAGCTTTGGACAAGGCGAATTCCGCTTCAGGCATTGATTCAGCATTAAAGAATTGGCGTTGGCCATTTTTTTCCACGACCAACCATAACAGGGTTTCCGGCCTTATTTCATTCCATAGGCCGGTATTGCCGGATTTAAACAAGCTTTGTAACAATGTCTCATCAAAGCGGACTCTCAACAAACGTGATTGTTGTTGATTTTGTTTGTTATTTGTCGCCAGTGAGAACTGGAATTCACGGACATAATAAGGTGCCGCTGCTAGTGCGGTTTGAATTGATGGCTGATTTTTGTCCCGTGCGATAACAATCCGATCCAGCACTTGTTGCAATGCCTGTCTAATCGCCTGGTTACGATCGTTTGTGGCGCGGCTTTTGGCCAAAACTTCAGCTTCATACAGGTTTTCGACTTCCACTGCGCCGAGTGTTTGACTCAGCATCAGTAAAAGCCATAAAAATTTTCTCAATCTCGTCTCCAGATTGTTGATTATTACTTATGAAATCGCTGAACAAATCATCCATGATTTGTCAGCGCCCGCAAAGCAGAAATGTGATTTCCGCTTTGCTCACAAAATCAATAGCTTGACGCTATTGACTTTGACGACACATCCTTGTGTCGTAGGAATTGCTGATTTGTTCAGTGTTTCCTTGTAAAGAGACATACTCAATGTCGAGTATAAAACTATATAGTACAATATCGGTCATTCACCTTTTAACTTTAGCCAGGATTTTTAACATTGACTACACAATCTGAAGATGGCCTGAATTATAAAAGCGCCGGTGTCGACATCGATGCAGGGAATGCGTTGGTTGAACGTATCAAACCGATAGCTGCCAGAACACGAACAGCCGGTGTGATGGCTGGCCTGGGTGGCTTCGGTTCCTTGTTTGAGCTGCCGCTGGATCGTTATCAGCAGCCTGTTCTGGTTTCCGGCACCGATGGTGTGGGAACCAAACTGAAACTGGCCATCGATGCAGGTATTCATCATACCGTTGGAATTGATCTGGTGGCGATGTGCGTTAACGATATTATTGTTCAAGGCGCCGAACCTTTGTTTTTTCTGGATTATTTCGCCACAGGAAAACTGGATGTCGATTCTGCCGCGAAAGTGGTTGAAGGTATCGGCGAAGGTTGTGAATTGGCCGGTTGCGCGTTAGTGGGTGGTGAAACCGCAGAAATGCCTGGCATGTACGCCGATGGCGAATATGACCTGGCCGGTTTCAGCGTTGGTATTGTCGAAAAAGCGAATATTATCGATGGTGCAAAAGTTCAGGCCGGCGACAAGTTGATCGGTATCGCCTCATCGGGGCCGCATTCCAACGGCTATTCCTTGATTCGTAAGGTTCTGGAAACGGGCGGGTTTTCTCTGCAAGATGATTTTCAGGGAAAGAAACTGGTGGACGTATTGCTGGAGCCAACCAGAATATATGTCAAACCCTTGTTGAAATTATTGCAAAGTGTTCCTGTGCATGCTTTTTCGCATATCACTGGTGGCGGTATTACCGAAAATCTGCCTCGCGTTTTACCCGATAATTTGGCGGCGGAAATTGATCTGTCCAGTTGGGTCTTACCGGAAATATTCACCTGGTTGCAGCAACAGGGTAATATTGCCCTGGCCGATATGCTGACCACTTTCAATTGCGGCATAGGCATGATTGTCTGCGTAGCGGCGGAAGATGAAGCCCGCACGCTTGAAATTTTAACGCAACAAGATGAAACGGTTTATCCCATAGGAAAGATCGTCTCTGCCGAGCGGGCAGAGGTCAAATACCGTTAGTCAGCATGCAAATCCAGACCATACCGATTGCAAATCTTAGCTTTTCGCTGATTCCAGTCGGTCTGGTTCTGCTGATACTGCTGCGCTGGAAGATCGGCGTGAGGCAGTCCAGTTATGCGATTGTCAGAATGCTGGCGCAATTACTGTTAGTGGGCTATGTGCTCAGCGCCATTTTTAGCTCGAATTCCGCCTGGGTGACTTTAGGTGTTTTGCTGGTGATGGTATTGTTTTCCAGTTGGATTGCGCTGGGAACAGTCAAATCCAATCGTCTCAGACTTTTTTTGAAAGCGTTGTTCGCCATCGCAACCGGCGGCGGGTTGACTTTCTGGATTGTGGTCGGCCCGGTTTTGAACTTGCAGCCGTGGTATCAACCTCGTTATGCAATTCCATTGGGTGGCATGATTTTCGCCAATACCATGACCAGCATCAGTCTGGCTGCGGAACGTTTTTATCGAGAATGCAAAAATGGTTTGCGCTATATCGATGCTCGTAATCAGGCATTTAATACCGCGTTGATTCCCACCATCAACGCTTTACTGGCGGTCGGTCTTGTTTCTTTGCCCGGCATGATGACCGGGCAAATCCTGTCGGGCGTTTCGCCTTTTATCGCGGCGCGTTATCAGATTATGGTCATGATGATGATTTTCGCTTCGGCGGGGTTGTCTACCGCTTGTTTTTTGGCCTTGTTACGACGTTGGAAATTGGTCGAATTTGACTAGACTTAGTTAAGGAAGCGCTGAACAAATCATCCATGATTTGTCAGCGTCCGCAAAACGGACAATGATTTTCGCTTTGCTTACAAAATCAATAGCTTGCAGCTATTGATTTTGACGACATATTCCTGTGTCGCGGGAAGCGCTGTGTTGGCATTAACCTTGAGCTAAGCCCTGCCGGTTATCATTTAACTACAACTCCTGTCTGGACAAATTATGTTAATTTTTCGGTAACTACTCAGCGTATTTTACCAAAAGCATCAGGTCACTGAGTAAATTCCGGTAATTTCCCCCTTAAATACCAGTACCAACGCTTCAGAGGCACTGACATGATGTTTACGACAAGTGGATAGATATCCCCGAATACGGCAGAAGGTGATGGCACCCTGCTCACTCCTGAAACACCCCGATATTTTTTGCTGCACCCTGGTCATGCGGATATCATTCTCACCGGGATTATTAGTAAATGGCACATCTATTTCTCTCATAAAGCGTAAGACATCATCCGGGTAATTGATCAGCCGTTCCAGTAAGTTTCTGGATTTACTGCGCTTGAGGCGCCCACGTTTGGGTTTACCGGGCAACGGGGTTGGTGGCGGACATTCAATTTGTGCTTTCTCTAATAAATCTCGATATCGTCGTCGATAACAGGCCGCTTTTCTTGCTTCAAGCTTCCCCCCTGCATCATCGACGACCTGATTGATCTTTTTTAACCGGGTTTCCATTTCTTTGGCCCACTGCTGTCCATCCTGCTCCCGGGCACGGGTCAGTTCACGCAGATGATGCGCATTGCACAAGGCATGAGTGAAGGGGGACTTGTAGTAAGGCTTCCAGTGATCGTGGCATAAAATGCCATGAAAGTCAGGCAGGATGCCAATGACATCCATCGCTTCCTTGCCCCGTTTTACATGGGGAAAATAATGTGTCCATAAATCATTAGAAGCACAATGCAACCAGTACCTGGCGCCATTGATGTTAATGCCCGTTTCATCGGCATGTACAACAGAAGCTGCCGCCAGTCTTTGCTTGCAAATCGGCTCAAAGGATGCCAGCTTCTCAAAGGCTGGTTGATTGAAATTAACCAGCGAACCTTCACTGATGGGGATCTGTAATTGATCGGAAAAATAATCCTTGATGCGCTGGCAGGGCAATAATTGGTACTGCGAAAGATACACGGCGTGCGCCTTGAGTTGGTCACCATATTGCACGGCTTTTGTTACGCCCTCGGGAAAAGGAGCAACAAACCGACGACCTTGTTCATCGATAAGCCTTTGCGCACGATATTCCGTCACAATCCGTGAAATATCAATATCAAATACCTGCCGGGTTTCAAAGCCATCTGCCGTGTAGCTTCCGGCTGGCAAGGTACGGCGATCAATCTTGATGGAGATAACGTCATCGGGATCATCGACTTTAACCAGCGTGGTGCCAATATGCCCTTTCTGTCCACCACCTGGTTTTTTTGATCCAGCCCGTGCTTTCCTTTTACGATCAGGATCACTTGATGGCGGCCTGGAACTGTTACTGCTGTTAAGTCCGAGCCGATGCATCAAGAGCGTGACCAGCAACAACAATATCTCCAGCGAAGACCGCAGCGCCGGAGATAAATCGGCTTCATCTTCAATCAGCTGCCGGGCATGGGTAATGGCAGCCTCTACATCAATGGAATCAATCTTCAATGAAACGGCCTGTGTGTTTAAGTACAGGACTATTGTCTCATGGCTTTTGAAATACGAATTTTTGCCTCTGTGTTGCCCGTCATCGTATTTTAGAAATGCACGGCAGCAGGGCTATCGGGCATTGCTTATAAGGCAACACGCCTCAACTAACGCAGGCTAATACAGTAAACCTCTTGCGCCAGGTGTTGCCGTTAGAAAATCAGAAATAACGCTAAAATCGTGTCAAGCAGTTTTTTTACTTATTTACGCTGAGTAGTTACGTTTTCACAAACAAACAACACCGGCAGTCGCCAAAGCGCCGCCATATTGTGAGACTCATGAAATGTCCCTTGGTTAACCGCGCCGTCGCCAAAAAAACAAATCACCGCTTCCGGCAAATTGCGTAACAGGATGGCGTAGCCGACGCCAATGGCGATAGGGTAGGTTTCTCCCACAATCGCATAGCCGCCCATAAAGCGGCGCTCGGCATCAAAAAGATGCATCGACCCGCCCATGCCCTTGCAGATACCATCCCTGCGGCCAAACAGTTCCGCCATAATTGATTTGGACGGCGTTCCCCTAACCAGGGCATGCACATGTTCCCGGTATGTGGTGACGATATAATCGGCCGGTTCAGCAGCATGAATCACGCCTACCGCGACAGCTTCTTCTCCAGGATACAGATGCAGAAAACCGGCAAAACTGCCTTTACTGTATTCTTCCGCGGCCCGCTCTTCAAAAGCGCGGGCGCGTAGCATATCGCGCAGCATCTTATGCACTTGTTCACGTTCCATCAGTCATCTCCTCGTAGTCATGTGTGGTAAGGTTTTCTGATGCTTTCACGACTAACGTGTCGTCATCTTTTTCCAGTATATTAACCCGGATGTTTCACCAGGATCCGCGAATCAGCCGGAGGGCTTGTTGTTCAAAATGGTAAAAGGCAATGTCATTCATTGATCTGCGAGCTGTATTAGTTTGACAGACGCTTTTCAACCTCGAGGATATGCAAGGTGGTTCTTATTACGGTATCCGGATTCAAGCTGATCGAGTCTATACCCAGTTCTACCAGAAATTCGGCGATTTCAGGATAATCCGATGGCGCTTGTCCACAAATACCGGAATGACGGTCATTTCGTTTCGCTCCTTCAACGGCAAGGCGGATCATTTCTTTAACACCGGGGTCGCGTTCGTCAAAGTCAAAAGAAACCATTTCAGAATCCCGGTCTACTCCTAATGTCAGTTGGGTCAGATCGTTGGAGCCGATGGAAAAGCCATCAAACAATTTGGCGAATGCATCGATTTGAATGACATTATTGGGGATTTCACACATCACATAAATTTGAAGGCCGTTTTCACCTTGTTTCAGTCCCAATTCAGCCATTTTCCCGAGCACTCGTTGACCTTCATCGAGTCTGCGACAGAATGGAATCATTAAAATGACATTGGTCAAACCCATTTTTCCCCGAACCCGTTTCATCGCGGCGCATTCCAGCGCGAAGCCTTGTTCATAAGCAGGATGGGTATAGCGCGATGCACCGCGAAAGCCGATCATGGGGTTGTCTTCTTCCGGTTCAAATGCCTTACCGCCGATTAAAGAAGCATATTCATTACTTTTAAAATCAGACATTCTGACCACAACCGGTTTGGGGTAAAAAGCCGCAGCGATGGTGCCGACGCCTTCGGACAAACGACGAATAAAATAATCAGCCGGACTGGTGTCATTTTTGACCAGTTTGTCGATGATCTTTTTTTCCGTGCTGTTTTCAATTTTTTCCTGTTGCAACAAGGCGAGTGGATGAATCTTGATGTATTCATTGATAATAAATTCCATTCTCGCCAGGCCTACGCCGTCACAAGGCAGGAAGCTGCTTTTAAATGCCAGATCGGGATTGCCCAGATTCAGCATGACCTCGGTTTTGGGGCGAGGCATGTTGGCGAGGTCGGTGCGGATCACTTCAAAATCCAGCGCGCCCCGATAGATGCGACCGACATCGCCTTCAGCGCAAGAGACGGTGATGGTTTCGCCATTGGCGATGGTTTCTGTGACGTTGTCACAGCCGACTACGGCGGGTATGCCAAGCTCACGGGCGACAATTGCCGCATGGCAGGTGCGTCCTCCCCGGTTGGTCACGATAGCCGAGGCTATCTTCATGATGGGCTCCCAGTCAGGTGTGGTGGTGTCGGCCACTAACACTTCACCGGCTTTGAATGCAGCCAGGTGTTGGGTGCTGGTAATGATATGCGCAGCTCCGGTGGCGATTTTTGCGCCGACCGAACGGCCGGTGGCTATAATGTCGCCTTTTTCTTTCAAGCGATATTCTTCCAGAACGGTTCCGTGTTTTTGCGAGGCGACAGTTTCCGGGCGAGCCTGCACCATGTAGAGTTCTCCATCCAGGCCGTCTTTCGCCCATTCCATATCCATCGGTTTGTCGTGTTCCGCTTTTTCGCTATACAGCCGCTCCACTTTGATAGCGTAATCAGCCAGGGTTAACGCTTCCTCATCAGAAATACAAAAACGCTCCTGATCCTCTTTAGGCGTCGGTATATTGCCAGTCGCTTCGCGGGTATTGCCTTCCTGATAAACCATCTTGATCTTTTTGGAGCCTAAAACCCTCCGCAATACGCAACGATAGCCTTGTTCAAAAGTGGGTTTGTGCACATAAAACTCATCCGGCTCTACTGCGCCTTGCACCACGTTTTCCCCCAGGCCATAAGATGCGGTGATAAATACGGCATCCCGAAAGCCGGATTCGGTATCCAGCGAAAACATTACTCCGCTGGTCGCCAGATCCGAACGCACCATTTTCATCACGCCGATGGACAAGGCGACATCGAAATGATCAAAGCCCTGATTTATCCGGTAATGGATGGCGCGATCGGTAAACAGGCTGGCGAAACAGCGGCGGCAGGCGTCCAGCAACACTTCCTCGCCATGAATATTGAGATAGGTATCCTGCTGACCGGCAAAACTGGCGTTGGGAAGATCCTCAGCGGTGGCGGAACTGCGCACAGCCAGGCTTAAACTGTCGCCATATTCCTGTTGTAATTGCCGGTAGGCGGCAAGAATTTCCGATTTCAGGTCATCAGGCAGTCCGGCGGAATAGATAATGTCACGGACCCGTTTACCGCAGATGGCTAGTTGCGTGACATCATCCGGGTCAAGATTGTCCATGGTTTCGTGCAAGGCGTCCCAGGCGTTATTATGATCCAATACATAACGATAGGCTTCGGCAGTCACGGCGAACCCGTTTGGCACTTTTACGCCTTCAGGCGTCAGACGTTGATACATTTCGCCTAACGAAGCGTTTTTACCGCCAACCAGTGGTATGTCGTCAATGCCAATTTCGTCAAAAAAACGAATATATTGATAGCGCATAAGTGTTCTCCTGACTGATAATGATATTGTCTAATATGAATCTACACCAGATAAGCCGTATTTAAAACCTTAGGGAATCGATGATTTGTTCACTGTTACCACGAAACATGTCTGCGCCACCAAAATAGATGGTTGTAAGTCATTGATTTTGTAAAACAAGTCGGAATCGTATTTCCAATTTGTGTTTCCTGAATAAATCAAGGTTGATTTGTTCCGCAATATCCTTGATATAAATGAAATAATTTATTGCTATCAAGGAATATGAGACCATATGCCGATACAGTTATTTTGAAATTAACGATAATGGCAGCAATGACTCAAGGAACTCTTTATATTATTTCTGCACCATCAGGCGCGGGTAAAACCAGTCTGGTGAAACAGCTCATTACCGATATGGACGATGTAATCGTTTCTGTTTCTCACACCACCCGGCCGATGCGTCCAGGGGAAAAAGACGGTGTAGATTATCATTTTGTTTCAGTCGCCGAGTTTGAAGCGATGATCGAGCAGAAAGCTTTTTTGGAATACGCCCGGGTTTTTGACAACTACTATGGTACCGCCCGGCA
This sequence comes from Methylomarinum sp., assembly GCA_965277025.1. Lineage (GTDB taxonomy): Bacteria > Pseudomonadota > Gammaproteobacteria > Methylococcales > Methylomonadaceae > Methylomarinum. Next base: position 1,570,564 of record OZ255706.1, read on the forward strand.
AACGGTGGAAGCGAATCTGGCGGCAGGCTTTGATGTGATACTGGAAATTGACTGGCAGGGCGCTCAACAGATCCGTGAGCTAATGCCCTGCCAATCGGTTTTTATTCTGCCGCCATCCATCGAGGTGTTGCAACAACGCCTGAAAAATCGTGGCCAGGACAGTGACGATGTGATTGCACGGCGCATGCAGGATGCGGTAAATGAAATGCGGCATTACCAGGAGTTTGATTATCTCGTGGTTAACGATGATTTCCAGCAGGCGCTGGTGGAATTAAAAAGCATTATCGTCGCCAATCGGCTTGTCATACAACGCCAACAACAAAAGTTAAAACCGTTGTTGGCGCATCTTGTTGAAGGTTGATCTCCTTCAGAAGGCTGTCGCCCTATAATTCACAGCACCCATTGATTTTGTGAGCATAGTATGGATGATTTGTCAGCGCCCGCAAAACGGACAACGATTTCCGCTTTGCTTACAAAATCAATACCTTGCAGCTATCGATTTTGACGACACATCCCTGTGTCGCGGGAAGCTCTGATTTAATCAGTGCTTCCTTAGTGGCAAGGAAATCCGGCGCTGTGGCGCGTGTCATGCGTGGCGTTGTGAATCGCTTCAATCGGGGCCAGGGCGGTGATGGCGAATAATGTCGCGCCCAGTATGGCAGTCGCCAGCAGCTGAATGGATTTTGCGGAAAGATGGGTTGTTTCCAGAGTTTTTTGTGTCATGATAGAACCTCATTTTTGGATTGATCCAATTGATCCAGGGACAAAACCAGTTTGTTGGTCAGTATGGCGACAATAACTCCGATTATAAGCCATAACAATAGATTGGCGATACTGGTTTGCAAGACAAATTGATGCCATAAAGCGGTCAGCTTTTCGACTGCCAGCGGGTCGTTATTGGCGAAACCATGATGCTCGGGTTGCGGTGCGCCGATCAGATGGGGAGAAAGCAGTAATAACAGCCCGGCTATTTTGACTGGAGGCCGGCTGAAAAACAGCAACCACAGACCGCCTGCGGTAAAAATAACCGTCACCAGCCACCACAACTGCCTGCCGACCAGCGGAGCGGCTTCCATGCCGGGGATTTCAGGCGCCAATCCTAAAGATGGCGCGGCGAAGAAGCTGATATAGCCCGCCAGTCCCCACACCAGTCCTTGTAACGCAGTGATTTTTTCCCGGCTCGCCATCAGGCTGATTAGCATCAGACTAAATGAAAAGGCGGTCAGAAAATTGGCTGAAAAGGTAAACAAGGTTCGTTCCAGGCCATCTTTCGGCGACCAGGCTTGTTCTGTTCCGGGGCTTCCTGCTTCGGGGACTTCAAACACTTCCGCCGCCAGGATGATCGGGGTGACAGCCAGCGCTTGATACGCACTGTAAGCGATACCGGCGATAATCGCCGTGATAAAGGCGGCGATGACAACATTTTTAAAATACATGATCTTGACTCACAGATTAAAAAGAAACATTCAAACGACCGGCGAAAAAGTGTACACCACCAATCAGTTTGCTGTAATAGAAATTATCGATCCATTGGTAATCGGCGCTGAGATGCACATGGTCATTGAATGCGTATTTATAATAAATTTCCAGCACCCGTTCATCGGCATAATTGCCTTTGCCTATACCGCCTTTTCGATTGAAAAAACCTTCATAGCCTTTTTCATGCGCTTTGCGGTGATTGCCGGTCAAACGGCCGATTTCAAAAGCGATGCCAAAAACATCGTTGTCTCGCGACCAGTTTTCTCCATGAACATCGAAACCCAGCAGATAACTTTCATCCATATCCTGGTAATGGCGCACATCCCGGCTGTCGTCTTGCTGGCCGTATTTGGCGAAAACATTAAAACCTGAGGGAAAAGAATGATTGATGCTGATACCGAAACCGGTTTTGGCCAAATCATCTTTGTTGTCACGGGTGTTGATTTTACTCGGGTCTTTGCTGACCAGATTACCCTGATTATCGAAGCGGGCGTATTCACCAAAATTACTGAAGCCATAGATTTGGTAGACACTTTTTATGCCAGGATACCATTCCGGCATCAATGTCAGACCAGCCACCACAGCATTCTTTTTGCTGATATTTTGCAGATTGGAATCTGACGAGAAGAAAGCCATATCCAGCATGGCGATTTCAGTTCCCACGCCGAAACGCACACCATAGGTATAACCATGGCCTTCAAGGTCCTGCACATAGTCGAATGCGCCGTTGTTGTTAATCGCCTGATTAAGAAATTGCGAACTCTGGTCGGAAACATCCTTGCCAAGGTCAAAAAAATCGTTGACGCCAAATTTGCCAATATCCATGACCAGTTCCCATTGGTCGGCGAAGTGCCAGTGATGCTCATAAAAGGCTTTCGCAATATAAGGTTCGTTATGATGATCCGGATCTTCCATCACATCATTATTGACCATGGCGCCGCCTTGTAATGGCGCATCGACGCCAGGTCCATTAGCGAACTGAATATCCAGTTGCAGATAATCTTCTTCAGAGAATTTTTTTTCGATAATCAGGTCGGCGGAAAAAGTGACATCACCGGAATGATGTTGCATAGATGCTAATTCCGCATCCGTTAAAGGCGTTCCATCAGCGTGAAATAACTGGCCGGGTTTGAGCTTTAAACTGCTGCTTTGGTAGATGATTGTCGTTTGTCCGGAAACCGAAGTTCCTTCCAGTGCGGAAGGCGCGTAACCGGGTTCTTCGGCTTTGGGACGCTTACGCATGACGCCTTCTTGTAACAGCAGCAAATGACTTTCCAATGCGGAGACAGTTTCTTTTAACTGCTGCAATTCTTTTTTGAGTTGTGCAATTTCCTGATCTTTTGGTGATGGTATTTGACCGAACGAAACGGCCGGAAGGATAATGGCAAGAAACGCTGTACCCAACAGGGTATTTGTTTTGACATTAAACAGAATATTTTTCATTTGTCTGCGCCCTCCGCGCGAGAAGTAACTGAAAAACAGAAGGGACTGGGGAAAGCAGACAGATTTTAAAAAAAGCTATGCTTTCGACTACAGCCCGCCGCTGCCGCGAATCACTTTCAGGCAGGTCTCCGGGCTTATAAGCAGGTGTTAACCACAATGCGCCGCCTTCCCATATCCTGCGATACAGTGGCGTGTGGCGCATCTTGACTTATCTACCGTTGCGGGGGCAGCGCCGGCTTTGTCGGCCTGTTTAAGACTGACGCACCGGCTTCCCTTTTCAGCTGAAGGGTCACTTCAGGCACCTGAAAGGCGGATCAGTCTAGTAGATTTAAGAAACAAGTGCAAATAGAATTTATTCCCATCTGCAAAATAGTTTTATCAATATGAGATAATGAACGGCTAAATCTTAATTCAGATAATGGCGGCAAGGTAACAAACGTGAGAGAAATAGACTGGCTTGAAGAAATACATCGTGATGTGAGTGAAACCACTTTTCAGCGTGGCAGACAGTATTTTGAACAAGGACGGGTCAAGCAGTTGTCGGTGGCGGACTTGGACGAAGGAAATAAATCCCGGCAAGTCATGATTATTTCGGCGAGCGTAAAGGGTAGTGGCAGAAATATGTACAAGCAAAAGGTGGGGTTGCTTGAAGACTCTGGCGCTGGCGCAATCGCTGGCAATTGCAGTTGTCCTGTTGGCTTTAATTGTAAACATGTTGTGGCGGTTCTTTTTGCTTTTCAGCAGGGCATGGAAACAAAGGTGGAGCAAACGGCCCAGCCCAACGATGCCTCCTTGCGCTGGCTGGATGAGCTGGATGATTCCGAACGCGATGGAGATCTGGTGGTGGATGAAAAATTTATCGCTTATGTATTAAACGCCGACAAGGCCGGCCATGCGCAACTCGAAGTTTTCAAAACCCGTTTTAAAAAAGACGGTACGGGGCTGATTAAAGGCAATCACTATTACCTGGATGACTTGGCGGAAAGACTGGAATATCGCTACTCGGATGATGTGCAGGTTATGCCTGTCGATATCGAAATTGCACAGAGTCTGGCGGCGCAAATCGGCTATTCCGGGTATTACAGATCGGAGGCCACACTGAAGGGTTTTTTGGGCTATCGCGCCTTGATGCTAGCGCTGGAGACCGGGCGCTTATTCTGGAAGTCCCATCAGACTGGAAAACGGCTTGGACAAGGTGCGCCGAGGCCATTGAATTTGTCCTGGGAAGAAGAAGCGGGCAAAGGCTTTAAATTGCAAGTGGCGTTGCAGCCTGAAGCCGGGTTTATTTTGACCGACCCGCCGCTTTATGTTGATGGTGATCGTGGCGAGCTGGGTGAAATCGAACAAAACAGCTTCAGCGCCAAACAACTGGAAAAATTACTGAAAGCGCCGCAGGTGCCCGAACAAGTGGCTGATGAATTCAGTAAACGTCTGCTTGTCGAGCATCCACATCTGACCCTGCCACCCCCAAAACCGTTGGACATTGATGAAATAAAAGACGCACCCTTGACGCCGCAGCTGCATATTTTTGCCGAACGCGGCAAAGAAGGCTTGCTGCACGCCATGCGTATGCGCTTTGAATACGCAGGGCTAGAAGTGTCGGCTCTCGACTTTGAGCCGGTCAGCGTGATTACGCAAGGCGACAAGGTCTTGCGTGTGTTCCGTGATGAAGATGCTGAATACAAGGCCATTTCACGTCTTGAAGATTACGGTTTTTCCTATGTCAGGCTGGATGCACGGCCGGATTTGTTTTGTGTTGTCGCGCGGCAGTCGATGCTGGAGCGGGCCGAGGTATGGAACAGTTTCATGGAAAATACCGTGCCCGAACTGGAACAGGACGGTTGGCGTATTTCCGTAGATGACAGTTTCCAGCTACAGTTTGAAGAAGTCGAGCATTGGGATGCGCAAATCGAACAATCGGATAATGACTGGTTCGATATGCGCTTCGACATTACCGTCAACGGGCAGTCCATGCCTTTACTGCCCCTGATTACGCCGTTACTGGAGCATTTCGACCTGGAGAATCTGCCGGAAACCGTCACCATTCCGCTGGATGAACAGCGCTTTATCCGGCTGCCATCCGCGCAACTTAAGCCATTTCTCGAGATATTGCTGGAATTGTTTGACAGCATTCAGTTTGACGACGATGGCGTCGGCAAAATTTCTCGCTATAACGCCGCGGCGCTGGCGGATATGGAGGAGCATTGTTATGGCCTGTTCAGTCTGCAGGGCGCGGATGAATTGATCGAGACCGGCCGCAAACTGAAAAATTTCAACGGCATTCAACCAGTGCCGCCCAGCCCGAATCTCAATGCCGAGCTGAGACCTTATCAGCAAACCGGCCTGAACTGGTTGCAGTTTTTGCGCGAATACCGCTTTGCCGGCATTCTGGCCGATGATATGGGGCTTGGGAAAACCGTGCAGACGCTGGCGCATTTGCAACTGGAAAAAGCATCCGGGCGCATGCAAAAGCCGTGTCTGATTGTCGCTCCGACCAGCCTGATGAGCAACTGGCGGCGCGAAGCAGAACGCTTTACGCCGGATTTGAAGGTGCTGATTTTGCAAGGTGCGGAGCGCAAACAGAAGTTCAAGGACATTGAATCACATGATCTGGTGTTGACCACCTATCCTCTATTGCCGCGCGATGAAGCAGTATTGCTGGAACATGAGTATTATTACCTGATTCTGGACGAAGCGCATATTATCAAAAACCCCAAGGCGCAGGCTTCGCGCATTGTGCGCAAAATCCAGTCAGAGCACCGGCTGTCGCTGACCGGTACGCCGATGGAAAATCATCTGGGCGAATTATGGGCGCAGTTTGATTTTCTGCTGCCGGGATTTTTGGGCAACCAGACCGATTTTACCCGGCTTTACCGGACACCGATTGAAAAACACGGAGATGCGGTCAAACGGGAAAGACTGGCCAAACGGGTCAAACCATTCATGTTGCGCCGCACCAAGCAGGAAGTGGTTGATGAACTGCCGGAAAAAACCGAAATCGTGCGATCGGTGCCGCTTTATGACAAGCAGGCGGCGTTGTACGAAAGTATCCGTATCGCCATGGAAGAAAAAGTGCGCAAGGCGATTGCCGAAAAAGGGCTGGCGCGCAGCCACATCATGATTCTGGACGCCTTGCTGAAACTGCGGCAAACCTGTTGCGACCCACGTATTCTGAGTTTGAAACAGGCGCAAAAAATCCACCAGTCCGCCAAGCTGGATCTGTTGCTGGAGATGCTGGACGAAATGCTGGACGAAGGCCGCCGCGTGCTGGTGTTTTCCCAGTTCACCAAAATGCTGGCGGTGATTGAAAAACAACTGAAAGCGAAAAAAATCGGCTACACCAAGCTAACCGGCCAGACCCGCAAACGGGACGAAGCAATCGAGCAATTTAAAAATGGCTCGGTCGATGTGTTTCTAATCAGCCTGAAAGCAGGCGGCGTCGGGCTGAACCTGACCGAAGCCGACACTGTGATCATCTACGATCCGTGGTGGAATCCGGCCGTGGAAAGCCAGGCGGCGGACCGGGTGTATCGCATCGGCCAGGACAAGGCTGTGTTTGTCTATAAACTGATTACCGAAAACACGGTGGAAGAAAAGATTCTGGCCTTGCAGGAGAGAAAACGGGCGCTGGCCGATGGCGTGTATCGTCAGGGCAAAAGCGGTGACAAGTTTGAATTGACCACAGAAGATTTGAACGAGTTGTTTCAACCTGTCTCGAAAGAGTGATGATATAGTTTGTTTAAGCCAGTCGCGTGTTTTGAGAAATTCGCTGGTTTAAGATAAAGCATAGCGTATCAGGCAAAAATCTGGATAGGTTTTTCGGTTAGATTTTTATGGCTTGACAAATAGTATTTATAGTATACGATAGCTTTTATACACAACCCAGAGCACTACGCATACCAAAATAATTGCTGGTATGCCGAACCTCTGGGTTTTTTTATGTCTGTATAAGGAAGAGATATCTCTGTACATGACAAAAAATATTAAAAGCTGGCGTAGCTCGTTGAAATGTAATTGAATACCGCATTTTGTTTTAGCGAATATGAATAACGGGACATTACAAATCAACGAGCTGACCGTCATATTAACTGAGCACTTTCAATGGAACAAGGCAAGAATCGTTTGTTTTGTGGGAATGTTAATTGCTTTGATGGCAGTTAGCACGGTCAATCTGGCCCAGCTCGCCGTATTCTTTCCCAGTCGGGCAAAAATTTCCTCACGATATCGACGGATGCAACGATTTTTCAGTGACCATTGGCTGGATTACAATGAAGTCGCTCATTTCATCATGAAACTGTTTGGTTTCACTGATCAGGATTACTATCTGACGTTAGACAGGACGAACTGGAAGTGGGGTAAAACCAATATTAATCTGCTGGTGCTTGCCGTGGTTTATCGGGGTGCCGCCATTCCTGTGTATTGGTTGCCTTTAAACAAGCGGGGCAACTCTAATACGAAGGAACGTATAGCGCTGATGAAACGCTTTATTGCGCAGTTTGGCCGACATCACATCAAAGGTCTTTTGGCTGATCGGGAGTTTATTGGAGACGAATGGATGGGCTGGTTGTTTGAGCAAGAGATTCCCTTTTATATCCGTATTCGCAACAACGCCTGGACAACCAATGCCCAAGGCCAGCGAATACGCGTAGAGCGTTTGTTTTATGGGCTTAAGCCGGGTAGCACACGACACCTCTCAACAGCGCGCTATTTGGGAAATTGTTCAATTTATCTCAGTGGGTTACGGCTGAGTGATGGTGAGTTATTAATCATCGTCTGTCAGCATTTGAACCCTGATGCGATTAAAATTTATGGCTTGCGTTGGGAAATCGAAACGCTTTTCGGCTGTTTAAAAGGACGGGGATTCAAACTTGAGGAAACGCGTGTAGTCGGTTATCTTCGGATCAAAAAATTGTTATAGAAGTTACGCATTGACAACAGATCGAAATTTTGGGTTTAAATGATTCATATTTGGCATAAAGGTGTCGATAAACGAAGCCATAACATCGTTGAATAAATTCCGCTGTACGCTATAGCAATTATTAATCACGTCTGCAAAGCTCAATTTTTGTAATTGAACAAAGCCACAAATTGCAGAAAAAATATGATTATTTATTGCTCTTTTAGTGCGAACCTGGAACCGCTCAATATTACACACCTGCTTTATTGCCCGATGATATTGCTCAATCTGCCAATGCCTATCATGTTGTTCGGTAAATGCTTTCTTGTCAAAAACAGCGGTTTTTTCTTCATCAGGTAGTGAACTTATGTAATGGCGAACTTGTTCTTTCAAGGTCGTCCGAAATAATTTCACATACCCAAAATTTTTGAGCCAAACCATTAAGCCGTCTTCCGGGATTTCTAATTGCCTGACTTGAACCCATGAACCTTTTTCAACAGAGACTAATCGATTACCTTCCACTGCAAAGAATAATCCTGTCTGATGATTTCTTGTCAATTTAAGATTATCCACGCAACTGTACCAGCTATCTCCTGTTACAAAACCAGGTTCCAGTCCCCAAGCTAATACTTCGGTCAGCATGTCTTGAAAATAGTCATTTTTTGTCTTTCCTTCCGCCTTATCGACCACCCGGAAATTCAGTGGTTGGTGTTTTCCTTGAATGTCTGTGTAGTACAACGTGACAAGATTGATTCCCTTGACTGCTCTATGATGTTTTCCCGACCAAAAATAACTGACAAATGCCATATATTGGCTATAAGGTTTATCAAGAACACTATCGTCAACACTCAAGGTTCCGCCCTTTAAATTCAGGCTTGCGCTGGCTTCATTGTATAAATCTCGCCCAGTGTAATGCTCCCGATTTAGAAATCGATTTACGCTATCATGTGATATTGACATGACTTCTCCTAATCGTCGACAACCAGCTTGTTTCGGCTCACTTAATAAAAAACCCATATACATGGGTAATGTACAGCAGGCTGTTGAGGGGCGTGTTATTTCTCTTATCAAGGTTTGCCTTGCATTGACTTTGGGATTTTTTAAACCCATAGTTTAACATTGCCTGTCAATGCGTAACTTCTATGTTAGTACTTCCCGTTATTGCTTTCTGTTGGTCACATAAAGCAGGCGAATGGAAACATGATTGCGAGTTACCAATAAAAACCAAAACACATCAGCGGCTCGCGCAAAGCCTGTTTCGATATGGATTAGATTGTATCCGCTCAACGTTGTTTAATGTCTTATCTCAATCAAAAAGGATGATTAGAAAAGTGATTGCTCTTTTGCAACCCATACCTTTTGTCACTGGAATACATGAGACTCATTTGTCATAAGTTAATTTTTGTCATGTACAGAGAAGAGATATGAAAACTGCGATTCTTGTTGATGGTTCTTTCTATCTGCACCGGCATCATGCTTTCTTTGGTAAGGAAAATTCATCTGATCCAGTAAAAGTCGCTACCGATCTCTGGACTCATTGTGTAAAGCACATAGAAAAAAATTCTGATGAATACTTATATCGTATCTTTTTTTACGATTGCCCGCCCATTGAAAAAAAATTGCATCACCCGCTAACAAACAGACCCATTGACTTATCAAAATCACCTACGGCTGTTTTCAGAAACTCGTTTCATAAGGAATTGATAAAAAAGCGAAAAGTTGCATTACGTCTTGGCTATTTAGATGACAAAAATGGTCGCTGGAAAATTAAAGATCCTAAAATTGAGAGAAAAGTTATTTCTGGCATCCACTCAACTACACAATTATCAGAAGAGGATTATATATTTCACGCGGTTCAGAAAGAGGTTGATATGAAAATAGGTCTTGATATTGCTTCTTTGGCATATAAAAAATTGGTTGATCGTATTGTTTTGATTGCCGGAGATAGTGATTTTGTGCCGGCTGCAAAATTTGCCAGAAGAGAAGGGATTGAATTTATACTCGACCCAATGAAAAAGCATATTAGAGAAGACTTGCAAGAACATATTGATGGTTTAAAAACTACATTGCCCATTAAACAGTTCAATAACCGTATTCTTTCAAACAGTTAAACGCAATGCCTGGTTACGTTAGGTGCTATCACTGCCCCAACACTCGCGCAACCGCATCCTGCCAGAAATCCAGTGGTTCCACCACCGGTTGCGGGCAACTGTCGTAGCCCTGATATTCGATGCCTTTGAAGACATCTTCTTTCAGCCATCGATAAGCCTCGGGCGAGCTGACTTTAAGTCGCTCTGGGATAAGAATATATTGGGCGAACAATTCGGCCAGTTTTTCCTGAATACGGCCGTTATAGCGGCCTTCGTTGACTTCCCATAAATATTCAAAGGCTTCGAACCATTTGGATGGCCATAGGGCCAGTTTTGCCTGGCGGATTTTCTGGCTGGTTGCGCTGTCGGTAGAGATCTTTCGATACCAGTAAAAAAAATATAACTCGTCTTCACCGTTCCAGAAGTGGAAATTATCGATGGTGTGGGCAATTTCATGTACCAGAATAGGCAGTCTGAAATCAACCAGGTATTTTATATTGATGTCGCGATATAAATTGCCATCTTTGGCTTTATCAAACGCTTGGGGGGTGAATATTATCAGATTCTGGCCGCTGAAAACCTGGGCGACGGTTTCTTGCTGATAGCCAGTGCCTGGCACCATCATCAGCGGTTTTGTCTGGTCGGTCCAGGTGCTGGTGGCATAATCTTCAGGAAATGCGTCGAGGATCAGGCTTTGAATCCGGATGGGGATATCTTTCAGTTGTTGCCGCAGGTGTTCGTTGGGTTTGGCGCGGCTGATTTCATGGCGTAAAAAGGGCGGAATCTTGCGAATGCCTTTTTCAAATACGCGGATATGATCATCGTTAAAACGAGGGGTTGAATAATCATCGCTGTGTTTGATAATCAATTTGGTGTCATAAAACAGCGCCAATACTCTTAATGCCGCTTCTTCGCTGTCCCAATAATGATTGAGAATACAGCGCAGTGGCTCGGTGTGTGTATGACATTGTTGTTCATATTCAGCCAGATCGGCCAGGTGAGAAGGGTGACTGTGATCTGTCAAAACCTGGACGGAATATTTTAATAAATCAGGGTTGTTGCGTTGATAAAACAGGATGACTCGTTCCAGTTCGGCAGGTCTGAAATAGCCTTGTTCATGCGTCGTACAAATCAGGCTGTTATCAGTGGACAGGGTGAAAAAACGATTCTGGAATAATGGTTCCGCTTTGTCGTCGACAGCGTTAGAAAGCAGAGGAAAGCCAAAGAGAATAACGAAAAATGCCTGTAAACGGATCAGTTTGACGGAAAAATACAATGATACGATAAGGCTTTTCATTTTTACTCATCCAGCCCGGTCCAGTCCCAGAACGTATGCAGAAAGGTGCGGTGGCCTTGTTTCACCTTTGGTGGGCCATCGGGATAATTTTGCTCGTAAACATGTTTGACGTCTTCGGCCAAATCGGTCAGTTGGAGTTTGTCGTAGGCTTTTTGCAAAATAAGCAGCGCATAAGGAACGGCCGGTGTACGCTGATAATTCTCCACTACATTGGCGGCGCGGTCGGCTGCGGCAATATAAGCCCGGCGTTTCATATAGAAACGGGCGATATGGATTTCATGCTGGGCGATATTATTGCGTAAGGAGATCATACGTTGTTTGGCGTCAGGAATATATTTGCTGTTTGGAAAACGGCGAATCAATTCTGCAAAGTTTTGATAAGCAACCATGGCGTCACTCAAGTCCCGCTGGCTACGGTCGGTGGGTAAAAAACGGTCCAGAAAGCCAATGCTGCGGTTGTAATTGACCAGGCCTTTCAAATAATAGGCATAATCGACATTCGGATTGCGCGGGTGCAATTTGATAAAACGTTCGGCAGCGGCAATGGTGGCTTCCGGATTGTCGTTTTTAAAATAAGCGTAAGCGACATCCAGCTGTGTCTGTGCGGCATATTTTCCGAATGGATAACGGGTCTCCAGGGCTTCATACAGCTTGATGGCATGCTGGTAGTTACCGGCTTTCATTTCCTCATGCGCTTTTTCATAGAACTTCTTGGCGTCCCAGCCGCTATAATCGCTGCTGTCTTCGGTTTCGCCGGAACCTAAGGATTTTAATGTCTCACAACCGGGTAGAGCGAGCGTAATGGTTAACAGAAGCAGAGTTTTTAGCAAAATAAATCGCATAGAGATAGGCACACGTTGTAAGATAGACGGTTTTGTAACTACTCGGCTCAACACTGAAATCGACCCTCTTTAGGTTCAATACAGGTCGTTTAGCGATGCAAACTCAGGTTTTTTAGCCTGATCAGACTGATTTCAGCGGCAACCAGAGTAGTGATACAGTTTTTAAATTTTATACTATTTTAGACGATAACCGTTAAGGAAATGCTGAACAAATCATCCATGATTTGTCAGCGACCGCAAAGTACAAATATGATTTGCGCTTTGTTCACAAAATCCCTGTGTTCAAAGAAATCGCAAATAAATCAGCGTTTCCTTAAGAATGGTGGGTTTGCCGTCAGGTATCGACCGTAGGCGATGGCCGTTCCGCCCGGCGGGTGATGAATTTTCGCCAGTGGATGCGGTAATTAAACTCGCCAAATCGCTAAAGAGTATAACGTAAGTCAGGAAAACCATGGCGATTTTGACAGAGAAAGTCCCGGAATCATTAGCCGGAAAGCGTTTGGACCAGTGTCTGGCAGAATTATTTGCTGATTATTCGCGCAGTAAATTACAAAGCTGGATCAAGGCAGGCAAGGTTCAGGTTAACGGCAAACAGATGAAGCCCAAAGACAAGCTTGAAGGCGGTGAAATCATCGAACTGGATGCCGAGCCGGAAGCGGTTATTGAAACAAAGGCAGAAGATATCCCGCTGCAGATTGTGTATGAAGATGATGAGATTTTGATTATTAACAAGCCCGCCGGTTTGGTCGTGCACCCTGCAGCGGGTAACTGGAACGGTACTTTGGTCAATGCCTTGTTGAACCATGAGCCTCAGTTGAATACATTACCCCGGGCGGGCATTGTCCATCGTCTGGACAAGGAAACCAGCGGTTTGTTAATGGTGGCGAAAAGCTTGAAAGCGCATCACAGCTTGACCTGCCAGTTACAGGAACGGAGTATCAGCCGTGAATATCTGGCGCTGGTCAAAGGTTGGATGACAGCGGGTGGAACAGTCGATGCGCCGATTGGCCGGCACCCTGTCGACCGTAAGCGCTATGCTGTGCGAGACGATGGCAAACCGGCGGTAACGCATTATCGCCTGGAACAACGTTTTGCTAAGTTTACCTTGATTCGCGTCAAGCTGGAAACCGGGCGCACCCATCAGATTCGGGTACATATGGCCTATATTAAATATCCATTGGTGGGTGATCCTGTTTATGGCGGACGATTCCAGCTTCCAGCCGATTGTAGCGAGGCGCTGGAACTGGCGTTGCGAGGATTTAAACGACAAGCATTGCACGCGACACGCTTGGGGTTGGTGCATCCTGAAACGGGTGAATATATGGAATGGGAGCAGCCCATGCCAGAAGATATGCAGCATTTGCTTGAAGTCTTGCAGCAAGATGCAGTGGATTGAACCGGACTGGCCAGTAGCCGCCAATATTCATGCGGCATGCACATTAAGACGTGGCGGCTTTAGCGACAGCCCCTATGACAGCCTGAACCCGGCGGACCATGTCGGTGACAATCCTGAGCGGGTAGCACAAAACCGAAAACTGATTTGCACAACCCTGAAGTTGCCGGCTGAACCTTATTGGTTGAATCAGGTGCATGGTGTTCAGGCGGTAAGGGCGCAAAAATATAGCCCAACCCAGACGATTTCGGCCGATGCCAGTTATACAGACCAGTCCGGCGTGGTATGCGCGGTATTGACCGCAGATTGTTTGCCAATTCTGCTGGCGGATTGTCACGGTGAAACGGTTGCCGCGATTCATGCCGGCTGGCGTGGCTTGCTGGCGGGGGTGATTGAAAACACGCTGAATCAGCTGCCAGACAGCGGTTATTTTGCCTGGCTGGGTCCTGCCATTGGACCGGATTGTTTTGAAGTGGGGAAGGAAGTAAGAGAGGCCTTTCTCAAGCGTGATAACTTTTTTCACCGGGCTTTTCGTCAACAGGTAAACGATAAATTTTTGGCCGATATTTATCAACTGGCGCGGTTTTGTTTAAAACAGCGAGGCATTGAACAGATTTATGGAGGTGATCGGTGTACGGTCACCGAACAGGATTGTTTTTTTTCGTATCGACGTGACGTTCAGACCGGACGGATGGCGACGTTAATCTGGAGAGATTGAGTTGGACTTATTGCTGGTTTACATCGTGATTTTTACCGCAGTCGGCGGCGTATTCAGTGTTTTGGCGGCCGGGATGTTTTTGCTGCTGTCAGAAGAAAAACAAGAGAAAGTATTGCCGCATGGTATCAGTTTCGCCACCGGTGCGTTGCTTAGCGTTTCTTTCTGGGGCTTGATTCCTCACGCCTTTGAAGATGTCGAGCCTGAGCAAATACAATTGGTATCAGGCACTATTTTAATCGGTATTTTAGTCTTTTTTACCCTGGAAAAATTGCTGGTCTGGCGCCATTGCCATTCACATGCCTGTGAAGCGCATATTGATACTGAGCATCATCACGGTCATCATTCGGCCGGAACCTTGATTATTATCGGCGATGGCATTCATAATTTTGTCGATGGTATTCTGATTGCCGCCGCTTTTTTAACTGATGTGCAATTAGGCATTGTCACCAGCCTGGCGGTTGCCGCACATGAAATTCCACAAGAAGTCGGCGATTTCGCCATTTTGCTGCAGAGTGGCTATAGCAAAGGCAAAGCATTGTTTTACAATGTCATGTCCAGCCTGACCACTATTATCGGTGGAGTATTGGCCTATTACAGCCTGGAAGACTTGCATCAAAGCCTGCCGTATTTTCTGGCCATGGCGTCGGCCAGTTTCATTTATATCGCGGTGGCCGATTTGATCCCAACCTTGCATAAAAAAACCGATATTAAAACCTCGCTGCAACAGATAGCGCTGATTGGTGCGGGTGTGCTGATGATTTATTATTTACACAGCCTGGCGCATGACAATGAACCCCATGCCGCCGGTAACCATAAGGAATCGTTGATAAATCATGGATGTTCTGTTCAGCGTTTCAATAGGGAATCGCTGATTTATCCACGATTCCAGCGGCGCAAGGATGCGCCGCCAAAATCGATGGCGACAAGCCATTGATTTTGTGAGCAAAGCGGAAATCGTATTGGCTCATCTCCACCTCAATGTATAAAAAGATGAATTGCACTTATGAGTTGAATCTAAGTTCAACCGCCGGCATGCGTTTTTGCAAGACCGTTTCTCTTAGAAAACATTTCCGGTAGCCCGTATGAAGCAACGCGGAATACGGGAAGTGGTGGCTCCGATTATCCCGGATTCCGTTTCACTTCATCCGGGCTACTAATTGTTAAAATTAGATTAGCGTAAATTTCACACTCAACCAATGACATTCATCCGCGAAACAGTACATTACCAAAAAACGGTTTTATCTGACCTTCAAGGTTCCTGGTCAATATTGCGTGATGTTGTGGTGGAAAATATCGGAATGGAATACGCTGCCAAGCTGTTATTTCATATCGACGAAGCCATGAGTTGGGAGTCTGTTCGGAATCTTGACCGAATGAAAGAAACATTTATTTTGATCAGAAATATTGCCATTCAGTCTCAGGCTCCAGTAGCTATTTTAGACGCTATTGATCAAGTGCAATATGATCTTGACGAGACATTTCAGGCCTTGGCTGAAGGCGAGATAAGCTAGCGAGACAGGCGCATCTGTTCATATCATCTGATATAGTATGATATTAATTCACATCATATTAGTGATAGATGTTTACTATCCTGAAAATTGTTTTCGGCGGACAAACCGGCGTTGGTTGTGCGGATCTCGATGCTGCATTACAAACAGGTATAGATTGTAGCGGTCGACGCCTTGCTGGACGCGAACAGAATAATATCAGAGCATTATCCTCTCAGTGAGCTTGAAAATGCGAGCCATAGAAAGCGAACTAAACATAATGTCATTGACAGTGATGGAGTGGTGATTATTTATTTTGACACTCTTTCTGAATGTACCAAACAAACCTTACTGTTCTGTATGCAACAGAAAAAGCCAAGTTTCCAAGACCTGACCCCGGGGTTCGCGTTGCCAGTATTTCTCTGGAAAAAATAAGCAGGTACAACCATGCAAGCAGAACTGAACATCGAGACGATTCATCAATTGGAGCCGGGGTGTAGCCGACTGGATCGGGCTTTCGCGCAGTTCATGCTGCGCTTTACCAGTCTTGAAGGGGATGACGAATTAGTCTTGCGGCAGATTTTGCAACGCTTGTCAGCGGCTCAGACCGAAGGGCATAGTTGTATTCGGCTGAATGATGAAGAAAAAAAACTTGTCGAGAAGTCAGGGCTGGTTGACAAGGCGCGGCCGAAAGCATTGATTTTGGAGCAGAATCGTTTGTATATGCAGCGCTACTGGGCTTATGAACAGCGCTTGGCGCAGCTGGCCAATATTGGAAGTCAACAGTCGCCAGATGTGACCGTCATCGACCGTTATTTCAAGCCATTGATCGACGAAACCGATTGGCAGAGAAAAGCGGCCGAAAAGACCTTGAGACAAAGGCTCTCCATAATAACGGGAGGGCCGGGGACAGGAAAAACGACCACAGTCGTCAAGATTCTGGCCTTGTTGCAGGAGTGTCACCAGGCGTCGTTGTCAATTGCATTGGCGGCGCCTACAGGAAAAGCGGCTATGCGCTTGCAGGCTTCTGTCATTGCCCAGAAACAGCAGTTACCGTGTTCGGATAAAATCAAGGGGGCGATTCCTGAACAAGTAACAACGTTGCATCATTTGTTGGGCGCTTTGCCACCGACGCCTTATTTTCGTCACAATAACGACAACCCTTTGCCATATGATGTCGTCGTCGTCGATGAGGTGTCAATGGTTGACCTGGCTTTGATGAGTAAATTGGTAGATGCCTTGAAGCCTGATGCGCGCCTGGTGCTGCTCGGTGACAAAGAGCAGTTGTCTTCAGTTGAAGCGGGTGCGGTACTGGCCGATTTGACTGAAGCCTTGCCGCAGCATACACAGGCATTGTTAAAATCGCATCGTTTTGAGGGTGATATTAAAACCCTGGCGGAAAATATAAAGCAGGGACTTGCCGAGAAGGCATGGCAAAATTTACAGTGCTTGTCAGCGGTACACCGGCTGGAGGGGGCGGTAGATGGTTTGCTTGAAGATAAATATTCTGCTTATTGGGATTTGGTCAGGCGTGGCGGCGATATCAGCGAGATTTTTAGCGCATTTAACCAGTTTCAAGTGCTTTGCGCCAATCGTTTTGGGCCATTGTCGGTTGATGATTTGAATCGAAGGATTGAAAAAAGATGGTTTCGCCAGGCAGGCATCAATCAGGCGCAGTCCTGGTATCTGGGGCGGCCGGTCATGGTGGTGGAAAATAATGCGCGAATGCAGCTGTTTAATGGCGATATCGGTTTGTGTTTGCCGGATGAGAGTGGGCGGCTAATGGTGTTTTTTATTCGCGCGGATGGAAAAGTCAAGAAAGTGTTGCACGGGCGCTTGCCGCGATGCCAGACTTGTTACGCCATGACGATTCACAAAAGCCAGGGCTCTGAATTTAATGAAGTTTTGATTGTATTGCCGGAGCAGGTAAATGCAGTATTGAGTCGGGAGTTATTGTACACAGGCATTACCCGGGCCAAGGATGCGGTGTACCTGCATGCGGAAGAGGCGGTTTTCAAGCAGACTGTGAAACGGCGGGTCGAGCGGTTAGGCGGTCTGGCCTGGAAACTGAAGAGGCGATTGAATCAGTGATCGCGTTGAACGGAAAAGCGGGCTAATTGTTCCAAAGCTGTTTTATATTCCGACTCGGGGAGCAAGGCGATGGCGTCAATTGCTTTTTGGGCGGCAGCGTGGGCGCATTTTTCCGTGTACTCGATGGCGTTGGTATCTTTGACGATTTGATAAACTTCGGCAAAGGCATCACGCGAACCTTGTTTGATCGCATTGATAATGATATCGGCCTGTTCTTTGCTGCCGTGCTCGATGGCATAAATAAGTGGCAGGGTTGGCTTGCCTTCGGCCAGGTCATCACCCAGATTTTTGCCCAGTTCTTCAGTGCTGGCTTTGTAGTCCAGCGCATCATCGATTAATTGGAACGCGACGCCTAATTGTTGCCCATAAGTTGCTAGTGCCTCTTCAACGGTGCTGTCAGCATTGGAAATAACGGCCGCCAGACGGGTGGCGGCGCTGAACAATATCGCCGTTTTGCGGGCGATGACTTGCAGGTATTTTTCTTCACTGGTGTCGGGGTTATTGCAATTCAATAACTGTAACACTTCACCTTCGGCAATGGCAGTGGTGGTTTCGGACAAGATTTCCATCACCCGCATATTATTGGTGCGCACCATCATTTCAAAAGCACTGGAATAGAGATAATCTCCAACCAGCACGCTGGCGGCATTGCCCCAGACCGCATTGGCCGATTCCTGGCCGCGACGCAGGTCAGATTCATCGACCACATCATCATGCAGCAGTGTGGCGGTGTGAATAAATTCAATTACTGCCGCCAGCACCAGATGATTGTGCGTGGCCTCACCCAATGCCCTCGCAGCCAGCAACAATAACATGGGGCGCAGACGTTTTCCGCCACTACCGATAATGTAATGGCTCATTTGATTGATAAGAACGACATCAGAGCTTAGTTCATCAATTATAAGCTGATCGACAGCGCGCGCATCGGTTGCCGTCAGGTTTTTAATGACGTCAAAATTAATTGAATTATTTGAACTGTAAGCGTCTGTTGCTACCATTGTAATATTGTGTTGGTCTTAAAATGCTGAAGTTAAGCTGAATAACGGGCTATCCTATTTAATCCCTAATCCCCAGATAGAAAGCTCTAAAAATGGAAAGAGCCCTGGTTGTATAATGGTTTGCGACGAAACAATCCATCACCCAATGGGTGCACCTGATGCTTATGAACATCTTACCGTATAAACTGAGCAAAACAAACGATCAACTGACCTCGCGCGCCGGTTTACTCACCATCGCGCACTTGATGCAATCGCTGCAGCTGGGTGAACATATTGATCAGGTATTCCCACTGCCCAAAAGCAATCGGGGAATCAAGCCATCGGCTTATCTTGAAACTCTGATTCTGATGCAGCATGAGGGCAGTTTTCACCTGGATGATGTGCGTCACCTCCATGACGAAAGCGCGTTGCTTTCGGTGTTGGGGATGAAACAAATGCCAAGGTCCAGTGCGCTGGGCGATTGGTTGCGATGCATGGGGCGCCAGTCAATCGCTTTCAGCGGCTGGAAAGTGGTGAACCGGCGCATTCTGGCAGCCGCTTTGCAGCGTAAAAAAAGCATTACGCTGGATATTGATGCCACCGAAATCATCGCCAATAAGCGTGGGGCGCAATGGACCTATAAGAAAAACCGCGGTTATATGCCAATGGTCGGCCATATCGCTGAGACCGGTCAGGTTGTGGCGTGCGATTTCAGGGCGGGTAATGATTCGCCAGCGAAAGAAAACCTGGAATTCATCCAACATTGCCAAGACAGTTTGCCGAAAGGTGTTCATATTAAAAAACTACGCATCGATGCGGCAGGCTATCAACAAAAAATTATCGAATACGTCGACCAACAGCACATTCAATACGGCATTCGGGCAAAAATGAGCCGGGCGGTTAAAGAACACATTGAACAGTTGAGCGAAACCAATTGGCGGCCCATGACTCACCGCAATGGCGAGGTTAGCCAAAGCCGGCAAACGTATCGCATGCTGCATTGTATCGGCGATTATGATCAGCCGTTTACCCTGGTCATTCAGCGAATCCCCCTGAAAGGTCAGGCCTCACTGGACCTGGATGATGCGGATGGTCAGGAACAACTGGAAGACAGTCGCTACATATATCGCGCCATCGCCACCAATCGGGATGATCTGTCAGACAGCGACATCATCCACTGGTACAACCAGCGCGGCGAAGACAGTGAAAACCGCATCAAGGAACTGAAACACGACTTTGGTGGCGACACGCTGCCTTGTACAGATTTTGACGCGAATGCACTTTATTTTCATATCTGCGCACTCTCCTACAACCTGTTTGCGCTGATGCGGCAACTCTTGCCGGAAAAGTTGGCGCACCATCGCGCTATCACTCTGCGCTGGCGTCTTTATGGCATCGCCGCCAAAATCACCCGAACCGCGCGTCAACTGATCATCAAGGTCAAAGACTGCCATCGATGCCTGTTTGAGCAGGTACTAACTGCACTTGGGTCGATAGAATCACCGCCGATATAGAACATAAACAATAATAAACAGCATTCACGCACGTCGTCCCCAGGACAGGTGCGCTTTTAATCCAGCGCATTCGCCGAAAATAGCGAATTCGGCTGCGATAACACGAGGATTTGACGAAAATTGAACGAATAATCGTTGCAAACATCCCGATTATCGCCCCGGCGCAGGCTGATATCAGCTTTTTTGTGGCTGAGAGCCGAGGTTGATGGGTCTATTTGGGGATTTGGGTTAATAGATAAGGTAGTGTCAATCATTTTATTGTGTTATTCTGAGCCGCTGATGGCGGTGTTAGCACATTTTTAGATTGTTTTGGCGCATGGCCTAGTCGAAAAGCCGTATTTTATAAAGTAGAGTGGTTTTATTTTTGACGTTTGTTTAATTGACGAATATAATAGGCGGTTCACTTTTAACAGATTTTGCTTGATGGAGCTTGCACTGATGTATGCAGTAATTCAAACAGGTGGTAAACAGTATCGGGTTGAGGAAGGCACCACCTTAAAAATAGAAAAACTTGAACTGGGAACGGGTGACAGCGTTGAGTTTGATAAGGTACTGTTAGTGCAATCAGACGATGCAGTCAAAGTTGGACAGCCTTTTGTCGACGGCGGAAAAGTGACTGCGGAAGTAGTCTCTCAAGGCAGACACAAAAAGATCAAAATCATCAAATTCAAAAGACGTAAACACCATATGAAACAAATGGGGCATCGTCAATATTATACCGAAGTCAAGATTACCGGTATTTCTGCATAACATAAGAGGTTTTGGAAAATGGCTCATAAGAAAGCGGGTGGTAGTACCCGGAACGGACGTGATTCAAATGCCAAACGCTTAGGCGTTAAGCGTTTTGGCGGTCAGGTTGTCAAAGCTGGAAATATTCTGGTCAGACAGCGAGGAACAAAATTCCATGCAGGTGAGAATGTAGGTCTGGGAAAAGATCATACATTATTTGCTACAGCTGATGGAAAAGTGGTTTTTGAAGTTAAAGGCCCAAAAAATCGCAAATATATCAGCATTGCAACAGCTTAATAACTAAAGCTGTTATTTGGTTTTAGGAGAAACTGATTAACACAGTTTCTTCTTCAATAAAGCTGACTGGAAAGCCTCGTCCTGGACGGGGCTTTTTTGTTTGTGCGATAAGCATATTGCTAGGA
Source organism: Methylomarinum sp. (assembly GCA_965277025.1). Lineage (GTDB taxonomy): Bacteria > Pseudomonadota > Gammaproteobacteria > Methylococcales > Methylomonadaceae > Methylomarinum. The sequence goes on from OZ255706.1 coordinate 1,591,943, forward strand.
GGCTGTCAGTGCTCACAATGCATTGAGCGTTTTGTGCTTTGCTTACAAAGTCAATGGTTTGCAGCATTGAATTTGGCGGTACATCCTTGTGTTGCTGGGGATTGTGAATAAATCAGCGATTCCTTGGCGGCCTGATGACATTCGGGTTAATGGTTTTAAAAAAGAAATTATGCGATTTGTAGATGAAGCGGAAATCCGCGTTGAAGCTGGAGATGGTGGCAATGGCGTCGCTACTTTCCGGCGTGAGAAATATATTCCAATGGGTGGACCAGATGGGGGTGATGGCGGTGATGGCGGTAGCGTTTATTTAGTTGCCGTTGAGAATGTCAACACCCTGGCAGATTTTCGATATCACTCTGTACATCGGGCTCAGCGGGGCCAGAATGGCATGGGGCGAAATTGCACCGGCAGGAAAGGTGAGGATTGTCTGATACAGGTACCGTTGGGAACAATCGTTTACGAGGTTGAGACTGGTGAGAAGTTGGGCGATTTGACTCGACCAGGTGAAAAATTATTAGTGGCCAAAGGCGGTTTTCATGGGCTGGGAAATACACGCTTCAAGAGTAGTGTCAATCGTGCGCCGCGCCAATTCAGCAAAGGATCGCCTGGCGAACATCGCTTGTTGAAACTGGAGCTGAAGGTGATCGCCGATGTTGGCTTGTTAGGTATGCCGAATGCCGGTAAGTCCAGCTTGATTCGTGCTGTTTCATCGGCTAAGCCAAAGGTGGCGGATTATCCTTTTACTACCTTGCATCCTAACTTGGGGGTGGTCAGAGTGGATGAGCTGCGTAGTTTTGTGATTGCTGATATTCCAGGTGTCATTGAGGGGGCGGCCGAGGGGGCAGGATTAGGCTTGCAGTTTTTAAAGCATTTATCGAGAACCGGTTTGTTACTCCATTTGGTTGATGTAGTTCCTTATGAAAGTAGTGAAACACCTGTTGAGGCGGCGCAGAAAATTATTGCCGAAGTGGAAAAATGGAGTGATGAGTTAGCGCAGAAGCCTCGTTGGTTGGTTTTGAATAAAATCGATCGGCTTCAAGATAATGAAGTAGAGCAAAAATGTCAGGAAATCATTTCGAAACTAAGCTGGAAAGGGCCTGTTTATCAGATTTCGGCACTGAAAAAACAAGGTGTCGATCAATTGATGTATGACATTATGGACTATTTGGATCAACAGCGTCAGCTTGAGGTGGAAAAGGAACAGGGCGGTGAGCAGGACTGACTTTAAAAACGCTAAAAGAATTGTTGTTAAAATCGGCAGCTCGTTATTGACTAATGGTGGGCAAGGTCTGAATGTGCCCGCCATTGCTGAATGGGTTGAACAGATGGCCGGCTTGCGGAAAAGTGGCCAGGATGTTGTGTTGGTGTCATCGGGTTCGGTGGCCGAAGGGATGAGCCGTTTAGGTTTTTCATCCCGCCCGGCAACGCTGCATGAATTACAGGCGGCTGCATCTGTCGGGCAGATGGGGCTGATCCGTAATTTCGAAAATAAATTTCAGCGACATGGGCTTTTGACTGCACAAGTGTTGTTGACCCATGATGACTTGTCTGATCGGCAGCGTTATTTGAATGCTCGAAGCACTTTATTGACATTGCTGGATTTTAATGTCGTACCCGTAGTCAATGAAAATGATGCGGTAGCGACCGAAGAAATCCGTTTTGGCGACAATGACACGTTGGCTGCCCTGGTGGCGAATCTGGTCGAAGCGGATTTGTTGCTTATTTTGACTGATCAAGCAGGGTTGTTCGATGCAGACCCGAGTCTTGATAACAATACCAGCCTTATCAGCGAGGCAAGCGTCAATGATTCGTTGTTGGATCAGGTGGCAGGCGAAAGTCGCAGTGGTCTGGGCAGAGGTGGTATGTTTACCAAGATTCGGGCTGCCCGGTTGGCGGCGCGATCGGGGGCGGCGACCGTGATTGTGTCTGGCAAGCCGGAAAATGTCATCAGCAGGGTGGTAAGTGGTGAGGAATTAGGAACCTATTTAATTCCTGATATCGCTAAATATGCTGCTCGTAAACAATGGCTGGCGGGGCAATTGCAATGTAAAGGCGAGCTGGTTCTGGATGATGGTGCGGTCAGGTTTTTAAAGGAAAAAGGGAAAAGCCTGTTAGCGGTTGGTGTTGTCGGTGTGTCGGGGGATTTTGTGCGAGGTGATTTGGTCAGCTGCGTGAATGACAGGCGACAGGAAATTGCCCGGGGGTTGGTAAATTATAGTGCTGAAGAGGTCAGGAAAATTGCCGGTCACAATAGTACTGAATTTGAACGGCTATTGGGCTATGCTGATGATGAAGAATTGATTCATCGGGATAATCTGGTTCTTATCTCGTGAGCATTGCCTTACAATAAAGAGTGCTTAAACGCTGAACAAATCATCCATGATTTGTCAGCGCTCGCAAAACGGAAATGCGATTTCCGCTTTGCTTACAAAATCAATAGCTTGCAGCTATCGATTTTGACGACACATCCCTGTGTCGTGGGAAGCACTGATTTAATCAGCGCTTCCTTAACAAGATGTTGAAAAAAGTCCATTCATGGTTTTTTCAATCATCGAAATAGCGCTACACGTCCTTGTGTCGTGCGCAGCCTGTTAATACTATTTTGTAGTGCCCAAAAATACTGAAATTTATAATTATGAGTGATCTATCTAATCGCCGGGTGTGTAGAGAAGGCCCTTATGCGGTTATTGAATGGAAGCTGCACGGTGGCGTGCATGCAGTCAATGACACAGCGCTGAGTCTTTTTGGCGACCGATTGAAAACATTAGCCGATGATGCTTTTTTAGAGAGGTTACTTGCTGGGGTTCATGATAAAGAGCGTGATCTGCTGCGGAAAAAGATTTATGCCGGTGAAGATGTTTCAAGTTATACAGCTGAACAATTAGTTGAATCTAATGGATTTGTCAGTTGTGAATGGCGTCATACTATATTGACTGATGTTGATGGCAGCAGGCATATCGTGTCTATTGCCAAGGATTTGTCCAGGCAGAAAATTACCGAAGAGATGCTGCAAACGTTGGTTACTGGGTCGCTGCCGGCGGGCACAGATGTTTTATTCTTTATTGTTAAAAATTTGGCCAGGATATTGTCAGTTCGGCACTGTTTGCTGGTTGTGAATGATGAAATGGAGCGGTACCGAAAAATCGTATTGGCCGGGTGGAGTGACGGTCGGAAAATTAAAAGATCTAGCTGGTTTTCAGAAGTGGATGAGAAGGCTTTTTTTCATGATGGTATTCTCGATATTGACGAGAAATCTAGTCAGGAATTATTAAAATCCACCTCGTTGCAGGCAAATTATTGTTGCGTTTATCAAATACCGGCACATTCCGATAACTTTGATGGCGGGTTGTTTTTACTGGACGATGAGGTGATTGATGTCCCTGAGGAATCCAGGTTTCTGCTTGAAACATTACTCAACCGGATGAGTATTGAGATTGCTCATTTCCGTAACGAGAAAAAGCTGGAATTGGCGGCCAGGATTTTTTCAGAAACCCATGAGGCTATAACGGTTACCGATAGTGAGGGTGTAATTATTGATGTCAATCCTGCCTTTTGCCAGATGAGCGGCTACAGCAAGGAAGAGTTGTTAGGTGTAAATTCCCGAATATTAAAATCCGGGCTTCAGAGTAAAGAATTCTATCAGGATTTGTGGCGAACTTTAACGACTGACGGTGTTTGGCAAGGGGAGTTTTGGAATCGCCGTAAGAATGGTGAACTGTATGCCGAACATAAAACTATTACAAGATTGGTTGCCGAAGATGGCGGTGCAATTTATTACGTTGGACTGGGTTCGGATATTACCGAGCAAAAACACCAGCAGCAAGCGCTTGAACAGATGGCGCATTTTGATGTGTTGACGCAATTACCTAATCGTGCTTTATTTGCCGACCGTTTAACAGGCTGTTGATTTAATCCAACCTGGAGGCCGCATTGTTTCGTTGCCATAATTGGCATTTGATTACATAACTAATTGTTATTTATGGTAAAATGATTCAATCCATTTGATATTCCCCGATTTTTTATTTGTTATGCGCGGCATTGATTATACCCAATAGAAGTTACGCATTGACAACAGATCGAAATTTTGGGTTTAAATGATTCATATTTGGCATAAAGGTGTCGATAAACGAAGCCATAACATCGTTGAATAAATTCCGCTGTACGCTATAGCAATTATTAATCACGTCTGCAAAGCTCAATTTTTGTAATTGAACAAAGCCACAAATTGCAGAAAAAATATGATTATTTATTGCTCTTTTATTGCGAACCTGGAACCGCTCAATATCACACACCTGCTTTATTGCCCGATGATATTGCTCAATCTGCCAATGCCTGTCATGTTGTTCGGTAAATGCTTTCTTGTCAAAAACAGCGGTCTTTTCTTCATCAGGTAGTGAACTTATGTAATGGCGAACTTGTTCTTTCAAGGTCGTCCGAAATAATTTCACATACCCAAAATTTTTGGGCCAAACCATTAAGCCGTCTTCCGGGATTTCTAATTGCCTGACTTGAACCCATGAACCTTTTTCAACAGAGACTAATCGATTACCTTCCACTGCAAAGAATAATCCTGTCTGATGATTTCTTATCAATTTAAGATTATCCACGCAACTGTACCAGCTATCTCCTGTTACAAAACCAGGTTCTAGTCCCCAAGCTAATACTTCGGTCAGCATGTCTTGAAAATAGTCATTTTTTGTCTTTCCTTCCGCCTTATCGACCACCCGGAAATTCAGTGGTTGGTGTTTTCCTTGAATGTCTGTGTAGTACAACGTGACAAGATTGATTCCCTTGACTGCTCTATGATGTTTTCCCGACCAAAAATAACTGACATATGCCATATATTGGCTATAAGGTTTATCAAGAACACTATCGTCAACACTCAAGGTTCCGCCCTTCAAATTCAGGCTTGCGCTGGCTTCATTGTATAAATCTCGCCCAGTGTAATGCTCCCGATTTAGAAATCGATTTACGCTATCATGTGATATTGACATGACTTCTCCTAATCGTCGACAACTAGCTTGTTTCGGCTCACTTAATAAAAAACCAATATACATGGGTAATGTACAGCAGGCTGTTGAGGGGCGTGTTATTTCTCTTATCAAGGTTTGCCTTGCATTGACTTTGGGATTTTTTAAACCCCATAGTTTAACATTGCCTGTCAATGCGTAACTTCTACCCAAAACGAATTATTCAGTTATCGGACGCTGGAATCTAGAATTCCGGGTGATCATCCTTTACGCAAACTACGATATTTGGTCGATATTCTATTGACTACTCTGGATGAGGAGTTCGATGACCTGTATTCCCGACGGGGCCGTGCGTCAATTCCTCCCGAGCGTTTACTCCGTGCCAGTTTGTTGCAAATCCTGTTTTCCATTCGTTCGGAGCGGCAACTGATCGAACACATTGATTTCAATCTGCTGTATCGTTGGTTTGTCGGCTTATCAATGGATGATGAGGTTTGGGATCATTCAACGTTCAGCGCCAATCGTGACAGGCTTCTGAATGAGCGCGTCAGTCGTTTGTTTTTTGATCGTGTGCTGTGCCTGGCCGAATGGCAGGATTTAGTCTCAGACGAACACTTTTCGGTTGATGGCACGCTAATCAAGGCCTGGGCTTCTATGAAAAGCATCAAGGCCAAAGACGGTTCGAGCCGGCCGCCGGAGGATTCCACCCGCAATCCGGGTGTCAACTTCAAAGGCGAGAAACGCTGTAACGACACGCATGAATCGACAACGGACCCGGAAGCAAGGATGTATAAAAAAAGTCAGGGCGATAAAGCCCAACTCGCTTTTCCGGGCCACTCATGGAAAATCGCCATGGTTTGGTCATCGATGTTGAAGTGACCCAGGCGACCGGAACGGCCGGGCGGGAGGCGGCGACAAAAATGATCAAACGCAGCGTCAAAAAAGCGGGTGCCACAGTGGGCAGTGACAAAAACTATGATACCCAAAACTTCGTTGCCGAGCTTCGCGCAATGAAGGTGACCCCGCATGTAACTCAAAAAGCGAAAGGTTCGGCGATTGACAAGCGGACGACCCGACACCCAGGCTATACCAGCAGTCTCAAAATCCGTAAACGGATCGAAGAAGTCTTTGGCTGGAGCAAAACTGTTGGGGGGATTACGTCAAACCCGGTTTCGCGGAGTGAAAAAAGTGACTGCCCAAACCGTATTCACCTTCGCAGCGTATAATCTGACCCGCCTGATGACCTTGTTGCAATGGCGTTATTCAACTGCGCAGGCACCGTTGTGCCTGAAATCCGCCAAAAGGTGGAAATAAAGCCTCGAAAGGGCAATATAAACCGGCTGATACCGGAAAACCTGGCTAATCAGGCCATCCAGAGGTAAATTTAACCCAAAATGAAGGGTTGGAGCCGGAGGCATAGGGGCGTTTTTCAACAGCCTGTTAAAGCAAACAATGGCCAGTTGTAAGCGAGAGAAATCTCTATTGGCGGTTTGCTTTGTCGATTTGGATCAATTCGAGCCTATCAATGATGCATATGGGCATCAGGTTGGTGATCAAATTCTGATCGAAGTTTCACAAAGAATGAAGGCCAGCATACGGGAACAAGACACGGTGGCCCGGTTGAGCGGTGATGAATTTGCCTTGTTGTTGAGTCATCTTGAATCGGCCGAGCTGTGTGAGCGTATCATGCAGCGATTGCATCAAGAGTTGTCCCGACCTTTTTATATCGATGAAGAAGAAATTTTTCTATTTGCCAGTAGTGGTGTAACCATATATCCGCTGGATGATGTCGAGCCTGAGATGTTATTGCGGCATGCCGATAGCGCCATGTATCAGGCAAAATTGAAAGGCCGGAATCGCTTTGCTTTTTTTGATTCCACAGAGGCTCGTAAAATCAGTCAGCATCATAAGCAAGTCAATAAAATAAGCAAGGCTTTTGATAATGGAGAATTTTCTTTGTTTTACCAGCCTAAATTAAACGTGTCGAGTGGGAAGGTTTTTGGGGTTGAAGCGTTGATTCGCTGGCTGAGTCTTGATGCCGGACTAATTCCACCGTTGGAGTTTTTGCCGAGTCTGGATGGAACTGAGCTTGAAATTGAAGTGGGTAACTGGGTGCTTGAGCGGGCTTGGCGGCAGGTGGCTCTGTGGTTCATGCAAGGAAGAATGATGGAGATCAGTGTAAATATCTCCGCTATGCATTTACAGAATCCTGGTTTTTACGATCATTTGGCGGGAATTTTGGCGAAGCATCCGGCTGTTCCTGCTGCATTGTTGCAACTAGAAGTGCTTGAAAGCAGTACGCTAGGTGATGTTCATGTCATGCGGGAGCTGATTAAGCGATGTCGAGATGGCTTAGGGGTAGGTGTTGCCTTGGATGATTTTGGCACAGGTTATTCGTCGTTGACGCATTTACGTCGTTTACCCGTCAATTGTGTCAAGATCGACAAGTCATTTGTAATCGATATGTTGCAGGATGAGAATGATTACGCAATCGTAAAGAGTGTAATCAGCTTGGCTAAGGTGTTTAAGCGGGAAGTCATTGCCGAAGGTGTCGAAAGTATCGAGCATGGTAAAAAGCTTTACCAGATGGGGTGTAAAAACCTTCAAGGTTATGGAATTGCAAAACCGATGCCTGTCGATCAGTTGACCGATTGGCTGGCAGATGACCAGCTGTTAAAGGATTGGCAGTGGGGCAGTGACATTTAAGGAAGCGCTGATCAAATCTTCCATACTGTCAGTACCCGCAAAGTGTTGTGCGATTTTCACTTTACTCACAAAATCAATGGTTTGTCGCCATCGATTTTGATGGCGCATCCATGCACCACTGGAATTGCGAATAAATCAGTGATTCCTTAAAAAGACAGGGCAACGATGGGGCCCTGTCTTTTTAAGATTTACGCTAAAGTGCGAACTTTTGCGTTCAAACGACTTTTCTTGCGAGCAGCGTTATTTTTGTGAATCAAACCCTTGCTAACGGCTGAATCAATAACAGGCACAGCTGTTTTAAAGGCTGCTTGCGCTTTTTCTTTATCACCTGCCTCAACTGCCGCGATAACTTTTTTGATGAATGTGCGCATTTTGCTACGTTGTCCGGCGTTGCGAACACGTCTTTTTTCTGACTGGCGCGCTCTTTTTCTTGCTTGTGGTGAATTAGCCATAGTGTATCAATAGTAATCTTCGTTAATTAAGAACCCATTATTATCATCTTAAATGGTATCATTGTCAAATAGCGTGACAGGTTTTATGGGTGATTCACTTGCCTCTCGAATCGATAGCTGCAAGCTATTGATTTTGTGAGCAAACGGAAATCGTATTTCCGTTTTGCGAGCACTGATAACATGGATGATTTGTTCAGCACTTTCTTAGGCGGCAGGGCCTTGAAGCTTGGTACGTAGTATAAATGGTTTTTTTTATAGTTATTGACCTGGGTCTACATTGATCATGAATTCAGGTAGATTGGAGTAGGAGTTTTCTTTGAGCAGGAAATTATTCAAATCAACTGCTGTCGTCAGTGCAATGACGATGATTTCTCGAATTCTGGGCTTTATTCGCGATATGCTATTGGCGCGAATTTTTGGGGTAGACTCAGGAACCGATGCTTTTTTCGTCGCATTCAAAATTCCCAACTTTTTACGTCGTCTGTTTGCCGAGGGAGCTTTTGCCCAAGCCTTTGTGCCGGTTTTGTCTGACTATAAAGAGCAGGGCAGTAAAGCGGCATTGCAGACATTTTTGGATCGAACCGCCGGTACACTGGCGCTTGTTTTGATGGTCATATCGATTATTGGTGTGATTGCCGCACCGATTTTGATCACAATGTTTGCGCCGGGATTTCTATGGGAAGGAAAACAATATGATCTTGCCGTGGAAATGCTCAGAATCACCTTTCCTTATCTGTTTTTTATTTCCTCTGTGGCTTTTGCCGGAGGAATTTTAAATTCCCATGGTAAATTCGCAGTTCCAGCTTTTACACCGGTTTTTCTCAATTTATCAATGATCGCCGCCGCTATCTGGCTGGCGCCAAAGATGCATGAACCGGTCGTGGCATTGGCTTGGGGGGTTTTTGCCGCAGGTGTAATTCAATTATTGTTTCAGTTTCCCGCTCTTTGGCGTTTGAAGTTGATTCCCAGATTGCGCTGGGGCTTTGCCGATAAAGGGGTCAGGAAAATAATGAAACTGATGTTACCGGCAATTTTCGGTGTATCGATTACCCAGATCAATTTGTTGCTGGATACCTTGATAGCATCATTTTTACCGGCAGGGAGTGTATCCTGGCTATATTATTCTGACCGGCTGGTGGAATTTCCGCTTGGCGTATTCGGCATTGCACTGGCAACGGTAATTTTACCCAATCTGTCTAAAAACCATGCAGCAAAAAAACCACAGGCGTTTTCGCAATCATTGGACTGGGGGCTGCGTTTGGTTTTGCTGATTGGTTTGCCAGCGTCGATCGGGTTGATGATGTTGGCGGAACCAATGCTGACGACTTTATTCCAATATAAGGAATTTGGCGCCACGGATGTTTTAATGGCGGGTAAAAGCTTGATGGCCTATTCAGTGGGGCTGTTGGGCTTTATTTTGGTCAAGGTGTTGGTGCCTGGCTTTACCGCCCGCAAGGATACCAGAACACCTGTCAAATTTGGCATTTATGCCATGATCGTCAACATGGGGTTGAATATAGCGCTGGTTTTTCCGTTAGCTCATGCAGGGTTGGCTTTGGCTACATCCTTGGGTGCTTTTTTCAATGCAACGTTATTGTTAGTGACGCTGTTAAAAAGAAAAATTTATTTGCCGGGGCCTGCGTGGCGGATTTTTATCTTGAGAATTATTTTAGCCAATGAGGTAATGGCGGTTTTTCTACATCGTTTCGTGGATGCTTCACTTTGGCTGGCTTGGCCAGCGAGTGAGAGGGTTTTGCAATTGTTCCTTTGGATAGCTTTAGGCGCTTTGCTTTATCTGGTGGTATTATTACTTTCAGGTTTTAGGCTTCGTCATTTATCGGCAAAAGCGGTGTAAACCAATATCTCCTGAGTAACTGAATCCGATATTCAGGCAACATAGACTAAAAAGGGAAATTAAACGTATATGAAAACAGAAAAAATTGGTTTTATCGGCGGCGGCAATATGGCTAGCTGTTTAATTACAGGACTGGTTCAAAGTGGTTTTCCTGCTGACCATATCTGGGTATCTGATATTTCAGAAAAGTCGCTGCAAAACTTGAAAGATAAGCTGAAAGTCAATGTTATCAATGATAATGTCACTGTGGCTGAAAATGTTGATATCGTTGTATTGGCGGTAAAACCTCAAGTCTTACGGGCGGCTGCGGAAGAAATTGCCGGTGTTATCCAGCGCAAACAAAGTCTGGTGGTTTCGATTGCAGCGGGAATCAGTCAGAATAGTTTGAAAAAATGGCTGGGTGAACGGACACCTGTTGTCAGAACAATGCCGAATACCCCGGCGCTGGTGATGTCAGCGGTGACAGCTCTTCATGCCAATGAATTTGTCAGTGATGCCGGTAAGCAACTGGCGGAAAACATATTGCGAGCGGTGGGCATCACTTTATGGGTGGAGAGTGAATCAGAAATGGATGCGGTTACCGCTGTTTCTGGCAGCGGTCCTGCTTATTTTTTCTTGCTGATGGAAGCGATGGAGTGGGCTGCCGTTGAGTTGGGTTTAAATGAAGAAACCGCACGAATTCTGGTTCAGCAAACGGCTTTGGGAGCGGCAAAAATTGCTTTGGAAGCGACAGAATCACCCGCTCAATTGCGACAGCGAGTTACTTCTCCGGGTGGGACGACAGAGAAAGCGTTGCAAGTTTTTGAACAGGGTGAATTTAAACAGCTGGTTTCAAAAGCATTACATGCAGCCAGAGACTGCTCTATTGAAATGTCTAAAGAATTAGGAGAGAAATAATGGGTTCAAGTTATCTGTCGGATCCTTTGATATTTTTGATCGATACGCTTTTTTCGCTGTATATTCTTGCAGTGGCATTGCGGTTTTTATTACAGTGGAGTCATGCCGATTTTTATAATCCTGTATCACAGGTATTGGTGAAAATCACGCATCCGCCTCTTAAATTGTTAAGACGTTTCGTGCCTTCACTTGGAAAAATAGATACCTCGGCATTGTTGCTGTTAATGATTTTACAGATGACCTCCGATTTTACTATTCTCGCGCTGAAGGGCGTTATGGTCGGGTTGGCTCCGTTGTTAATCATTTCATTAACGCAATTAATCAACTTGTTCATCAATATTTTTATTTTCACTATTTTTGCGCGTGCAATTTTAAGCTGGATTGCTGTCGGTCATTATAATGCGGCAAGTTCTATTCTTTATAGTTTAAGCGAACCTGTTTTAAGTTTATGTCGACGCCTGGTGCCTGATTTAGGTGGTATTGATTTATCACCTTTAGTTGCATTGATTTTTTTACAATTGATGAAAATGATTTTGCTTCCACCGTTGCATCAGTTGGCGAGTTTATTGGGTTAAAAATTGGTTAAATTCATTTTTTTTATTATAGTGTAACTACTCAGCGTAAATAAGTAAAAAAACTGCTTGACACGATTTTAGCGTTATTTTTGATTTTCTAACGGCAACACCTGGCGCAAGAGGTTTACTGTATTAGCCTGCGTTAGTTGAGGCGTGTTGCCTTATAAGCACTGCCCGATAGCCCTGCTGCCGTGCATTTCTAAAATACGATGACGGGCAACACAGAGGCAAAAATTCGTATTTCAAAAGCCATGAGACAAGAGTCCTGTACTTAAACCCACAGGCCGTTTCATTGAAGATTGATTCCATTGATGTAGAGGCTGCCATTACCCATGCCCGGCAGCTGATTGAAGATGAAGCCGATTTATCTCCGGCGCTGCGGTCTTCGCTGGAGATATTGTTGTTGCTGGTCACGCTCTTGATGCATCGGCTCGGACTTAACAGCAGTAACAGTTCCAGGCCGCCATCAAGTGATCCTGATCGTAAAAGGAAAGCACGGGCTGGATCAAAAAAACCAGGTGGTGGACAGAAAGGGCATATTGGCACCACGCTGGTTAAAGTCGATGATCCCGATGACGTTATCTCCATCAAGATTGATCGCCGTACCTTGCCAGCCGGAAGCTACACGGCAGATGGCTTTGAAACCCGGCAGGTATTTGATATTGATATTTCACGGATTGTGACGGAATATCGTGCGCAAAGGCTTATCGATGAACAAGGTCGTCGGTTTGTTGCTCCTTTTCCCGAGGGCGTAACAAAAGCCTAGAAGTTACGCATTGACAGGCAATGTTAAACTATGGGTTTAAAAAATCCCAAAGTCAATGCAAGGCAAACCTTGATAAGAGAAATAACACGCCCCTCAACAGCCTGCTGTACATTACCCATGTATATTGGTTTTTTATTAAGTGAGCCGAAACAAGCTAGTTGTCGACGATTAGGCGAAGTCATGTCAATATCACATGATAGCGTAAATCGATTTCTAAATCGGGAGCATTACACTGGGCGGGATTTATACAATGAAGCCAGCGCAAGCCTGAATTTAAAGGGCGGAACCTTGAGTGTTGACGATAGTGTTCTTGATAAACCTTATAGCCAATATATGGCATATGTCAGTTATTTTTGGTCGGGAAAACATCATAGAGCAGTCAAGGGAATCAATCTTGTCACGTTGTACTACACAGACATTCAAGGAAAACACCAACCACTGAATTTCCGGGTGGTCGATAAGGCGGAAGGAAAGACAAAAAATGACTATTTTCAAGACATGCTGACCGAAGTATTAGCTTGGGGACTAGAACCTGGTTTTATAACAGGAGATAGCTGGTACAGTTGCGTGGATAATCTTAAATTGATAAGAAATCATCAGACAGGATTATTCTTTGCAGTGGAAGGTAATCGATTAGTCTCTGTTGAAAAAGGTTCATGGGTTCAAGTCAGGCAATTAGAAATCCCGGAAGACGGCTTAATGGTTTGGCTCAAAAATTTTGGGTATGTGAAATTATTTCGGACGACCTTGAAAGAACAAGTTCGCCATTACATAAGTTCACTACCTGATGAAGAAAAAACCGCTGTTTTTGACAAGAAAGCATTTACCGAACAACATGATAGGCATTGGCAGATTGAGCAATATCATCGGGCAATAAAGCAGGTGTGTAATATTGAGCGGTTCCAGGTTCGCAATAAAAGAGCAATAAATAATCATATTTTTTCTGCAATTTGTGGCTTTGTTCAATTACAAAAATTGAGCTTTGCAGACGTGATTAATAATTGCTATGGCGTACAGCGGAATTTATTCAACGATGTTATGGCTTCGTTTATCGACACCTTTATGCCAAATATGAATCATTTAAACCCAAAATTCCGATCTGTTGTCAATGCGTAACTTCTAAAGCCGTGCAATATGGTGACCAACTCAAGGCGCACGCCGTGTATCTTTCGCAGTACCAATTATTGCCCTGCCAGCGCATCAAGGATTATTTTTCCGATCAATTACAGATCCCCATCAGTGAAGGTTCGTTGGTTAATTTCAATCAACTAGTGCACATAAGCGAAAACACCAATGCTATTTATGAGGAATATATTGTAATATGCTGAATAATACTATATTAAATTCAGCAGGTGATATCATGCCACGTCTAACAGCAGCCCCAATCAGTTTAACAGAAGAACAACGCACGTTATTGCAAGGCACAGTGCGTAAACATACAAGTCCTCAGAATTTGGTGACACGTTGCCGTATTATATTGTTGGCAGATGAAGGCATTAGTGTACATGAAACCATGCGCCAGTTAAAAACTGGACGGACAACTGTTCAAAATTGGCGAAAACGCTGGTTACAGAACAGTGAACAAGAAAACCCTTTAGCCCGGCTTCAAGATGCACCGCGAAGCGGTGCGCCTGCTATCTATACGGCGGAGCAAATTTGCAGCATTATCGCGATAGCCTGCGAACGCCCAGAGGATAGTCAACGCCCGATCACTCATTGGACGCAACAAGAAATAGCCGATGAAGCGATAAAACGGGGCATTGTTGATTATATTTCACAGCGCTCTGTTGGGCACTTTTTAAAAAGAAGCGGACCTGCAACCCCACCGGATGAAAGGCTGGTTGACGGCAAAAAAAGATGAATACTTCGACGAGAGGTGTCAAGATATTTGCGAAACCTGCCAACGGGCTTTGGAGCGGGAAGCGCAAGGCATCAAAACGATTTCGATTGATGAAATGACAGGGATTCAAGCTTTAGAGCGAGCAGCGCAGATATTGCCGATGAAGAAAGGAAAAGTTGAACGACAAGAATTTGAATATATTCGACATGGTACCCAGACCTTGATTGCAGGTTTTGATGTGGCCACGGGTGAAGTAATGGGAAGTATAGGAGAAACTCGAACAGAGCAAGATTTTGCCGAGTTTTTGAACCTGCTTTTTCATCAACAACCCAAACAAACCCATTGGCATTTAGTCATGGATAATCTCAATACACATTGTTCAGAATCGGTGGTTCGATTAATTGCCGAAAAAATTTCGTATTCAGGAGAATCAGGGGTTAAAGGAAAAGAGGGTATTTTGAAATCAATGGAAAGTCGTACTGCTTTTTTGACTAACCCAAACCATCCGGTTGTTTTTCATTTTACCCCTAAGCATTGTTCATGGCTTAATCAGATAGAGATCTGGTTTTCTATTTTAATGCGTAAAGTAATCCGGCGCGGCAACTTTAAATCTAAAGAGGATTGTAACTACTCAGCGTAAATAAGTAAAAAAACTGCTTGACACGATTTTAGCGTTATTTTTGATTTTCTAACGGCAACACCTGGCGCAAGAGGTTTACTGTATTAGCCTGCGTTAGTTGAGGCGTGTTGCCTTATAAGCAATGCCCGATAGCACTGCTGCCGTGCATTTCTAAAATACGATGACGGGCAACACAGAGGCAAAAATTCGTATTTCAAAAGCCATGAGACAATAGTCCTGTACTTAAACACACAGGCCGTTTCATTGAAGATTGATTCCATTGATGTAGAGGCTGCCATTACCAATGCCCGGCAGCTGATTGAAGATGAAGCCGATTTATCTCCGGCGCTGCGGTCTTCGCTGGAGATATTGTTGTTGCTGGTCACGCTCTTGATGCATCGGCTCGGACTTAACAGCAGTAACAGTTCCAGGCCGCCATCAAGTGATCATGATCGTAAAAGGAAAGCACGGGCTGGATCAAAAAAACCAGGTGGTGGACAGAAAGGGCATATTGGCACCACGCTGGTTAAAGTCGATGATCCCGATGACGTTATCTCCATCAAGATTGATCGCCGTACCTTGCCAGCCGGAAGCTACACGGCAGATGGCTTTGAAACCCGGCAGGTATCTGATATTGATATTTCACGGATTGTGACGGAATATCGTGCGCAAAGGCTTATCGATGAACAAGGTCGTCGGTTTGTTGCTCCTTTTCCCGAGGGCGTAACAAAAGCCGTGCAATATGGTGACCAACTCAAGGCGCACGCCGTGTATCTTTCGCAGTACCAATTATTGCCCTGCCAGCGCATCAAGGATTATTTTTCCGATCAATTACAGATCCCCATCAGTGAAGGTTCGCTGGTTAATTTCAATCAACCAGCCTTTGAGAAGCTGGCATCCTTTGAGCCGATTTGCAAGCAAAGACTGGCGGCAGCTTCTGTTGTACATGCCGATGAAACGGGCATTAACATCAATGGCGCCAGGTACTGGTTGCATTGTGCTTCTAATGATTTATGGACACATTATTTTCCCCATGTAAAACGGGGCAAGGAAGCGATGGATGTCATTGGCATCCTGCCTGACTTTCATGGCATTTTATGCCACGATCACTGGAAGCCTTACTACAAGTCCCCCTTCACTCATGCCTTGTGCAATGCGCATCATCTGCGTGAACTGACCCGTGCCCGGGAGCAGGATGGACAGCAGTGGGCCAAAGAAATGGAAACCCTGTTAAAAAAGATCAATCAGGTCGTCGATGATGCCGGGGGGAAGCTTGAAGCAAGAAAAGCGGCCTGTTATCGACGACGATATCGAGATTTATTAGAGAAAGCACAAATTGAATGTCCGCCACCAACCCCGTTGCCCGGTAAACCCAAACGTGGGCGCCTCAAGCGCAGTAAATCCAGAAACTTACTGGAACGGCTGATCAATTACCCGGATGATGTCTTACGCTTTATGAGAGAAATAGATGTGCCATTTACTAATAATCCCGGTGAGAATGATATCCGCATGACCAAGGTGCAGCAAAAAATATCGGGGTGTTTCAGGAGTGAGCAGGGTGCCATCACCTTCTGCCGTATTCGGGGATATCTATCCATTTGTCGTAAACATCATGTCAGTGCCTCTGAAGCGTTGGTACTGGTATTTAAGGGGAAATTACCGGAATTTACTCAGTGACCTGATGCTTTTGGTAAAATACGCTGAGTAGTTACATTATAGTTATAATTGCGTTTTGCGTCCGTTGACAAATCAAGGATGATTTGACAGCGCTTTCCTAGACGACCAAGATTTTTGCTGACCTTTTAACAAGACAATTATCATTCATGGAAAAACCACCTTTCTTTATATTGTTCATCTTGATTTTGTTATCCACGATTGTTGTGGAGCAAGACGCAAATGCTAAAAAGATGTATCGTTGGGTGGACGATAATGGCAATGTATACTTTTCCGATCATGTTCCTCCTGATCAGATTCGTCATAAACGTGAAGCATTGAGCGAGTCAGCGCGCGTTTTGGAAGTGGTGGAAGCGGCTAAAAGCAAGGAGCAGATCGAGCTGGAAAAACGGTTGCAAAAATTACGTCGTGAGCAACAGAAACTGATCGAGAAACAACGAAACCATGACAGAGTTTTGCTGAGCACTTTCCGTAATCTGGAGGATATGGAAATGTCCATGCGGGGGAAGTTGCAAGCATTGGATGCTCAGCGGAAAGTGGCCGAGGGAAATCGTACCAGATTGGAAAAGCAGTTGCGACGGCAGTTGCATAAAGCGGCTCAATTTGAACGGGAAAACCGAGCTGTGCCAAAAAAGTTGACCCAGGCGATCAAAGATACCAGGCAGCAACTTAAAGCAGTCAAGCAGGAAATAGATCGGCATCTGGCCAAACGAAAACAAGTGGAAGATGATTTTAAAATGGATATTGCCCGTTTAAGTATTTAACTCAGGCGAAAACAGCAGACTTGAGTAAATTGATTAATCAGATTGCCGAAAAACAATCAGTAAGGGAGTTGGGGTTGTTTATTTGTGAAGATAAAGCAGAATGTGACAAGGCCTGGCGGGTGGCACGATTATTTGTAAAAACTCATTCTACGACACCGCTGGATATCGACACCGATCGGCTGGTGATGACCACCACACCCAGAAATGACCTGGATTTAAGTTTATCTGTATCAAAACTGAAGCTGGATCGTCAACGGGAACAAATATTTCTGGATATACGTTGTAAAAGCTCCGTAATTGGCATGGAGTTGTGTATCAGCCCCAAGATTAAGCAATTACGCCAGTCCTTTAATGATTATATTGAACAGCGTTTACCTCAATCAACGTCGTTTGAGTAGGGTGCCGACACCTTCGTCGGTAAACAGTTCCAGCAGCACTGCATGTTCAACCCGACCATCAATAATATGCACTGTGCTGACGCCGCCTTTTAACGCATCGGTAGCACAATGTGTTTTTGGTATCATACCACCGCTGATGGTGCCATTGGCGATCAAATCGTCGATATCTTGAATTGATAAACCGGTTAATAATTGCGACTGCTGGTCCAAAATTCCAGCTGTGTTGGTCAGCAATATCAACTTCTCCGCAGCCAGGGTTTCGGCTACTTTACCAGCGACCAGGTCGGCATTGATGTTGTAGGAGAAGCCATCTTCGCCGACCCCAATGGGTGCGATAACCGGGATGAAATCACTATGTACCAGCATTTCCACTACAGATGGGTCGATACTGCTGACTTCGCCGACATGTCCAAGATCAATAATTTCGGGTGATTTGAGTTCTGGAGCGGTTGGTTTTAGCTGGATTTTTCGAGCATGGATGAAATTGCCGTCTTTACCCGTCAGGCCAATCGCTTTGCCACCTTGCTGGTTGAGCAGAGAAACGATCTGTTTATTGACTAGGCCGCCTAACACCATTTCAACCACATCCATGGTTTCGCTGTCTGTGACACGCATGCCATCGACAAATTCGGTGGTTTTACCTATTTTTTCCAGCAACTGTCCAATCTGAGGACCGCCGCCATGCACAACGACCGGGTTGATGCCGACCAGTTTCATCAACACAATGTCGCGGGCGAAACTTTGTTTTAATTCTTCGTCCACCATCGCATTGCCGCCATATTTGATGACAATGGTTTTGCCTTGAAATTTACGGATATAGGGCAGGGCTTCTGTAAGAACGTGGGCAATATGATGAGCCGTGTTTTGTTTCATGATTTGACGTGCTATGGACGAAAAGTTAATCAGCCGGTTATTATAACCTGAATTGGTGACTTCTATAGTGCTGGTCACAATTCATTGATCAACGCCAAGGTTTATGCTTTTACGTTGTATGGCTGGTTTCCATCGGTTGTGATTTGCTTCGGAATATCGACTAGCCACCTAAAGAAACGCTGAACAAATCATCCATACTGGCAGCGCCCGCAAAACGGACAACGATTTCCGCTTTACTCACAAAATAAATAGCTTGCAGCTATCAATTTTGACGACACATCCCTGTACAGCACCATTTTTTACTGAAGACCAAGATTGTACAGTTTTTTGAGATTGCTTTTACTTACAACTCATACAATCCGACATTGAAAAGTGGGTGCTGTACCTGTGTCCAAAAGAACTGCTGAACAAATCAAAAGGGAATATTCAGATCAGGTTTTATTCTCAGCAGTAATTCCTTGAATTGTGCTTGAATACGTTTCAGGGCATCTGCATTATCGGCTTCAAAGCGCAATACCAATGATGGCGTTGTATTGGAAGCACGAACCAGGCCCCAGCCATCGTCAAAGTCCACGCGCAATCCATCGATACTGATGTAGAAGTTACGCATTGACAACAGATCGAAATTTTGGGTTTAAATGATTCATATTTGGCATAAAGGTGTCGATAAACGAAGCCATAACATCGTTGAATAAATTCCGCTGTACGCTATAGCAATTATTAATCACGTCTGCAAGGCTCAATTTTTGTAATTGAACAAAGCCACAAATTGCAGAAAAAATATGATTATTTATTGCTCTTTTATTGCGAACCTGGAACCGCTCAATATTACACACCTGCTTTATTGCCCGATGATATTGCTCAATCTGCCAATGCCTGTCATGTTGTTCGGTAAATGCTTTCTTGTCAAAAACAGCGGTTTTTTCTTCATCAGGTAGTGAACTTATGTAATGGCGAACTTGTTCTTTCAAGGTCGTCCGAAATAATTTCACATACCCAAAATTTTTGAGCCAAACCATTAAGCCGTCTTCCGGGATTTCTAATTGCCTGACTTGAACCCATGAACCTTTTTCAACAGAGACTAATCGATTACCTTCCACTGCAAAGAATAATCCTGTCTGATGATTTCTTGTCAATTTAAGATTATCCACGCAACTGTACCAGCTATCTCCTGTTATAAAACCAGGTTCTAGTCCCCAAGCTAATACTTCGGTCAGCATGTCTTGAAAATAGTCATTTTTTGTCTTTCCTTCCGCCTTATCGACCACCCGGAAATTCAGTGGTTGGTGTTTTCCTTGAATGTCTGTGTAGTACAACGTGACAAGATTGATTCCCTTGACTGCTCTATGATGTTTTCCCGACCAAAAATAACTGACATATGCCATATATTGGCTATAAGGTTTATCAAGAACACTATCGTCAACACTCAAGGTTCCGCCCTTTAAATTCAGGCTTGCGCTGGCTTCATTGTATAAATCTCGCCCAGTGTAATGCTCCCGATTTAGAAATCGATTTACGCTATCATGTGATATTGACATGACTTCTCCTAATCGTCGACAACTAGTGCAAACAAGCGCAAGTTCTCACTCTATTGAATAAGTGGCTTAGCCTGATACGTCCAGCGAAAAGGCTTAGCCATGGTTTCATTGAAATATTTTATGAAATCCGCTATTTTTTTGTTTAAATCCTCTTTAGATTTAAAGTTGCCGCGCCGGATTACTTTACGCATTAAAATAGAAAACCAAATCTCTATCTGATTAAGCCATGAACAATGCTTAGGGGTAAAATGAAAAACAACCGGATGGTTTGGGTTAGTCAAAAAAGCAGTACGACTTTCCATTGATTTCAAAATACCCTCTTTTCCTTTAACCCCTGATTCTCCTGAATACGAAATTTTTTCGGCAATTAATCGAACCACCGATTCTGAACAATGTGTATTGAGATTATCCATGACTAAATGCCAATGGGTTTGTTTGGGTTGTTGATGAAAAAGCAGGTTCAAAAACCCGGCAAAATCTTGCTCTGTTCGAGTTTCTCCTATACTTCCCATTACTTCTCCCGTGGCCACATCAAAACCTGCAATCAAGGTCTGGGTACCATGTCGAATATATTCAAATTCTTGTCGCTCAATTTTTCCTTTCTTCATCGGCAATATCTGCGCTGCTCGCTCTAAAGCTTGAATCCCTGTCATTTCATCAATCGAAATCGTTTTGATGCCTTGCTCTTCCCGCTCCAAAGCCCGTTGGCAGGTTTCGCAAATATCTTGACACCTCTCGTCGAAGTATTCATCTTTTTTTGCCGTCAACCAGCCTTTCATCCGGTGGGGTTGCAGGTCCGCTTCTTTTTAAAAAGCGCCCAACAGAGCGCTGTGAAATATAATCAACAATGCCCCGTTTTATCGCTTCATCGGCTATTTCTTGTTGCGTCCAATGAGTGATCGGGCGTTGACTATCCTCTGGGCGTTCGCAGGCTATCGCGATAATGCTGCAAATTTGCTCCGCCGTATAGATAGCAGGCGCACCGCTTCGCGGTGCACCTTGAAGCCGGGCTAAAGGATTTTCTTGTTCACTGTTCTGTAACCAGCGTTTTCGCCAATTTTGAACAGTTGTCCGTCCAGTTTTTAACTGGCGCATGGTTTCATGTACACTAATGCCTTCATCTGCCAACAATATAATACGGCAACGTATCACCAAATTCTGGGGACTTGTATGTTTACGCACTGTGCCTTGCAATAACGTGCGTTGTTCTTCTGTTAAACTGATTGGGGCTGCTGTTAGACGTGGCATGATATCACCTGCTGAATTTAATATAGTATTATTCAGCATATTACAATATATTCCTCATAAATAGCATTGGTGTTTTCGCTTATGTGCACTAGCTTGTTTCGGCTCACTTAATAAAAAACCAATATACATGGGTAATGTACAGCAGGCTGTTGAGGGGCGTGTTATTTCTCTTATCAAGGTTTGCCTTGCATTGACTTTGGGATTTTTTAAACCCATAGTTTAACATTGCCTGTCAATGCGTAACTTCTATGATGATATTACCATCAGGAAAATCTGCTTCGGAGAAAAGTTGTTCAATAAATTGAATGTTTTCCCCTTCATTCAAATCAATGGTTATCTCTGGTGTGTTGACGCTATCAGGAAAATCGGCAAAAACCTCTTGGCTGGAGCGTGTGTCGGTAGAAAGCAGTTCAATCATGCGGGCTGCAGAATACAAACCATCATCGAAGCCGAACCAGCGGTCATTGAAAAACAGATGACCGCTCATTTCTCCAGCTAATGCGGCGCTTGTTTCTTTTAGTTTGGCTTTTAATAAAGCGTGCCCGGTTTTCCACATATGCGGCCGGCCGCCAAATTTGCTGATGACATCACCTAGATGTCGACTGCATTTTACATCGAAAATAATTTCGGCTCCTGGTTTGTTGCTCAAAATATCTTTAGCGAACAACATCATTTGTCGGTCCGGCCAGATGATTTTTCCTGCCGAGTCAACAATACCCAATCGATCACCGTCACCATCCAGTGCGATACCGACGTCGGCTTCATGATGCTTTACCATGGCGATGAGATCTTGCATGTTCTCTGGCTTGCTGGGGTCTGGATGGTGATTGGGGAAAGAGCCATCCACTTCACAATATAGTTCAATCACATCACAGCCAATCGTGCGCAACAGAGTTGGCGCCAGTTCGCTAGCGGCACCGTTACCGCAATCAAGCACCACTTTCATGGGACGGGCAATATGGATATCATCGCTGATAATACCAATATATTCATTGCTGAAACGGCTGTTTTCTTCTACCGAACCACGTTCACCGGTTTCAAGATCATTGTCATCGATGCGGTGCTTGAGCAGCTGAATTTTATTTTTGGCCAGGGTTTCGCCATTTAATACGATCTTGACGCCATTGTATTCGGGAGGGTTATGGCTGCCGGTAATCATGACGCCGGATTGTCCTTCGCTATGATGGGCGACAAAATAGAGTACCGGTGTTGGCGCCAGACCGATATCCAGAATATTGCGTCCGGTAGATAAAATACCTTCTTGTAAAGAGGCCGCCAGTTTGCGGCTGGAATTCCTGCCATCACGACCGAGCACAATGGTTTTGATATGTTTTTGTTTGGCTTCACTGCCGATAGCTTGTCCAATTTTATAAGCGATATCGGTGGTCAGCTCTTCATCGACTATGCCGCGAATATCATAGGATATTATAAATAAGCTTAGCAATGACGATTATGAAATTGTTTGTACTGAATGCATTAAAGAAGCAGAACAGAATCTGGAACCTTCTTATTAATACTTTTAATAAAAAAAAGGCCCGATTAAATTTTAGTTTAATCGGGCAGAGTGAGGCCGTTAGGAGGAAGCCACATGAAAAAACCTTAAATCAATAAATCATTACTGGGTTCATTAGCCAGTTCTGCAGCCTTCTTTGCTGCTTTTTCTGACCTGATTAAAACTAATTCAGATTTAATTCTTGGATTAGCCTTAATCTCTTTAATTTGTTCTGTATTCTTAGTTAACAAAATTCTCCGTAGGTCGGAAAATTCAGGAGAATTCCTTTCATAACCCTTGACTCTACGTACAGCTTCTAACAAGTCATTAAACCCACGAAACAGTCTTTCGCCCCGGACATTCCACTCACCTGAGTCCAAGCGATTGATTTGGTCGATTACAAGAGAACTAATGTCCTCTGGGTTATGCGCTTTCGCAATACTCTCGGAAACTTTTTGACCTGCTCCATAAGCAGCTAATTCTAAGAATAACGGATGCTCACTATCAATAGTCATATAATGCACATCCCCATTCACGCAATCAAAAGTTAGCGTAATAACGCCATTTTGAATAGTAACACTTTTCTTTAACTTACCGCGCAGCCCGAAATCCACGGAACGCCCATCCGTCATTTTTACAATCATATATTGCTCCTAATTAAGTTATTTAAGTAAAGCATAGATACATTATAACAAATCAGTTTCTTTCTGCGGCGCGGAAAATATAATCGATGCTGTGCGATTTGCTGAAGGGAGGAGCCGATGATTCTGTGTTGAGTTGAATGGGGGTTGCGCTTTCCAAAAAAGGCTGTTTTGGCGTGGCTGTTTCAATCACCGGCTGATTGACTTCTTCTAGTTCAATGCCGTTGGTCATATCTAGAAAGCCGGTATCCAGTCCCTCATCGAAGAAATCATCACCTTCTTCTATATTCAGTTGCTCAAGATCGACTTCTTCATGGTCAATGGCGCGTTTATATTGCGCCATTGAGGTGATCACCGGGTTCATTTCTTCCAGAATGACTGGATAATTACCGCTTAATTTACCGGCTAGAAAATCTTTGGCGGCTTTGAGAATTGTGCTTTGATCCTGGCGCAAGTACTCGACCAGTTTTCGATACCCAGTAAAGAAAGACAGGCAAACCAGCAAGCCTGCAATAAAGATCGTCGCAATGGTCAACAGAGAAAACTCTTCTGCCGTATTGGCGGGAGTCCAACTGACCACTGTCCAGTTTGTTCCGGGGACAGGCAAGCTGTTATCAGGTTCTTGTTCGTTCGGTTCTGATCCAATGCTGGCTAATGTCAATCGGTCTTGTTTGATTTCAATCCGACCATTGGAAGATGAAAGCTGGCTGGTCAGGTCGCGGAGAAAGTCATGACGCAGACTTGCCAAAATAACCCCTATCGGTTGATTATTCTGACTAACCAGACTGGTGATCGCCAGATGACGGTGTTCGCCTTTTCCCTGAATGGTGGGCTTTTGAGGTGAAGACAATGTCGACTGCACCATGAGCAGGTCCGCAAAGCCCATGGCTGGAATACTGGATTCATCGATATCGTTGACATCGGCAGGTAACAGACGAATTTTCAGGCTATAGGGAATCAGCGTTTGCAGGGTTTCTTCGTTGAAGTGGATTAAGTCTGCATCACGGTTAGTCAAAGAATCGATGACATCAGGAAGTTTCGCGGCATTATCAACCGTTTTCTGAATAATATTAACCCGCGCCGAGGTAGCGACAGCCAAACCCTGCGCCAAGTTTTTGACTTGTTCTGTTTGGGAGTGTTTGACTTCGGAAACCGAGAGCCAGTAGATTACGCCGACCGCCAGGATAACAGCAGTTAACACCACAAGGTGGATAAAATAATGAAAATACGCTTCATCGTGCTCTCCGTCAGTCCTTAATCACGTCCAGTATGACCAAAACCGCCTTTTCCTCGATGGCTTTGGTCGAAATTAGTGACTTGTTCAAATTCAACTTGTACAACGGGGATAAAAACCATTTGAGCGAGTCGTTCGCCGACCCGGAGGGTAAATGCCTCAGTTCCCCTGTTCCAGCAGGATATGTACACTTGCCCCTGATAATCGGAGTCGATCAGGCCAACCAGGTTACCCAAGACAATGCCATGTTCATGGCCTAAGCCCGAACGTGGCAATAAAACTGCGGCAAGATTGGGGTCTGCAATATGAATGGCCAGCCCGGTTGGAACCAGTATCGTTTCACCCGGTGGCAGGATCGTATCTTGATCCAGGCAAGCCCTTAAATCCAGCCCGGCGGAACCGGGTGTGGCATAAGATGGCTTTTCTATTTCCTTACCTAGTCTAGGATCCAGAATTTTTAATTGTATTTTATTGTTCATCGAGTCTTGTTGCGATCAGGGCTAAAAGTTGTTCAGCAATTTGTTGTTTACCGGTCATAGCGAGTGTTTTTTGGCCGCCGGGCCAGAAGACGGTCAATGCATTTTCATCACTGTCGAATCCTCCGCGTTTTTGTCCAACCTGATTGGCGGCGATCATATCCAGATTTTTTTGTATTAATTTCTTTTGTGCGTAATTTTCCACATCATGTGTTTCTGCGGCAAAGCCCACCACAAAAGGCTTTGCCGATTGGCCAGCGACGGTGGCGATAATATCCTGATTGGGTTTTAGTCTAATCACCGTTTCATCAGCTTGTTTTTTAATCTTACGGTTTTCCACCGTAGCAGGGCTGTAATCCGCCACAGCCGCAGCGCCAATAAATACATCAAATTGGCTGGCAACAGGCAATATTGCGTTCGCCATTTGTTCAGCCGACTCTACCGGAATAACATGAATGTTATCGGGCGGGTCTAAATTGGTTGGCCCGCTAACCAGTGTCACTTCAGCGCCGGCATTTACCGCCGCCTGTGCTAAAGCATAGCCCATTTTCCCAGAACTGCGATTACTGATATATCGGACCGGGTCTAAAGCTTCCCGGGTAGGGCCGGCACTGATCAGGATTTTTTTGTTTTTTAGTCGTTTATCAAAGGGTTTGGTAAAACAGTCGATAATCTGTTGGGGTTCGGTCATACGTCCTGGGCCATTGTCGCCGCAGGCTTGCTGACCGCTTTCGGGGCCGATGATGGTGACGCCATGACGCTTGAGCCGTTGAATATTTTCTTGGCAGACGGTTTTTTTCCACATGGCCTGATTCATGGCCGGGGCGATCGAAACAGGGCAGTCAACGGCCAGATAAAGTGTGGATAATAGATTGTCGGCGATGCCATGACTGAGTTTTGCAATGATATCCGCAGTAGCCGGTGCAATCAGAAAGTGATCTGCCCATTTGGCCAAACGAATATGGCCCATGGCGTTTTCTTCGTCTTCATCAAGTATGTTGCAATGGACAGGGTAGCTGCTCAAGGCTTGAAAAGTCGGCGGGGTGACAAAATGAGTAGCAGCCTGGGTCATCACAACACGAACTTCAAACTGATTTTGTTTGAACAGGCGAATCAATTCACAACTTTTATAACTGGCGATGCCGCCAGAAATGCCGAGCAGAATATTTTTTACCGGGTTTTTATTTGTCTTCACGAGTGTGGATATTTGTCAACTTTGATCTATGATTAGGGAAGCGCTGAACAAATCATCCATACAGTCAGCGGACGCAAAACGGACAACGATTTCCACTTTGCTTACAAAATCAATGGTTTTAGGCCGTCGATTTTGACGAAACATCCTTGAGTCGCAAGGAATCCCTAATAAATCAGCGATTCCTTAGCGAAAGTCTGCGTATCAGATTTTTCGCGGCACCGGGAATCACTGTTCGATAACCTTTTAAGTTTATCAGAAATATCTTAAATAAAGATGATGGCGATTAAAGATTGGCCGGCCGATGAGCGGCCACGGGAAAAATTATTACAAAAAGGCGCAACTTCTTTGACCGATGCGGAATTGCTGGCAATTTTTCTTCGTACCGGTGTGAAAGGTAAGTCGGCTGTCGATTTGGCGCGTGATTTATTGAATGACTTTGGTTCATTGAAAGCGCTGTTAAAAGCCGATCAGCAGCGGTTTTGTCAGGCCAATGGCCTGGGTGCGGCCAAATACGCCCAATTGCAGGCGGTTTTACAAATGGCCAGACGTCATTTTGAAGAAGAGTTGCGCCAAGGTGATGTGTTAAACAGCCCGGATAGTACGCGCCAGTTTCTGGTGGGGCAGTTGCGCGGTTATTCGTATGAAGTGTTTGGCTGTCTTTTTCTGGATAACCGTCACAGTGTCTTGCAGTTTGAAGAATTATTTCGCGGCACGATCGATGCTGCCGCAGTATATCCCCGGGAGGTGGTTAAACAAGCATTGTTGCACAATGCCGCCGCCGTAATTTTCGCTCATAACCATCCATCCGGTAATAGTGATCCGAGTGAGGCAGACAAACAGATTACCGAAAGGCTCAAACAGGCATTGGCCTTGTTTGATATTCGGGTGCTGGATCATTTTATTATTGGCGATGGCAGGCCTTATTCATTTGCCGAACAAGGGCTTATTTGACCGGGGTGCAAAGAGAAACACTGAATAAATCATCCATGCTGTCAGCGCCAGCAAAGTGGAAATGCGATTTCCACTTTGCTTACAAAATCAATGGTTTTAGGCCATCGATTTTGGCGGTGCATCCGTGCATCGCAAAGAATCGCGAACAAATCAGCGATTCCCCAACAAACGCTCGGCTGCCTCACGATATTTTTCCGCGCAGCGAATCCTGACGTCTTCTGGTAAAGAGGGTGCCGGGGGTGTTTTATCCCAATCCAGAGATTCCAGATAATCACGCAAATATTGTTTGTCGAAGCAGGGAGGACTGACGCCAACCTGGTATTGGTCGGCAGGCCAGAAGCGCGATGAATCTGGGGTCAATGCTTCGTCAATCAAATATAATGCGCCATTTTCATCCAGGCCGAATTCGAACTTGGTGTCGGCGATGATGATGCCGCGTTGACGGGCGTATTCAGCCGCTTCGGTATAGATGTTCAAGCTGATGTCACGGATTTTCTCCGCCATTTCCTGTCCTAACAATGGAATGGTGTCGGCGAAAGAAATATTTTCATCATGGTCGCCGATTTCAGCTTTGGTAGAGGGTGTATAAATCGCCTTGGGCAATTGTTGGGCTAATTGCAGGCCTTTGGGAAGTTCGATGCCACAGACTGATCCGGTTTTTTGATAATCTTTCCAGCCAGAACCAATCAGATAGCCGCGGACAATTGCTTCGACCGGCAAGGGTTTGAGTTTTTTAACGATAATCGCCTGTTTTTCAACATGCCGGCGTTGGTCTGCATCGGGAATCACTTGTTCCAAGGTTAAATCTTCGGCCAGGTGATTGGGAACAATATGCCGGGTTTTGTTAAACCAGAAATTGGAAACCTGGGTCAGAACCTGGCCTTTGCCTGGGATTGGACCGGGTAAAATGACATCGAAGGCGGACATGCGGTCGGTAGTGACAATCAATAAATGATCATCATCAATTTCATAAATATCGCGGACTTTTCCCCGAGCCAGCAATTTCAGGTCGGGAAGGTTGGATTGGTACAAGGCTGTTTCGGTTGTCATAGAGCTGGAACAAATTTAATTTTTAATCGTTCATTTTATCATTAACGCGGCTTTACTATCGACATGTTATAAAATTTCAGGCTTAGTAACTGTTTTTTGTGAAATAGCGGAGGATCGGTCATCATGTTTTATGCATTGAGTTTCCAAATTTTTGAAAAAGATAATTCATTATGATTTGGCTGGGGAAACTTTTGGGTGGTGCTTTTGGTTTTATGCTGGGAGGCCCGCTAGTGCAAACAAGCGCAAGTTCTCACTCTATTGAGTAAGTGGCTTAGCCTGATACGTCCACCGAAAAGGCTTAGCCATGGTTTCATTGAAATATTTTATGAAATCCGCTATTTTTTTGTTTAAATCCTCTTTAGATTTAAAGTTGCCGCGCCGGATTACTTTACGCATTAAAATAGAAAACCAGATCTCTATCTGATTAAGCCATGAACAATGCTTAGGGGTAAAATGAAAAACAACCGGATGGTTTGGGTTAGTCAAAAAAGCAGTACGACTTTCCATTGATTTCAAAATACCCTCTTTTCCTTTAACACCTGATTCTCCTGAATACGAAATTTTTTCGGCAATTAATCGAACCACCGATTCTGAACAATGTGTATTGAGATTATCCATGACTAAATGCCAATGGGTTTGTTTGGGTTGTTGATGAAAAAGCAGGTTCAAAAACTCGGCAAAATCTTGCTCTGTTCGAGTTTCTCCTATACTTCCCATTACTTCACCCGTGGCCACATCAAAACCTGCAATCAAGGTCTGGGTACCATGTCGAATATATTCAAATTCTTGTCGTTCAACTTTTCCTTTCTTCATCGGCAATGTCTGCGCTGCTCGCTCTAAAGCTTGAATCCCTGTCATTTCATCAATCGAAATCGTTTTGATGCCTTGCTCTTCCCGCTCCAAAGCCCGTTGGCAGGTTTCGCAAATATCTTGACACCTCTCGTCGAAGTATTCATCTTTTTTTGCCGTCAACCAGCCTTTCATCCGGTGGGGTTGCAGGTCCGCTTCTTTTTAAAAAGCGCCCAACAGAGCGCTGTGAAATATAATCAACAATGCCCCGTTTTATCGCTTCATCGGCTATTTCTTGTTGCGTCCAATGAGTGATCGGGCGTTGACTATCCTCTGGGCGTTCGCAGGCTATCGCGATAATGCTGCAAATTTGCTCTGCCGTATAGATAGCAGGCGCACCGCTTCGCGGTGCATCTTGAAGCCGGGCTAAAGGATTTTCTTGTTCACTGTTCTGTAACCAGCGTTTTCGCCAATTTTGAACAGTTGTCCGTCCAATTTTTAACTGGCGCATGGTTTCATGTACACTAATGCCTTCATCTGCCAACAATATAATACGGCAACGTGTCACCAAATTCTGAGGACTTGTATGTTTACGCACTGTGCCTTGCAATAACGTGCGTTGTTCTTCTGTTAAACTAATTGGGGCTGCTGTTAGACGTGGCATGATATCACCTGCTGAATTTAATATAGTATTATTCAGCATATTACAATATATTCCTCATAAATAGCATTGGTGTTTTCGCTTATGTGCACTAGGCGCTATTTTAGGAGCTGCGGCAGGCCATCAGTTTGATACAGGTCTTGATAGCTCGCCAATAGGGGATGCATTTGCTCGTGGCGATAACAGCCAGGTGCAGATGGCTTTTTTTACCGCTACATTTTCAGTCATGGGGCATGTGGCCAAGGCGGATGGGCGGGTGACGCCTTCAGAAATCAAGCTGGCGGAAGCTGTAATGCAAAAAATGGGGCTGAACAGCCAAATGCGGGACATGGCAATCAATTTGTTCCGTCAGGGCAAGCAGGCGGATTTTCCGATTGATCAGGTTTTGCAGCAACTGCGGAATGAATGTCATCGACGTAAATTGTTATTGCGCATGTTCATTGAAATTCAGATTCAGGCAGCTTTTGCCGATGGGCAGATCAATCCCAGAGAAGAAGCTGTGTTGTGTAAAATATGTGACTATCTGATGTTACGCGGTCTTGAATTGTTGCAATTCAGCAAAAGCCTGCCGAATAGCCTTGATATATAATTTAGCCTTCAAAGCAAAATGATTGGTTTGGTGTTTTATTTTGAGACACTCCAGTTTAAAGACCGCCATAATGGCCATAAAAATATGATTGTTTTGTGTTGTTGGGGTACGAGTAGGCGACTTTGCCAACCCGGCATTGGATTTCAATGATTTATGAAATTCTTCGACTTTCCAGCGTTTCTGATAGATTGCCGCAACCTTTTTACCCGTTAATGTTAAATCACTGCACACCAGATTAACGGTTGCCGTACTGCCGTCTTTGTTTGTAAAGATTCGCCGGACAATCAGGACTTCATGTGGGTAGCCTTTTAGCCAGCCGCGTACTGCTTGTTTATCCTCTAATGCAATGTCACTGACACGGGTAAATTTTCCTTGTTTCTTGTCGTCTACGCTCAACGCCACCAAACGATTATCCTTTAAAGCCCCAATGAAATGTTTGTCTTTGTCAACAATAAACTCCAGATTCTCTTTAGCCGTAAACCAGCTATCCATCAACACATAGCGAAATTGAAGCCGATTGTTCAAACACTGTTGAATCATCGCACGCATCAGCTCATTTTTGGTCACCGTAGCCATTCGTTTAACCTGCTTTGTTTTGATATCACAAAACTGAATCGGTTTTTTGACCACTTCAAAGGCTACGGGTATCGAAACATTGCCCGTATGATACAAGGCATTCAATAGATTGATGCCTTTGACTGACCGCCCCTGGCAATGGTCATAATGCCAACAAATGACTTCATTCTCGTCTGTCCATTGCTTCTCCTGGATTGTATCGTCAAAAATCAAACACCCTGATTCTTCTTCAATCTTCCGGACTGTTCGTTTAACCTCCAGCCAGAGGTCTTTTGATGTATACGCTCTGGACGATAAAAAACGCGTGACACTATCATGGCTAACTTCTCCATCTAACATTGACGACAAACCCGTCGCCGTCGCATAGCTCGTATTGCTGATTAAATAGTCTGTGTACAGGTCTAATTTCTCTTTGTTCATCCTCAAATTTTATCAATTATCCGGCGTAGCGCGTAACATCAGTGACTATTTAAAAATTTCCCGGTTTGAATATGAAACTTTAAAAATGCAGTTTCAGGCGCAACAGCGATTTTATCAATATAGCCAGCAAGCGCCTTTTGCTCAAAGAAAAGATGCTTCTTTGCATGAGGCGTATGCTTTATTGGGTATCAAGCCAGACGCAACGGATGCAGAAGTAAAAAAAGCCTACCGAAAACTGATGAGTCAGCACCATCCTGATAAACTAGTTTCAAAAGGATTACCTGAAGAAATGATGGTATTGGCGAAAGAAAAAACGCAGCAGATTCGTAAAGCTTATGAAACCATACGGAATCAGCGGAAAATTTAATAGCAGGTGGGGTATAATCACGGGCAATGATACCCATCATGAAAATGCAAAAAATGTCCATATTGCGATGGGTTTTAAGCTGTCGCCTCTACCCGTCCTACAGCACTGTTTGGGGCGTCTTATAAGACAAAATGTGAACAATAATAACAAGCGAGGAAACCATGAAATTAATAACCGCTGTCATTAAACCTTTCAAACTCGATGATGTCAGGGAATCATTATCTGATATTGGTATTTCAGGGCTGACTGTTACGGAAGTCAAGGGTTTTGGGCGTCAAAAGGGCCATACGGAACTGTATCGCGGTGCCGAATATGTGGTCGATTTTCTGCCAAAAGTGAAACTGGAAATCGCTGTTTCCGATGCGGAAGTCGAGCAGGCGATTGAAGCGATTATCAATGCGGCTAATACCGGGAAAATCGGCGATGGCAAGATTTTTGTAACCAATCTGGAGCAGATTATACGTATTCGCACAGGTGAAACAGGTGATGAAGCTGTCTAATAGGAGCTGATATGAAACGGTTTATGAAAATCAGCCTGCTGGCTTCGATGCCTGTTGCCGCTAGTGCCGATACTTTGAATCAGGCGGATACCGCTTGGGTATTGACCTCGACCGCTCTGGTTTTGTTTATGACCATACCCGGCCTGTCGTTATTTTATGGTGGATTGGTTCGCAGCAAAAACGTTCTATCTGTATTGATGCAATGTTTTGCCATTACTTGCATGGTTTCATTGTTATGGCTGTTTGGTGCATACAGCTTTATTTTTGCCGATGGCGGCGGCTGGCAGGCATTTTTGGGTGGATGCTCCAAAGTATTGATGCTGGATTTACATCCAGACAGTTTGTCAGGCAGTATTCCTGAAACGGTTTTTTTCATGTTTCAGATGACTTTTGCCATTATTACACCTGCGCTGATTGTTGGTGGTTTTGCCGAAAGAATGCGCTTTTCTGCCATGTTGTGGTTCAGTGCTTTATGGTTATTGCTGGTTTATGTGCCAATCTGCCATTGGATTTGGGGAGGCGGCTGGTTGGCTGACTTGGGCGTCAAGGATTTTGCCGGTGGGATTGTTATTCATATCAATGCGGGTGTTGCCGCGTTGGTTGCTGCCCTGGTGTTAGGGAAACGGCGTGGTTTTCCAACAACTGCTATGCCTCCGCATAATATGACCATGGTCGTGACCGGTGCGGGAATGCTTTGGGTCGGCTGGTTTGGTTTCAATGGAGGTAGCGCGTTGACATCTGATGGTGCGGCTGGTATGGCAGTTCTGGTAACGCATATTGCCGCGGCGGCCGGTTCGTTGACCTGGATGACGATTGAGTGGATGCGTTTTGGCAAACCCAGTGTCCTCGGCATCGTAACGGGTATGGTGGCTGGGTTGGGCACTATCACACCTGCATCCGGTTATGTGGGTCCTGTCGGTGGGCTGGTGATTGGTGTGACTGCCGGAATGGCCTGTTTTTACGCCACCCAGTTTATCAAGCGGCGCTTGAAAATTGATGATTCACTGGATGTTTTCCCTGTCCATGGTGTGGGTGGCATTATAGGCTCTTTGTTGACGGGCGTATTTGCCGCTGAAAGCCTGGGTGGATTGGGCCTGGATGGCGTGTCGATTTTCGACCAGGTCAGTGTTCAGGCTTTAGCGGTTGTTGTTACCATTATCTGGAGTGCAGTATTCAGTTTTCTGATTTTAAAGGCTGTTGACAAGCTGGTTGGTTTGCGGGTCAGACAGGAAGAAGAAACCCAGGGGCTGGATATTACCCAGCATGAAGAGACTGGCTATCACAACCTGTAAATTTCTCGCAGGCTATATGAGCGAATGAATAGCTAGGGCGGATTCGCCACCAGGCAATCCGCCATTACATTCATTATTTGTTCAGTGCTTCGTTAGCTATTTAACTTTTTCCATCAATCACGCCTTTGAATGTTCAAACAGTTTAGTCAGTCGTCACCATTGTTTAAATCCGAAATAACCTGGTTACTGGTTAATCTGCTGGCGGGTGTTGTACTTACCTTAAGCTTTGCCCCTTTTGAACAAGCTTATCTGGCCTTGATTGCTATTGGTTTTGCTTATTTCAGCTGGCGTGACATTACCTGCAAGCGGGCATTTCTTCGCGGACTGTTATTTGGTTTGGGATTGTTTGGCAGTGGTGTGTCCTGGGTTTATGTCAGTATTCATGATTATGGTGGTTCGAGCGTACTGGGTGCATTGCTGTTAACCAGTTTGTTTGTTTTTTTCTGGGCGTTGTTTCCCGCCATCACTGCATATCTGTTCATTGCTTTGAGGAAGAAAACCATGCCGGCAATGTTATCGGCGGCATGTTTTGCATTGCTTTGGATATTGTTGGAATATTTTCGCGGAGAGTGGTTGTTGAATGGCTTTCCCTGGCTGCAAGTGGCTTATAGTCAGCTCGATGGACTGTTGGCAGGCTATGTGCCTGTTTTTGGTGTCTATGGCTGCGGGTTTTTATTATTGTTTTCG
This sequence comes from Methylomarinum sp., assembly GCA_965277025.1. GTDB lineage: Bacteria > Pseudomonadota > Gammaproteobacteria > Methylococcales > Methylomonadaceae > Methylomarinum. Next base: position 1,626,038 of record OZ255706.1, read on the forward strand.
GCCGGGCTGCTGGTGGAAATTATTAGAAAGCCGACAAAATTGACAGTTATCAGTGTTTTATTGCTCTGGGTAATCGGTGCGGCATTACAGACAGTGGCCTGGACTGAGCGTGTTGGCAGCGAGTTGAAAGTCAGTTTGATTCAGGGCAATATCCCGCAGGATAAAAAATGGCAACCAGAAGTCAGAATCAAAACCTTGCGCCTGTATCGTGAATTATCCGAGCAACATGCAGATTCGGATTTAATTATCTGGCCAGAAACGGCGATTCCCGCTTATCAATATCAAGTAGAGGATTTTTATTTAAAGCCTTTGCAGGATTGGGTGGAGAAAACTGACACAACATTGGTGGCAGGCTTACCAGGCCGTAATCCAAAAACCCGGGAAAACTTTAACAAGGTTTTGGCGTTAGGGAAATTTAGCGGAGAATATAAAAAGAAACATCTGTTGCCATTTGGCGAATACTTACCGTTACAACCTTTATCTGGCTGGGTGTTGAATGTCTTGGGGTTACATCTGGGTCATTTTACGCCAGGCGATTTGGAACAAAAATTATTACGCGTTGCGGGCTATTCTTTTGCCATGTCGATTTGCTATGAAGATGCATTTTCTTCTGTATTTTTACCCACTCTGCCGGAAGCGACATTTCTGGTCAATGTCACCAATGATGCCTGGTTTGGCCATTCCATCGAACCCGTTCAGCATATGCAAATTGCCCGCGCCAGGGCGCTGGAAACCGGGCGCTATTTGCTACGTGCCACCAATACCGGCATCACCGGCGTGATTGACCCAAAAGGCAAGATCGTCAGTCAGGCTCCACCTTTTAAAGAAGCGGTATTGACCACTCGTTTTACACCGCATACGGGGATGACGCCATTTGCAAAAACAGGCAATGAAAAAGTTGTTGCCGTTTTGTTGCTGGTTTTGCTGGGTATCTTGTTTTTGCGCCTGGTTCAATTCAAATAGCAAGCCATCGTGGCCGTCAAGCCTAAGCTGCATTCTACAGCGCTTTGAGTGTGCGCTGACAGTATGGATGATTTGTTTAGCGTTTACTTAGAAACTGATGTTACGCATTGGGCTGAAGAATTGAATAACAACAGATAAACGTGTCATTCATGGGTAGGGTGGATTCGCCGTCAGGCAATCCACCGTTTTAAGGTTGGTGTGTTATTGACGTTTTATGGTGGTTTTGGCGTGAAACCGTCCTACACAAACACCCTCTCTTTTGTAGGCGAGTGACGATTGTCCTTTGCATGGAAATTTCTGCCCCTCTCAATCAATCTGGGTGTCGATAATTTAGCGTACATCAGTTTAGAAGCTAAGCGCTAATTTCCGCATACAATGCCTTGAATTCATCGGTTAGCTTGTGATTAGGGGCGAAATGCACCAATGGTGTTGATTGGCTGTGTGATTCGCGGATTTTGACCGATGGCGAAATTTTGCTTTCCAACACAGGATGGCCGGCTTCAATTAATTCTTCGACCAATTGACGTGGCAGGTTGGCTTGCTTCTGGAATTGGTTGACGACGATGCCTTCCACCTGTAAATCCGGGTTGTGGTCAGCCTTGACTTCGGCAACCGCATTCAGCATGGTGTAGAGTGCATCGCGGGCGAAGGTATCGCAGTCAAACGGTATCAAGCATTTTTCCGCAGCAATCAAGGCAGACTGACTGTAAAAATTCAAGATTGGCGGTGTGTCGATAAAAACCTGATCGAACCCTTCCAGGCTTTCCAATGCTTCTTTCAGTTTGAAGATTTTATAACGCGAATCCAGTCGGCTTTGCAGTGCTTCCAGGTCCGGATGGGCAGGTAACACAAACAAGTTTTGAAAAGGCGTTTCATGGATCAGATTCTCCACGCCTTCTTTTCCACCGCCGAACAAGGCCAGCCCCAAGCAATCTTTAAAAAAATGCGCAATGGTTTTATCGGCATCTTCAACTTTTTCACCTAACAGATATTGGGTGGAATTACATTGCACATCCAGATCAATGACCAGTGTTTTTTTGCCTTCAACAGCACTGATCGCCGCCAGGTTACAAGTTATGGTGGATTTTCCGACACCGCCTTTTTGATTGAAGATGACCCTGCGCATGTTATTCCTCGAGTAAAAGCAATTGGTTGAAAATTGGCATTATCAGACTTTATGCCTTTAATATCAAATACGGCTGAAATTTTCTCCGCCACACTCAGGGCATTTTGGGATAATACTGGGGCGTTTAAAAGCAATGACTTTGCCACACTTGTCGCAGGTAAAAGAACCCGGCCCTGTAATATCGCCACTTTTATAAGGATCTGATGTTACGCGGTCTTGAATTGTTGCAATTCAGCAAAAGCCTGCCGAATAGCCTTGATATATAATTTAGCCTTCAAAGCAAAATGATTGGTTTGGTGTTTTATTTTGAGACACTCCAGTTTAAAGACCGCCATAATGGCCATAAAAATATGATTGTTTTGTGTTGTTGGGGTACGAGTAGGCGACTTTGCCAACCCGGCATTGGATTTCAATGATTTATGAAATTCTTCGACTTTCCAGCGTTTCTGATAGATTGCCGCAACCTTTTTACCCGTTAATGTTAAATCACTGCACACCAGATTAACGGTTGCCGTACTGCCGTCTTTGTTTGTAAAGATTCGCCGGACAATCAAGACTTCATGTGGGTAGCCTTTTAGCCAGCCGCGTACTGCTTGTTTATCCTCTAATGCAATGTCACTGACACGGGTAAATTTTCCTTGTTTCTTGTCGTCTACGCTCAACGCCACCAAACGATTATCCTTTAAAGCCCCAATGAAATGTTTGTCTTTGTCAACAATAAACTCCAGATTCTCTTTAGCCGTAAACCAGCTATCCATCAACACATAGCGAAATTGAAGCCGATTGTTCAAACACTGTTGAATCATCGCACGCATCAGCTCATTTTTGGTCACCGTAGCCATTCGTTTAACCTGCTTTGTTTTGATATCACAAAACTGAATCGGTTTTTTGACCACTTCAAAGGCTACGGGTATCGAAACATTGCCCGTATGATACAAGGCATTCAATAGATTGATGCCTTTGACTGACCGCCCCTGGCAATGGTCATAATGCCAACAAATGACTTCATTCTCGTCTGTCCATTGCTTCTCCTGGATGGTATCGTCAAAAATCAAACACCCTGATTCTTCTTCAATCTTCCGGACTGTTCGTTTAACCTCCAGCCAGAGGTCTTTTGATGTGTACGTCCTGGACGATAAAAAACGCGTGATACTATCATGGCTAACTTCTCCATCTAACATTGACGACAAACCCGTCGCCGTCGCATAGCTCGTATTGCTGATTAAATAGTCTGTGTACAGGTCTAATTTCTCTTTGTTCATCCTCAAATTTTATCAATTATCCGGCGTAGCGCGTAACATCAGTAAGGATGATCTCTGTACATGACAAAAAATATTAAAAGCTGGCGTAGCTCGTTGAAATGTAATTAAATACCGCATTTTGTTTTAGCGAATATGAATAACGGGACATTACAAATCAACGAGCTGACCGTCATATTAACTGAGCACTTTCAATGGAACAAGGCAAGAATCGTTTGTTTTGTGGGTATGTTAATTGCTTTGATGGCAGTTAGCACGGTCAATCTGGCCCAGCTCGCCGTATTCTTTCCCAGTCGGGCAAAAATTTCCTCACGATATCGACGGATGCAACGATTTTTCAGTGACCATTGGCTGGATTACAATGAAGTCGCTCATTTCATCATGAAACTGTTTGGTTTCACTGATCAGGATTACTATCTGACGTTAGACAGGACGAATTGGAAGTGGGGTAAAACCAATATTAATCTGCTGGTGCTTGCCGTGGTTTATCGGGGTGCCGCCATTCCGGTGTATTGGTTGCCTTTAAACAAGCGGGGCAACTCTAATACGAAGGAACGTATAGCGCTGATGAAACGCTTTATTGCGCAGTTTGGCCGACATCACATCAAAGGTCTTTTGGCTGATCGGGAGTTTATTGGAGACAAATGGATGGGCTGGTTGTTTGAGCAAGAGATTCCCTTTTATATCCGTATTCGCAACAACGCCTGGACAACCAATGCCCAAGGCCAGCGAATACGCGTAGAGCGTTTGTTTTATGGGCTTAAGCCGGGTAGCACACGACACCTCTCAACAGCGCGCTATTCGGGAAATTGTTCAATTTATCTCAGTGGGTTACGGCTGAGTGATGGTGAGTTATTAATCATCGTCTGTCAGCATTTGAACCCTGATGCGATTAAAATTTATGGCTTGCGTTGGGAAATCGAAACGCTTTTCGGCGGTTTAAAAGGACGGGGATTCAAACTTGAGGAAACGCGTGTAGTCGGTTATCTTCGGATCAAAAAATTGTTAGTACTTCCCGTTATTGCTTTCTGTTGGTCACATAAAGCAGGCGAATGGAAACATGATTGCGAGTTACCAATAAAAACCAAAACACATCAGCGGCTCGCGCAAAGCCTGTTTCGATATGGATTAGATTGTATCCGCTCAACGTTGTTTAATGTCTTATCTCAATCAAAAAGGATGATTAGAAAAGTGATTGCTCTTTTGCAACCCATACCTTTTGTCACTGGAATACATGAGACTCATTTGTCATAAGTTAATTTTTGTCATGTACAGAGAAGGATGATATTGTTTTGCTTCATATTCCAGCTTGGCCAGTTGTACCTTGGTTTTGTCCGACAGTTCCATAAAGGCGTCAAAGGCGAAGTTTTCCAGTAATTCAATATCGAATTTGAGCCACTCCGCCAACGATTCTTCATCTTGAACCGGTTTTTCCTGGTTGGCGGCATGTTCGATATCCCGCATTACGGCATCGCCGGTTCTGTCCAGCTCTTCTTGTGAGGCACCCGTAATTTCGCCGGTTTTCTTTTTGGCGATTTCCAGCGCTTCATCAAGTGTTTCGGCTGTTGTGTCTAATGCTTCGTGTAAGTATTTGACAATGTTGTTATAAATTTCAATCAGTTTGCTTTCGGTCATGTCCGGCTCCTTAAAATGACGCTTTGGATATAGGCTTGTTTGAGTTATTCTAACCCTTTTGAGTGGCAAATGACGAGCAGGATGGAAGAAAATTACAAACCTTTAGCGATAGAAGAAAAAGTTCAGCAACATTGGGAACAGGCAGGGCTTTTTAATGCCACTGAAGATGCTGATAAAGAAAAGTATTATTGTCTGTCCATGTTTCCTTATCCCAGTGGTAATTTGCACATGGGGCATGTCAGAAACTATACCATTGGTGATGTTATCAGTCGTTATCAGCGTATGCAGGGCAAGAACGTAATGCAGCCGATGGGATGGGACGCTTTTGGCCTGCCGGCTGAAAATGCGGCAATGAAGAACAAAGTGCATCCGGCTGATTGGACTTACAGTAATATCGACTATATGCGTCAGCAGTTGAAACGCTTAGGTTTTGGTTACGACTGGAACCGGGAGCTGGCTGCCTGTGATCCATCTTAATTACCGGTGGGAACAATGGTTTTTTACCCGCTTGCTGGAAAAAGGCCTGGTGTACAAAAAAACCTCACCGGTCAACTGGTGCCCTAATGACCAGACTGTTCTGGCCAATGAGCAGGTTATCGAAGGATGTTGCTGGCGTTGCGATACCAAGGTCGAGAAAAAAGAAATTTCGCAATGGTTTCTGAAAATCACAGCCTATGCCGATGAATTGTTGGCCGATCTGGAAAAACTGGACGGCTGGCCGGAACAGGTTAAAACCATGCAGGCCAACTGGATTGGCAAATCGCAAGGTGTGGAAATGGATTTCAGTGTCGAAGGAATGGAACAAGCCATTCGTATTTATACGACACGTCCAGACACCGTGATGGGTGTCACTTATGTGGCTGTTGCCGCCGAGCACCCGGTGGCATTGGCGGCAGCGAAAAACAATCCCGAAATCCAGGCATTTTTGGACGAATGCAAGGTGATGGAAACCTCGGAAGCTGCGATGGAAACGATGGAGAAGAAAGGCGTGGATTCCGGGTTCAAGGCCATTCATCCGATTACCGGTGAGCCGGTTGCTGTCTGGATTGCCAATTTTGTCCTGATGAGTTATGGCACAGGTGCTGTGATGTCGGTGCCGGCGCATGATCAGCGTGATTATGAATTTGCTAAAAAATACGCGATACCGCTCAAGCAGGTCATTTTTTCTACCGAGGGTAGTGATGATTCGGTTGAAGAACAGGCTTTTACAGCTAAAGACATGCTAACGATCATCGCAAGAATTGCCACCCCGCATGATGAAATGTTGTAGAGTTCCTTGTGGAAGATGGCGGTTAAAGACTGCGCTTTACTTTGGAGCCTTAGAGCCCGACTGCTAACGTAGCCTGCCATGGATGACTCGAACCCCGGATTGCTTCTTTAAGAGCGAATGTTAAAAGGGCCGTTGACGATTTACATCGCCCTCAGGCAGATCATCCAGGCAACCGCCACCTTCCAGGCTCAATCATAGAGTAAAGGAGGAAAAAATGGAACTCACTGCAATACACAAGCGAGTCATCGGGTTGGATGTTCACCAAAAGCAGATTAGCGCCTGCGCCATGGTTGAACAGGCCGATGGTGGTATTCAGACAGAGCATCGGCAGTTTGGCGCATTCAAACGTGATCGACGTGCATTAGCCGATTGGGTGCAGTCTGTCGCACCGGATGAGGTGGTGATGGAAAGCACCGGCATCTACTGGAAAAGCCCATATGCAGCTTTGGAACATGTGGGTATTTACGCCAGGGTCGTCAATGCCCGGCATGTGAAGAATGTGCCGGGACGCAAGACGGACATCGGCGACGCGCAATGGCTGGCGATGCTTTCCCGTGCCGGACTGCTGCGCGGTTCATTCGTGCCACCGGAAAAGATGCGGCAGTTACGCCTGATTTCACGTCAACGACAGAAGTTGGTGTCGATGCTGTCTGCTGAGAAGAACAGACTGCACAAGGTATTAACCGACGGCGGCATCCGGCTTGGCGTGGTGGTCAGCGATGTACATGGGCAATCCGCGCGCGCCATGGTTAACGCGCTGATTGAAGGACAGCCTGCGCATGATGTGTTGAAGCTGGCCAGCAATCGTCTCAAAGCGCCGCGCGCCGATATACTGGAGGCGCTGCAAGGTGAGTTGAGCGAGCACCATCGCTTCGTACTGAATGAACTGATGCAGCATATTCAGGATTTGGAAGCACGCATAGCCAGATTCGATGCACAACTGCTGGCCGGACTGGAGAAGGAGAAAACGGTTTTGCAATTGCTCCAGACTATTCCCGGTGTTGATTTGATTGGAGCAGCCATGCTACTTGTTGAGATCGGAACGGATATGACTGTCTTTGGCAGTGCGGATCGGCTGGCGTCATGGGTGGGCATATGCCCCGGCAACAACGAGTCTGCCGGCAAACGCAAATCAGGACGAACGCGAAAAGGAAACCCATATGTGCGTCGCCTGCTTTGCGAATGCGCCCATGCCGCCAGCCGAACCCGATCGGTTTTCCAGGCAAAATATACATCACTGGCGATTAGGCGAGGTCACCAACGCGCCATCATTGCGCTGGCTCACAAACTTTTGCGGACATGTTACTTCATGATTAGTCGCGGCGAGTATTTCCGGGATTCGACCATCGACTACGAAGAAATGGCTGTCAAACGCAATGCACCACGCTGGATCAGAGCGCTGATAAAATTCGGTTATATAACACAACCGGGGTAAGCCAGCTTACTTCATTGAATATGGATAAGCAGCCTTTTCACGGCTGAGAACTCCTTGCGCATTCGATATGGATCATTTCATGTTAAGAATTGCCACCCCGCATGATGAAATGTTGTAGAGTTCCTTGTGGAAGATGGCGGTTAAAGACTGCGCTTTACTTTGGAGCCTTAGAGCCCGACTGCTAACGTAGCCTGCCATGGATGACTCGAACCCCGGATTGCTTCTTTAAGAGCGAATGTTAAAAGGGCCGTTGACGATTTACATCGCCCTCAGGCAGATCATCCAGACAACCGCCACCTTCCAGGCTCAATCATAGAGTAAAGGAGGAAAAAATGGAACTCACTGCAATACACAAGCGAGTCATCGGGTTGGATGTTCACCAAAAGCAGATTACCGCCTGCGCCATGGTTGAACAGGCCGATGGTGGTATTCAGACAGAGCATCGGCAGTTTGGCGCATTCAAACGTGATCGACGTGCATTAGCCGATTGGGTGCAGTCTGTCGCACCGGATGAGGTGGTGATGGAAAGCACCGGCATCTACTGGAAAAGCCCATATGCAGCTTTGGAACATGTGGGTATTTACGCCAGGGTCGTCAATGCCCGGCATGTGAAGAATGTGCCGGGATGCAAGACGGACATCGGCGACGCGCAATGGCTGGCGATGCTTTCCCGTGCCGGACTGCTGCGCGGTTCATTCGTGCCACCGGAAAAGATGCGGCAGTTACGCCTGATTTCACGTCAACGACAGAAGTTGGTGTCGATGCTGTCTGCTGAGAAGAACAGACTGCACAAGGTATTAACCGACGGCGGCATCCGGCTTGGCGTGGTGGTCAGCGATGTACATGGGCAATCCGCGCGCGCCATGGTTAACGCGCTGATTGAAGGACAGCCTGCGCATGATGTGTTGAAGCTGGCCAGCAATCGTCTCAAAGCGCCGCGCGCCGATATACTGGAGGCGCTGCAAGGTGAGTTGAGCGAGCACCATCGCTTCGTACTGAATGAACTGATGCAGCATATTCAGGATTTGGAAGCACGCATAGCCAGATTTGATGCACAACTGCTGGCCGGACTGGAGAAGGAGAAAACGGTTTTGCAATTGCTCCAGACTATTCCCGGTGTTGATTTGATTGGAGCAGCCATGCTACTTGTTGAGATCGGAACGGATATGACTGTCTTTGGCAGTGCGGATCGGCTGGCGTCATGGGTGGGCATATGCCCCGGCAACAACGAGTCTGCCGGCAAACGCAAATCAGGACGAACGCGAAAAGGAAACCCATATGTGTGTCGCCTGCTTTGCGAATGCGCCCATGCCGCCAGCCGAACCCGATCGGTTTTCCAGGCAAAATATACATCACTGGCGATTAGGCGAGGTCACCAACGCGCCATCATTGCGCTGGCTCACAAACTTTTGCGGACATGTTACTTCATGATTAGTCGCGGCGAGTATTTCCGGGATTCGACCATCGACTACGAAGAAATGGCTGTCAAACGCAATGCACCACGCTGGATCAGAGCGCTGATAAAATTCGGTTATATAACACAACCGGGGTAAGCCAGCTTACTTCATTGAATATGGATAAGCAGCCTTTTCACGGCTGAGAACTCCTTGCGCATTCGATATGGATCATTTCATGTTAAAAAATTCCGGCCAGTTTGACGGTCTGACTTCAGAACAAGCGTTCACTGCAATCGCAGAATTTCTGGAGAAAGCTGGCAAGGGACAACGTAAAACCAATTATCGCCTGCGTGACTGGGGGGTTTCCCGTCAGCGTTACTGGGGTGCGCCGGTGCCAATTATTTATTGTGATGATTGCGGTACGGTGGCAGTGCCTGAAAAAGATTTGCCGGTTGAACTGCCCAAGGATGTGGTTCTCGATGGTTCACAATCACCACTGGCAGCTCACCCTGAATTCCCGCATGCCGACTGCCCTAAATGTGGCAAGCCGGCACGACGCGATACCGATACCTTCGATACTTTTATGGAATCGTCCTGGTATTTTGCCCGTTTTGCAGGCAAAAGTGATGAGAAAATGCTGGACGAGTCGGTCAATTACTGGCTGCCTGTTGACCATTATATTGGCGGTATCGAGCATGCGATTTTGCATCTACTGTATGCGCGTTTTTACACCAAACTGTTGCGCGATGAAGGGCTGGTCAAGGTTGATGAACCTTTTAAAAACCTGTTGACCCAGGGTATGGTGTTGAAAGATGGCGCGAAAATGTCAAAATCCAAAGGCAACACGGTTGATCCGCAAGAATTGATCGACCGCTATGGTGCCGATACTGTTCGCTTGTTCATCATGTTCGCAGTCCCTCCTGAGCAATCGCTGGAATGGTCAGACAGTGGCGTGGAAGGCGCGTTTCGTTTTATGAAGCGCTTGTGGCGTCAGGTTTATTTACACGTTTCTGCTGGCGGCGCTTCACAAGCCGTCGATAAAACCAGTCTGACAGAAGCACAAAAAAAGCTGCGCAGACAGTTATATCAGACTTTGCAAAAAGTCAGCGATGATATGGGGCGTCGTTTTACCTTCAATACAGCGATTGCCGCCAATATGGAGTTGTTGAATGCATTGGCGAAATTTGAGGATGATTCGGAAAACGGTCAAGCTGTTCGGCAGGAAGTATTGGAAAAAATTGTTTTGATGCTTTCGCCGGTGGTGCCGCATGTTTGCCAGAGATTATGGGAAAATCTTGGGCATAAAGGGGATATTGTCGTTGCCAGCTGGCCCAAGGTCGATGAATCTGCCCTGGTGCAAGACAGTCTGGAGATGGTCATTCAGGTGAATGGTAAATTACGCAGTAAATTGAATGTGCCGCTTTCCGCCAGCAAAGATGATATTGAAAAAATGGCTTTGGCAGATGCCAGGATTCAATCCTATTAGAAGTTACGCATTGACAGGCAATGTTAAACTATGGGTTTAAAAAATCCCAAAGTCAATGCAAGGCAAACCTTGATAAGAGAAATAACACGCCCCTCAACAGCCTGCTGTACATTACCCATGTATATTGGTTTTTTATTAAGTGAGCCGAAACAAGCTAGTTGTCGACGATTAGGCGAAGTCATGTCAATATCACATGATAGCGTAAATCGATTTCTAAATCGGGAGCATTACACTGGGCGAGATTTATACAATGAAGCCAGCGCAGGCCTGAATTTAAAGGGCGGAACCTTGAGTGTTGACGATAGTGTTCTTGATAAACCTTATAGCCAATATATGGCATATGTCAGTTATTTTTGGTCGGGAAAACATCATAGAGCAGTCAAGGGAATCAATCTTGTCACGTTGTACTACACAGACATTCAAGGAAAACACCAACCACTGAATTTCCGGGTGGTCGATAAGGCGGAAGGAAAGACAAAAAATGACTATTTTCAAGACATGCTGACCGAAGTATTAGCTTGGGGACTAGAACCTGGTTTTGTAACAGGAGATAGCTGGTACAGTTGCGTGGATAATCTTAAATTGACAAGAAATCATCAGACAGGATTATTCTTTGCAGTGGAAGGTAATCGATTAGTCTCTGTTGAAAAAGGTTCATGGGTTCAAGTCAGGCAATTAGAAATCCCGGAAGACGGCTTAATGGTTTGGCTCAAAAATTTTGGGTATGTGAAATTATTTCGGACGACCTTGAAAGAACAAGTTCGCCATTACATAAGTTCACTACCTGATGAAGAAAAAACCGCTGTTTTTGACAAGAAAGCATTTACCGAACAACATGACAGGCATTGGCAGATTGAGCAATATCATCGGGCAATAAAGCAGGTGTGTAATATTGAGCGGTTCCAGGTTCGCAATAAAAGAGCAATAAATAATCATATTTTTTCTGCAATTTGTGGCTTTGTTCAATTACAAAAATTGAGCTTTGCAGACGTGATTAATAATTGCTATAGCGTACAGCGGAATTTATTCAACGATGTTATGGCTTCGTTTATCGACACCTTTATGCCAAATATGAATCATTTAATCCCAACATTTCGATCTGTTGTCAATGCGTAACTTCTACCTATATCGAGGGTAAAACCATTCGGAAAGTGATTGTCGTGCCCAAAAAACTGATCAATATTGTGGTTTGAAGATGAGAAGCTGGCATAGCAAAGCGGTCTTTGTTTTCACCTTGCTGATTTTGTTGAGTGCCTGTGGTTATCACCTGCGTGGCGCGGTGGAAGTGAGCGAGGAAATGAGAAAGATTGCCATGCAATCGGTATCGAGCAGTCTTACTCGTGCAATGAAAGAATTGTTGCGAGGCACAGATGCCCGTATCGTCAATAACCCGGCTGAAGCAGGTATTGTCATTAAAGCACTTGATGAGCATCTTGAGAGGCGCGTATTGTCGCTTGATTCAACTGGCCGGGCGAATGAATTTGAATTGACCTATCGCTTGGATTATCAATTGCTGGACAAAGAGGGTAAAGAATTGTCAGAAAAACCATTGCATCTGGAATTGTATCGCAGTTATTTCAATAACCAGATCGATATTCTGGCTAAAAACAATGAAGAAGCAGTGATTCGGCAAGAGTTGTATCGACAAGCGGCCAAAAGGATTTTATCCCAGGCCAGGCTAGTGGTAAGCAAGCCCTGATGCGGTTAAACTCCGAACAACTGGAAGCGTCGTTAAAAAAAACATACGGCCGGTTTATCTGGTCAGCGGCGATGAGCCTCTGCAGAAAGGTGAAGCGGCCGATGCGATAAGGGCAGCAGCCAAGCGGGCTGGTTTTGGTCAGCGCGAAGTGTTAACTGTTGAAAATGACCGTTTTAACTGGGCGAGCTTATCGGAGTTGGCCGCCTCCTTATCCATTTTTGCCGATAAAAAACTGATCGATTTGCGTCTTCCGTCGGCTAAACCGGGCAAGGAAGGTGGAAAGGCGTTGGAAGCCTATTGCCAGATTCTTTCTAACGATACAATCTTATTGATTATGACGGGTAAAATCGCGGTGTCCTCTCAGAAAACACGCTGGTTTCAGGCTTTGGATAAAGCCGGAGTAATCGTTCAGGTCTGGCCTTTGCAAGGTTCAACATTATTGCAGTGGCTGAAACGGCGTAGCCTGAAACGGGGGTTGAATATTCAGGAAGATGCATTGCGCTGGTTGGTGTCCCGGGTTGAAGGTAATATGCTGGCCGCCGCCCAGGAACTGGAGAAACTTTATGTTTTGCATGGTTCTGAATCCATTTCCAAGCAGCAACTGGAACAAGAAATCGCCGATTATGCTCGCTTCGATGTTTTTAAACTGGCCGAGGCATTGTTGGCGGGACAACTGAACAAAAGTGTTCGTATCTTGTCGGCATTAAAGGCTGAAGGCGTGGCCGAGCCTGTCGTGCTGTGGGCCTTGAGCCGCGAAGTGCGGGTATTGTTACAACTCAAACAGGCAGGCCGGGATAAGCAGACGATCTTCAGGCAATATCAGATTTGGGAATCAAAACAAAGCTTGTATAAGCATGCCTTGCAACGACTAAACGCTCATCATCTGTCGCGACTGATACAGCAATGCGCTTTGATTGACCGGCAGATCAAGGGGCAAGCCATTGGTGATTGTTGGGATGCTTTGTTTGAATCGGCGCTTTTATTCTGTCGCCCTGATATCAGTATCAGTAATCGATTGATGGTCTAATTGAAACCGCTGAACAAATCATCCATGATTTGTCAGCTGACGCAAAGTGGAAATGCGATTTTCACTTTGCTTACAAAAATCAATAGCTTGGCGCTATTGATTTTGATGACACTTCCCTGTGTCATGGGACTCGCGAATAAATCAGCGGTCGGTGGACTTCGATAAAGCACTGAATATTGACATAACATGACCGTTGAAAAAGAACTACGCTGCGCTGTTAACGGTCGGCTGGATTTGCCTTGTTAGGTCATAAAGCTTGAATATCAATTGCTTGGCTACATATTTAACACGTAGCATTGGGGAAATTGGGGGTATGCTTGAATTTTTCACGCACAAAAAACAACCCTGTAACAGCTGGGAAAAAGAACAATATACTTGCTGGTAAAGGGACTGGAGTTAGCTCTATATTTAATTCCACATCATCAAAGCCAATAACTGGCAAGTCGTTAATATCGTTAAGTGACAGATCTGTACTCCTAATTACAGCGGGATAAAGAGAAGATGCCCACATAAAATAAATCTCTGTACATGACAAAAATTAACTTATGACAAATGAGTCTCATGTATTCCAGTGACAAAAGGTATGGGTTGCAAAAGAGCAATCACTTTTCTAATCATCCTTTTTGATTGAGATAAGACATTAAACAACGTTGAGCGGATACAATCTAATCCATATCGAAACAGGCTTTGCGCGAGCCGCTGATGTGTTTTGGTTTTTATTGGTAACTCGCAATCATGTTTCCATTCGCCTGCTTTATGTGACCAACAGAAAGCAATAACGGGAAGTACCAACAATTTTTTGATCCGAAGATAACCGACTACACGCGTTTCCTCAAGTTTGAATCCCCGTCCTTTTAAACCGCCGAAAAGCGTTTCGATTTCCCAACGCAAGCCATAAATTTTAATCGCATCAGGGTTCAAATGCTGACAGACGATGATTAATAACTCACCATCACTCAGCCGTAACCCACTGAGATAAATTGAACAATTTCCCGAATAGCGCGCTGTTGAGAGGTGTCGTGTGCTACCCGGCTTAAGCCCATAAAACAAACGCTCTACGCGTATTCGCTGGCCTTGGGCATTGGTTGTCCAGGCGTTGTTGCGAATACGGATATAAAAGGGAATCTCTTGCTCAAACAACCAGCCCATCCATTCGTCTCCAATAAACTCCCGATCAGCCAAAAGACCTTTGATGTGATGTCGGCCAAACTGCGCAATAAAGCGTTTCATCAGCGCTATACGTTCCTTCGTATTAGAGTTGCCCCGCTTGTTTAAAGGCAACCAATACACAGGAATGGCGGCACCCCGATAAACCACGGCAAGCACCAGCAGATTAATATTGGTTTTACCCCACTTCCAATTCGTCCTGTCTAACGTCAGATAGTAATCCTGATCAGTGAAACCAAACAGTTTCATGATGAAATGAGCGACTTCATTGTAATCCAGCCAATGGTCACTGAAAAATCGTTGCATCCGTCGATATCGTGAGGAAATTTTTGCCCGACTGGGAAAGAATACGGCGAGCTGGGCCAGATTGACCGTGCTAACTGCCATCAAAGCAATTAACATACCCACAAAACAAACGATTCCTGCCTTGTTCCATTGAAAGTGCTCAGTTAATATGACGGTCAGCTCGTTGATTTGTAATGTCCCGTTATTCATATTCGCTAAAACAAAATGCGGTATTTAATTACATTTCAACGAGCTACGCCAGCTTTTAATATTTTTTGTCATGTACAGAGACAATAGACAATACAAAAACCATTCATCGGCCTGCACGAGAGTCGATTGATTCAGATTGAGGATTTTTCTTTTTCTGCTCTTGAAAAAAAAATAGTTGTCCCCATAATGCCTGCAGCCCTTTGTTAAACGAAAAGAGAATAAGCATGAGTGTTGAAACAAAAAAAGAAACATTAGGTTTTCAGACCGAAGTCAAACATTTATTGGATCTGATGATTCATTCCTTGTATAGCAACAAGGAGATTTTTTTACGCGAATTGATTTCCAACTCGGCGGATGCTATCGACAAGCTGCGTTTTGAAGCATTATCCAATGATAGCCTGTACGAGGGAGACAGCGATTTAAAAATCAAGGTTTCTGTCGACAAAGACAATAAAACCATTACCGTTTCGGATAATGGTATTGGCATGACACGCGAAGAAGTGCAACAGCATATTGGCACTATCGCAAAATCCGGCACCAAGGAGTTTTTTGAAAAGCTGAGTGGCGATCAGGCGAAAGACAGCGAATTGATTGGCCAGTTTGGCGTTGGCTTTTACTCAGCCTTTATTGTCTCAGGCCGCGTCACGTTGATTACCCGAAAAGCGGGCGAGAAAGAAGGCGTGCGCTGGGAATCGGAGGGTAAGGGTGAATACACGCTTGAATCTGTGGAAAAAGAAAAGCGTGGCACGGATGTTATTTTGCATTTGAAAGATGGCGAAGAAGAATTTCTGGATGAGTTTCGCCTCAGAAGTATCATCAAGAAGTTCTCTGATCATATTTCTGTACCGATTGTCATGGACCGGGAAATACCGGCTGAAAAAGACGAAGACGGTAATGAAACAGCGCCAGCCAGAATCGAAGAAGAAGTCGTCAATAGTGCTTCGGCTTTGTGGACCCTGCCAAAAGATGAAATTTCTGAAGAAGAATACAACGAATTCTACAAGCATGTTGCTCATGACTTTCAGGAGCCTCTGGCTTACATTCACAGCCGGGTTGAAGGTAATGTGGAATACACCATGTTGCTCTATATTCCCGCCAGAGCACCATTTGACTTGTGGGACAGAGATGCCAAACACGGCGTGAAGCTGTATGTGAAAAAAGTGTTTATCACCGATGATGCTGAAAAGTTGATGCCACGCTATTTGCGTTTTGTCCGTGGTGTAATCGACACCAGTTCACTGCCACTGAATGTTTCTCGTGAAATCCTGCAACAAAGCAAGCAAATCAGCGTTATTAAAGCCGGCGCGGTTAAAAAAGTGTTGGCATTGCTGGAATCATTGGCAAAAGATGAGCCGGAGAAATATGCAACCTTCTGGGAGCAATTCGGTAATGTCATGAAGGAAGGCGTGATCGAAGATGTCAAGAATCGTGAACGCATTGCAAAATTGCTGCGCTTCTCATCCACACATACCGACCAGCCTGAACAGAATATTTCGCTGGAAGATTATGTCAGCCGTATGAAGGAGGGTCAGGAAAAGATCTATTACATTACCGCAGATAGCTTTGCCGCGGCCAAAAACAGTCCTCACCTGGAAATTTTCCGTAAAAAAGGCATCGAGGTGTTGCTGTTGTCTGACAAGATCGATGAGTGGCTGGTCTCCAGTCTGACAGAATTCGACGGCAAGCCATTGCAATCCATCGCCAAGGGTGAGTTGGATCTGGACAAGTTTGAAAGCGAAGAAGAAAAGAAACAGGTCGAAGAAGTAGCCAAGGATTTTGAGTCGGTCGTCAAGCAGCTTAAAGAAGTGTTGGGCGATAAAGTCAAAGACGTGACTATCAGTCATCGCCTGACTGATTCACCCGCCTGTCTGGTTATGGGGGAATATGATATGAGCCTGAATATGGAGCGTATCATGAAAGAAGCCGGTCAGAACCTGAACATGATGGGGATGGGCGGAACCAAACCAGTGTTTGAGATCAATCCACAACACGAAATTGTTACCGCTTTGAAGGAAGAGTCTGATGACGAACGATTTGCCGATATTGCCCAAATCCTGTTCGACCAGGCAATTTTGAGTGAAGGCGGGCAGTTGGACGATCCGGCGGCTTTTGTCCATAAGCTGAATGTGTTGCTCAGAGATTTGTTGAAAAAATAGCATTCAAGACAAAAACGATGAACGAAGCCGAGGTTGTCCTCGGCTTTTTTTTGCCTGAAGAAAAGCGCCCGGCTTTTCTTATCGTTAAGATGAGCTATAATTTTAGGGAATCGCTGACAAATCAAGGCTGATTTGTTCAGTATTTCTTTAGGAATGAATGTTTTGTATCAGGCACGGATTAACTAAAAAACGATGGATAAAAAAATAATACTGCTCGGAAGTGGTGGGCATGCTGCGGTTTTAATGGCGGTTATGCAACGACTGGACATGAAAGTATCTGGTGTTATTACCCCGGAACTGAAAGTTGGGCAAATGTGGCAGGGTGTCCCTGTATTGGGAGATGACGACTTTCTGACAGCCAGTTTGGTTCATGGGTATGTTTTGGTCAACGGAGTGGGCTCTTTACCAAACGATGCAGGGGTCAGGTTACAGTTGTTTGAGCGTTTTTCCAGCTTGGGGTTTCACTTCCAGACCTTGGTAGACCTGGCCGCTGAACGAATTGGGAGCGTGGGGCTGGAAGCGTGTGCGCAATTGTTGCCAGGCTGTATTGTCCAAACTGGTACTAAAATTGCTAGAAATACTATTGTCAACACAGGAGCCATTATCCCCTAATCCCCAGATAGAAAGCTCTAAAAATGGAAAGAGCCCTGGTTGTATAATGGTTTGCGACGAAACAATCCATCACCCAATGGGTGCACCTGATGCTTATGAACATCTTACCGTATAAACTGAGCAAAACAAACGATCAACTGACCTCGCGCGCCGGTTTACTCACCATCGCGCACTTGATGCAATCGCTGCAGCTGGGTGAACATATTGATCAGGTATTCCCACTGCCCAAAAGCAATCGGGGAATCAAGCCATCGGCTTATCTTGAAACTCTGATTCTGATGCAGCATGAGGGCAGTTTTCACCTGGATGATGTGCGTCACCTCCATGACGAAAGCGCGTTGCTTTCGGTGTTGGGGATGAAACAAATGCCAAGGTCCAGTGCGCTGGGCGATTGGTTGCGATGCATGGGGCGCCAGTCAATCGCTTTCAGCGGCTGGAAAGTGGTGAACCGGCGCATTCTGGCAGCCGCTTTGCAGCGTAAAAAAAGCATTACGCTGGATATTGATGCCACCGAAATCATCGCCAATAAGCGTGGGGCGCAATGGACCTATAAGAAAAACCGCGGTTATATGCCAATGGTCGGCCATATCGCTGAGACCGGTCAGGTTGTGGCGTGCGATTTCAGGGCGGGTAATGATTCGCCAGCGAAAGAAAACCTGGAATTCATCCAACATTGCCAAGACAGTTTGCCGAAAGGTGTTCATATTAAAAAACTACGCATCGATGCGGCAGGCTATCAACAAAAAATTATCGAATACGTCGACCAACAGCACATTCAATACGGCATTCGGGCAAAAATGAGCCGGGCGGTTAAAGAACACATTGAACAGTTGAGCGAAACCAATTGGCGGCCCATGACTCACCGCAATGGCGAGGTTAGCCAAAGCCGGCAAACGTATCGCATGCTGCATTGTATCGGCGATTATGATCAGCCGTTTACCCTGGTCATTCAGCGAATCCCCCTGAAAGGTCAGGCCTCACTGGACCTGGATGATGCGGATGGTCAGGAACAACTGGAAGACAGTCGCTACATATATCGCGCCATCGCCACCAATCGGGATGATCTGTCAGACAGCGACATCATCCACTGGTACAACCAGCGCGGCGAAGACAGTGAAAACCGCATCAAGGAACTGAAACACGACTTTGGTGGCGACACGCTGCCTTGTACAGATTTTGACGCGAATGCACTTTATTTTCATATCTGCGCACTCTCCTACAACCTGTTTGCGCTGATGCGGCAACTCTTGCCGGAAAAGTTGGCGCACCATCGCGCTATCACTCTGCGCTGGCGTCTTTATGGCATCGCCGCCAAAATCACCCGAACCGCGCGTCAACTGATCATCAAGGTCAAAGACTGCCATCGATGCCTGTTTGAGCAGGTACTAACTGCACTTGGGTCGATAGAATCACCGCCGATATAGAACATAAACAATAATAAACAGCATTCACGCACGTCGTCCCCAGGACAGGTGCGCTTTTAATCCAGCGCATTCGCCGAAAATAGCGAATTCGGCTGCGATAACACGAGGATTTGACGAAAATTGAACGAATAATCGTTGCAAACATCCCGATTATCGCCCCGGCGCAGGCTGATATCAGCTTTTTTGTGGCTGAGAGCCGAGGTTGATGGGTCTATTTGGGGATTTGGGTTATTGATCACGATTGCAAGATTGGCGCTCATGTGCATATTGCGCCGGGTGCTGTATTGAGCGGTGGTGTAACGGTGCAAGACCAGGTTCATATTGGAACTGGCGCGTCTGTGATACAGGGAATAACGATTGCTGCCAGGGCAATTATTGGAGCCGGTTGTGTCGTAACACGTGATGTTGCTGCTGGGCAGACGCTTTATCCAGCCCGTTCGTTCATTAAAACAGAATAAAAATGACAGAATTTTGGCAGAACAGTTTAATTCAACCACACATGACGTTGCGGCAAACCATTGCCGCAATTGATCAGGCCGCCTTACAAATTGCGTTGGTGGTTGATGAACACAGGCATTTATTAGGTGTCGTGACTGATGGTGATATTCGCCGTGCATTGATTCAAGGTTTGTCATTAGAAACAGAGGTCGTCAATGTGATGAATAAGCAGCCGAAAACCGTTAATGCTCAGGATTCTTTGCCTGCCATCAAAGCGGTGATGCAACGCTACCAGTTAAACCATTTGCCGGTTGTCGATCAGCAAGGCCGGATTGTCGGGTTAAAGACCCTACAGTCTATGTTGTCGCAACCAGTTTATGATAATCCGGTATTTTTATTGGCAGGAGGATTGGGGACGCGGTTGAGACCGTTGACTGATCATTGTCCTAAACCGTTATTGAAAATATATAGTGGACCCCGTAATCCGGACAATAGTTTAAACTATGACTATTGAAAAAAGAGGTACAAAAAATGAGCGAAAAAAAACGGAAAACCTTTAGCGGGGCGCAAAAGGCCAAAATCGCGCTGGAAGCGGTTAAGAACATCAAAACGATCAATGAGATTGCTCAAGAGAATGAAGTCCATCCATCTCAGGTAAGCCAATGGAAAAAGGAACTGTTGGCCAATGCGGGAAGCCTGTTTGAAGGCAAACGCGGGCCGAAAGCGGTGAAGGCGCAAGACAATCCGGACCGTCTGTACGCCAAAATCGGGCAGTTGAATATGGAACTGGATTGGCTTAAAAAAAAGTCCGGGATCAGCCTATGATCACGCGTCAAAGCTGGGTGGATCAAAAAGATGAGTTGGCGTTAAGTCGGCAATGCCAGTTATTGAACGTTACCCGCTCAGTAATCCATGAACAGAAAAAACGCCAACAACAGCCGGTGTCTGCTGAAGATCAGCAACTGTTGCGGTTGATCGACGAAGAATATAGCCGGCATCCTTTTTATGGCTCACGCCGTATGACAAAGTATTTACGCGGCCTTAACCATCAGGTCAACCGCAAACGGGTTCAGCGGCTGATGCGCATACTGGGGCTGGTCGGCATGGCGCCGGGCCCGAACACCAGTAAGCCGCATCCTGAGCATAAAGTCTATCCCTATCTGTTAAGAGGCGTCGAGGTGACACGCCCCAACCAGGTTTGGAGTACCGACATCACCTATATCCGACTGCCGCAAGGATTTGTTTATCTGGTGGCCATCATGGATTGGTACAGCCGAAAAGTATTGGCATGGCAACTTTCCAATACCATGGACAGCGCGTTTTGCGTAAATTGTCTGGAGCAGGCCATCAAGACCTATGGCACACCGGAGATATTTAATACCGACCAGGGCGCACAGTTCACCAGCGCGGACTTCACCGGGGTATTGAGTCAGCATGGCGTGACCATCAGCATGGATGGCCGGGGACGGGCCCTGGACAATATCTTTGTTGAACGACTCTGGCGCACAGTGAAATATGAAGAAGTTTATTTGAAGCAATACGGCAACCTGCAAGCACTGTCAGCGGGGTTGACGGACTACTTTGCCTTTTACAACAGCGAACGACCGCATCAGTCGTTAGGCTATGAAACGCCAGACAGGGTTTATCAATTCGCCACGGGAGGTGGCGCTAAAATCGTGGATAAATATAATGCCGGCACTGCCAAGCAGACGCCGGGTGAAAATATGGGCCAGAGCCATTGAGCCTGACTGTTATGAGGGTTCTATCTTAAATTCTCTAATAATTTGTCTGGACAATGGGGTCCACTTTACTGATTCAGTCTATACAAACTCTTTTGGTGAGCGTTTTTTTACCCATATTAATCATTCGGCATTTTATAGACTGAGCGCCCAAGCCGTTTATGATGAAAAATTTGGACAATCTCTTTTAAGCCAAACACATTAAATTTTATTATTGGCAGCGACTCCGCATTATTGATTCATTACCTGTTGACTCAAGAAATACCCAAAGGCTCAAGTTATATTTTTATAGAACCGGCGAGCGTCTTTCATCAACTTCATCAGGCAAAATTACTTCCTGAAGAATTGCCGGAGGCTATTTCCTGTATCTCCATGGAGAGGTGGTCTGAGACCATTGAAAAACATAATATTCAGGATTACCTGTATATCAATGGCGTCCAGACACTCAATGCTCTGTGCGCGGATGAAGACAATATCGACGAATATGCTGAATTGAGCTGGCATATTTCTGAATTATTGTCTCAGCTGCATTGGCAATCAAATATGGCTCTGGGCAATGAAACGTTCATCACCCAGCAGTTCAACAATCTGGCTGACAACATCACTCCAGCCCAAGTATTAAAACAAAAATTCAAGGTAACTACTCAGCGTAAATAAGTAAAAAAACTGCTTGACACGATTTTAGCGTTATTTTTGATTTTCTAACGGCAACACCTGGCGCAAGAGGTTTACTGTATTAGCCTGCGTTAGTTGAGGCGTGTTGCCTTATAAGCAATGCCCGATAGCCCTGCGGCCGTGCATTTCTAAAATACGATGACGGGCAACACAGAGGCAAAAATTCGTATTTCAAAAGCCATGAGACAAGAGTCCTGTACTTAAACCCACAGGCCGTTTCATTGAAGATTGATTCCATTGATGTAGAGGCTGCCATTACCCATGCCCGGCAGCTGATTGAAGATGAAGCCGATTTATCTCCGGCGCTGCGGTCTTCGCTGGAGATATTGTTGTTGCTGGTCACGCTCTTGATGCATCGGCTCAGACTTACAAGCCGCCATCAAGTGATCCTATAGAAGTTACGCATTGACAGGCAATGTTAAACTATGGGTTTAAAAAATTCCAAAGTCAATGCAAGGCAAACCTTGATAAGAGAAATAACACGCCCCTCAACAGCCTGCTGTACATTACCCATGTATATTGGTTTTTTATTAAGTGAGCCGAAACAAGCTAGTGCAAACAAGCGCAAGTTCTCACTCTATTGAGTAAGTGGCTTAGCCTGATACGTCCACCGAAAAGGCTTAGCCATGGTTTCATTGAAATATTTTATGAAATCCGCTATTTTTTTGTTTAAATCCTCTTTAGATTTAAAGTTGCCGCGCCGGATTACTTTACGCATTAAAATAGAAAACCAGATCTCTATCTGATTAAGCCATGAACAATGCTTAGGGGTAAAATGAAAAACAACCGGATGGTTTGGGTTAGTCAAAAAAGCAGTACGACTTTCCATTGATTTCAAAATACCCTCTTTTCCTTTAACCCCTGATTCTCCTGAATACGAAATTTTTTCGGCAATTAATCGAACCACCGATTCTGAACAATGTGTATTGAGATTATCCATGACTAAATGCCAATGGGTTTGTTTGGGTTGTTGATGAAAAAGCAGGTTCAAAAACCCGGCAAAATCTTGCTCTGTTCGAGTTTCTCCTATACTTCCCATTACTTCTCCCGTGGCCACATCAAAACCTGCAATCAAGGTCTGGGTACCATGTCGAATATATTCAAATTCTTGTCGTTCAACTTTTCCTTTCTTCATCGGCAATGTCTGCGCTGCTCGCTCTAAAGCTTGAATCCCTGTCATTTCATCAATCGAAATCGTTTTGATGCCTTGCGCTTCCCGCTCCAAAGCCCGTTGGCAGGTTTCGCAAATATCTTGACACCTCTCGTCGAAGTATTCATCTTTTTTTGCCGTCAACCAGCCTTTCATCCGGTGGGGTTGCAGGTCCGCTTCTTTTTAAAAAGCGCCCAACAGAGCGCTGTGAAATATAATCAACAATGCCCCGTTTTATCGCTTCATCGGCTATTTCTTGTTGCGTCCAATGAGTGATCGGGCGTTGACTATCCTCTGGGCGTTCGCAGGCTATCGCGATAATGCTGCAAATTTGCTCCGCCGTATAGATAGCAGGCGCACCGCTTCGCGGTGCACCTTGAAGCCGGGCTAAAGGATTTTCTTGTTCACTGTTCTGTAACCAGCGTTTTCGCCAATTTTGAACAGTTGTCCGTCCAATTTTTAACTGGCGCATGGTTTCATGTACACTAATGCCTTCATCTGCCAACAATATAATACGGCAACGTGTCACCAAATTCTGAGGACTTGTATGTTTACGCACTGTGCCTTGCAATAACGTGCGTTGTTTTTCTGTTAAACTGATTGGGGCTGCTGTTAGTCGTGGAATGATATCACCTGCTGAATTTAATATAGTATTATTCAGCATATTACAATATATCCCTCATAAATAGCATTGGTGTTTTCGCTTATGTGCACTAGTTGTCGACGATTAGGAGAAGTCATGTCAATATCACATGATAGCGTAAATCGATTTCTAAATCGGGAGCATTACACTGGGCGAGATTTATACAATGAAGCCAGCGCAAGCCTGAATTTAAAGGGCGGAACCTTGAGTGTTGACGATAGTGTTCTTGATAAACCTTATAGCCAATATATGGCATATGTCAGTTATTTTTGGTCGGGAAAACATCATAGAGCAGTCAAGGGAATCAATCTTGTCACGTTGTACTACACAGACATTCAAGGAAAACACCAACCACTGAATTTCCGGGTGGTCGATAAGGCGGAAGGAAAGACAAAAAATGACTATTTTCAAGACATGCTGACCGAAGTATTAGCTTGGGGACTAGAACCTGGTTTTGTAACAGGAGATAGCTGGTACAGTTGCGTGGATAATCTTAAATTGATAAGAAATCATCAGACAGGATTATTCTTTGCAGTGGAAGGTAATCGATTAGTCTCTGTTGAAAAAGGTTCATGGGTAGGGTAAAGTGGACCCCATTGTCCAGACAAATTATTAGAGAATTTAAGATAGAACCCTCATAACAGTCAGGCTCAATGGCTCTGGCCCATATTTTCACCCGGCGTCTGCTTGGCAGTGCCGGCATTATATTTATCCACGATTTTAGCGCCACCTCCCGTGGCGAATTGATAAACCCTGTCTGGCGTTTCATAGCCTAACGACTGATGCGGTCGTTCGCTGTTGTAAAAGGCAAAGTAGTCCGTCAACCCCGCTGACAGTGCTTGCAGGTTGCCGTATTGCTTCAAATAAACTTCTTCATATTTCACTGTGCGCCAGAGTCGTTCAACAAAGATATTGTCCAGGGCCCGTCCCCGGCCATCCATGCTGATGGTCACGCCATGCTGACTCAATACCCCGGTGAAGTCCGCGCTGGTGAACTGTGCGCCCTGGTCGGTATTAAATATCTCCGGTGTGCCATAGGTCTTGATGGCCTGCTCCAGACAATTTACGCAAAACGCGCTGTCCATGGTATTGGAAAGTTGCCATGCCAATACTTTTCGGCTGTACCAATCCATGATGGCCACCAGATAAACAAATCCTTGCGGCAGCCGGATATAGGTGATGTCGGTACTCCAAACCTGGTTGGGGCGTGTCACCTCGACGCCTCTTAACAGATAGGGATAGACTTTATGCTCAGGATGCGGCTTACTGGTGTTCGGGTCCGGCGCCATGCCGACCAGCCCCAGTATGCGCATCAGCCGCTGAACCCGTTTGCGGTTGACCTGATGGTTAAGGCCGCGTAAATACTTTGTCATACGGCGTGAGCCATAAAAAGGATGTCTTCGTCGAGCAACCGCAACAGTTGCTGATCTTCAGCAGACACCGGCTGTTGTTGGCGTTTTTTCTGTTCATGGATTACTGAGCGGGTAACGTTCAATAACTGGCATTGCCGACTTAACGCCAACTCATCTTTTTGATCCACCCAGCTTTGACGCGTGATCATAGGCTGATCCCGGACTTTTTTTTAAGCCAATCCAGTTCCATATTCAACTGCCCGATTTTGGCGTACAGACGGTCCGGATTGTCTTGCGCCTTCACCGCTTTCGGCCCGCGTTTGCCTTCAAACAGGCTTCCCGCATTGGCCAACAGTTCCTTTTTCCATTGGCTTACCTGAGATGGATGGACTTCATTCTCTTGAGCAATCTCATTGATCGTTTTGATGTTCTTAACCGCTTCCAGCGCGATTTTGGCCTTTTGCGCCCCGCTAAAGGTTTTCCGTTTTTTTTCGCTCATTTTTTGTACCTCTTTTTTCAATAGTCATAGTTTAAACTATTGTCCGGATTACGGGGTCCACTATACAGATGGATTTAAAGCGATGTTATCCATAATGCTGTTTATTGAGGAGTGAGTGTAGGGTCAGAATATAAAAACTGACTCTGTACATGACAAAAATAGAAGTTACGCATTGACAACAGATCGAAATTTTGGGTTTAAATGATTCATATTTGGCATAAAGGTGTCGATAAACGAAGCCATAACATCGTTGAATAAATTCCGCTGTACGCTATAGCAATTATTAATCACGTCTGCAAAGCTCAATTTTTGTAATTGAACAAAGCCACAAATTGCAGAAAAAATATGATTATTTATTGCTCTTTTATTGCGAACCTGGAACCGCTCAATATTACACACCTGCTTTATTGCCCGATGATATTGCTCAATCTGCCAATGCCTGTCATGTTGTTCGGTAAATGCTTTCTTGTCAAAAACAGCGGTTTTTTCTTCATCAGGTAGTGAACTTATGTAATGGCGAACTTGTTCTTTCAAGGTCGTCCGAAATAATTTCACATACCCAAAATTTTTGAGCCAAACCATTAAGCCGTCTTCCGGGATTTCTAATTGCCTGACTTGAACCCATGAACCTTTTTCAACAGAGACTAATCGATTACCTTCCACTGCAAAGAATAATCCTGTCTGATGATTTCTTATCAATTTAAGATTATCCACGCAACTGTACCAGCTATCTCCTGTTATAAAACCAGGTTCTAGTCCCCAAGCTAATACTTCGGTCAGCATGTCTTGAAAATAGTCATTTTTTGTCTTTCCTTCCGCCTTATCGACCACCCGGAAATTCAGTGGTTGGTGTTTTCCTTGAATGTCTGTGTAGTACAACGTGACAAGATTGATTCCCTTGACTGCTCTATGATGTTTTCCCGACCAAAAATAACTGACATATGCCATATATTGGCTATAAGGTTTATCAAGAACACTATCGTCAACACTCAAGGTTCCGCCCTTTAAATTCAGGCCTGCGCTGGCTTCATTGTATAAATCTCGCCCAGTGTAATGCTCCCGATTTAGAAATCGATTTACGCTATCATGTGATATTGACATGACTTCGCCTAATCGTCGACAACTAGCTTGTTTCGGCTCACTTAATAAAAAACCAATATACATGGGTAATGTACAGCAGGCTGTTGAGGGGCGTGTTATTTCTCTTATCAAGGTTTGCCTTGCATTGACTTTGGGATTTTTTAAACCCATAGTTTAACATTGCCTGTCAATGCGTAACTTCTAAAAAATTAACTTATGACAAATGAGTCTCATGTATTCCAGTGACAAAAGGTATGGGTTGCAAAAGAGCAATCACTTTTCTAATCATCCTTTTTGATTGAGATAAGACATTAAACAACGTTGAGCGGATACAATCTAATCCATATCGAAACAGGCTTTGCGCGAGCCGCTGATGTGTTTTGGTTTTTATTGGTAACTCGCAATCATGTTTCCATTCGCCTGCTTTATGTGACCAACAGAAAGCAATAACGGGAAGTACTAACAATTTTTTGATCCGAAGATAACCGACTACACGCGTTTCCTCAAGTTTGAATCCCCGTCCTTTTAAACCGCCGAAAAGCGTTTCGATTTCCCAACGCAAGCCATAAATTTTAATCGCATCAGGGTTCAAATGCTGACAGACGATGATTAATAACTCACCATCACTCAGCCGTAACCCACTGAGATAAATTGAACAATTTCCCGAATAGCGCGCTGTTGAGAGGTGTCGTGTGCTACCCGGCTTAAGCCCATAAAACAAACGCTCTACGCGTATTCGCTGGCCTTGGGCATTGGTTGTCCAGGCGTTGTTGCGAATACGGATATAAAAGGGAATCTCTTGCTCAAACAACCAGCCCATCCATTCGTCTCCAATAAACTCCCGATCAGCCAAAAGACCTTTGATGTGATGTCGGCCAAACTGCGCAATAAAGCGTTTCATCAGCGCTATACGTTCCTTCGTATTAGAGTTGCCCCGCTTGTTTAAAGGCAACCAATACACAGGAATGGCGGCACCCCGATAAACCACGGCAAGCACCAGCAGATTAATATTGGTTTTACCCCACTTCCAATTCGTCCTGTCTAACGTCAGATAGTAATCCTGATCAGTGAAACCAAACAGTTTCATGATGAAATGAGCGACTTCATTGTAATCCAGCCAATGGTCACTGAAAAATCGTTGCATCCGTCGATATCGTGAGGAAATTTTTGCCCGACTGGGAAAGAATACGGCGAGCTGGGCCAGATTGACCGTGCTAACTGCCATCAAAGCAATTAACATACCCACAAAACAAACGATTCTTGCCTTGTTCCATTGAAAGTGCTCAGTTAATATGACGGTCAGCTCGTTGATTTGTAATGTCCCGTTATTCATATTCGCTAAAACAAAATGCGGTATTTAATTACATTTCAACGAGCTACGCTAGCTTTTAATATTTTTTGTCATGTACAGAGAAAAACTGAGAGTGATATTTTCTAATTTGAAAAACTGATGTGGCCACTCGTCATCAATCATTTTTATTGACTCTGGCCACATTTGATTTTCGGCTTTGATATAGCCTTTCAATAAGCGTATTAAAGTAATGATAGGCGTTATTGTAATAATTGTAACTGATGTTACGCGGTCTTGAATTGTTGCAATTCAGCAAAAGCCTGCCGAATAGCCTTGATATATAATTTAGCCTTCAAAGCAAAATGATTGGTTTGGTGTTTTATTTTGAGACACTCCAGTTTAAAGACCGCCATAATGGCCATAAAAATATGATTGTTTTGTGTTGTTGGGGTACGAGTAGGCGACTTTGCCAACCCGGCATTGGATTTCAATGATTTATGAAATTCTTCGACTTTCCAGCGTTTCTGATAGATTGCCGCAACCTTTTTACCCGTTAATGTTAAATCACTGCACACCAGATTAACGGTTGCAGTACTGCCGTCTTTGTTTGTAAAGATTCGCCGGACAATCAGGACTTCATGTGGGTAGCCTTTTAGCCAGCCGCGTACTGCTTGTTTATCCTCTAATGCAATGTCACTGACACGGGTAAATTTTCCTTGTTTCTTGTCGTCTACGCTCAACGCCACCAAACGATTATCCTTTAAAGCCCCAATGAAATGTTTGTCTTTGTCAACAATAAACTCCTGATTCTCTTTAGCCGTAAACCAGCTATCCATCAACACATAGCGAAATTGAAGCCGATTGTTCAAACACTGTTGAATCATCGCACGCATCAGCTCATTTTTGGTCACCGTAGCCATTCGTTTAACCTGCTTTGTTTTGATATCACAAAACTGAATCGGTTTTTTGACCACTTCAAAGGCTACGGGTATCGAAACATCACCCGTATGATACAAGGCATTCAATAGATTGATGCCTTTGACTGACCGCCCCTGGCAATGGTCATAATGCCAACAAATGACTTCATTCTCGTCTGTCCATTGCTTCTCCTGGATTGTATCGTCAAAAATCAAACACCCTGATTCTTCTTCAATCTTCCGGACTGTTCGTTTAACCTCCAGCCAGAGGTCTTTTGATGTGTACGTCCTGGACGATAAAAAACGCGTGATACTATCATGGCTAACTTCTCCATCTAACATTGACGACAAACCCGTCGCCGTCGCATAGCTCGTATTGCTGATTAAATAGTCTGTGTACAGGTCTAATTTCTCTTTGTTCATCCTCAAATTTTATCAATTATCCGGCGTAGCGCGTAACATCAGATTGTAAGACACCTTGTTGTGTTTGATTGGCCTGAGCAAGCATTGCTGTTCCTGCTTGCTGTAAAATCTGGGCGCGACTGAGAGCTGCGGTTTCTGCGGCAAAATCAGCATCCATAATACGTGAGCGGGCGGCAGATTGATTTTCTATGGCGGACTGCAGATTCGAGATCGTTGTCATAAAACGATTTTGCACTGCGCCAAGCTTGGAGCGGCCGGAGTCAATAGCTTTAATCGCAAGATCGATTACATCAATAGCGGATCTGACGTTAACCGAGGTTGCACCTGAGCCAATGCTGACTGGGGAAGCCTTGATAATATCATCAAGCCCACTTGCAGATAACAGGTTAGGCACAAAAATGGATATTTGGTTAGTTGAATTAGTATTCGCGCCAACTTGAAAGTTAGTATGGCTCAAGCTTCCGGTTAATATGGGTTTGTCATTGAATGTGGTGTTTTGAATGATCCGTCTAACCTCTTGGCCTAATTGTAAGAATTCATCCTGGAGTTTTTGTCTGTCTCCTGAGCTGACGCCACCAAAGTTGGCTGCTTGAACTGATAAGTCCCGCATCCGTTGCAATGTGTTGGTTAATTCACCCATCGCGGCTTCTGCAGTTTGCGCCATTGATATACCATCATTAGCATTTCGTACTGCAACTGTCATACCGCGGATTTGCGATGTCATTCGGTTAGCAATGGCAAGACCTGCGGCATCATCTTTGGCGCTGTTAACTCGTAATCCTGATGACAGACGTTGCATACTGGTTTGCAGGGCGTCATTCGTTTTACTTAGCATGCGCTGACTGTTTAATGAAATAACGTTTGTATTGATGACCATTGAGCTAGGCATGGTATTTCTCCTGTTTAAGTGTTTGCCTAAACTTGAGCGATAACTGTGCCAGATTTTGAATCATGCATATAAAACAGTATGTTATGTTGTTTTTAGCGATTTGGGGATGGTAAGTGCCAAAAAAATAACTCAAGTTTTAGTGGGTTTTGCCGACAATGTTCATGAATCAGTCCAAAGGAGGTGAAAATGGTGGATTCAATTGGTAGTGGCAATGCACCTGGTTTGGCGACTGCGTTAATGCAGGCCAAGACAGACCGGGAAAACATGGAGGTGGCGATTGTCAAGAAAGGACAGGATGTCGAGAAACAACAAGGGGAAGCGGCAGTTAAGCTAATAGAAGCTGCGAGTCCCGGAAAAATAGATATAAGGGTTTAATTACCGTTAACAGCAAATATGAGGCGGCAGCTATTTGCCGCCTTGTATCAGTTTTTATGCAAAATCAACTCCAATACCATTTTGCTGCCAAAATAAGCCAGCAGTAAAGCGGTAAAGCCAATCAGGGTCCACTGAATGGCTGTTTGTCCCCGCCATCCGTAACGGATGCGTCCAAATAATAAAGCAGAAAAAATCAACCAGGCCAGAATGGATAATATGGTTTTATGGGCCAGATGCTGGGCGAATAGATCATCAATAAACAGAAAACCGCTAAGTAATGAAATCGTCAGAAAAATGACGCCAGCAGAAATCATTTGAAATAACAAGGACTCCATGGTTTGCAGTGGCGGTAAGGTTAAAATAATTTTGCTGGGCGGGTGTTTTCTCAGTTGTTGATCCTGGATGGCCAGGAAAATGGCTTGCAAAGCGGCAATGTTTAACAGGCTGAATGCAATCAAAGAGCTGAAAATATGAATGCTCATAGGCCAGCTGTAATGCGTTATTACCTGCTGAGGGTCAAAGAAGGCCAAATTTAAGCCTAATAAGATAGCGGTCAAAGGGAAGAAGCCAATGCCTAATTTGCTGACCGGTTTGCTCAGACTGGCAAGCAGGAATAATCCTGCGATGATGGCAGCCAGCGTCGAAGCGATATTGAAAAAGTTGAAGCTGACACCTTTTAATTGCCATGAAAGCAGGATTATCGTTATAAAGTGCAGGGTTACGGCCAGCCAGGCCGGAATCAGGCTATAGCGAGCCGTTCGTTCATGTTTGATATCCAGTAGCAGAAAATAGGTACTAAGCAGATAAGCAAAAATGGATGTTGCGCCGATTATTGTCGTTGTCATGATGATTATCGTTGTCATGATGATTATCGTACTGAATATTTTATTATGGGTATGGTAATATAAACAGTTGCTAAAGGAAACGCGGAACAAATCATCCATGATTTGTCAGCACCCGCAAAACGTAAATGCGATTTCCCGCTTTACTTACAAAATCAATGGCTTGTAGCTATCGATTTTGACGATACATCCCTGTGTTTAAAAGAAGCACTGATTTAATCAGCGCTTCCCTAAAGTCACAGGTTTAAAGACTTGGCATTTATTATTAAGCCAGGAGGCTGTCGTAGTTGAATCATCCATAATCCAACAGCCTCCTGGATCAATACAACAGATAAAGAATATATATTATGTTTGATAATTTAACTGATCGCCTCAGCGGTACACTCAAAAAACTAAAAGGTCAGGGCAAGCTGACAGAAAGCAATATCAAGGATACCTTGCGTGAAGTAAGAATGGCCCTGCTGGAAGCTGATGTTGCTTTACCTGTTGTTACTGATTTTATTGAAAAAGTAAAGCAGGGTGCTTTAGGGCAAGAAGTTCAAACCAGCCTTAACCCTGGCCAGGCATTGGTTAAAATTGTTCAGCAGGAATTGATCAAGGTAATGGGGGAAGCCAATGAAGAGCTGAACCTGAAAACCAATCCGCCAGCAATTATATTAATGGCTGGATTGCAAGGGGCGGGTAAAACCACCACGGTGGCTAAACTTGGCCGTTTTCTGAAAGAAAAGAAAAAGAAAAAAGTTGGCGTGGTCAGTGCCGATGTCTACCGGCCGGCAGCAATCAAGCAATTGGAGACGTTGGCCAATGAGGTCGATTTAATCTTTTTCCCCAGTGAGGCAACGGAAAAACCGGTTGATATTGTTGAGCGTGCAATCGATGCGGCGAAGCGTCAGTTTGTAGATGTTTTGATTGTCGATACAGCGGGTCGCTTACATATCGATGATGAAATGATGGGAGAAATCAAGGCGTTGCATGCCGCCATCAAGCCGATTGAAACCTTGTTTGTCGTCGATAGCATGACCGGCCAGGATGCGGCTAATACCGCCAAGGCTTTTCACGATGCGTTGCCGTTGACTGGCGTGATATTGACCAAGGCCGACGGCGATGCTCGTGGCGGGGCGGCATTGTCGATCAGGCATGTGACTGGCAAGCCAATCAAGTTTATCGGTGTTGGTGAAAAAACCGATGCACTGGAGCCATTCTATCCAGACCGGATCGCATCGCGTATTCTGGGTATGGGCGACATGTTGTCGCTGATTGAGGAAATCGAGCAAAAGGCCGACAAGAAAAAAGCCGATAAACTGGCCCGAAAAATTAAAAAAGGCAAAAGTTTCGATCTGGATGATTTGCGCGACCAGCTTTTGCAAATGCAAAATATGGGGGGGCTTGGCGCCATGATGGATAAATTGCCCGGCATGAATGATGTCCCAAAAGACATGAAAGACAAGGTGGATGACAAGCATTTGGCCCGTCAAATTGCTGTGATTAACTCGATGACCGCACAAGAAAGGAAATATCCTGACTTGATTAAAGGCAATCGTAAAAAACGTATTGCCGCGGGTTGCGGGCAGGAGTTGCAGGATGTCAATCGCATTTTGAAGCAACATAAAATGATGCAGAAAATGATGAAAAAATTCAGCAAAGGTAACATGGCAAATATGATGCGTGGCATGAGAATGTAATAAAAAACTTCACATATACTGAAAATGGCGTAGAATAGACCGATTAAATTTCTGATTCAATATTTTTTTAAGGTGTTTGTTAAATGGTAGTTATTCGTTTAGCCAGAGGTGGCGCTAAGGATAGTCCTTTTTATCACATTGTTGTGACCGACAGTCGCAACAGTCGTGATGGTCGTTACATTGAACGGTTGGGTTTCTTTAATCCAATGGCGCGTGGTTCGGAAGAAAAACTGCGTTTAGATTTAGAGCGTGTGGAGCATTGGAAATTAAAAGGTGCTCAACCTTCAGAGCGCGTTGCCAAACTGGTCAAGCAAGCAGCTAAAGCCGCACAAGAAGCTGCCTGATATCGTTGACAGACAATGATTTGATAAACGTCGGGGAAGTCTCTGGCGTTTTTGGCGTTAAAGGCTGGGTAAAAGTTTTTTCGTTTACTCAACCCCGGGAAAATATACTGACATATTCGCCCTGGATTCTCAAAAAAGGTAAAGCCCTTAAATCCGTTAAACTGCTGGATGGAAGACGGCAGGGTAAGCTGGTGGTTGCAGCACTGGAAGGCATTACCGACAGAGACCAGGCGGCTGCATTGATTGGCTGGAAAATACTGATAGAAAAAAATCAGTTGCCGGTTACCGAGCAGGGTGAGTTTTATTGGGTCGATCTGGTTGGGCTTAATGTGGTCAACCTTGAAGGAGTAGATCTGGGGAAAGTCTATACCTTGCTGGAAACCGGCGCGAATGACGTGTTAGTGGTTAAAGACGGTGAAAAAGAACGGTTGATTCCATTTATACAGCCACAAACCATTATCAAGGTTGATTTGGAAAATGGTCTGATAGTTGTCGATTGGGATGCTGACTTTTAATGGCGCTTAAACGGTTTGATGTCATTAGCCTGTTTCCTCAAATGATTGTTGATGCAGCAGGTTATGGAGTGACCGGCAAAGCAATTGAACGCGGCATTGTCGATTTGACTTTGTGGAATCCGCGGGATTTTACCGAGGATGTCCATCGTACGGTGGACGACCGGCCTTATGGTGGTGGCCCCGGTATGGTCATGAAGTGCCAGCCTTTACTGGAGGCGGTAAAGGCCGCTCAAACACAAGGTAATGCGGCAGCTTCAAAAGTTGTCTATTTGAGTCCGCAAGGCAGGCCAATCAATCAACAGTTGTTGATGCAGGCGGATCGATACCAGCAATTGATTCTGGTTGCCGGGCGCTATGAAGGCATTGATGAGCGTTTTATCAGAACTGTTTGTGATGATGAATGGTCGTTGGGCGATTACGTTATCAGTGGTGGGGAATTGGCGGCATTGATCGTGATCGATGCGATAACACGATTGCAGCCCGGCGTACTGGGTGCTGAAGAGTCGGCCAAGCAGGATTCTTTTATGGATGGTTTGCTGGATTGTCC
Source organism: Methylomarinum sp. (assembly GCA_965277025.1). GTDB lineage: Bacteria > Pseudomonadota > Gammaproteobacteria > Methylococcales > Methylomonadaceae > Methylomarinum. Next base: position 1,660,590 of record OZ255706.1, read on the forward strand.
GCACTATACCCGGCCAGAAAAAGGCCCGCTGGGTGAAGTACCGGAGGTTTTGCTTTCCGGTGATCATGCGGCAATTAAACGCTGGCGTATGAAGCAATCGCTGGGGCGGACCTGGTTAAGACGACCGGAATTATTGAAAATTAAGGAATTAACGGCCGAGCAGGAAGCTTTGCTGACTGAGTTTAAAAATGAGATTGATTAACAGGGTGTGAAAATGACTGATATTATTAGAGAAATTGAAGCTGAACAAATAAAAAAAGACATTCCGGAATTTGGAGCCGGAGATACTGTTGTTGTTCAGGTTAAAGTAAAAGAAGGTTCGCGAGAAAGATTGCAGGCCTTCGAGGGTGTTGTGATTGCAAAGCGTAATCGTGGTTTGAATTCATCTTTTACCGTTAGAAAAATTTCTCATGGTGTAGGGGTTGAGCGGGTTTTTCAAACCCATAGTCCATTGATTGGCAATATAGAAATCAAGCGTCGTGGTGATGTGCGTCGCGCCAAGCTTTATTACTTGCGTAATTTGACCGGTAAAGCGGCCAGAATTAAAGAAAAACTGTCTTGATGTTGAGATAGTTTTAAAAAAGGCAGCCTAGGCTGCCTTTTTTTTGCCTGAAAGATGAGATAAATGATCCAATGGGTTGCTGAAGTCAATGGAAGTGAGCGACTGGTTTATATTGAAACCGGCCCTTTCATGTTGACCATGACTGTTGTGGGCGATGTTGTTTGCGGCAGCCGCTGGGTGATGACAGGACAACCACCGGAAAATATCGATCTTGTCGAAGCCGATGCTTCGTTATTGACGGATAAACCAGTAAGGCAAATCAAACTGCAACAGCAAGGGACGATGTTTTTTCGCCGGGTCTGGGAGTGTTTGTTGGATATACCCATGGGTGAAACAGCAACTTACGGTGAATTGGCCACTATGTTGAACACTTCCCCGCGGGCAATAGCTTCTGCTTGTCGGCGGAATCCTTTTCCCGGTATTATTCCTTGTCATCGAGTGGTGTCAGCTTCCGGGGTCGGTGGTTTTATGGGGCAGACAGAGGGGCAGTGGGTTAGATTAAAAAAATCCTTGCTTGCGTATGAAACAAGATTCGCAAACGATTGATAGCTTCCTGGATGCGCTGTGGGCTGAAGCCGGACTCAGCAAAAATACCTTGATGGCGTATCGGACCGATCTCAAGCAATTTAACCAATGGTTAAAAGAAAAATCATTGGCTGTCGTTGAAAAGGATGATATCAGTCAGTTTATGGCCTTTCGTTTTGATCAAGGGCTGAGCGCCAGGTCGTCTGCGCGTATGCTTTCGACTTTACGACGTTTCTACGGTTTTTTACAATTGGAAGGGGTTGTTCAGCATGACCCAACCGAACAAATTCAGTCGCCTTATCATCACACAACATTACCGCAATCGCTTTCTGAAAATGATGTCGAACGATTGCTGGGTGCGCCGGAAATAGCGGGTTTTTTAGGTTTTCGTGACCGGACCATGCTGGAACTGTTATACGCCACAGGCCTTAGGGTTTCTGAACTGGTTGATCTGAAACTATCACAACTGGGAATGATGCAAGGTTGTCTCAGGGTGACCGGCAAAGGCAATAAAGAACGGTTGACCCCAATTGGTGAAGTTGCAATGGACTGGCTGGAGCGTTATTTACAAGGAGCCAGACTGGAGATACTGGCTGGACGACAAAGTGATCACGTATTTGTTACCCGGCGTGGAAAATCTATGACACGACAAGCTTTCTGGCATATTATAAAGCGCTATGCGAAAAAGGCTGGTATCGAAAAACCTTTATCCCCTCATACGTTAAGACATGCCTTTGCGACCCATTTGATCAATCATGGCGCCGATTTAAGAGTCGTGCAAATGCTGTTGGGGCATTCGGATTTGTCGACTACACAAATTTACACCCATGTAGCGCAAGAGCGATTGAAACAACTTCATGAGAAACACCATCCCAGAGGATAATAATGAGTAATAAAATTCATCCTACCGCCTGTATTTCGGCAACAGCCAAATTGGGGCGAAATATTAGCATCGGGCCTTTTGTCGTGATAGATGATGATGTCGAGATCGGTGATGACTGTCAGTTACATGCGCATAGTGTGATTCGCTCCTTTGTTAAAATGGGCGCAGGGAATACCATTCATTCAAATGTAGTGCTTGGTGATTTACCCCAGGATCTGGGGTTCGATTCGAAAACAGTTTCTTGGCTGGAAATTGGCGATAACAATACATTCAGGGAAGGTTTTACCGCTCACCGGGCAACTCAAGAACAGGGCGCTACCCGAATCGGCTCGCACTGTTATTTTATGAATCATAGTCATGTCGCTCATGATTGCGAGATTGGCGACCATACTATTTTTGCCAACAATGTCGCTATTGGTGGATTTGTCTCAATCGGTCATCATGTATTCATGGGCGGTGCGGTTGTCGTTCACCAGTTTTGCCGCATCGGCGCGCATGCAATCGTTCAGGGAACAACAGGTATCAATAAAGACGTGATTCCGTTTATGTTGATTGGCGGCCGTCCCGCCAAGCATTACCGCTTGAATACCGTTGGATTACGGCGTGCTGAAATCACCGGCGCGAGGTATAAGGTTTTGTCATCGGCATTTCGCTTACTGAAAAAGAAAATGCCTTTGCATGAATTGGAGCAGACTGAAGAGCTTCAGTACCTGCAGGAATGGTTAAATGCCGAAAGCAAACGCGGGTTGCATGGGTTTGTAGATATTAATGTCATGTAGTGTTGTTTGTTCATCGTACAAACAACACTACTTGGATTCTCAGCTATTTAGATTCTGTCTGCTATGCTGCTTGCAGAACGTTTGACATCCAGAAAAATCAGGCCCAATTTGGCGTTTGATTTGGCCATAACGGTTAATACGGCTTCATCGCCAGCGTGTGTCATCAATACATAGCCCTTATCCTCTTTGATCAGAACCTGTTCCAGGGTTCCTCGGGCAAGTTCCTGCGCGGTTCTGTCGCCTAAAGATAACATTGCGGCACTCATCGCGCCTACTCTGTCTTCATCCATACCGGCTGGTAACGCGGAAGCCATGATTAAGCCATCGACGGAAATTACAGCCGAGGCTTCAATATCTGCCGAGGTTCCATTCAGTTCAATCAGAATTGAATTTAACATATCAGAACGCATTTTTATCTCCTGTTTATTTATCTTTATAGGCATCAGCCAGGTTTGAGAACAGTGTTCGGCTCATTCCTGAAATTTTTAAAAATTTTTCAAGCTCCTCTGCTAGGCTGGCTTCCTGATAAGATTGCTGCATGGTAAACAAAGCAAATCCAGCTGCGGCATTGATAGCGGATAATGCTTTTGAGCATTTATCCAGATCATTTTTATATAGATCCAAGATGGCAGGAATTAGTTGATCATTGATTAGGGTCATGCCGCCTGACATAAATTCAACAGGGAGTTTGACTTTGACGTGAACGCTGCCGACGTGATACATATCTTTAGCGTAGTCGGCATCAAAGTCTTTGGTGAACAAACCTTCAAGCCATTTGGTGTGCATGCTTTTAAGATGTTCCACGCGTCCTTCGAGAAAGGATTTACATTCCGGAATTTGCTGTAATTGTATGTAAAAGTTTTCTGTTATTGCCTTCAATTGAGGAATGATGTCGGGGCCAATTTCTTTTAACAGTGTTTCCTTGTCCGGTGTAAGTCCTGTAAAAGATTTAGCATAAAGGGAAAGTTTTTCAAAATCAGTAGGCATTTACGGTTTCTCCTTGGTGTTGTGGATTGGGTACGCAAAGGGGTGTTCCGTTTGTAAATATAAATCATAGTGAAATACTCGGTTTTTTAAATTGTATTATTGTGAAATCGCTCACATTAGGTCTGTGTCATTTGCCGCTACATAGGAGAATGAAGAAAATATTAGAGCGAAAAATGAGTGTGAATCGTTGGCATATTCACGACTCCTGTGATGCCAGGATACACCATCAAAATTACAGCTTATAAAGCATTGATTTTCTTACAAGCAAAGTGGAAATTATATTTCCACTTTGCTGTCACAGGCAGTAGGAGAGATTTGTTTGGAATTTCCAGAGGAGTAATTATTTGAGGCAGTTTTTCACCGCTTCCACTACTTTATCAGCCGTGATGCCAAAATGTTCAAATAGTTGATCGGCTGGAGCCGATTCGCCAAAGGAGTCGATTCCAATGACCTTGCCGTTTAATCCAACATAGTTTTTCCAGAATAATGTTGAGCCGGCTTCGACAGCGACCCGGCATGTGATATCTGCTGGCAGAATCTGATCGCGATAGCTTTGCTCTTGAGCCTCAAAAACATCGCAACTGGGCATCGATACCACGCGTGTCGGTATTTTTCGCCGGTTCAGCATGGTTGCAGCTTGCATGGCGATTTCAACTTCCGAACCGGTTGCGATTAAAATAGCTTTTGGCTGTTTGCTGGGCTCTTTGAGGATATAAGCGCCGCGCTGAATGTCTTCTAATTGCGCTGCAGTGCGTTTTTGATGTTCCAGGCCTTGCCGCGACAAAGCCAGTATCGTTGGGCCATTTTTACGTTCCAGTGCAGCTTTCCAGGCGACGGCTGTTTCAGCAGCATCACAAGGCCGCCAAACCGACATATCGGGAATCATGCGCAGAGTGGATAGTTGCTCGACAGGCTGATGGGTCGGGCCATCTTCTCCCAGGCCGATGGAGTCGTGGGTGAAGACGAAAATGCTGCGAATTTTCATCAGTGCCGCCATGCGTAGCGCATTACGGGCATATTCAGAGAATATTAAAAATGTGCCACCGAAAGGTATTATGCCACCATGACAGGCCATGCCATTCATGATGGCGGCCATGCCGAATTCACGTACGCCATAATGAATATAGTTGCCGCCTGGGTCATCGGTAATTTCCATCGATTCATCCCAGTCGGTCAGATTAGAAGGGGTCAAATCTGCCGAACCGCCCATGATTTCGGGTAAAACAGGCGCATAAGCATTAAGACAGTTTTGTGAAGCCTTGCGGCTGGCGATGGATGGAGCTTGTTGTTGGGTTTCCTTGATAAAATCAGAACTGTGTTGATTCCAATTGTCTGGCAATTCATCTTGAAACCGCCGAATAAATTCTTCAGCCAGTTCAGGATATTTTTGTCGATAAATAGACAAACATTCCTGCCAACCCTGTTCAAGTTCTCGGCCTTTCTCGCGCGCATCCCATTTTTGATAAATTGCTTCGGGAATTTCAAATGCAGGGTGTGGCCAATGTAACAGCTTTTTGGCTTTTACAATTTCTTCTTCACCTAAAGGTGAGCCATGGACATGAGCGGTTCCCTGTTTATTGGGTGAACCATAACCAATAGTGGTGCGGCACATCAGTAAAGAAGGTTTGTGTTTGACCGAGCGAGCTTCTTCGATTGCGGCGCGAATAGACTCAGGATCATGTCCATTGACGCGGCGGATAACATGCCAGTCATAAGCATCAAAGCGTTTGACGGTATTATCGGTAAACCAGCCGCTTACGCGACCATCGATGGATATGCCATTATCATCAAAAAAAACAATCAGCTTATCCAGGTGCAGCGTGCCGGCCAGGGAACAGGCTTCATGAGAAATTCCTTCCATCAGACAACCATCTCCGGCAAATACATAGGTGTAATGATCGACCAGGCTCAATTCGTCACTGTTGAACTGCTCGGCCAGGCATTGTTCAGCAATCGCCATGCCTACAGCATTGGCCAATCCCTGTCCTAAAGGGCCAGTAGTTGTTTCAACACCCGGGGTAAGGCCATATTCAGGATGTCCAGGAGTTTTGGAATGAAGCTGACGGAAACTTTTAAGGTCGTCAATAGTGAGATCATAGCCACTCAAATGGAGTAGTGAATACAGTAACATCGAGGCGTGGCCATTGGAGAGTACGAAGCGGTCGCGATTTGGCCAGGCTGGATTATTAGGATTGTGACGTAAATAGTCATTCCATAAAACTTCGGCTATGTCGGCCATACCCATAGGGGCGCCAGGATGTCCTGAATTGGCTTTTTGGATAGCGTCCATCGATAATGCCCGGATGGCGTTTGCTAGGTCGCGTCGGCTTGGCATAGATAAATCTCCTGAATGGTTTTCACAGCTATTATAACCAAACTGGCAGTAGGATGAAGATGGAAAAATGACAAGCATAAAAAAACCGGGCGCTTGTAACAAGCCAGCCCGGTTTCTGGAAGGACTAAAAGCGGTGGCTAAGGCGTCAAACCTTCTCCAACAATTACCACTTTCATGGAGTTGGTACCGCCTGACTGACCGTCCAGGTCACCTTTGGTGATGATGTATTGATCGCCTTTTTTCGCATGCTTGCGGGCTTTCAATTTATTGATGATGTTACGGTTGATTTCGATTTTATCCACGCTTTCAAACGGGAAGTGGACAGGAAAAACTCCGCGATAGATGGTGACGCGATTCAATGTATCTTCGTTGCGACTGAAGGCAAAAATAGGAATGCCTGAGCTGATGCGTGACATCCATAAAGGCGTCGATCCTGATTCAGTCAATGCCGCAATACCAGCTATGTCGGTATGATTGGCCAGATACATTGCCGACATGGCGATACCTTCATCAATGCGTTCAAATTTTTCATCAACACGATGGGTCGAACTTCTAACACTTGGTTGCTTCTCGGTTTCGGAGCAAATCCGAACCATCGCTTCGACAGTTTTAACCGGGTATTTACCGGATGCTGTTTCAGCCGACAACATGATCGCATCGGTGCCATCGACAATAGCATTGGCGACATCAAAGACTTCGGCTCGTGTTGGAATCGGGTTTTCTATCATCGACTCCATCATTTGCGTTGCGGTAATGACAAAACGTTTTAATTGTCTGGAGCGTGAAATCAAATGTTTTTGGGCGGCAGGTAAGCGAGCATCACCAATTTCCACGCCTAAATCACCACGGGCGACCATGATACCGTCAGAAGCGAGAATGATTTCATCGATGACTTCCATCGCTTCGGCGCGTTCAACTTTTGCGACGATAGCCGCATAACATCCTTCTGTTTCGATCAGACGGCGAGCTTCTTCCAGATCGGCGCCACTTCGAGGGAAGGAAATGGCGACAAAATCAGCATTGATTTTGCCAATGGTTTTAATGTCTTCTTTGTCTTTTTCAGTCAAAGCTGCAGCCGAAAGACCGCCGCCTAACAAATTGATACCCTTGTTGTTGGACAGAGCGCCTCCAACGACAACTTTACAATGAATACGTTTGCCGTCAGTTTCAACTACATCCAGAACGATACGGCCATCATCCAGCAATAAACGGTTACCGGGTTTAACTTCGGTAGCCAGTGGTTGGTAGGTGATGCCGACTTGGGTTTCATCACCATCATTTTCACCCAGATTGATGTCCAGATAAAAATCCTGGCCTTCTTCCAGCCAGACTTTTGAGTTTTTGAAACGAGCAATACGAATTTTCGGACCCTGCAAATCACATAAAATACCAACTCTACGGCCGGTTTTTTTGCTTAATTCGCGGACTCTGTTGGCACGATCAATATGATCTTGAGCTGTGCCGTGGGAAAAGTTCATTCGAACCACGTCAACCCCTGCGGCAAACAAACCTTCCAGAACACCTGGTTGATCAGTTGCGGGGCCTAATGTGGCCAGAATTTTGGTTCTTCTTAGCATAATTTAAGTTTTTAGACTATCGTGAAAGCCAGGCAATGCTGGCGTCAGTAAATATTGATTGCCCACTTCCTTGTGGGCACCGTGGATAATTAAGGAATCGCTGATTTATACACGGTTCCTACGGCACAGGGATGTACCGTCAAAATCAATGGTGCAAACCATGGATTTTGTGAGCAAAGCGAGAATCACACAACACTTTGCGTCCGCTGGTAAATCTCAGGGATGATTTGTTCAGCGTTTCCTTAAATGGTGTAAAACTTATTTTGCATTCATCAATGCAATAGTGGTGTCCAGCATACGGTTAGAGAAACCCCACTCATTGTCATACCAGGCCAATACTTTAACCAGGTTACCATTGATCACTTTAGTCAATGACTTGTCATATGTCGACGAAGCTGGATTGTGGTTGAAGTCGATAGAAACCAATGGTTTTTCATTGATATCCAAAATGCCTTTTAATGGGCCTTCAGATGCAGCAGTCAAAATTTCGTCGATTTCTTCTTTGCTGGTTTCGCGGCTTGCAGTAAAAGTCAAATCGACAATTGATACATTGATGGTTGGGACGCGAACAGCAAAACCGTCCAGTTTGCCAGCCAGATCAGGAAGCACCAGGCCAACTGCTGCTGCGGCACCAGTTTTGGTTGGGATCATTGATTGCGTAGCAGAACGAGCGCGGCGCAGGTCAGTATGGAATACGTCTGTTAAAACCTGGTCATTGGTGTAAGAGTGAATGGTTGTCATCAGGCCTTGTTCAACACCAATAGTATCTTTCAAAGGCTGAACCAGTGGCGCCAGGCAGTTTGTTGTACAAGATGCGTTGGAAATAATCGTGTCAGAGGCTTTCAAGACATTATGGTTGACGCCATAAACAATGGTTGCGTCAACATCACTGCCGCCAGGAGCGGAAATAACGACTTTTTTAGCGCCAGCATCCAGGTGTGCGGAAGCTTTTGCCTTGCTGGCGAAGAAGCCAGTACATTCGTGAACGACATCAACTCCTAGCTCACCCCATGGCAATTTGGAAGGATCTCTTTCGGCAAAAACTTTGATTCTGTCGCCATTGACAATCAAATCACCACCTTCGACGGTAACTTCGCCTGGGAATTTTCCGTGAGCGGAGTCGTATTGGGTCAGGTGCGCATTGGTGTTGGCATCGCCCAAGTCATTGATTGCAACGATCTGGATTTCATCGTTACGCCCTGCTTCGTAAAGTGCGCGAAGGACGTTACGTCCAATACGGCCATAGCCATTGATTGCAACTTTAATTGCCATAGATTATATCTCCGGAGTGAATAAGAAAGAAAAAAGAATGTCATCACGACACGTGAAAAATTATTTTAAGTATAGCAAACAATAATACAGTTAGTCCATTTTTGAAAAACAGCCGCTTTGTAAGCAAATCGGAAATCGTTGTCCGTTTGCGGGCGCTGACAGTATGGATGATTTGTTCAGCGTTTTCTTAACATGAAATGATCCATATCGAATGCGCAAGGAGTTCTCAGCCGTGAAAAGGCTGCTTATCCATATTCAATGAAGTAAGCTGGCTTAACCCGGTTGTGTTATATAACTGATGTTACGCGCTACGCCGGATAATTGATAAAATTTGAGGATGAACAAAGAGAAATTAGACCTGTACACAGACTATTTAATCAGCAATACGAGCTATGCGACGGCGACGGGTTTGTCGTCAATGTTAGATGGAGAAGTTAGCCATGATAGTATCACGCGTTTTTTATCGTCCAGGACGTACACATCAAAAGACCTCTGGCTGGAGGTTAAACGAACAGTCCGGAAGATTGAAGAAGAATCAGGGTGTTTGATTTTTGACGATACAATCCAGGAGAAGCAATGGACAGACGAGAATGAAGTCATTTGTTGGCATTATGACCATTGCCAGGGGCGGTCAGTCAAAGGCATCAATCTATTGAATGCCTTGTATCATACGGGCAATGTTTCGATACCCGTAGCCTTTGAAGTGGTCAAAAAACCGATTCAGTTTTGTGATATCAAAACAAAGCAGGTTAAACGAATGGCTACGGTGACCAAAAATGAGCTGATGCGTGCGATGATTCAACAGTGTTTGAACAATCGGCTTCAATTTCGCTATGTGTTGATGGATAGCTGGTTTACGGCTAAAGAGAATCTGGAGTTTATTGTTGACAAAGACAAACATTTCATTGGGGCTTTAAAGGATAATCGTTTGGTGGCGTTGAGCGTAGACGACAAGAAACAAGGAAAATTTACCCGTGTCAGTGACATTGCATTAGAGGATAAACAAGCAGTACGCGGCTGGCTAAAAGGCTACCCACATGAAGTCCTGATTGTCCGGCGAATCTTTACAAACAAAGACGGCAGTACGGCAACCGTTAATCTGGTGTGCAGTGATTTAACATTAACGGGTAAAAAGGTTGCGGCAATCTATCAGAAACGCTGGAAAGTCGAAGAATTTCATAAATCATTGAAATCCAATGCCGGGTTGGCAAAGTCGCCTACTCGTACCCCAACAACACAAAACAATCATATTTTTATGGCCATTATGGCGGTCTTTAAACTGGAGCGTCTCAAAATAAAACACCAAACCAATCATTTTGCTTTGAAGGCTAAATTATATATCAAGGCTATTCGGCAGGCTTTTGCTGAATTGCAACAATTCAAGACCGCGTAACATCAGTTATATAACCGAATTTTATCAGCGCTCTGATCCAGCGTGGTGCATTGCGTTTGACAGCCATTTCTTCGTAGTCGATGGTCGAATCCCGGAAATACTCGCCGCGACTAATCATGAAGTAACATGTCCGCAAAAGTTTGTGAGCCAGCGCAATGATGGCGCGTTGGTGACCTCGCCTAATCGCCAGTGATGTATATTTTGCCTGGAAAACCGATCGGGTTCGGCTGGCGGCATGGGCGCATTCGCAAAGCAGGCGACGCACATACGGGTTTCCTTTTCGCGTTCGTCCTGATTTGCGTTTGCCGGCAGACTCGTTGTTGCCGGGGCATATGCCCACCCATGACGCCAGCCGATCCGCACTGCCAAAGACAGTCATATCCGTTCCGATCTCAACAAGTAGCATGGCTGCTCCAATCAAATCAACACCGGGAATAGTCTGGAGCAATTGCAAAACCGTTTTCTCCTTCTCCAGTCCGGCCAGCAGTTGTGCATCGAATCTGGCTATGCGTGCTTCCAAATCCTGAATATGCTGCATCAGTTCATTCAGTACGAAGCGATGGTGCTCGCTCAGCTCACCTTGCAGCGCCTCCAGTATATCGGCGCGCGGCGCTTTGAGACGATTGCTGGCCAGCTTCAACACATCATGCGCAGGCTGTCCTTCAATCAGCGCGTTAACCATGGCGCGCGCGGATTGCCCATGTACATCGCTGACCACCACGCCAAGCCGGATGCCGCCGTCGGTTAATACCTTGTGCAGTCTGTTCTTCTCAGCAGACAGCATCGACACCAACTTCTGTCGTTGACGTGAAATCAGGCGTAACTGCCGCATCTTTTCCGGTGGCACGAATGAACCGCGCAGCAGTCCGGCACGGGAAAGCATCGCCAGCCATTGCGCGTCGCCGATGTCCGTCTTGCGTCCCGGCACATTCTTCACATGCCGGGCATTGACGACCCTGGCGTAAATACCCACATGTTCCAAAGCTGCATATGGGCTTTTCCAGTAGATGCCGGTGCTTTCCATCACCACCTCATCCGGTGCGACAGACTGCACCCAATCGGCTAATGCACGTCGATCACGTTTGAATGCGCCAAACTGCCGATGCTCTGTCTGAATACCACCATCGGCCTGTTCAACCATGGCGCAGGCGGTAATCTGCTTTTGGTGAACATCCAACCCGATGACTCGCTTGTGTATTGCAGTGAGTTCCATTTCTTCCTCCTTTACTCTATGATTGAGCCTGGAAGGTGGCGGTTGCCTGGATGATCTGCCTGAGGGCGATGTAAATCGTCAACGGCCCTTTTAACATTCGCTCTTAAAGAAGCAATCCGGGGTTCGAGTCATCCATGGCAGGCTACGTTAGCAGTCGGGCTCTAAGGCTTCAAAGTAAAGCGCAGTCTTTAACCGCCATCTTCCACAAGGAACTCTACAACATTTCATCATGCGGGGTGGCAATTCTTGCGATGATCGTTAGTGGAAGCCGGGGAAGGAAAAGTAAATTATGCTTGCCTTTAAAAGTGTAACTGACTTAGCATTGGCGGCATTATATCAACCCTAAAGAGAGGAATGATGAAAAGGCGTGACTTCATTTGTAAAACCGGCGCGACATTGGCGACGGGGGCTGCAGTAACGGTACCAGGTATTGCGCAAGCAAAAGCAGAATTTAACTGGAAAATGGTAACGGCCTGGCCAAAGAATTTTCCAGGGCTTGGAACGGGTGCTAATTTACTGGCGAAGCTGATTACCGATATGAGTGGTGGCCGGATCAAAGTCAAAGTTTATGGGGCGAGGGAATTGGTGCCGGCTTTTGAAGTATTCGATGCTGTGTCCAGTGGCACGGTACAAATGGGGCATGCCGGCGCTTATTACTGGAAAGGTAAATCAGAAGCAACGCAATTTTTTTCTGCCGTGCCATTTGGATTGACCGCACAGGAAATGAATGCCTGGCTTTATTATGGGGGTGGCTTGGAATTATGGCAGGAGCGTTACAAACCTTTTGGCATTATTCCCGTTCCTGCGGGTAACACCGGTGTACAAATGGCCGGTTGGTTCAATAAGGAAATCAAGACTGTTGATGATCTTAAGGGATTGAAAATGCGTATTCCTGGGCTGGGCGGTGAAGTATTGAGACGAGCCGGTGGTACGACTGTCAATATGCCAGGCGGCGAACTGTTCACTTCGTTACAATCAGGCGCATTGGATGCGACCGAATGGGTCGGGCCATACAATGATTTGGCTTTCGGCTTTTATAAAGTCGCCAAATATTATTATTATCCGGGCTGGCATGAGCCAGGTTCCAGCATGGAAGCTTTGATTAACGAAAAAGCCTTCAATAGTTTACCGAAAGATTTGCAGCAAATCGTATTGACGGCGTGCAAGGCAGCCAATCTGGATATGCTGTCGGAATATACCGCCCGCAATAACCAGGCTTTGGAAACTTTGATTAACAAACATAAAGTCAAGGTTGTGCCATTACCGGATGAGGTGTTGAAAAAACTTAAAGTATTATCGGAGCAAGTGGTTGAAGAATTGGCAGATAAAGATCCAAAGGCCGATAAAATTTATCAATCAGTTTCCACTTTTCGTCGGCAAGTGATGAAATGGGATGAAATTTCCGAATTTGCTTTTTTGCGGGCTCGTACTTTGTAAAAAGCATTGCAAAAAACCGAATGGTATAAATGAAATTTCCGACTCGGTGCATAACACTCTACACATCGTTTTCATCGCGCCCATGGCTCTTGCATGGGCGCATCAAAGCTTCACGCCATGCATTCGAAGCGCCAAAACCTTAAAAAAGCCATGTCCAGTGAGCTTGGTCCTGTTTTGTTGAAGCGGAGCTTCGGGACCAGCAAAGAAATGTAGATATGGCTTAAGGTTTACACCGGCGTTTGACGCATTCAAACAAAAAATCATCCAGTTGCTGTTCTGGCAGGGGGCCGCTGAATTGCAAACCTAGGTCCACGCCGTGTTGACAATGGCGCCGTTTTCCGGAAATAGTGACAGGAACGCCGGATTGTGGCAATACAAAAACGATTTTGATTAGGCAGTCGTCCAGGTTAGTAGCAGCTGGGCGGTTTAAATGGATACGTAAGCCTCGATAACTGATGTCCAGTACCTGACCAGAAATATGTAAAGGTTTGTCTTCGTGTGACTTGATGATAGTGATATTAGCCTGCAGATTTTCGGGTTTGACTCGGGTATAAACCCTTTTTCCAATCGTCATAGGGATGTAGTACGGCTATCTGAGAAGGAAAGTTGTTGCTCTATAGCCTGTTTATAATTCAGATAATGGGCTGTTTGCAACTGTTGATCAGTTTGGGCGCCTAATAAATGGCACGGGACATCAACCGAACTGATAAAGCAGGAATAGGGAGATTTATTTTTTCTAAAGGATAAAACGAATTGTCGAGTGTGATAAAAAATATCGTCGTATTCTGTCTCAGAAAAAGATTCTCCATTGCAGTAAATGGTTAAATATCGCCCATCTTCAGATGCGCTTACCCGGATCGATAATTCGCTGAAGTTTGCAGTTGCCGGTATCGACAACGGGTGAGTGGAAATAATACCGGCTGAATTTTGTTGTAATTCAAAAAAATGGATTTCGACATCATCCGGCAATTTAGCCTGTTCAATTAAATGTGATAGAAATATCTGTAAGTGATTCAGGATATGTTTAATCTGGCTATTGGTATATTGACAATGAAACAGGGTGGCGCACTCATCAATGACATATAAATCTACCAGTTGGTCTTGCTGCGGGTAAAGAAAAATATTTATGCAATGGGAGTGGCTGTTTTCATACAACAATGGAATAACGCTGTCTTGTAACACATAGGGCTCAAAATAAGTTTCGACAAAATGGGGTTGATAAGCGCTGAGTGTATTTAGAACCATGTCCTCATCGTCCAGATAGTCAATCTGGACGATGGCATTGTCATTATGTAGCAAGTAATAATGCGCTCCAATGGCGATAAACAAGCGCCAAGGCGTTGATTGGGATTGTAATTGGCGCAGTCTTGAAATCAGTTGTTCAATTCGGGTTTGAATACTGCGGCCACGTAATGGCGTTAGACTGAGACATTGAAGTGAATCGGCTTTCAATGGATCATGAGCGTTATTGAAAAAGTCTACGAGACAGTCGAATAAACCATCTACCTGTCGATGTTCAGAATAATGAATCTCTCCCCACGTTGTGACCTTGATGCGGGTTGTCGAGTAAATGAACTGTTGCCGCTCCTGACCATAGCTTAATGGGTCGGAACGAGGACTGATCAGTAAGGTAGTATTGTTTTGCTCCTCTATTGCAATTCCCAGATTGATGATCAGGAGTGTAGCCTGACATTGGTTGGGCGAGGCATAAAGTGATAACTCCCCGCCGTGGGATAAAAAAGGATTTAAAAACTGATGAACTTGATGAAGCAACAATTGAACATCCATTGCTGAGATGACAAGGTTTTCACTATCAATATGCAACTTGAGTTGTGGATGAAAAAGTCTGTTGGTGATTATCCAGCATATTGCTTCAATTAAGTGGTCACAGACTTTTATCGGCTGACTCAATTCCGATAAATCACTGAGATGACAGGCATAAACAGACCATTTTGATGCGCTATCAGTGTCTTCGACCAAGGTTAAATGGGCTTCTTTATTCTGTAAGCTATAGCGGGTCGTCAAAAGGCTTATCTTGCCTGGCCGACGATCCAGAAAGCCGTGCAATTTACGGCCAATCAGCTTCATATCCTGATTGTTGCGATAATTTAACTGACTATATTGACTGGCGAAACGGAAAATCATTTGCAGACATTGCTTAAGCTGATCCCTTATGACATGGTGTTCGGATACTGCTTTATGAATATCCCAGTGCCGCTTTTGGCCAAATTGATCCAGGCAATCTTCTTGCCAATGCCAGCGATATGCAATCGATTGCAGAAATTGTTCGCGAGTTTTCCGGATGTGAATGGGTAATGCAGAAGCGGAGCTTCCCAGAATTTTCAAATAAAAGCATTCCCGAGCCAGTAGCAGGCGTTTTTGTGAGGCAACCAATCCTAAGTACTCTTCCACTTTCTGGTAAACCAAAAAATAAGGATCCAGTTTGTCAGGGTCGATAGCGCCTTGATAAACGGCTTGTTTAATACGCTCGGCAAGCCAGCCTACATTTGGATATTCACTGGCATAAGCTTCCATTAAAAACAGCTTGAGCAGGGATTTATAAGGTGACGACAAGGATTTATAAATATGCCACAACGTGGCGCTGATAAATTCATCGGCCGGTGCCTGTTCCAGTCCACCAAAATCAATTATATCCTGGCCGGAAATAAAACGATTATCTAACAGGTGATTAATGTAAAGCGAATGTCGATGGCTTTGCTCCGGTGGAACCAGCCACCAGGCTGGCACTTTTCCAGCGATATAAACAGCCGTGCGGTAAAACTCTTCTAGTAAAAGAAAGTGCTGGGTTTCACCACTGCTTTCAGTCGAAATAGGGGTATGTTGGCCGTGACGAAATTGTTTGGCATTCATCAGGAAAAAATGCACTTCCAAATCCAGGTTGGCCGCCCACTGTTCAATAGTTGTCGCTTTTTGTTGCAATAGGCGTATTTGACCATCATCCAGGTTCTCATCATGGCAAAGCCAGATATCTAGTGCAAACAAGCGCAAGTTCTCACTCTATTGAGTAAGTGGCTTAGCCTGATACGTCCAACGAAAAGGCTTAGCCATGGTTTCATTGAAATATTTTATGAAATCCGCCTCTGTACATGACAAAAATTAACTTATGACAAATGAGTCTCATGTATTCCAGTGACAAAAGGTATGGGTTGCAAAAGAGCAATCACTTTTCTAATCATCCTTTTTGATTGAGATAAGACATTAAACAACGTTGAGCGGATACAATCTAATCCATATCGAAACAGGCTTTGCGCGAGCCGCTGATGTGTTTTGGTTTTTATTGGTAACTCGCAATCATGTTTCCATTCGCCTGCTTTATGTGACCAACAGAAAGCAATAACGGGAAGTACTAACAATTTTTTGATCCGAAGATAACCGACTACACGCGTTTCCTCAAGTTTGAATCCCCGTCCTTTTAAACCGCCGAAAAGCGTTTCGATTTCCCAACGCAAGCCATAAATTTTAATCGCATCAGGGTTCAAATGCTGACAGACGATGATTAATAACTCACCATCACTCAGCCGTAACCCACTGAGATAAATTGAACAATTTCCCGAATAGCGCGCTGTTGAGAGGTGTCGTGTGCTACCCGGCTTAAGCCCATAAAACAAACGCTCTACGCGTATTCGCTGGCCTTGGGCATTGGTTGTCCAGGCGTTGTTGCGAATACGGATATAAAAGGGAATCTCTTGCTCAAACAACCAGCCCATCCATTCGTCTCCAATAAACTCCCGATCAGCCAAAAGACCTTTGATGTGATGTCGGCCAAACTGCGCAATAAAGCGTTTCATCAGCGCTATACGTTCCTTCGTATTAGAGTTGCCCCGCTTGTTTAAAGGCAACCAATACACCGGAATGGCGGCACCCCGATAAACCACGGCAAGCACCAGCAGATTAATATTGGTTTTACCCCACTTCCAATTCGTCCTGTCTAACGTCAGATAGTAATCCTGATCAGTGAAACCAAACAGTTTCATGATGAAATGAGCGACTTCATTGTAATCCAGCCAATGGTCACTGAAAAATCGTTGCATCCGTCGATATCGTGAGGAAATTTTTGCCCGACTGGGAAAGAATACGGCGAGCTGGGCCAGATTGACCGTGCTAACTGCCATCAAAGCAATTAACATACCCACAAAACAAACGATTCTTGCCTTGTTCCATTGAAAGTGCTCAGTTAATATGACGGTCAGCTCGTTGATTTGTAATGTCCCGTTATTCATATTCGCTAAAACAAAATGCGGTATTTAATTACATTTCAACGAGCTACGCCAGCTTTTAATATTTTTTGTCATGTACAGAGCTTCGGATCAAAAAATTGTTAGTACTTCCCGTTATTGCTTTCTGTTGGTCACATAAAGCAGGCGAATGGAAACATGATTGCGAGTTACCAATAAAAACCAAAACACATCAGCGGCTCGCGCAAAGCCTGTTTCGATATGGATTAGATTGTATCCGCTCAACGTTGTTTAATGTCTTATCTCAATCAAAAAGGATGATTAGAAAAGTGATTGCTCTTTTGCAACCCATACCTTTTGTCACTGGAATACATGAGACTCATTTGTCATAAGTTAATTTTTGTCATGTACAGAGCAGCATATTACAATATATTCCTCATAAATAGCATTGGTGTTTCCGCTTATGTGCACTAGGGAATCGCGAAAAAATAAGCGATTCCTTAGCTCTCGCAGCTATAATTTTTTTAAATCGACAAATTTGTTTTGTTCGGTGACGGTTAATTCAAAATGACCTTGAACACCTTGTTTGGTTAAAAAGCCTTGTAGTTTCCGTGCTGGAAACTCAATGACTTGGCCGTTTGTGGTTTTGGTGCGTACTGATGAATGAATACTCTGGTAGACAGTCAGAAATTGCGGGTAAGGAATATCCAGATAAAAATGAAAAGATTTATTCGGCACGATAGATGGTTTGCCTGGGTACAGGATGGTAGTGAGAATAAAAGCTTAGGCTAAAAAAAGCCGGCCTGGGTCAGGCCGGCGAGTTAGAGTGCTCAACGGAGCTTTTCCAGCGCAGCGATGCGCTCTTCCAATGGCGGATGGCTCATGAACAATTTTCTGACATGGCCGCCATTGATACAGAATGCCTGTAATTGTTCAGGCAGGTTTTCCGGTTCGTGCGAATGTTGCAATGCTTTGAGTGCATTGATCATTTTAAGTTTTCCCGCTAGTCGGGCGCCACCTTCATCGGCACGGAATTCCCGATAACGTGAGAACCACATGACGATCATGGATGCCAAAATGGATAGCACGATTTGCATCAGTATTTGCGTGATGTAATAGGCCGGTCCATAGCCACGTTCGGTTTTAAACACGACCCGGTCGACTACATGACCTATGATGCTGGCAAAGAAATAAACAAAGGTGTTGACCACGCCTTGCATCAGCGCCATGGTAACCATATCGCCATTACTGACGTGGCTGATTTCGTGGCCCAGCACAGCTTCGATTTCATCAGGATCCATGCTTTGGAGCAGACCGGTGCTGACCGCCACCAGCGCATTGTCGCGGCTCATACCAGTAGCGAATGCATTCGGTTCGGGAGCCTGGAAAATACCTACTTCGGGCATGCCGATACCAGCTTGTCTGGCCAGACGGGAAACCGTGCTGACAAGCCATTGTTCAGTCTGGTTTTGTGGATGCTCAATAACATGAACCCCCATGGATTGTTTCGCCATCCATTTCGACATGGCCAATGAAATGAATGAGCCGGTCATGCCAATGACGGCGGAGATGATCAACAGACTGTTCAAGTCGAGGTTGACCCCTTGGGCATCCAGTGTGCCGCTCAGGCCCAGAACATTAAAAACAATACTGACCACCAGCAAAATGGCTGCATTGGTGGCCAGAAACAACAGAATTCGCATCATAGTTTTTTCCTTGGGTTATTAGATAAATCAGAGTGGAACAGTGGAAATATAAGGACGTTACCACTAAATTTCAACTTATAGAGTGTTAAACTGTCAAAAAGTTTGATGATAGGAGAAAGAGATGAAAACCCGTTTACTTTTATCGATTATAGTGTGGTGGATAAATTCGGCCGTAGCGGCTGATATGAAGCCTGAGCAGGTGATTAAACGCTTGCATTTACCTGCTGGTTTTAAAATCAGCCTGTTCGCCATTGGCCTGCCCAATGCCAGGACACTGGCGCTAGGCGATGATGGTGTGATTTATGTTGGTACAAGACAGCAAGGCAGTGTTTATGCAGTCAAGGATGAAGATGGTGATGGTGTGGCCGATAAACGTTATATCATTGCCAAGGATTTGTACATGCCCAATGGCGTCGCTTACCGGAACGGCGATTTATATGTGGCGGAAGTGCATAGAATCCTCAAATTTGAGGATATTCGCCACCGTTTAGGCAAAAAAATCGTTGCAAAAGTTGTTTATGATCAATTTCCAAGCGACCGGCATCATGGCTGGAAATACTTGCGCTTTGGCCCGGATGGCAAGCTCTACACGGCGATAGGAGCCCCTTGTAATATCTGTTTACCGAAAAAAGCCATTTACACCAGCCTGGTGAGGTTGAATAGAGATGGTTCAGGTCTGGAGTTATTGGCATCAGGGATTCGCAATTCAGTGGGCTTTGATTGGCAACCGGGTTCTGAAGCGCTTTTTTTTACAGACAATGGACGGGATTATCTGGGCGATGATGAACCGGCCGATGAATTGAATCACTGGCGGAAAGAAGGGGATCATTTTGGCTATCCGTTTTGTCATGGTGGTGATGTACTGGATCCAGAATACGGCAAAGACAAATCCTGCCTTGATTATCAGCCACCAGCCTGGCGATTCAAAGCACATATGGCGCCATTAGGCATGCGTTTTTATACCGGCAGTCAATTCCCCAAACGCTTTGAAAATCAGTTGTTTGTCGCCCAACATGGCTCCTGGAACCGCAGCCGGCCGCATGGCTACCGGATGGTTTTACTCAAATTCAAACAAGATCAGGTCATCAGCGAACAAGTGTTTATCGATGGCTGGCTGACCGATCAGGGTGAGGTGTTAGGTCGTCCTACCGATATCCTGCAAATGCCGGATGGCAGTTTGTTGATTGCCGATGACACGTTAGGGGTTATTTATCGGGTGAGCTATCAGAAATGACAGACAAGCAAGTTGACATTATTGATCAGGAAATCGTTTATCAAGGCTTCTTCCGGCTGGAAAAATACCGCTTGAGACACACTTTGTTTCAGGGGGGGTGGAGCAAGGAGATTGTGCGGGAATTATTTCGCCGGGGCGATTGTGTCGCGGTATTACTGTACGACCCGGTCAGAGATGAAGTAGTGTTGATAGAACAATTTCGGATTGGCGCGATTTTGCGCAAAAAGCAAGCCCGGCTGACAGAAATTGTCGCTGGCGCGGTGGAGCCTGGAGAAAACGCCGAGCAGGTGGCGATTCGCGAAGCCGAAGAAGAAGCGGGTTGCCAAATACAGGAATTGCGTTTGATTCGTGAATTTTACACAACGCCTGGCGGCGCTTCAGAATGGTTGAGTCTGTATTATGGCCGGATTAACGCCAGCAACATCGGTGGTATTTTCGGTTTGGATCATGAGGATGAAGATATTCGCGTCATCACGGTCAAATTTGAACAGGCTTATCAAATGATGGAGCGGGGTGAAATCGATTCCGCTATTCCGATTATCGCGTTGCAATGGCTTTATATTCACCGCCGGCAGTTGCGCGAAGAAGTTCAGGAATCATCTGCCGGTGATTTATGAACAGGAACGGCAATTATTTAACCAGTTTGTTTTCAAAAACGACGACAGAATGAGGCTTGACTTCATAGTTTTTTTCAGCATAAGCCTGTTGCTGCGGCCGTGGAACAATATCTTCTCCGCTAGGTTTGGCGGTATCGACTGACCTGCACCAGAAATGATCGCTGATTTCCGGTAGCTCGGTGGTAATAGCGTCATTTGACATATTCATGGCGATGAAAATGTCCGGCTCCCTCGGGTCGGCGGCGCCGAGCGTGAAGGCCAGAAAATGATTGTCAGGATTGTCCCAGTCCGGCATTTGTCCAACTTGTGTATGTTGCCAGCTGATGTCGGGGATGCCGCGACCTTCGATTGTTTTTCCGGTAAAAAAGTGTCGTCGCATCAATGAGGCATGGCGTTTACGCAGCCTGATCATCAATTGCACAAAACGGATCATGTCCTGGTTGCGTTCGGCGTCGTCCCAGTTCAGCCAGGCGCGTTCATTATCCTGGCAGTAACAATTGTTGTTGCCTTGTTGGCTGTTCAAAAATTCATCGCCGGCTAGCAACATCGGAACTCCCTGACTGAGCAACATGATAGCGAAGACATTTTTGGCCTGCTGGCGACGCAGATTCAATATTTCCGCATCATCGGTATCGCCCTCGACCCCGTGATTGTAACTGAGGTTATGGTTACAGCCATCCCGGTTATATTCACCATTGGCGTCATTGTGTTTTTCGTTATAACTGAACAGGTCATTCAGGGTGAAACCATCATGACATGTGACGAAATTAATGCTGCTGATCGGTAATCGTTGCTGCTGTTCATACAAGTCGCTACTGCCACAAAGACGGGTGGCCAGATCTTTGATCATGTTATTGTCGCCACGTACATACTGACGCACCACATCCCGATAAATACCGTTCCATTCCGCCCAGCGATAACCCGGAAAACAGCCGACCTGATACAGACCAGTGGCGTCCCAGGCTTCGGCAATCAATTTGGTTTTGGCCAGTTGTTCCGATAGTTCGATGCCCCATACAATAGGCGGATCTTCCAGCACGCTGCCATCCTCACCACGCGATAAGGCGCTGGCCAGGTCAAAACGAAAGCCATCGACATGCATATCCCGAACCCAGTACTCAAGGCAACTGATGATGAAACGGGAAACCAGTGGATGGTTGGCGTTCACCGTGTTGCCACAGCCGGTGTAGTCATGAAAGATACTTTTGTCGTCCTTGTCGGTCAGGTAAAAACTGTTGCCGACAATCCCTTTGAAATTAATCATCGGACCATCGGCGCCCGATTCCGGAGTATGGTTGAACACGACATCCAGAATCACGCCTATGCCGGCTTTATGCAAAGCCTTGACCATATCGCGAAATTCCTGCTGATGGGTGCCGAGTTCCGGCGTAACGCAATAGCCCGGGTGAGGGCTGAAGAAACTGTGGGTGCTGTAACCCCAGTAATTTTTCAAGCCCAGATCGGCAGTATGTCTTGGCACATCCAGTTCATCGAAAGCCATAACAGGCAATAATTCGACATGGGTAATGCACAGTTCTTTCAAATAAGGTATTTTTTCAATCAGCCCAAGAAATGTACCTGGATGTTTGACTTTGGCGGAAGAATGACGGGTGAAACCGCCGACATGCATTTCATAAATAATGGCCCGCTCACTGCGAATGGCCAGTGGTGTGTCGCCTTCCCAGTCGTAATGATCATCCACGACGACGCTGCGCATGGCGCTGTCGCCATTGTCACCGGGATTACAGGCGTGCTCCCGCACCCAGTTTTTTATACTGACGGCGCGCGCCCAAGGATCTAAAAGATGTTTTTCTTTATCGAAGCGTAAACCTGTCTGTTGAGTGTCCTGGTTTGGACCATCGACCCGCCAGGTATACCAGGTGCCGGCAGGTAAAAACTTGACAAAAATATGCCAGGAAAAAAACGTGCAATGCTTTTCTTTGGATAAAGTGATGGTCTGAAACGGCTCTTTACAATCCTCTGTTTTATACAGCAGTAATTCAACTGATTCAGCATGACGACTGAAGATGGAAAAATTCACCCCATCTTTAGTGAATTTCGCGCCATGAGGGTAAGGACTGCCGGGCTTGCTTTTAAACACTATCGTTTGCTTTAAAAATTGACAAGCCCTAAATTCTACTTAAATTCGTCAGCCTTTGCTGATAAATTTGCTTAAGTTTTCGTGAATATGAACGTCTTGGTGAAATATCAGGGCTAAGCACTATTTCTACGGTAAAAACAGCCCAAGGCTTGCGTAAAGTTGATTCAGCCGGTAAAGTTTTAAATGTTTTGGCGGCTGTTTGGCGCTTTTTTTAATGAATGGGTCAGGAGTTTAGACTGTTTCAATCCAGATTTGATTATTATCGGCAGTTTAGCGCGCAAGTGATTCTAGACATCAGCCTATCGGTTCGACGCCAATTTGTTCCGATTCGAAAAAGTGGCGGAGAGCTTGCGTCACCTAAGCGTATGTCGCGCCAGTCCTTACTGGATATCAGCCAGGATATTCGCCAACGCTTTTCGCCAAAAAAATATCCTTTGCGGGCGGCTGAAAATAAATGTGTCCTGATAAATAGCGATTTGCATCATTTGCATATTCACTGGAATAAGCCAGCGTCACAGGCAAACACGGTGGCGAAAGTGACTTCGACTCAACATTCAGCCGGCCAAGCGATTGAGTATTATTATCGGCCCACCCACCATGAAATTGACAGACAACAAATAACGCTTGTTTTGCCACAACAAGTTATCAGCGCCAGCCATCAGGTTTCGCTGGGTCATTTTGATGAGAAGCAGCGCTTTCAGGCGATCATTCAATCCAATGTCAGCCGGATAGAAACGACGCAAACCGATAGTGCAATTTCTTCTGCAGCGAATGTCGGCGCTCGATCAGGGACGGGATTGTCACAATGAGTCAGGCTGGACTGAATATTATTCTGCATGCACATTTGCCCTATGTGCATCATCCTGAATATAACGCTATTCAAGAAGAAAACTGGCTGTTTGAGGCGTTAACCGAATGTTATCTGCCGCTGCTTTTGATGTTGAACCGGTTACAGGCCGATCAAGTGAGTTACCGCTTGACCTTGTCTTTGTCGCCACCTTTGATGATCTTGCTGCAGGACGAATTGCTGAAAAAACGTTATCAATCGTATCTGCTGAACCGGCAGAAACTGATCGAGGCGGAAATAAAACGAACCGTCGGGCAACCTGCGCTGCAAAAAATTGTCTTGCATTACCGCCAGCGATATCAACAAGTCAGGCAGTTATATCTGGATATCGACATGGATGTATTGAGCGCTTTCAGACAACATCAGTTATCCGGCAATCTGTGTTTGATCACGACGGCGGCGACGCACGGTTTTTTACCTTTATTGCGCTGTAATCAGAGCGCCGTTATCAATCAGGTTCAGATTGGGCTGGAAACCTTCGATCACTATTTCGGTTTTAGCCCAAAGGGGTTCTGGTTGCCCGAGTGTGGTTATTTTTCAGGTCTTGAACAGGTATTGAAGGAACAGGGCATTGACTATTTCTTTGTCGACAGCCATGCTATCGAGGGAGCCAGTGAAAAACCGGAAAATGGTGTCTATGCGCCATTGGATTGCGGCAATGGCGTTATGGCGTTTGGCCGTGATCCTGCTGTTTCCAGACAAGTATGGAGTGCAAGTGAAGGGTATCCTGGGGATGGCAGCTATCGGGAATATTATCGAGATATCGGTTTTGAATTGGCGGCAGATTATTTAAAGCACTATTTGCCTGATGAGGATTTTCCTGGGGCGAGTGGGATTAAATATCATCGTATTACCGGTAAAACTGAGGATAAACAATGGTATGAACCTGAGCAAGCACAGTACAAGGCGGATGAACATGCCAGGCATTTTATCCGGCAGTTGGTGCTGCAAGCGCAAAGCCTGAATCAGCAACTGGAGAGTCCTGTTTTGATCACAACGCCATTCGACGCCGAGTTATTTGGTCATTGGTGGTATGAAGGGCCATTATGGCTGGAGCAGGTATTGCGTCTGGTTGCATCAGAGCAAAACAATCTGCGTTGCACAACCTCAGAAGATTATCTGGCGGATCATTGCGCGATACAAAAAGCCACGCCTGCCGATTCCAGTTGGGGAGATCAGGGATTTTACCGGCAATGGTTGAATGACAGTAATGACTGGATTTATCCCCACCTGCACAGGGCTGCGGACGAGATGGAAAAACTGGCGCGAGATTTGAAAAACACCCAATTGACCGACTTACAACAGCGCGCCTCCAACCAGGCGTTACGCTCATTGTTATTGGCGCAGGCTTCGGATTGGTCATTTATATTGACGGCCGGCACGACAAGCGAATACGCTAACAGACAACTTGAAGATCATTTGGCCCGGTTTCACTATTTATTGGATGGTTTGCGTAAAAACCGGCTGGATGAAGACTACGTCGCGGCGCTGGAAATTATGGATGATATTTTCCCGGCGCTGGATTTTCGCCGCTATTGGTGAAGCGCAGCTAATGAGCAACGGAAGGCTTTCAGTGTTTTTTGAATTGAAATGCTGAACAAATCAGCGACTTTGCAAGTAAAGTGGAAATATCTTTTTCGCTTTGCGGTCGATGGCTAATCGATGATCTGATCAGCGTTTCAATATAAAGGAGATCTGCATGGCTGAAATTCAGTTGCTGGCCGTTGAAAATATCATCAGCCGAAAAAAACGCCGTCCGGAGCAACGACTGACTTTCCATATCGATGTTGAAAATATCGACTTTCATAAGCAGGTCGAGGTTATCTGGTGCGGTGAATCGGGCGAGTGGCATACCCTTGCGGCAGATTTTCAGGCGCGCCTGGATGACAGGCGGGAACGCTGGCGGGCGCAGTTTGTCTGCCAGGCCAGCGCGAAACAGTCATTGCCCGGCAATATTCAGTTCGGTTTGCGGCTTCGTTGTCAGGGACAGGAGTATTGGGATAACCGCCAAGGCAATAATTATCAGGCACAAGCCGATTCCGGTTATCAACTGGGAAGCGGCATTCAAATCGCTCATATTGGCTATCACAACCGCTTGCAAACCGGGCAAAAAACCCTGGAACTTACTGTTCTGACCGGTAAAGACATACAGCCGGAACAGGTAGCTGTTCTCTGGACGGTGGATAACTGGCAAAGCCAGCGGAAAAGTCATTGCCAGTCAGACAGACTCTTTTGGGATGAACACTATGCCAGCAATGCCCGTAACCCCAATCAATACGGCGTTAAGGTGTGGACGGCTAAATTACGCTGCGGCCGGCATTTCAGGCTGCAATACAGTATTTTCGCCCAAACTGCCGAAAAAACCATTTGGGATAACAATGCCGGGCATAATTATAGCCTCAGTCACAAACCCTTATCGTTACTCATTCTTAACCTGCATTGTTATCAGGAATCCAGCCAGGATGAAAAGTTTTCCATCATCGCCAAAGCGATCGACGAGCAGGAAGTGGATGTCGTCTGTTTTCAGGAAGCTGCGGAAAACTGGAATGATGGACAAGGCGACAGGGCATCGAATGCCGCGAATATTATCAATCAGCGTTTGAAAAAACCGTTTGAATTATTTTACGATTGGTCACATCTGGGTTTTGACCGTTTTCGTGAAGGGGTGGCAATTTTGAGTCGTTATGGCTTGAAACGTCCCGAAAGCCGATATGTTTCTGAAGATACTGATCCATACAGCATTCATTCCCGCAAAGTGGTCGCCGCCGATATCGATATTCCCTGTATTGGATTGGTTCAAGTGTTTTCCGTTCATTTGAGCTGGTGGGAAGATGGCTTTGCCGAGCAGTTTCAGCACTTGCATGAATGGGCAACACAACGTCAGGAAAAACGCATGAAAGCGACATTGCTGGCGGGTGACTTCAATATCGCCACCGGTTCTGAAGGATACCGGCTGGTTGTGCGGCAATACCGTTATGAAGACCAATATCTGCTGGCTAACCGGCAAGGCTTGTCGGGTGAACAGTTTCGTGTGGATGACGCGCATTGGGGTGATTATCTGGCGGATGATTATCGCATCGATTATGTTTTCGCCAACTCAGGCCACCAGTTGAAAGTGACATCGGCCAGAACCTTGTTTTCAAGCCAGGATTATGGACGAGTGTCAGACCATGTCGGATACTTGTTTACCTTTGAACCATTGAACTGAGAGATGCTTATGCCCGTTGCAGAACACTACGCCCGTCCTTTTTTCGGTCAACTGGGCGGCTATTTTCAGCGCATCAATGATTTCAAGGATACCTTCGATATCCGCTGGGGAAAAATTGAATTCGAAATGTTCCATGGCTTATCGGCTAATCTGAAAGTTATTTTGAAAGTTTATCGTGACCATGGTGTTTGCGAGAGTTATATCGTCGATACCGACCCTTACGATGTTGAATGGAACCGGCATAAACGCAGTACGCGGGATTTTTATGTTTATCCCTTTTCTCCCCATTTCGGCTGGATCAATTGCATTAAAGTTGCCTTTATCGTCCATATTGATGAACATTCTATCGCCTCGGAAAAAGAGTATATCTACATGGACTGGTATCAGTTACAAGATGCCTATCCACAGCAACGACACATCAATGATCAATGGACCACGCCAAATCATTATCGGGCTTATGAACTGGATGCCGGCCAGTTGCAAAGCGATGTCGACTGGTATAACCATCACTTTGAATCACTTAATTTAACGCCAAAATTCACCAAAGGGCAGCCTTATCATCCGTATCACCCCAAACGCTTTATTCATGATCATATCGATAAAACGATACGAGCCAAACAGCAGCAGCCCGACCGTTTCTGTACGATTAAGGTCAGTGTCGATTGCATCGATGACAATGATTTTATCAATCACCTGATTCACGCCAGCGAACAGGGCGTGTTTGTTCAGTGTATTGTCGATTGGCGTAAAATGACCATGACAAACAGCCCCACTTATCGACGCCTGAAGCAGTCTCGTGTCGAATTATTAGGTGTGTTTTGCACCACCAAACATCATTTGATTGAAGTCGAGCCGGATATGCATACCAAGTTCATCATTTTCAATGATGAAGATTGCATCATGGGGTCGTTCAATATCACCTTCGATCGCTGGTGGGCTAATTGGGAATCGGGAATGACTTTTCATTCCCAGGGCGTTTGCCGTCTGCTGGATAATATATTTCAAAGTCAACGCGGTGGTGTGATCCAAAAATATGGTATCGATCCATTGAGTCATTTCAACCTGCTCTATACCTTTGGTCGGCATACTATGTTGAATGGCAAAAGATATTTGCCGCATCACGCCATTCTGGCTGAAATTCACCGGGCTCGTTACCAGATTCGTATTTGTCTGTTTTTGATTGGCGAGTTGCGTGGGGATCATCAGGAAAGCGTTATCGATACGTTGATCGGGGCCTGGCATCGAGGCGTTCATGTCGAAATCCTGTTTAACGGTCATTTGGCCAGACAAGGCAGAATTGGAGTGGAACGCAGCATGGCGGATGAATTGAACCGGCCTTTGCTGCCAGCCGTTCAGCGTTTGAAAGATGCAGGCATTCCCATCGGGCTGGTTTATGGGCAAGATGATCATCCTGTGCCTTATTCACCGATACATTCAAAATATTGCATTATCGATGAACATATCGTCATCGATGGCAGTTTCAACTGGTATAACACGTCAGTTTTCTCTCATGATTTGATCGTCGTGGCGGCCAATCATGAAGTCGCCAAACCTTATCTGTATGAATTTGAACAAATCAAACGCGAGTTACGGGTGTTTTGGTAAATATTAATAGTTCCAAAAGTTCTTGAATTCTGTTTTCCCCTCATCCCAGCCTTCTCCCTCTGGAGAAGGAGACAAGGCACGAAAGCTTTTGCAACAATTTATGCAGCCAGTGCCAGAAACCACCGATTCAGGTACTATTTAGCCAGAATGCTTTGTAGCGATGCCAGGGCAATCAGTCCACGGAATAAAATCGCATTGTCATCGATCAAGCCATAGCATTCATAAGTATCTGGCTCATCGGGTAATTCCCTCACCAGAATATGTAGCGCCATATTGCTTTTCAATTGCTGTAACCGTTTTTTATCGATGCTGATTTTGTGGCTGGTGTAAACCATCGGGTTTTGTTTGAAATCGTGATGATTTTTCATCGCTTTTTCCAGCAAAGCACAGGAAATTAAACTGGTTGGGAAGATTTCCGGAAAATCCGCCTTGTCATTTAATTCATCGAAATACTTAGATTGATCGATAAACGAGCCACAAAGAAAGTTTTTGGCGTTACTGGTATTCATAAACTTCCTTTTCAAAAAAAAACCGGATTCTCCGATATAACTCCGATCGGGGTGCTTTTTTAAATCAGTAAAAGCGCTGAAATCCTTATCCGCCAAGAATAACGGCTGACTTGATTCTTTTTTGTGTCCCATCAAGGCTAATTGTCCGTTGGTTTTAACCACGACCCGGTTGGATAGAATATTGTTTTTAAATTGGCTGGCTTTGATATCAATGCTGACTTGCTGCCCGGGTTTGACGGCATTGGCGAAGGTGAACTGATAGTTGCTGAAAAAAAGATTATTTTGTTCCAGTTGTTCGGTTTCCTGGTTGCGCTGTCTAAACGCCGAGATTTGTCCTTCGATTAAGGACTCCAGTTGAAAGCCTAAAACAATAGGTCCTTCAAAAGGATTTTGTCGTATTTTCTGCCATTGATGAGGATCATGGAAAAGATTGAAATCATCAGTTGCATTGCGCGCCACGTCAACATGCAATTGCTGGAAACAAAAACTGGGAGCATTGCTAGCCATATCATTTTCCTCGCTCAGTAAAAAATCAACATTTTTGGCTTCTGAACTATACTTAAGAACAACTTAAGCATAGAAGAAGGA
Organism: Methylomarinum sp.; assembly: GCA_965277025.1. Lineage (GTDB taxonomy): Bacteria > Pseudomonadota > Gammaproteobacteria > Methylococcales > Methylomonadaceae > Methylomarinum. The sequence goes on from OZ255706.1 coordinate 1,690,164, forward strand.
TAGGGTTTTGGAACACATTTTAAAAAAAATTCTACAGTCTCCGCAGTTGAGAGAAGGCGTTTCCTGGTCCCGTAAAATCTTTTCACCGAATAGCATCATTATTCAAAAAGGTGATGTGGGAAAAACACTGTTTATTGTCGAGAGCGGCAAAGTACAGGTAGCAGGCACGGTGGAACTGGAAAAAAAGAACATTAAGTCCTGCTTGTGCGAATTTGGACCAGGGGCCGTTTTGGGGAAATGTGTTTACATCATCAGCAAATTCGCATGGCGACGGTTATGGCCTTAACCGAAGTTGAATTGCTGGAGGTCGATGGCCAAAGGTTAAGTATTTATCTGGATGATCATCCGGTAGATGGCTATTTATTCTATAAGGCATTATTCGAATTGATCAGCAATCGGTTGGATATTGCCAATCAGCGTATTGAGAACCTGATGGCATGGGGGTTGAAGGTACATGATGTTGAAAAATTTCTGTGAAAAACTGTGAGGAAAGCAGCATGAATGAAGAAAAAATTAAACTAACCAGCAGTTTCCAACAGTTTTTTGCCGTGCAACTGGCCACAACTCAAGAATTGAAGAGTAAAGTTTATCATGTACGCTACCGGGTGTATTGCGATGAATTTGGTTATGAACCGGTCGAGTTATTTCCAGATGAGCAAGAAACTGACGAATATGATGCGCATTCATTACATTGTTTGATTATGCATAAACAAAGTGGTTTACCTGCCGGATGTGTGCGCATGGTACCCTGTTATGTCAATGGCGAAATAATCGCATTACCATTGGAAAAACATTGTGCAGAAAGTCTGGATCAGGAGCGCGTGGATCAGTTGAATCTGGATCGAAAAACGGTTTGTGAAATTTCCAGACTTGCGGTTGACAGGGTGTTTCGCCGCCGGGCAGGTGAAGAGCTGACACGTTTTGGTGAAGTCGAAGGGCTGGATGTCAGTCATCAGGAAAGACGGACTTTTTCGTTGATTGCAATAGCCGCATTTTTAGCGTCGACCGCGATGACCGACCTGAGCGGAAAAACCAATGTTTTTGCCATGATGGAACCTTTTTTGCCGCGGATGATGAAGCGATCCGGTATCATATTTGAAAAAGTGGGCTTCGATATGGATTTTCGGGGTATTCGTGCGCCCTATTTTATCCAGACTGAATCTGCTTTAACTCATATGCAGACAGATTTGCGCGAACTATATGACTGGATTTATCAGCAATTGAAAGAACAATATGCAGCAGCTTACCGATGATTGATGGAAAATATTTTTGAACTGGCCGAACGGGTTTTATACCAATCTGATATTGAAGAAAAAATCCAGCTTACCCGTCTGGCGCAATCAGCTGAGGAGACGGGCAGTCTGTCTTTAACTGCTGAGCGGCCAGTTAAAGATATTTCCTCGGTTTGTTTTCCGGCAAAACCTGAATTATTACCCCCAAAAGAAATGCCCCGGCGCAGCCTCCATACAACGGCCGGCAAAGCGGCGTTTTTTCATGCCTTGGCGCATATCTAATTTGTCGCAATTTATCTGGCCTGGGATATTATCTACCGTTTTCGTGGCTTGCCTGATGCGTTTTATCGGGATTGGTTACAGGTGGCCTCGGAAGAAGCCCTGCATTTTCAAATGCTGCGCCAGCATCTTGAACAATTTGGTGTCGATTATGGCGATCTGCCGGCCCATCGGGGATTATGGGAGCATGCGACAGATACGGCCGATGATCTTTTGGCGCGGTTGGCGATAGTGCCACGTTGCATGGAGGCGAGGGGGCTAGATGTGACGCCAGCAATGATTGAAAAGTTTAAAAAACGCGGGGATGCCGATAGCGTGGCGTTGCTGAGCCGAATTCTTGAAGATGAAGTCGGCCATGTCAAAACGGGCTCACAATGGTTTAAATATTTTTGTGGGCAGCAACAAAAATAGAAGTTACGCATTGACAACAGATCGAAATTTTGGGTTTAAATGATTCATATTTGGCATAAAGGTGTCGATAAACGAAGCCATAACATCGTTGAATAAATTCCGCTGTACGCTATAGCAATTATTAATCACGTCTGCAAAGCTCAATTTTTGTAATTGAACAAAGCCACAAATTGCAGAAAAAATATGATTATTTATTGCTCTTTTATTGCGAACCTGGAACCGCTCAATATTACACACCTGCTTTATTGCCCGATGATATTGCTCAATCTGCCAATGCCTATCATGTTGTTCGGTAAATGCTTTCTTGTCAAAAACAGCGGTTTTTTCTTCATCAGGTAGTGAACTTATGTAATGGCGAACTTGTTCTTTCAAGGTCGTCCGAAATAATTTCACATACCCAAAATTTTTGAGCCAAACCATTAAGCCGTCTTCCGGGATTTCTAATTGCCTGACTTGAACCCATGAACCTTTTTCAACAGAGACTAATCGATTACCTTCCACTGCAAAGAATAATCCTGTCTGATGATTTCTTGTCAATTTAAGATTATCCACGCAACTGTACCAGCTATCTCCTGTTACAAAACCAGGTTCCAGTCCCCAAGCTAATACTTCGGTCAGCATGTCTTGAAAATAGTCATTTTTTGTCTTTCCTTCCGCCTTATCGACCACCCGGAAATTCAGTGGTTGGTGTTTTCCTTGAATGTCTGTGTAGTACAACGTGACAAGATTGATTCCCTTGACTGCTCTATGATGTTTTCCCGACCAAAAATAACTGACATATGCCATATATTGGCTATAAGGTTTATCAAGAACACTATCGTCAACACTCAAGGTTCCGCCCTTTAAATTCAGGCTTGCGCTGGCTTCATTGTATAAATCTCGCCCAGTGTAATGCTCCCGATTTAGAAATCGATTTACGCTATCATGTGATATTGACATGACTTCGCCTAATCGTCGACAACCAGCTTGTTTCGGCTCACTTAATAAAAAACCAATATACATGGGTAATGTACAGCAGGCTGTTGAGGGGCGTGTTATTTCTCTTATCAAGGTTTGCCTTGCATTGACTTTGGGATTTTTTAAACCCATAGTTTAACATTGCCTGTCAATGCGTAACTTCTAAAAAAGATTTCCAGCAAGCCTACCGGGATTTGCTGGATAAATATTTTATCGGCAAACCAAAGGGGCCTTTTAATCGGGAAATGCGTATAATTGCTGGATTCACTCCTGAAGAAATTGACTGGTTGGAACAGCACGCATGAATAAAAAGCCTATTTTCGATTATCCCTTGTTTGCCTTGGGCTTTAGAACCTTCTTTCTATTGGCTGGATTATCGGCATTATTGTTGATCAGCCTGTGGAACAGTATTTATGACGGACGCCTGCATATTGATCTGTATTTTCCCAAGGTTTATTGGCATGCGCATGAAATGCTGTTAGGTTACACGACAGCCGTGATTGCGGGGTTCTTGCTGACGGCGGTCAGAAACTGGACGGGTAGGGACACGACCACGCCAGATCAACTGGCCACGCTGGGTTTGCTTTGGCTTTATGGCCGCATTACGCCTTTTTATTCCGAATTGATTCCTGATGGCTTGATTGCGTTGATTGATTTCGCCTTTCTGCCCTGGCTGGCCTGGGTGATCAGTCGACCGTTATTGGCGAATGGCAATTATCGTAATCTGATTTTTGTTGTCATGTTGTTGTTGATGGCGGCTGGCAATGCCATGCTGCATCTGGAAATTTTAGGTCTTAGCGAAGATACAGGGTGGACTGGCATCACGCTGGTGGTTGCGGTTATTTTAATGATGATTCTGGTATTGGCCGGCCGTGTGTTTCCATTTTTTACCGAGCGTGGTTTGAAAGGTGTTGTTGCCATTCGCAATCCAATACTGGATATTGCCGGTATTGTGTTGGCTGTTTTGAGTTTTATCCTGGTGATTGCCGAGATTAAAGGATTGTTGCTGGCGCTTGTTGCGCTGTCTGCATTATTGGCGAATCTGGCCAGGCTTTGGGGCTGGTATCACCCTAAAATCTGGTTCGTGCCATTGTTGTGGGTACTTTATTTGGGCTATGGCTGGATTTTACTTGGGTTTTGTTTGCTGGCCTTGTCGGCCTATGATGTTGTGGCTTATTCATTGGCCTTGCATGCCTTCACCGTGGGCGGCATTGGTGTCATTACACTGGGGATGATGGCGCGGGTGGCTTTAGGCCATACCGGGCGTGCCTTAAAAGCTTCCAATGCGATTGCCGTAGGCTTTTTATTGATCAATTTTGCTGCATTGTTTCGCGTTTTACTGCCAAGCCTGTTGCCTGATTGGTATGGTACTCTGGTGTTAATATCCAGCTATGCGTGGCTGGCGGCATTTTCATTATTTGTGTTGATTTACAGCCCGATTTTAACCTCGCCTCGGGCGGATGGGGAGCCAGGGTGACACAGGTTTTGCAGCAAAGCCACTAGCACTTTATAATAAGCTTTCTTCAATGTCTTCAAGCATTGAAACGTTCTTTACTAATTGACTGATAAATATGCGCTGTCCATTTTGTGGTGTCCAAGATACCCGCGTTATAGATTCCAGGCTCGCTGGTGATGGCGATCAGGTCCGCAGACGCCGGGAATGCAGTGCTTGTAAAGAGCGTTTTACCACCTTTGAAGTGGCCGAACTGGCTTTGCCGCAGATTGTAAAACGCTCTGGTGAACGTGAACCATTTAACGAAGCCAAATTGCGCGCCGGTATCCAGCGGGCGCTGGAAAAGCGGCCCGTCAAGGTGGATGAGGTGGAAGCTGCAATCAGTCGAATCAAGAAATCCCTTACCACGACAGGTGAAAGGGAATTTCATGCACAAGAATTGGGTGAGTTGGTTATGAGGGAACTGAGTCAACTGGACCCGGTTGCCTTTATTCGCTTCGCTTCGGTGTACCGCAGTTTCGAAGATGTCAGTGAATTTACCGACATGATCGCTAAGCTCAAAAGCAAATGACTCAAAACGATATCCCCTTGATGGCGCGAGCGATTGCGTTGGCGAAAAAAGGCTGGTTTACGACTGCCCCTAATCCCCGTGTCGGTTGTGTGCTGGCCAAAGATGGCGAAATCATCGCCGAAGGATGGCATCAGCGGGCAGGTGGGCCACATGCTGAAATCGCCGCTTTGCAGCAAGTCGAATCGGCACACGGGGCGACTTGCTATGTTACGCTGGAGCCTTGTAGTCATCAAGGGCGAACCGGGCCCTGTTGTGACGCCCTTATTTCCGCGGGAGTCAGCCGTGTCGTGGTTGCCATGCAAGATCCCAATCCTGTCGTATCAGGAAAGGGGATCGAAAAAATGCGGGCGGCAGGCATCGATGTTGTCGTAGGCGTTTTATCTGATCAGGCGGAATTGCTCAATCAAGGCTTTATCAAACGAATGCGTCAGGGTTTACCGTGGATACGCAGTAAATTGGCGATGAGTCTGGATGGCCGTACCGCGATGGCTTCCGGTGAGAGCCAATGGATCACTTCACCGCAGTCGCGTACCGATGTACATTGTTTTCGGGCGGAAAGCAGTGCAGTGTTAACCGGTATTAACACTGTTCTGGCTGATGACCCCTTGTTAAATCCCCGGGTGGATTTCGAATTTGCAGCACCTGTCCGGGTAGTGCTCGATTCCAGACTGACTATGCCACTGACCGCCAGGATATTGAAACAGGGAAGCTCGCCTGTCTGGATCATCAGCTGTTGTCAGGATGTGAAAAAACAGCAAGCATTACAAAAAGCTGGCGCGCAAGTTTTTATCGTTAATTCCGACAATGGCCGGGTAGATTTGAGCCAAGTTTTTCTTTTGCTGGCCGAACAACAAATCAATCAGGTCTGGGTAGAAGCCGGGCCAACCTTAAATGGCGCATTATTGCAAAGTGGCCTGGTTGATGAATGGCTGTTTTATATGGCACCTTGTGTGATGGGCGATGGTGCGCGGGGCTTGTTTCATTTGCCGGGCCTTGAAAAAATGGCTCAGTGTTATCATTTAACTTTTAATCAGGTGCGTAAGATCGGTCCCGATCTACGTCTGATTTTTACCACAGAATCTTGATATGTTTACAGGTATTATTTTAGCCATTGGCAAGATCACTGGCATACAGATGAAAGGTGGCGATTGTCGTTTGACCATCCATACCGGCAAACTGCCATTACATGATGCGGCGCTGGGTGACAGTATCGCCGTCAATGGCGTTTGCCTGACAGCTATAGAATTGGGCAAAGATTATTTTTGTGCCGATGTATCAAACGAAACATTGTCGCGAACCTCATTAAAAAATGCGACGAATGGAACGCCAGTCAATCTGGAGTTGGCTTTGACGCCGACGACCCGATTAGGGGGACATATCGTCAGCGGCCATGTCGATGGTCTGGGGCAAGTTGTAGAGAAAAAGCCTGATGGAAGGTCGATCCGCTTTCGTTTCAAAGCGCCGGATAATCTGGCGCGTTATATTGCCGAAAAAGGCTCGATTTGTATCAACGGCATCAGTTTGACGGTAAATGAAGTCAATGGCGCTGAATTCGGTGTCAATATCGTGCCGCATACCTTGCAGGAAACGACCTTGGGAACAACCGGGGTTGGCGATGAGGTCAATCTGGAAGTGGATTTATTGGCGCGTTATCTGGAAAGGTTGATGCAGGGTGAAGCGGCCGCTCATCAACACCGGGGCGTTACAGAAGAACTTTTAAAAAATTCAGGATTTTATCGTTAATGAACAGCACTGAAGAAATTATCGAAGACTTGCGGCAAGGTCGCATGGTCATCATTATGGATGATGAAGATCGTGAAAATGAAGGTGATCTGGTCATGGCCGCGTCATTTGTCAGACCCGAAGACATCAATTTCATGGCCCGCTATGGGCGCGGTCTGATTTGTCTGACACTGACGCCCGAGCGTTGTCAGCAACTGCGTTTGCCATTGATGGTCAATGATAACCGCACGGCGCATTCGACCAATTTCACTGTATCCATTGAAGCTGCCGAAGGCGTTACCACCGGTATTTCAGCAGCTGACAGAGCGTTGACGATACAAAAAGCAGTCGCCAAAGACGCCAAGCCGGATGATTTGGTGCAGCCTGGCCATATTTTTCCATTGATGGCGAAACCAGGTGGGGTATTGCATCGCGCAGGCCATACCGAGGCTGGTTGTGACCTGGCCCGGCTGGCCGGGCAGGAACCTGCGGCGGTGATTGTCGAAATACTGAATGAAGATGGCAGCATGGCGCGGCGGCCGGAACTGGAAACCTTCGCCATACAGCACCAGCTTAAAATTGGCACCATCGCGGATTTGATTCAATATCGCATTCAGCACGAGAACACCCTGGAGCGTATCAGTCAGTGTCGTTATCCGACTGACTTTGGCGATTTCACCTTATACGCTTATCAGGACCGGAATGATGATAATGTCCACCTGGCCCTGGTGATGGGGGATGTAGCAGGGGATGAGCCTGTATTGGTACGTGTCCATGCACGATATATATTGGATGATTTGTTTTTCTCCAAGCGCTCGGCCAGTCATTTGCCCATTCGGGTGGCGATGCAAAAAATAGCTGAAGAAGGGAAAGGCGTGTTGGTGTTGATTCGGCCCAGTGAAACGAACAAAGCGCTGGTTGAACAGATCCATCAATACCAAATGGAAGACAATGGCGTCAGCATTGCTCATGAGCCAACGGAAGAAAGCTATTGGCGTACGACAGGTACAGGCTCCAGAATTTTGGCGGATCTGGGTGTCAGGCGTTTGAAAGTGATGGGTGCAGAGAAAAAATACAAAGGTTTGTCGGGCTTTGATCTGGAAGTGGTTGAACATACTGAATAACCGATTATTCGCCGGTTCCAGCACTTCAGCGCAACAGAACTGGTTCCCGCGTCTCAGCACTATAGACCTGGTTCCCACGCTCCTGCGTGGGAACCCATAAAGCGTCATGAGTAGGGTGGATTCGCCGACAGGCAATCCACCGTTTTGAGGCGAGTGTGTTTTTTGACGTTTGCTGGTGGCTTTGGCGTGAAGTCACCCTGCTCAAACTAACTTAATGGTGGAAGCTCCAGCATAGGAACCCATAATTTTTCTCTGTACATGACAAAAATTAACTTATGACAAATGAGTCTCATGTATTCCAGTGACAAAAGGTATGGGTTGCAAAAGAGCAATCACTTTTCTAATCATCCTTTTTGATTGAGATAAGACATTAAACAACGTTGAGCGGATACAATCTAATCCATATCGAAACAGGCTTTGCGCGAGCCGCTGATGTGTTTTGGTTTTTATTGGTAACTCGCAATCATGTTTCCATTCGCCTGCTTTATGTGACCAACAGAAAGCAATAACGGGAAGTACTAACAATTTTTTGATCCGAAGATAACCGACTACACGCGTTTCCTCAAGTTTGAATCCCCGTCCTTTTAAACAGCCGAAAAGCGTTTCGATATCCCAACGCAAGCCATAAATTTTAATCGCATCAGGGTTCAAATGCTGACAGACGATGATTAATAACTCACCATCACTCAGCCGTAACCCACTGGGATAAATTGAACAATTTCCCAAATAGCGCGCTGTTGAGAGGTGTCGTGTGCTACCCGGCTTAAGCCCATAAAACAAACGCTCTACGCGTATTCGCTGGCCTTGGGCATTGGTTGTCCAGGCGTTGTTGCGAATACGGATATAAAAGGGAATCTCTTGCTCAAACAACCAGCCCATCCATTCGTCTCCAATAAACTCCCGATCAGCCAAAAGACCTTTGATGTGATGTCGGCCAAACTGCGCAATAAAGCGTTTCATCAGCGCTATACGTTCCTTCGTATTAGAGTTGCCCCGCTTGTTTAAAGGCAACCAATACACAGGAATGGCGGCACCCCGATAAACCACGGCAAGCACCAGCAGATTAATATTGGTTTTACCCCACTTCCAATTCGTCCTGTCTAACGTCAGATAGTAATCCTGATCAGTGAAACCAAACAGTTTCATGATGAAATGAGCGACTTCATTGTAATCCAGCCAATGGTCACTGAAAAATCGTTGCATCCGTCGATATCGTGAGGAAATTTTTGCCCGACTGGGAAAGAATACGGCGAGCTGGGCCAGATTGACCGTGCTAACTGCCATCAAAGCAATTAACATACCCACAAAACAAACGATTCTTGCCTTGTTCCATTGAAAGTGCTCAGTTAATATGGCGGTCAGCTCGTTGATTTGTAATGTCCCGTTATTCATATTCGCTAAAACAAAATGCGGTATTTAATTACATTTCAACGAGCTACGCCAGCTTTTAATATTTTTTGTCATGTACAGAGATAATTTTTAACAAAGACGAGTGATAAAATGAAAATACTGGAAGGAAATTTGTCGGCCGAAGGCGGCCGGTTTTGTCTGGTTTCATCGCGGTTTAACAGTTTTATTGTTGAACAACTGGGAAACGGGGCAGTCGATGCATTGGTCAGACATGGCGCAAGCCGTGATGATATTACCCTGGTCAAAGCGCCCGGCGCATTTGAATTACCGATGGTAGTGCAGCGCATCGCCGCGCAAAAACAATTCGATGCGATTATCGCGCTTGGTGCTGTCATTCGTGGCGGAACGCCGCATTTTGAATATGTAGCCGGCGAATGCGTCAAAGGTATCGCCAATGTATCGTTAAAATACGATGTGCCGGTTACCTTTGGCGTATTGACTGTCGATACCATTGAACAGGCAATCGAGCGGGCGGGTACAAAAGCCGGCAATAAAGGTGCGGAAGCGGCTTTGTCAGCAATTGAAATGGTTAGTTTGTTTAAAAACCTGGATAGTTAATGAGTTCTTCCAAAAGCAAAGCACGAGAGTGCGCGGTTCAGGCCTTGTATCAATGGGATGTGTCGGGAGACAGCCTGAACAGGATTCATGATTATTTTATCGAGCAGGAATTTTTAAAAGGCGCACAGAAGAGTTATTTTTACGATCTGTTTCATGGCGTGCCTGCACAGCTGGATATTATTGATAATACTTTGGGTGAGTTTATCGACCGGCCGATTCAAAAACTCGACCCAGTCGAACGGGCCATTTTGCGTCTCGGCACTTATGAGCTGATTAAGCGACTGGATACGCCCTACCGCGTTATTATCAATGAAGGCGTGGAACTGGCTAAAGCCTTTGGTGCGGATGGCAGCCATAAATATATCAATGGCATTCTGGATAAAGTCAGTAAAAAAACGCGGGCGGCCGAGATTAAAGCCCGGCAACAAAAGCAGAAATAGTTTTGAGCGTGGCGGAATTTGATCTGATAGCGCGTTTTTTCGATTGGCCCAAACGGCATCGTTTCAACCGTCTTGGCGTGGGTGATGATTGTGCCTTATGCAATATTCCCAGAGGTTACGAACTGGCGGTCACGACGGACACGATGGTCGCTGGAATGCATTTTTTCGATAATGTACCGGCTGATTCTCTCGGTCATAAATTATTGGCCGTCAATCTCAGCGACCTGGCCAGCATGGGGGCGGAGCCATTTGCTGTCACCTTGGCGCTGACTTTGCCGCATGTCGATGAAGACTGGCTGGCGGCGTTCAGTCAGGGTTTCCGCCAGTTGGCCAGTCGCTACAATGTCGATCTGGTCGGGGGCGATACTACTTCCGGGCCATTGACACTGACTGTTCAGGCCATGGGCGTGGTGCCGGAAGGTCTGGCCCTGCGGCGTGATGGCGCCAAACCCGGTGATTGGGCTTATATTAGCGGAAACCTGGGGGATGGCGGGCTGGGTCTGAAAATTGTCCAAGGCTATCAAAGCCCGCTGCCGGAAGTCCCATTGCAACAGTTTCATCGCCCCGAACCACAATTGAAACAGGGTCAGGCCCTACGCGGTATCGCCAGCGCCTGCATCGATATTTCCGACGGTCTGGCGCAGGATCTCGGGCATATTCTGGCAAAAAGCGGCGTTGGCGCTTGTCTTGACTGGGAAAAGATCCCCTTGAGTCCGGCCGTGCAGAACTATATCGCACAAACTGGCGATTGGCGACTGCCGCTGACGGCCGGCGATGATTATCAACTCTGTTTTACCGTGCCGCCGGAAAAACAGCATCTATTGCCTGCCGACTGCACCCGAATTGGCGTCATAGACGCGCAATCCGGCCTCAGGCTCCATAAACACGGCAAAACTCAAGCCATTGAGGCGAAAGGATATGAACATTTTTGTTAAAAAACACTATGGACAGGCGCAGCTTACGCCTAAGCAAATTCTGACCGACCCGGTGCTGTTTCTGGCCTTTGGTTTCGGTTCCGGTCTGTCCAAATATATGCCTGGAACGATGGGAACGCTGGCCGCCATTCCGTTGTACGGACTGTTTTACCAGACAGGCTTTATCACCTACAGTGTCTTGACCTTATTGGTCATCATATCCGGCGTCTGGATTTGCGGGCAGGCGGCAAGAAAACTCGATTGCCATGATTTCGGCGGCATCGTCTGGGATGAGGTTGCAGGACTCCTGGTAACTCTGTGGTTTGTTCCTCTCAATGTGCAGAATATCGTTATCGGCTTCGTGTTGTTTCGGATACTGGATATTCTGAAGCCGTGGCCGATTAAATGGATCGACCGCAAAGTCCATGGCGGATTGGGCATTATGCTGGATGATGTGCTGGCCGGAGCGATTGCAGCTGTGCTGCTTGTGTTTTTTCAGGTTTGAATGACCAACGTAGGAATATCGAAGCCCCTATGAGCAACTCTATTCGTTATAGCTCAACAGGTTAAACCGAGACTGTTCATTATTCATACCCAATTTTTTGCCTCAAAATGATGAGAGCTTGAATATGGCGAGTCTGCCATCACTCTGTCACATCGATATTGAACAATTGATTTACAGTGACAAGATTAGATAAAAGCCGACTTCATGTGCACCATTTATCTACGTGCAGGGATCACCCAATAGTCAGCCGGTGTCGGATACAAATTAAATGCTATCGGCAAATCTATTTTGCTACGCTGGAAGATTATGCCGCTCGGTGGTCTTTGGCGAATAGTAGTTCTAATGAGGTCTTCGATACTCCTACGTGGTGGTATTAAGAAATAGCATTGCAATACCAACAAAGGCTATACATCAAGAAAATCATGCAATAGAACCCACAATGATTTTGCATAAACGCTAGTGATAGTATAGTATCACTTCTATGAAAACAGAACTGGTCACTACTTTAAAACGCCAAGCCACCAAAATTCTTGCCGAATTGCACGAATCCAAAGAGCCTGTGTTAATCACTGAGCACGGCCAGCCGTCCGCTTACCTTATCGATATTGATGATTACGAGTTTATGCAGGCCAGGATGAATATTCTTGAAGGCATAGCCAGAGGTGAAAAAGCGGTTTTTGATGATCGCATCTTTAGCCAGTCAGAAGCCATTGAAAAAATGGGAAAATGGCTCAAGTAATCTGGACTGAATCCGCACTTACCGACCTTGACGAAATTGCAGAATACATAGCTCTCGATAAAGAAGACGCGGCTCGACACTTGGTCAAGAAAGTTTCTGATAATATCGGGCAGCTTGAGCTGTTTCCGGAAATGGGTCGCAAACCACCCGAATTGAAAGATTTTACTTATCGGGAAATCGTCGTAAACCCTTGCCGAATTTTTTACCGGTTAGAGCAAAACAAAGTGTATATCCTTCATGTTATGCGTGGTGAACGCCAACTTCGCAATTACTTGTTGGATGAACGCACTTACGGTGGCAGCTAAGTTGATGTGGGTTTGAATGTGGGTAATGGGAAATTATTTACCAGAGAAATTTTATTCTGATACAGATCATCAATTAGAAGTTACGCATTGACAGGCAATGTTAAACTATGGGTTTAAAAAATCCCAAAGTCAATGCAAGGCAAACCTTGATAAGAGAAATAACACGCCCCTCAACAGCCTGCTGTACATTACCCATGTATATTGGTTTTTTATTAAGTGAGCCGAAACAAGCTAGTTGTCGACGATTAGGAGAAGTCATGTCAATATCACATGATAGCGTAAATCGATTTCTAAATCGGGAGCATTACACTGGGCGAGATTTATACAATGAAGCCAGCGCAAGCCTGAATTTAAAGGGCGGAACCTTGAGTGTTGACGATAGTGTTCTTGATAAACCTTATAGCCAATATATGGCATATGTCAGTTATTTTTGGTCGGGAAAACATCATAGAGCAGTCAAGGGAATCAATCTTGTCACGTTGTACTACACAGACATTCAAGGAAAACACCAACCACTGAATTTCCGGGTGGTCGATAAGGCGGAAGGAAAGACAAAAAATGACTATTTTCAAGACATGCTGACCGAAGTATTAGCTTGGGGACTAGTAAAGTGGACCCCATTGTCCAGACAAATTATTAGAGAATTTAAGATAGAACCCTCATAACAGTCAGGCTCAATGGCTCTGGCCCATATTTTCACCCGGCGTCTGCTTGGCAGTGCCGGCATTATATTTATCCACGATTTTAGCGCCACCTCCCGTGGCGAATTGATAAACCCTGTCTGGCGTTTCATAGCCTAACGACTGATGCGGTCGTTCGCTGTTGTAAAAGGCAAAGTAGTCCGTCAACCCCGCTGACAGTGCTTGCAGGTTGCCGTATTGCTTCAAATAAACTTCTTCATATTTCACTGTGCGCCAGAGTCGTTCAACAAAGATATTGTCCAGGGCCCGTCCCCGGCCATCCATGCTGATGGTCACGCCATGCTGACTCAATACCCCGGTGAAGTCCGCGCTGGTGAACTGTGCGCCCTGGTCGGTATTAAATATCTCCGGTGTGCCATAGGTCTTGATGGCCTGCTCCAGACAATTTACGCAAAACGCGCTGTCCATGGTATTGGAAAGTTGCCATGCCAATACTTTTCGGCTGTACCAATCCATGATGGCCACCAGATAAACAAATCCTTGCGGCAGCCGGATATAGGTGATGTCGGTACTCCAAACCTGGTTGGGGCGTGTCACCTCGACGCCTCTTAACAGATAGGGATAGACTTTATGCTCAGGATGCGGCTTACTGGTGTTCGGGCCCGGCGCCATGCCGACCAGCCCCAGTATGCGCATCAGCCGCTGAACCCGTTTGCGGTTGACCTGATGGTTAAGGCCGCGTAAATACTTTGTCATACGGCGTGAGCCATAAAAAGGATGCCGGGTATATTCTTCGTCGAGCAACCGCAACAGTTGCTGATCTTCAGCAGACACCGGCTGTTGTTGGCGTTTTTTCTGTTCATGGATTACTGAGCGGGTAACGTTCAATAACTGGCATTGCCGACTTAACGCCAACTCATCTTTTTGATCCACCCAGCTTTGACGCGTGATCATAGGCTGATCCCGGACTTTTTTTTAAGCCAATCCAGTTCCATATTCAACTGCCCGATTTTGGCGTACAGACGGTCCGGATTGTCTTGCGCCTTCACCGCTTTCGGCCCGCGTTTGCCTTCAAACAGGCTTCCCGCATTGGCCAACAGTTCCTTCTTCCATTGGCTTACCTGAGATGGATGGACTTCATTCTCTTGAGCAATCTCATTGATCGTTTTGATGTTCTTAACCGCTTCCAGCGCGATTTTGGCCTTTTGCGCCCCGCTAAAGGTTTTCCGTTTTTTTTCGCTCATTTTTTGTACCTCTTTTTTCAATAGTCATAGTTTAAACTATTGTCCGGATTACGGGGTCCACTATATAGAACCTGGTTTTGTAACAGGAGATAGCTGGTACAGTTGCGTGGATAATCTTAAATTGACAAGAAATCATCAGACAGGATTATTCTTTGCAGTGGAAGGTAATCGATTAGTCTCTGTTGAAAAAGGTTCATGGGTTCAAGTCAGGCAATTAGAAATCCCGGAAGACGGCTTAATGGTTTGGCTCAAAAATTTTGGGTATGTGAAATTATTTCGGACGACCTTGAAAGAACAAGTTCGCCATTACATAAGTTCACTACCTGATGAAGAAAAAACCGCTGTTTTTGACAAGAAAGTATTTACCGAATAACATGACAGGCATTGGCAGATTGAGCAATATCATCGGGCAATAAAGCAGGTGTGTAATATTGAGCGGTTCCAGGTTCGCAATAAAAGAGCAATAAATAATCATATTTTTTCTGCAATTTGTGGCTTTGTTCAATTACAAAAATTGAGCTTTGCAGACGTGATTAATAATTGCTATAGCGTACAGCGGAATTTATTCAACGATGTTATGGCTTCGTTTATCGACACCTTTATGCCAAATATGAATCATTTAATCCCAAAATTTCGATCTGTTGTCAATGCGTAACTTCTATAAAAAACCAATATACATGGGTAATGTACAGCAGGCTGTTGAGGGGCGTGTTATTTCTCTTATCAAGGTTTGCCTTGCATTGACTTTGGGATTTTTTAAACCCATAGTTTAACATTGCCTGTCAATGCGTAACTTCTAACTAAGTGTCACAGCAATTAATCAGGTCATTTTCCATGAAAAAGTTCATTATTCCACTGGCGACAGGCTTCATCGTACTGGGCTATTTGATGCAAGCGAATCCACCAAGCGCATCGGGAGCAGATGGCGGCACGCCAGTTCAGGTGGTCAGTTCCGACATAAAAATCAAACGTTTATGGAAAAAGGCTGTTAATCCGTCAGAGTTCAAGAAAAAGGATCCAATGGATACCGATATTGAAATGGCATATATCCAGGCTGAGCCTGACAGATTGGCGAATCTGGTTGAAGGGCAAACCGTTCAGTTTGAAATTCCACAAACACAGAAGACTTATCAAGGCGTGGTTGAAAGCCAGTATAAGCAGTTTGATGGCAAGGTCAGCGTCTCAAAAGGCCGTCTGGAAGATGGTGATGAACTGACATCCTTTATGCTGACCAGAGGCCCTGACACCACGGTGGTAATGGTGGTCACCGATGATGGCGTTTACCAGATTGAAATCGATAACCAGACAGGACAGGGAACGGTGATTGATGACCGGGCGCTGGATGCTTTTCGCCAACACAATGATTCTATTTTGACGCCGCCCGAAGGCTTGTCATAAAAAGCAGGAGATACAAATGAAACGATATTTGAAACCTTATTTCACCATTTTACTGTTGGCGCTTTTTTCCAGTGCGGCCTGGGCCAAAATTCACACACTAGATATTCTGGTGGTGCATGATGCCGCAGCTATGTCGGCTAACGACGCATTGACGCGGGCGGCCAGCATGGAAACCTACGCGAACCAGTCTTTGGAAAACAGTCAGGCGCAGATTCGCTTTCGTATCGTCAAGGTCACGGCTGTTTCTCTGCCTAATCCTAAAACAGATGTGGATACCCTGCAACGATTGAAAAAAGACACAACGGTGCAACAGCTGCGTTCACAATATGGCGCTGATATTGTCACCATGATAACCCCAACAGGGCCTGATTATTGTGGGTTTGGGTATAAATTGGGCGGCCGGAACGACACTATTTACGCAGGCGAGAAGGCCCTTGCTTATAATGTGGTTGGAGATCGTTGCATTACCTCCTTTGCTCACGAAGTAGGGCATAACCTGGGGCTGGGCCATTCATTCAAGCAAGGCAGCCGCGGTGGACTTTATGAATGGGGCAGAGGGCATGGCGTCGATAATCAATTCGTGACCACCATGGCTTACCCCCCAGCCTATAATGCCCGACGCGTACCTTATTTTTCCACACCATTAGTGAATAAATGCAATGGACTGACTTGTGGGGTTGACGCAGCGGAAACTGACGGTGCCGATGCAGTTCGCGCCATCAATGTTTCAGGGCCGCAGATAGCCGCCTGGTTTGAATCCAAACAGCCAGAAGTAGTGGTGAATCATGCGCCGACAGCCAATGACGATTTTGCGCTGACCCGAAAAGAAGAAAGTGTAGATATCGATGTTCTAAGTAATGATGTCGATGCCGATGGCGACGCGCTAAGTCTGGACGCTGTCGGCGCAGCAAAGCATGGGAAGCTTGTCATGACAGAGGATATTGTCCGCTATACGCCTGACAATGGTTATGTGGGGCAGGATAACTTTCAATACAGCATGACGGATAATCAAGGTCACAATGTTTCCGCTTGGGTGACCGTCAATGTCGGATGGGGAGCCAATTACCAATATTTCCTCGGGCAGTGGAATCAAATTCCTGATTTTTCAACACTTACGCCTAAAGCTGAAGGTATTGCGCCTAATTTCAGTTTGACTTCCCGAACTCAAGAGACAGATTTTGGCTTCCGGTTTTTTGCCCAGATTCTGATTCCGGCCAATGGAGATTATCGTTTCTTCACAGATAGCAATGGCCTGGTCAAGGTATTGATCGATGGGCAGGAAGTCGCCACTGATCAGACCTCATCGACCATGCCGCTGACGGCTGGTTTACACCGAATTGAAGTTTTATTTGTGCAACAAGCAGACCACCCTCAATTACAGGTTTTTTGGCAAGGTCCTGGCGTAAGTGGACAGATTCCTTCTGATGCATTGAGACTGGCCGAACCTGAGAACAGCTTTCCAGTCGCCGGGGATGATGTTATCCAAAACCCGGATGCCAGTGAAGTCGTGATCGATGTATTGCAAAATGATGTCGACACCGATGGTGATCCGCTGAGCGTGACTCAGTTTACACAACCTGCGCATGGTCAGGTTTCCCGGCAGGGTGACAAACTGGCTTATTTACCCGAGAGCGGCTTCTATGGCATCGATAGCTTCACCTATCAGATCAATGATGGTCGAGGCGGTGAGGACTATGGTCTGGTCACTATCTATGTTGGACAAGGATTGAGTTATGAATATTTTGAAGGCTTCTGGAAAAAACTGCCAGATTTTGACAGCCTGACGCCGGTTTCCAGTGGCATACAAAAGCAATTCAATCTGGTGAACCGCAATCGCGATGATCATTTCGCCTTCCGTTTCCGGGCGCGATTACAGATTCCACAGGATGGCGTATATTATTTCTTCCTGATTTCCGATGATAGCAGCCGCTTGATCATCGATGATCAAACTATTGCCGATATCGATGGCGTTCATTCTATGCGTTGGAGTTTCAAACGTAAAAATTATACGGCTGAACGTAAAAATTATACGGCTGGTAGTCATGATCTGGAACTGCAATATTTTGAATATACCGGTCGAGAACATCTGTATTTGTTCTGGCGCGGCCCTGGCATGCGCTGGCAGCGGTTGGACTACCGTCATTTAACACCCAGTCGTTAGTTAGTCACCTCGGTGCAGCTTGATCCCTTGCCGCAGAGCGGTAAGGGATTTTTTTTTTAAGTATTGTTTATTTCGTAATGTCCCCCCGCTCGATCCACTACGCTTGATCGACCCTACAAACCGGTATTTTTCTTTATAAAACGCACAGAGCCAGTATTGCTGGTGCGTAATATCAATGATCAATTTATTTATTTCTTGCATAAAGAGACGACCGGTCGCATAATTAGGCTCATGCAAATGGAAACCAGAAATAAAGCAGAAAAGCGTGAAAAGCTTTTGGATCAGGGCGTTCAAATGCTGACGACGCAGGGATACCACGGGACCGGGTTGAAGCAGTTGCTGGCCAGTGTTGCGATTCCGAAAGGCTCTTTTTATCATTATTTTCAGAATAAAGAGGCTTTTGCCGCCGAGGTGATTCAGCATTATATCGAACCCTTTATACTGCGCCTGGAAATGCATTTATTGAATTCGGCGGATGACGCTTTGCTGGCACTGAAGCGGTATTTTATGGAGTTGATTGCAGAACTGGAGCAGAATGATTTTAAAGGTGGTTGTTTGCTGGGCAATATGATGGGAGAGGTGGGCGATACCAGTGAGGCTTGTCGTCAATCGCTGCAACATGCCGTGCAACGTTATCGCAACTTGCAGCAAAAAGCCCTGGAAATGGCGCAGCAACAAGGAACGGTACGGACGGATCGTTCCGCCGAGAGTATGGTGGACTTACTGACAAATAGTTGGCAAGGCGCTTTACTGGGGATGAAGATAGAGCAATCATCCGCCCCGCTGCGGCAATGTTGTGATGATTTGCTCGATGATTATTTCAGGCCTTGATAAATAAGGAATCGCTGGCAGTAGGGACGATTTGCTCAGCGATGCCATAAAGTGCAAGGCTGTTTTTAATAGCTTAAAAAGAGACGACCGGTCTAATTATAGGAGAAAAGCGATGCCTAAATAGTTCCCGTCTATAAATAGCTATATATGACGCCAGTATTCAGATAATTAGCGTATTCCAAAATACCGAATAAATTAATTTACGGTCCAACCCAGTCTATTGTCGATTGCAGGAAGCTATGATGGCCAAAATTCCATTTTTTGGACGAATAACCCCCTGAGGTGATATCCCCATTTCAAAAAAAGTCAGTAGCCGACTGGTTCAAACTGGCTTCAAGCGCGCCAACGTAACCAGGTTATGCGTGACAACCGCCGACCACACGTAAGCCTTGAAATGCTCCAGTCCTTTCCAGTTGCATCGATTCAATCCAAAGCTGCGTTTCAGATACGAAATACCCGCTTCAATACCTGCTCGAAAGTTGCGCAGCTTGCGGTAGACCCGCTTACTTTTGACCATCTCCTGGACATCCAGGCCTCTTTTTTTATGAAAAGCCATGTCCTTGACGCCTTTCGCCCTGGCCTCTTTCAGGTTAGCTTCGCTGGCATAGCCACCATCAACAGCCATTTGCCGGGGCGCCTTGCCATAGTGTTGTATGTGGCGCTCCAGCATGGGCAGCAAGCGTTCCGTATCGGCCGGATTACCCGCTTCGACCACCACATCCAATACCAGTCCGCTTTGACCTGTCACCAGGTTCAATTTATGACCATACTGGATATCCCGGCTGCCTTTGATGATGATATCCGTATGCGCTTCAAAAAGGCTGAAGATCTTTTCCTGGGCCGGCACTTTTTCACCCTGAAAAACACGCCGTTCTGTTTGTTCGATAATCTGCTCGATCAATGTGCGATAGTATTCGACTTCTTCCAGCCAGGCCGCGCAACGGGCGGGATCTGCCCGTGACCCTGCCAGCGCTTGGTAAACCGGCTCGATATACGACAGGCTCATCCGCGTCACCCGGATCAGATCCTGATATAAGGCGGCTTTCTTGTCCCGGCCGCGTATATAGCGAATACTACACATGCGCCTTTTAGCCCGTCGGCAATGATTCTGGCAAGGCAGTGGTTTGCCACCCGATAATTCCTTTGCCCGCTCGAACAGTCGGGCCAAGACGCGCACACCATCCCACAACAAACTGCTATCACTGGGTTCGTGAATATTCGCGTCCGTTACCGTGCTGTCCAGACGAATGACTTGTCCTCGCTCCACGCCCGCCTCCCTGGCCTGTCCCAGTATGGCCTGATTGATTTTTTCCCAGGTCGTATCACTGATCTTGCTGATGGTTCGCTGTAACGCTGCTTTTCTGGGAATAACCTCCACGGGTAACCGGGCAAATGCCTGGAATGATTGCGAATCCAGCAGGTAGAACGCCAGCTCCTCGTAACTCACCTGCCGGTATTGCTTGAGAATTGCACAGCGCAGCACTGACTCCACTGGCATGCCTTTGCGACCACAATCTGTAACCTTTGCCTCCAGGAGATCGGTTACCACCCATTCCAGTACCTCAGGATGATCATCCAGCCAAGTGGAAATGGCTTGTAATTCCTGTCCGATCTCGTGATCAACGAAAAAATGAAATATACTACGCTGGACAGTGCATTTTTGTCGCATTGTTATCTCCGGTGTGGGATGGTTTCATTATGTTTCAATGACTTAGTGCATAATTATACCATCCAACACCGGATTTATCAGCACCTTTTGGCGGCTTTTTGTTTGTATTTCAATGTTTTAGCATTTATAGATGGGAACTAAATATATTATCGAAAGAGAAATACCAAATGCGGGGCAATTATCCGAAGAGGAATTGCAACAGATTTCACAAAAATCCTGTTGTGTGTTGAAAGAGTTGGGGCCGCAGATTCAGTGGCTGCAAAGCTATGTAACCGATAATAAAATCTATTGTGTTTACATTGCCCCGGA
Source organism: Methylomarinum sp. (assembly GCA_965277025.1). Taxonomy (GTDB): domain Bacteria; phylum Pseudomonadota; class Gammaproteobacteria; order Methylococcales; family Methylomonadaceae; genus Methylomarinum. The sequence goes on from OZ255706.1 coordinate 1,711,037, forward strand.
TAAAGAAACGATTCGGCAACATGCTGAGCAAGGTGGGTTTCCAGCCAATAATATTGCTGAAATCCGAACCATTATCGACCCGACAACGGCCGAATAATTATTGTATAAAGTGTTTCAAAAGTATTCGTACCTTGTCTCCTTCTCCAGAGGGAGAAGGCTGGGATGAGGGGGGGAAAATAGAATTCAAGAGCTTTTGGAACGATTAATATTAAAAAAGGAAGGATAAAGATGAAGTTAAAAATCAGAGCCATGCTGACTGGGGCAGTGTTAGCCAGTAGTGCTATGTTGGCCCCATTATCGGTTAATGCCGATGAAACCTGCCAATCACCCTATATGGCAAAAATAACCGGACAGGAGGATTTTGTCTATGTCTGGACATTGGGCATGGAAGGTGTCGGGGATGAGCAGGATAAACTGGTCACGGTGGATGTCAATCCAAAATCGCCTGATTACGGGAAAGTAATCGATACGGTATCGGTCGGGGGGCGAAATGAAGCCCATCATTCAGGATTTACCGATGATCGCCAGTATTTATGGGCGGGCGGCCTGGATACCAGTAAAATTTTTATTTTTGATGTGCATAGCGATCCGGCTCATCCAAAATTGACCAAGGTGATCACCGATTTTGTCGAAAAAAGTGGTGGCGTAGTCGGGCCGCATACCACTTACGCCTTACCCGGTCGAATGATGATTACCGGTTTGTCGAATAATAAGGATCATGGTGGGCGGACAGCGTTAGTGGAATATACAAATTCCGGTGAATATATTGCCACACACTGGATGCCGACTGACCAAGACCTTCGTGGCGCGATCAAAACAGGGCAATATGCCGATGGGTATGGCTATGATGTCAGAGTGTTGCCGCGCAAGAATGCCATGTTCACCTCGTCGTTTACCGGCTGGTCGAATTACATGATGGATTTTGGCAAAATGCTGAAAGACCCTGAAGCGATGAAACGTTTTGGCAAAACTGTCGTGCAATGGAATTTGCATAGTCGGCAGCCGAAAAAAGTGTTTGATGTGCCCGGCGCGCCACTGGAAATTCGCTGTGCATTGAATGCCCGTCATAATTATTGTTTTACCACCACGGCATTGACCTCCAAAATCTGGTTGATATATGAAGATGAAAAAGGACAATGGCAAACAAAAGAAGTAGCAGACATTGGCGACCCATCCAAAATTCCGTTACCGGTCGACATTTCCATTCAGAGTGATGATGAACTGCTGTGGGTGAATACTTTTATGGATGGTAAAACCCGCGCCTTTGATATTTCCGATCCATTTAATCCGAAGCAGATATTCGAGCAAAAAATCGGTGCTCAAGTGAATATGGTTTCATCCAGTTGGGATGGCAAGCGCTTGTATTACACATCTTCTTTGTTAGCCAACTGGGATAGAAAAGGCCAGGATAACGAGCAATATTTAAAGCTTTATCATTGGGATGGCAAGCAGTTGAAACAACAGTTTTCAATTGACTTTATCCAACAAAAATTAGGCCGTGCGCATCAAATGCGTTTTGGCGCGTATTCCTTGTATGCGCAAAAAACAAATGGCGCACAAGCATTATTGGCTAAATTCGGCCAGTAAACTCTTTTTGCGGCAAGGACGCTGCACATTTTATTTGATTATGTCTTATTTATTCCGTTTTATTATTCTGGTGCTGGCGATATTGCCGGTCGCGCAGGCCGATTTGGCGCCAGGCTATGGTCCATTACCTTATCAACCTGAACAACCGGGCAGCTATCGGCTGCCGGTTATTGAACCTGCCGCAGATGGCGAAGTGCTGGATAGTGAAGGGCAAAGGCTGAAACTGCATGATTTGTTTGGCGATAAAATCGTCCTGCTCAGCTTTATCTATTCCACCTGTAGCGATGTCAATGGCTGTCCTTTGGCGACCGCCGTTTTTCATAAGATCAGTCGGCGATTACAAAAAACGCCGGAACTGGCGGGCAAACTTCGGTTGCTGACCCTCAGTTTCAATCCGCAGCATGACACGCCAGAGGCGATGAAACGTTATGCTCAAGGGTTTAAAAACAGTGGACTGGATTGGCGCTTTCTAACCACACAATCAGAAAAACAATTACAGCCCATTTTGCAAAATTACCAGCAACAGGTGCAGAAAATCTATGATGAACAGGGGCAGTTTACTGGTACCTTCTCGCATTTATTAAAAGTTTATTTAATCGATCGCGATAAACAGATTCGTAATATTTACAGTGTCGATTTTTTGCATGCTGACACCTTGGTCAACGATATCAAAACCTTGTTGGCCGAGCAGAAAGTCGCTGAATCACCTACAAACAGTCAGAAAAAGTCGGCAGTGGATTTATTGCAATACCTGAAACAACCGCCGCTGGGTTTGCCCGCTATTCCTGTTCCCGATAATAATCCGATTAGTAACGAAAAAATTGCTTTGGGACGAAAACTGTTTTTTGATCGGCGCTTGTCGCTGAACAATACATTTTCCTGCGCCATGTGTCACATTCCCGAGCAAGGCTTTACCAGTAACGAGATGGCGACCGCCGTCGGCATTGAAGGCCGAACGGTGCGGCGCAACAGTCCGACGATTTACAATGTGGCCTATTTAACCCGTCTGTTTCATGATGGCCGCGAATACACGCTGGAACAACAAGCCTGGGCACCTTTACTGGCGCATAATGAAATGGCCAATCCATCCATTGGTTATGTGCTGGAAAAAATCCGCCATTTACCGGATTACCAGGGCAGATTTCAACAGGCGTTCGACGAAGATGTCAACATGCTGAACCTGGGTCAGGCAATCGCCAGTTATCAACGGCTGTTAGTGTCTGGCAATTCGGCCTTTGATCGCTGGTATTATGGCGGTGATAAAAATGCATTATCCAAACAAGCCCGAAAAGGCTTCAGGTTATTTACCGGCAAGGCACAGTGCAGGCAGTGTCATACCATCAATAAAAAATACGCTGTTTTTACCGACAACCAACTGCACAATACCGGCGTTGGTTATCGTAAAACAATGTCGGCAAGCAAAAAACAAAAAGTGCAGTTGGCGCCAGGTGTTTTTGTTGAAGTTGAGCAATCGATTATCAACTCGGTCGCCGAACTGCAACCGAATGACTTGGGTTTATATGGAATCAGCCAACAGCCTGAAGACTTATGGAAATACCGAACGCCCACATTACGTAACATCGTCTTGACCGCACCCTATATGCACGATGGCTCTTTTGAAACACTGAAAGAAGTTATTCATTTTTATAACCAGGGAGGATTCGCCAATAAAAACCTGGATAAATTAATCCGGCCGCTTAATCTTACCGAACAGGAAATGCTTCAATTGGAAGCTTTTTTTAACGCCTTGACTGGCAGCAATGTCAATCAGTTGGTAGAAGATGCGTTAGCTGAACCGGTTGGAAACTAAAGTGGTAATGAATATAATCTTTGTTCTTGTAAATACTTCTTGATGTTTTTCTGCGTTAAATTAATACCAGGTAATGAGCCTGATTCTTGATTTCCGCAAGCAGTATTTAACATTTGATACAGCATAATATCTCCTAGGCTTTTTTTATAATGTGCGGGCTCCCAGAACCATTTTAACTCCAATGATTTTCTTTTGTTTGGTATGGGGCTTGTAGTATATTCAGAGTATTGAGAAAAACCAAAAAGCGTAACTTGAACATAATGAGAAACAAGTTCTAATAAAGCATATTTGTAGCTCTCAAATTCATTCCAATAGCCTTTAGATTTGATTATATCTAGATAACTATAATGATAAGGGTTGATAAATAAAGTCAGTTGAATATTATTTTTTTGAGTAAGATCAATTACTCTTTTAACAGGCTGTTGATTTAATCCAACCTGGAGGCCGCATTGTTTCGTTGCCATAATTGGCATTTGATTACATAACTAATTGTTATTTATGGTAAAATGATTCAATCCATTTGATATTCCCCGATTTTTTATTTGTTATGCGCGGCATTGATTATACCCAAAACGAATTATTCAGTTATCGGACGCTGGAATCCAGAATTCCGAGTGATCATCCTTTACGCAAACTACGATATTTGGTCGATATTCTATTGACTACTCTGGATGAGGAGTTCGATGACCTGTATTCCCGACGGGGCCGGGCGTCAATTCCTCCCGAGCGTTTACTCCGTGCCAGTTTGTTGCAAATCCTGTTTTCCATTCGTTCGGAGCGGCAACTGATCGAACACATTGATTTCAATCTGCTGTATCGTTGGTTTGTCGGCTTATCAATGGATGATGAGGTTTGGGATCATTCAACGTTCAGCGCCAATCGTGACCGTCTATTGAATGAGCGCGTGAGTCGTTTGTTTTTTGATCGTGTGCTGTGCCTGGCCGAATGGCAGGATTTAGTCTCAGACGAACACTTTTCGGTTGATGGCACGCTAATCAAGGCCTGGGCTTCTGTGAAAAGCGTCAAGGCCAAAGACGGTTCGAGCCGGCCGCCGGAGGATTCCACCCGCAATCCGGGTGTCAACTTCAAAGGCGAGAAACGCTGTAACGACACGCATGAATCGACAACGGACCCGGAAGCAAGGATGTATAAAAAAAGTCAGGGCGATAAAGCCCAACTCGCTTTTCCGGGCCATGCACTCATGGAAAATCGCCATGGTTTGGTCATCGATGTTGAAGTGACCCGGGCGACAGGAACGGCCGAGCGGGAGGCGGCGACAAAAATGATCAAACGCAGTGTCAAAAAAGCGGGTGCCACAGTGGGCAGTGACAAAAACTATGATACCCAAAACTTCGTTGCCGAGCTTCGCGCCATGAAGGTGACCCCGCATGTAACTCAAAAAGCGGAAGGTTCGGCGATTGACAAGCGGACGACCCGACACCCAGGCTATACCAGCAGTCTCAAAATCCGTAAACGGATCGAAGAAGTCTTTGGCTGGAGCAAAACTGTTGGGGGATTACGTCAAACCCGATTTCGCGGAGTGAAAAAAGTGACTGCCCAAACCGTATTCACCTTCGCAGCGTATAATCTGACCCGCCTGATGACCCTGTTACAATGGCGTTATTCAACTGCGCAGGCACCGTTGTGCCTGAAATCCGCCAAAAGGCGGAAATAAAGCCTCGAAAGGGCAATATAAACCGGCTGATACCGGAAAACCTGGCTAATCAGGCCCTCCGGAGGTAAATTTAACCCAAAATGGAGGGTTGGAGCCGGAGGCCAGGGCCACGTCATCTAATCCGATAACCCACTGACAAACCTGCACTATTGGATAATTGCTGGACGTTCACCTCAGATCATGCTTGAATTCAATCACCATGATCGAAGTGGATTTACCATGATCCCTGCCGCTGTCCGATGTCATCGTGCGACCGATACAGCGCCATGAGCGGGCGCGCCACTGGCTGCGCCACCCGATCCCTCATCCCGATTGGAGCACCCCAATGCAGAAGATTGATCTGAGCGACCTGGAGATGGTCCAATTGCGCGAACAGCTGGGCCGCTTACCCGAACCCCGCGGTGGACGCCGTCAGCTGCACCCCCTGCCGACGGTGCTGACCATCGCCCTGGCGGCCACCCTGGCCGGCGCCCGGGGCTATCTGGCCATCAGTGAGTACGCCGCCCGCCTGACCCAGACGCAGCTCAAGCGCCTGCGGGCCTATTTCGATCGCAGACAGCAACGCTTCGTCGCCCCCTCCGAGCCCACCTTCCGCCGCGTGCTCCAGCAGGTGGATCCGGTGGCGCTGGAGCAGGCCTTTTCCGCCTGGGTCCAGGCCAGCGCCCCGGCCGACGAACCCCTGGCCATCGACGGCAAGACCCTCAAGGGCGCTCGCCGGGGCGATGGCCGCCAGACGCACCTGCTCGCCGCCCTGTTCCCTCGGCAGGGCACCGTCCTGGCACAGCGCGCGGTCGAGACCAAGAGTAATGAGATCCCGGCCCTGCGGGAGCTGCTCGATCCCCTCTCCATCGAGGGGCGTGTGGTCACCGCCGATGCGCTCCACACCCAACGCGAGACCGCCCGCTTCCTGGTCGAGGAAAAGGGCGCGCACTACCTGTTCACGGTCAAGGACAACCAGAAAACCCTGGCCAACGATCTCAAGGCTTTCGACCGGGAATCCATTCCCCCCTGAGCACACCACGGTGGACAAGGGACACGGTCGGATCGAGCAGCGCACCCTTCGCACCACCGTTGCGCTCAATGCCTATCTCGATTTCCCCCATGTGGGCCAGGTCTGCCGGATCGAACGCCAGGTCACCGTGTCCAAGACCGGCAGGACACGCACAGAACAGATCTTCTGCATCACTGATCTCACCCCGGAACAGGCCGACCCCGGGCAACTGCTGGCCCTCAACCGGGGGCACTGGAGTATCGAGAACCGCCTCCATTGGGTCCGCGATGTCACGTTCGATGAGGACCGCTGCCAGGTTCGAAAGGGTCATGGCCCCCAGGTGCTCGCCTGCCTGCGAAACGCCGTCATCGGCCTGCTGCGTCGCCTGATCCGTCAGCCGCGGCAATCCATCGCCAGCATGATCCGCCATTTTGCGGCCCATCCTGCGCAGGCGCTCGCTGTCTTCCTGCGCTGACACGGCCGGCCCAGGTCGTCATCGGGGCCGACGGTGATCGGCCAGGCCCCGGTATGGCCAATGACCATGGCGAACTGCCATTCGGCGGCTTTTTGCAGCCCAATCGACCGAATATCCCGCTTCAAGCCGGGAAACCTCACTACGCCAAGGCCCTGGATCAGGCTGGTTAAGGTGTGGCCGGGGGGAGAGGCGATTTAGATGACGTCGTCCTGAGCCGGAGGCATAGGGGTGTTTTTCAACAGCCTGTTAAGTGTTAAAATACAAAATTTCAAACGGACAGATTTTATGAGAAACGTTGAACTCTTATCCCCTGCTGGAACCTTGCGTAATATGCGTTATGCTTTTGCCTATGGGGCCGATGCGGTGTATGCCGGACAGCCGCGTTACAGTCTGCGGGTCAGAAACAATGACTTTCTGGAAAATAATCTGGATAAAGGTATCAAGGAAGCGCACGCACAGGGGAAGAAATTTTTTCTGGCAGCCAATGTGATACCGCACAATACCAAGATTAAAACATTTATCAAGGATATGGAGCCTATTGTCGGCATGAAGCCTGATGCGTTGATTATGGCGGATCCGGGCTTGATCATGATGACCCGGGAAAAATGGCCGGACATGCCGATTCATCTATCCGTACAGGCCAACACTGTCAATTACGCCAGCGTCAAATTCTGGCAAAAAATGGGGGTTGAGCGCATTATTCTGTCGCGGGAATTATCCCTGGATGAAATTGCTGAAATTCGCCAGGAATGTCCGGATATGGAGCTGGAAGTGTTTGTGCATGGCGCATTGTGTATCGCCTATTCGGGTCGTTGTCTGCTGTCTGGCTATTTCAACCACCGTGATCCCAATCAGGGTACCTGCACTAATTCCTGCCGCTGGAAATACGATACCTTGCCAGCCCATGAAAATGCAGAAGGCGATTATGTGCTGGACAGCGCCGCCTTATCGATGGGCGACTTGAATCAGGGAACCTGTGGCGGGGAGCGGCATCCTTTGGCGGATAAGGTTTATTTTCTGGAAGAAGAAGGACGCAAGGGCGAATTGATGCCGGTCATGGAAGATGAAAATGGTACTTATATCATGAACTCCAAAGACCTGCGCGCCATTCAGCATGTACAGCGCCTAGTGGAAATCGGTGTCGATAGCCTGAAAATTGAAGGTCGCACCAAATCACATTTTTATGTGGCGCGCACAGCTCAAGCCTATCGTCAGGCGATAGACGATGCCCTGGCCGGGCGTGAATTTCAGCCACATTTGTTGGGCGTGTTGGAAAACCTGGCCAACCGTGGTTACACCGATGGCTTTTATCAGCGTCATCATACGCATGAACAACAAAACTACATTACCGGTTATTCCAAAAGTCATCAGCAACAATTTTGTGGTGAAATCGTCGGCTATGATGATGAAAAAGGCATGGCTGAAATTCTGGTGAAAAATAAATTCGCAGTGGGAGACCGACTGGAAGTGATTTTGCCACAAGGTAACCACGATATGGTGGTTGAGCATATGGATGATATGTATGGTCATGCCATGCAGGAAGCAGCTGGCGGTGGCTATGAAGTGAAAATTCCCATGCCAAAAATGGCAGCTCAGCATGGCTTGCTGGCGCGTTATTTTGACAAACAACCGACCGGGGTGGCGGCGTAATGCAGCGATTGATTGCTCGCTGGCGTTCACACCCTCATTTCAAAAAAATCCTGCCGCTGATTATTATCTTGCTGGGTATTCTGATCTTTACCCTGTTGTTGGTGACACGCCAGGAAAAGGTCAAGGCGACCGTACAGGAACGCATTTGGCGAGTGGAAACCATCGCCATCAAACTGAAAACCTTATCACCGACATTGACCTTGTATGGCAAGGTGGAAACGCCAGCATTAGTGAAAGCTGCCGCGCCAAAAAAGAGTCGGGTGGCCGAGGTATTGGTCAAAGAAGGGGATAGCATCAAACCGGGGCAATTATTGATCGCTCTGGATGCCGGCGATTTTGAACCGGCGCTTGTGCGTGCCCAGGCGAAAGTCAGGGAACTTAAGGCGTTGATTGACAGCGAAAATACGCAATATCATGCCGATAAACAAGCACTGCAACATGACCGGTCGGTATTGAAACTGATGCAGACAGCGCAGCAGCGTGCAGAGCGCTTGTTAAAGAAAAAGCTGGGCTCGAAACTATCGCTGGATCAGGCGAAAGAAGCACTGAACCGGCAATATCTGACGGTGATCAGTCGCCAGCGCGCGATTGCCGATCATCTGGCCAGGCTACAGCAATTACAAGCCCGTCTGGAATCCGCTAAGGCTGACGTGCAAATGGCCAGATTGGATTTAAAGCGTAGCCGCGTTATTGCATCATTTGACGGCATTGTTGAATCGGTTGAGGTCGCACCTGGAGACCCGGTCAAAGATAATCAAATACTCGCCAGTTACTATCCATTAGTGCAACTGGAAGTTCGGGCGAAAATTCCAGCGCCGTATCAGGCAGGCATTCAACAGGCTTTAGAAGCAGGTGAAAAACTGACCGGGCAGGCGCAAAGTCCGGTTGGCGCTTTCGCTGTCCAGTTGAACAGGCTGGGCCGCGCCGATGCCCGAGGTATAGATGCCTTGTTTTCAGTAGCAGCCAGGATGCAGGCTTTACACTTGGGTGAGGCGGTCACATTAAACCTGAATCTTCCTGCGCAAAAGAATGTTGCGCTCATTCCCCGCACAGCGCTTTATGATAATCAACGAATATATCGGGTGGACCGGCAATCAGGACGATTACAGGCGCTGAGCGTGAAAAAGACAGGCAATGTCCACAGCGGTGTGTTAGTTTTCAGTCCGGCGCTTCACAATGGCGACCAGATCATGATTACCAATCTGCCCAATGCTGTTGATGGGATGAAAGTACAAGTCGTGAACACAGGAGATGAAAGTAAGCGCTAAACTGCCGCATCATGCCGGATAGTTATCGCTAATCTGTTCATCGCACCGTCGAAGAAGTGAGTTATTAACTGATGTTACGCATTGAACAGGAAAATTGATTGCGTTTACAAATAATAACTTTTCAGGTAGGGTGGATTCGCCGTCAGGCAATCCACCGTTTTAAGGAGAGAGTGTTTCCTACCGCTTTATGGCGGTTTTGGCGTAAAACCGCCCTACACAAACGCCCTTTTTTTGTAGTCAGTAGCCCGGATGAAGTGAAACGGAATCCGGGATAATCGGAGCCCCCACTTCCCGTATTCCGCGTTGCTTCATACGGGCTACCGGAAATGTTTTCTAAGAGAAACGGTCTTGCAATAACGCATGCTGGCGGTTGATATTCTGAATCTAAACGCCGTTGATCTGCCGCATGCTGACCAGGCAAATTGCCTTCTGGCATTTATGATAATAGTTGTCCACGACAATTGCACCGCGAACAAACTCGAATACTCGATTCTGAGTGGTCTGGCTATTTCATGGTGTACCAAGCTGTATGATTGATTACAAGACATGGCTCTGCTCCTTGATTGCTTTTTGAAATTTATCAATTATCCAGGACGATGCGTAACATCAGTTATTAATGAGAAGTTATTCACAGTTTTTGTGGATAACTTTGTGGGTATTTTATGGAATATCCACTATGGAGCAGATAACATCTATATTACACTTAAATTGTTTATTTTTTATACAGTTTGTTCGTATTAAAAATCAAAGACTTAATAGATTTATGCGATTTAACAAAAAGAGTTTTTGTGTTTTTCGGCGGTTTTGCTGGAACCCAAGCTCCTGCTTCACGAAAAACCCTATCCAGTTAGCTTGATTCTGCTTTGATTAAGTGGAACTTCTAAATCAGGGTTCCCAAGCGGGAGCTTGGGAAGTAAGCAAATGTAAAGCTCGCCGGATTGTTGGGTTTCGCTATGCTCTACCCAGTCAACGGGGCTGTATCAGGCAGGTTGTTTGTTTTCTGTCGGGCCGTTGACGTCTTCCGGGTCACCTTCATATGGTGTAGCGTATTTACATTCCTTTTGCGGGCAGACTTTTTCCGGACCACGGCGTTTGGTGGTTTTCAGGGTCAGAATCGGCCAGTCGCATTCTGGACAACTCTCCTTGATCGGCGCATTCCACAGGGCGTAATCACACTTGGGATATTCCGAGCAGGAATAGAAAATTTTGCCATAGCGGGATTTGCGTTTGAGAATATTGCCTTTGTGACACACCGGACATTCAACGCCGGTATCCAACGGTTTTTCCAGCGGTTCGATATGTTTGCATGAAGGATAATTGCTACAACCAATAAACTTGCCATATCGACCGGTTTTGATGACCAGCGCGGAATCACATTTCGGACAGGTGCGGCCTTCAACCACTTCGGGTTCCTGCGACTGCGTGCCGTCGTCATTCAAATTACGGGTGTAGGAACACTCAGGATAATTGGTGCAGCCGATAAAACGGCCGTTTCGACCCAGACGGATAGATAGTGGACTGCCGCATTCCGGACATTTTTCATCGATGGCTTCCTGGGTGACGTCTTTGCGTTGCACCGATTCTTCTTTTTCATGAATCAGTTTGATAAAAGGGCGCCAGAACTCTTCCAGTAATAGGATCCAGTCTTTTTCTCCACGTGCAACCGCATCCAGCTCGTTTTCCAGATTGGCGGTAAAGTTGTAATCGACGTATTTATTGAAATGTTCAGTCAGAAACTTATTGACGATACGGCCCACATCGGTGGGAGAGAAGCGCTTTTTTTCCAACGTGACATAATCACGGTTCTGCAAGGTGGAAATAATCGTCGCATAAGTGGATGGCCGACCGATACCGTGCTCTTCCAGAGCCTTGACCAGGCTGGCCTCGCTGTAACGCGGCGGTGGTTCGGTAAAGTGCTGGGTGGCGTTGATATCGTTCAAGTCGACCGGACGGCCTTCTTCCATCGGCGGTAAAAAGCTTTCCTTGTCGTCGCCTTCTTTGCCATCATCCTGACCTTCCAGATAAACCGACATAAAACCAGGTTTGGCGATAGTGGAGCCTGTGGCGCGGAAAATATTTTTCTCGCTGCCGCAATGGAGATCGACGGCGACCAGATTCAGCGTTGCATGCATCATCTGACAGGCAACGGTACGTTTCCAGATCAGATTATAGAGTTTGAATTGATCGGGCGTTAACCGGTTTTTAACCTGTTCCGGTAGACGAAATGCATCGGTTGGGCGGATGGCTTCATGCGCTTCCTGCGCGTTCTTGGATTTGGTTTTAAATGAACGCGGTTGTTTGGGCAGGTTTTCCTTGCCGTATTTTTCGGCAATCAAATCACGAATAGTCGCGATGGCTTCATCGGCCAGATTAACCGAGTCAGTACGCATATAGGTGATCAAACCGACTGTTTCACCGCCCAGATCGATACCTTCATATAATTGCTGCGCGACCATCATGGTCTTGCGCGTAGTAAAACCCAGTTTGCGCGCCGCTTCCTGCTGCAGTGTCGAGGTAATAAATGGCGCGGCCGGATTGCGTTTACGTTGTTTCTTTTCCAGCTTGGCGACCAGCAGTTTACCGTCAGCTTCTTTTAACAAGGCTTCTCTGACTTCGGTGGCGCGTTTTTCATCGGTAATGCTGAATTGGGACAGCTTTTCGCCATTAAAATGCGTCAGCTTGGCTTTAAACGGTTTTCCCTGCGCACTGGCTTCTGCGGTGTGGCTCCAGTATTCCTTGCTTTCAAAGGCTTCGATCTCCAGTTCGCGCTCGACAATCATGCTTAATGCAGGGCTTTGAACGCGGCCTGCCGATAAACCCCGGCGGATTTTTTTCCATAATAATGGTGACAGATTGAAGCCCACCAGATAATCCAGCGCACGCCGGGCCTGTTGGGCGTTGATCAGGGTGGTGGATAATTCCGTTGGGTGCGCAATGGCGTCAGATACCGCTTTTTTGGTGATTTCATGAAACACCACGCGGTGAACCGGTTTGTCCTTGAGCAGTTTTTTGCCTTTCAAATATTCATAAACATGCCAGGAGATCGCTTCTCCTTCACGATCCGGGTCAGTCGCCAGATAGAGATTGTCCGCTTTTTTGATGGCTTTGCTGATTTTCTGCAAATGGCGCAGATTACGGTCGATAACCTGATATTTCATGGCGAAATCATGGTCAGGGTCTACAGCGCCTTCTTTGGGAACCAAATCACGGACATGGCCGTACGAAGCCAATACCTGGAAGTCTTTTCCAAGATATTTTTCAATAGTTTTACATTTGGCCGGTGATTCGACGATAACGAGGTTTTTACTCATATAATTAGTGCAGGGCGGTTGGCTTCAGGTCGTAGACAATATCTTCCATGCGTGAAAAGGCGCTGTCATCGGTAGGTTGGCTGAGTAATATCATCAGTACCAGCCATTTTAATTTATCCAGGGTGATATTTTCGTCTTTCAACGCCATGGCGCGGTCGATAACAATTTCACGGCTGTCAGGGTTTAAAATCTGGTTGTGTTCCAGGAACAATAAAAGGTCTCGGCATTCAATATCCAACACCTTTTTTTCCGGTTCGCTGAAAATCCGGAAGGCTGAGGAAACAGTTGGAATAATCGTGTTTTCTTCAGATAAAGATTCCAGCCAGTCGAAGGCTTTATTGATTTCAGTCTGGCCAAAACCGGCTTGTTTCAGTTCTTCAAGCACACTATCGGCGTCGGTCAACATATCAATTTCGTCGGCCAGATAGTTTTCAAACAGGTAAATCAGTACATCAAAAATATCTTCTTTCATAGAGTCCAAATGGGGTTATTTGAGTCGAATATAGCTACTGCCAGGCTGTGATGCAATATATCCTTCCAGTTCCAGCACCAGTAAGATGGATGAGATGATTTCTATGGAAAGTCCGGTTTCCTCGATCAGATAATCAATGGTTGTGGGGCTGAATTGGACTAAATTCAATAGATTTTCCTGCTCCGGGTCAAGTGTTGTTTTGAAGTTTTCTGCTGGTTTGTTGGTAGGTTGTTGATTATATTGGCCTAATTCTTCAAAAATATCATCGGTCGTTTCCACCAGTTTAGCGCCTTGACGGATTAATGCGTTGCATCCCCGGGCCAAAGGGTTGTGAATGGAGCCTGGAATGGCGAAAACTTCCCGATTTTGTTCCAGCGCCAATCTGGCGGTAATTAAAGAACCACTTTGTTTCGCAGCCTCTACTACCAGAAGGCCTAAGCACAAGCCGCTGATGATACGATTGCGGCGAGGAAAATGATTGGCTTTAGCTGCGGTGCCGGGTGGAAATTCAGAGATGATCGTGCCGTGTTGCAGAATATCGGTAGCCAGTTGTTTATGCCGGGCAGGATAAACGCGGTCCAATCCCGTGCCGGCCACGGCGATAGTCCGCCCGCTTGCCGCCAACGCGCCTTGATGGGCGGCTGCATCGATACCCAGCGCCAGCCCGCTGGTAATGACAAAACCATACTGCGCCAGAGTTGTGGCGAATTGCTGGGCGGTCTGTACGCCTTGCGGCGAAGGATTGCGGCTGCCGACAATGGCGATTTGAGGCTGATTGAGCAAATCGATGTTACCCCTGACAAATAAAACCGGTGGTGGATTGTCAATTTCCTTGAGTTGTGGCGGGTAACCCGGGTCTGTAAAAGGAATAATGTAGTGTTGATGCTGATTGGTCCAAGCAAGATCCTGCTCAACCACCGACCAGTCGAGTGATTTTATTGCACTGATAACTGAATCGTTCAAACCCCATTTTTTCAATTGCGCATGGGAGGCGGAAAATATGGCGGCTGGCTCGGTTTGTTGCAGCAGTTTTTCAATGGTTTTGCTGCCCATGCCGGGGGTTCTCAGCATGGCCAGCCAGTATTTTAAAGTTGAGTCGGGCAAATGGTTTATTGAGATTTAAGGAGTTTCAATTCTGTCCAGTACATGAATGGCGGCAGACGCTTCCATGACCAACGCATAACTGACTCGTTCAAAAGGTCGAAAGACCATCAAGACGCCAGCAATTTCATCCGGTAGTTTAACAGTACTGGTTTTATCCGGGTCACCAATTCGATCGACAACGGTTCGGCCTTTACGGTAAATATCGAAAACATGACCGGTTTCGATGCCATCGGCTGTCCCTTTATCAATGACTACAACATTGTATTGGCCTATTTGCGAGACGCCATTCAATACACTGATGATATTCCCTTTGATAATCTTTTCGGATACGTGAGGATAATAGTTGAGCGCCAATTCTCCAGCCGAACTGACCATCAAACGATCACCCATACGGACTTCCTGATCCGATTTGTTGATAGACAGCGTTGCAGGGTCGCCAATGCTTTGCAGCGTGGTATCTGCGATATAGCTCGCTTCGTAACCCAGAATTTCCTGGCTGTCGGGGCTGGTGTACGCTTTGCCTTTTCGGTAGACGATGTAAGTCAGGCTTTCAGGCTGGGTGATGGAGCGGACATAAATGCGGTCCCCGGCGCCAGCCAGCAGATGTTCACCGGCAAAATCAATAACATATGGAGCATTGTCTAATTCATGTTGAGTGACCACTTTAGGCGAGGTCAAAAATTGACGGATCGCATCGGAAGGAATCATTTCGATGGCATCTTCAACCGGGAATTGACGAATTTTGGGTGAAAAATCATTCCCCTGGTGTCGCGTCAGACTTAATTGAGGCTGGCCATTGACGATAGAAAAATAAAGCGTGTCGCCCGGATAAATCAGATGTGGATTTTTAATTTGTGGATTTTTTTTCCATAACTTGGGCCACTCCCATGGGTTTTGCAGAAATTTTCCCGATATATCCCAAAGTGTGTCGCCTTTGACGACCGTGTATTGGTCTGGGTGATTCGGGTTGATTTTCAAGTTGTCGGCCCATACAACCGTCATTAAACTCAGGCCGAAAATGATAGCGGCAATTTTATGCAAAGCCATAGTTGGAATCCTGAAACAAGATGGTGAATATTATAGTGAGTTTAGATGAATTTTTACTGATTGCCAGTGATTCTTTACAGTTAAAATGATTAGTTGTTCGCAATCTCTGTACATGACAAAAAATATTAAAAGCTGGCGTAGCTCGTTGAAATGTAATTAAATACCGCATTTTGTTTTAGCGAACATGAATAACGGGACATTACAAATCAACGAGCTGACCGTCATATTAACTGAGCACTTTCAATGGAACAAGGCAAGAATCGTTTGTTTTGTGGGTATGTTAATTGCTTTGATGGCAGTTAGCACGGTCAATCTGGCCCAGCTCGCCGTATTCTTTCCCCGTCGGGCAAAAATTTCCTCACGATATCGACGGATGCAACGATTTTTCAGTGACCATTGGCTGGATTACAATGAAGTCGCTCATTTCATCATGAAACTGTTTGGTTTCACTGATCAGGATTACTATCTGACGTTAGACAGGACGAATTGGAAGTGGGGTAAAACCAATATTAATCTGCTGGTGCTTGCCGTGGTTTATCGGGGTGCCGCCATTCCGGTGTATTGGTTGCCTTTAAACAAGCGGGGCAACTCTAATACGAAGGAACGTATAGCGCTGATGAAACGCTTTATTGCGCAGTTTGGCCGACATCACATCAAAGGTCTTTTGGCTGATCGGGAGTTTATTGGAGACGAATGGATGGGCTGGTTGTTTGAGCAAGAGATTCCCTTTTATATCCGTATTCGCAACAACGCCTGGACAACCAATGCCCAAGGCCAGCGAATACGCGTAGAGCGTTTGTTTTATGGGCTTAAGCCGGGTAGCACACGACACCTCTCAACAGCGCGCTATTTGGGAAATTGTTCAATTTATCTCAGTGGGTTACGGCTGAGTGATGGTGAGTTATTAATCATCGTCTGTCAGCATTTGAACCCTGATGCGATTAAAATTTATGGCTTGCGTTGGGAAATCGAAACGCTTTTTGGCGGTTTAAAAGGACGGGGATTCAAACTTGAGGAAACGCGTGTAGTCGGTTATCTTCGGATCAAAAAATTGTTAGTACTTCCCGTTATTGCTTTCTGTTGGTCACATAAAGCAGGCGAATGGAAACATGATTGCGAGTTACCAATAAAAACCAAAACACATCAGCGGCTCGCGCAAAGCCTGTTTCGATATGGATTAGATTGTATCCGCTCAACGTTGTTTAATGTCTTATCTCAATCAAAAAGGATGATTAGAAAAGTGATTGCTCTTTTGCAACCCATACCTTTTGTCACTGGAATACATGAGACTCATTTGTCATAAGTTAATTTTTGTCATGTACAGAGGTTCGCAATAATGACTTGTCGGCTTAAATGAAATTTGCGTAAGATGGGATTTGAATTTGAAAAACCAAATAAGGAGTTGCCATGTCAGATCATGTATATAAAAAAAATCGAACTCACCGGTTCCTCAACCGAAGGGATGCAACAGGCGATTGAGAATGCCATTGAAAGGGCTTCGCAAACCATTAAGCACATGCGCTGGTTTGAAGTGGTTGAAACCCGAGGACATATTGAAGACGGAAAAATTGCTCATTGGCAGGTCACCATCAAGGTTGGCTTTACCATTGAGTAGTCGGAATTTGGGACATTCAAAGTTGAATCGGTGATTTCAGTGGCATGTGATTTGCTGTGCAGGGAAGTCACCGATTCAGGTCAGCGTTTAAAGCGAATATAACGGCGTAATGGTGAGTCGGCCGTCCACATAAACGATTCGGTGTAATAATGCATTAACGCCAAATAGCCTAACAGTCCCAACGTAATAGCCTTATAAACTTTGGTGCCGAACAAGGTTAGACTAATCCAGTTGATCAATTCGTCGCTGTATGCCTGTAATAAATAGGTCAGCATAAACGACAAAACCGGCAGTACGATGTAAATTGGCAAATGCACTCGGCTGGTCAATTGATAAAGCCAGTTTTGTGGCTGCTTATGATGTTTGTTGTAGTCATGGACGACATAGAAAAAATAGGCGGTAGCATCATGCACCAGTCTGGGAATCAAAATTGCCAGAAAATAATACTGCTGAGAGTAAAGAAAAAAGCTGCTGACGATCAGTAGAGTATTGGCCCACATAAATGCCTTGCCGAAAGTTGTCGCAATAAAACGTTGGCTATATACCGTGGCGAAGATCAAAATAAGCGTCAAACCGGATGCGATGGTTTTTAACCCGTCGGCCTGATTCTGCGTCAGGCTGTTTTTCAGAAAGATGCCCATGTAAATGGCGATGCCGGCGGTGACGCTCAGGCCTAAAAGCAGGTAAAAAGCATGGCTGGGCAATCGGCAAATGCCTTTGCCGATACCGTGTTGCTGTTTGAGAACATGAAAAACCGTCCAGCAGGCGCTGATGATATACAGTATTTTATAAGGGATGAACAAACTGCCAACGCCAAAAAATAAAATAATAAACCCGCTCATTAACAGAATCTTGCGTTGAAAAACCTGTAAATAGTCTTTGTTAGTGACTAATAGAATTGAGCTGGCGATAATATGCGGTGTGCCAAATAATATCTGGAATAGCAAGAAATGACCGGGACTACTGGGCAATTGCTCCTGTAGAAAATGATTCCATAACGTCTGGTCAGCCCAGTAAAGCAACAAGCAAATTGGGATAATAGAATATAATCCAATGATCAGCCTGAATGATACTGCAAGTGGGTTGTCAGGAATATTGGCGGAAATGCTTGGACTTGATACAGACATGATGGTAACCAGAGCTAAATGTTATTATTTTTTGCCCCATTATGCCGTTTTTTTTAACCTGGATTCAATCCTTATGTTATGACATTTCACTCTGTACATGACAAAAAATATTAAAAGCTGGCGTAGCTCGTTGAAATGTAATTAAATACCGCATTTTGTTTTAGCGAATATGAATAACGGGACATTACAAATCAACGAGCTGACCGTCATATTAACTGAGCACTTTCAATGGAACAAGGCAAGAATCGTTTGTTTTGTGGGTATGTTAATTGCTTTGATGGCAGTTAGCACGGTCAATCTGGCCCAGCTCGCCGTATTCTTTCCCCGTCGGGCAAAAATTTCCTCACGATATCGACGGATGCAACGATTTTTCAGTGACCATTGGCTGGATTACAATGAAGTCGCTCATTTCATCATGAAACTGTTTGGTTTCACTGATCAGGATTACTATCTGACGTTAGACAGGACGAATTGGAAGTGGGGTAAAACCAATATTAATCTGCTGGTGCTTGCCGTGGTTTATCGGGGTGCCGCCATTCCTGTGTATTGGTTGCCTTTAAACAAGCGGGGCAACTCTAATACGAAGGAACGTATAGCGCTGATGAAACGCTTTATTGCGCAGTTTGGCCGACATCACATCAAAGGTCTTTTGGCTGATCGGGAGTTTATTGGAGACGAATGGATGGGCTGGTTGTTTGGGCAAGAGATTCCCTTTTATATCCGTATTCGCAACAACGCCTGGACAACCAATGCCCAAGGCCAGCGAATACGCGTAGAGCGTTTGTTTTATGGGCTTAAGCCGGGTAGCACACGACACCTCTCAACAGCGCGCTATTTGGGAAATTGTTCAATTTATCTCAGTGGGTTACGGCTGAGTGATGGTGAGTTATTAATCATCGTCTGTCAGCATTTGAACCCTGATGCGATTAAAATTTATGGCTTGCGTTGGGAAATCGAAACGCTTTTCGGCTGTTTAAAAGGACGGGGATTCAAACTTGAGGAAACGCGTGTAGTCGGTTATCTTCGGATCAAAAAATTGTTAGTACTTCCCGTTATTGCTTTCTGTTGGTCACATAAAGCAGGCGAATGGAAACATGATTGCGAGTTACCAATAAAAACCAAAACACATCAGCGGCTCGCGCAAAGCCTGTTTCGATATGGATTAGATTGTATCCGCTCAACGTTGTTTAATGTCTTATCTCAATCAAAAAGGATGATTAGAAAAGTGATTGCTCTTTTGCAACCCATACCTTTTGTCACTGGAATACATGAGACTCATTTGTCATAAGTTAATTTTTGTCATGTACAGAGGACATTTCAACTTCATCCACAATTAGAAAAAGATTGTTTGTCAGTCGGCCGCTTTGCGTTATCTCAAGTACTGTTGATGAATGATAGCCAGTTCCCCTGGTTTATTTTGGTGCCAGAGCGGGAAAGTATTAGTGAAATTTATCAACTATCGGTAGTCGACAGAGGTTTGTTACAAAAAGAATCTTGTTTTTTGAGCGAAGCACTGGCCAAATTATACCGGGCAGACAAAATGAATATTGCGGCAATTGGAAATATTGTGCCGCAATTACATCTTCATCATATCGTGCGTTATCAAAATGATGCAGCTTGGCCTGCCCCCGTTTGGGGAAAGTTTGCCGCTGTGCCTTATAGCAACTTAGAAGCAGACAAGGTGATTGGAAAAGTCAGGCTGGCCATCGCAGCCAGTTTAATTGACTTAAAACTCGGTAAAATAAACGTCACGAAAACCATCTTTATTCTCATATTTTTCCAAGGCATCCTCGATCGCTTCTTTGGTTTTGACCCGCAAGGCTTCACGTTGCTCCATGGTCTGTACCTCGGCCGAAGGCAGTCCGCTATACATCATGATCAAGGTATGTCTTAGCATGGGCATGTGTTTTTCGACCTTTTCCTTGGCTTTTTCGCCTTCCACCAGTAATTGCACGTTAACGACCATGTATTTTCTGGGTTCGGCCAGATTGACCGTGATTTTAGGTTTCATTTCCAGGTAAATCATTTCTGGTTCTGTGCTTTCCCCATCTTCACCCGCATAAGTCAAGGGAGCAAACATTACTAAACTGATTAACAAAACAAAAACTTTCACACTATTTCCTCATATAATACGATGATGTTAACAAATATATGCCATCTTCAAACATTTGCCAGATGACGAAAAAAAATGATTACGGTCCAGTGATGCTGGATCTGGAAGGACTCTCTTTATTGCCCGAAGAACAGGACAAGTTGACCCATCCTAATACAGGAGCTGTGATTTTGTTCGCCCGGAATTATCAATCACCTGAACAGGTAAGCGAGCTGATTCAACAAATCAGGGTAGTCCAGCCTGAAATCTTGCTGGCAGTCGATCAGGAGGGTGGCCGGGTACAACGCTTTCAACAAGGTTTTATCCGCTTGCCACCCGCCAGTATTTATCAGAATCATCCTGAATTGGCTGAACCGGCTGGATGGTTGATGGCGGTGGAATTGCTGGCCTTAGGCATAGATTTTAGTTTTGCGCCGGTATTGGATGTCGATTGCGGGGTCAGTGAAATTATTGCTGATCGAGCCTTTTCCACCGATTGCCGGCAGGTTGCAAAGCTGGCCGGGGATTTTATGCAGGGAATGAGACGAGCCAGTATGGCAGCCACAGGAAAGCATTTTCCTGGGCATGGCGCAGTGGCGGCAGATTCACATTTAAGCTTGCCCGTGGATACACGTGATTTGCAGGCGATCAGCGACAAGGATCTGGTTCCTTTTGCCGCCCTGATTAAACAGGGGCTTGAAGCAATTATGCCGGCTCATGTGCTTTATCCGGCTGTCGATAGTTTGCCGGCCGGATTTTCAAGCATTTGGATCCAGCAGATTTTACGACAGAAAATGGGATTTGATGGTGTTATCTTTAGTGATGACTTGAGTATGGAAGGAGCCAGTCAAGTCGGAAGTTTTACTGACCGGGCTGATGCGGCTTTAGCGGCTGGTTGTGATATGGTGTTGGTATGCAATCAACCCAAAGCCGCCGAACAAGTGTTGGATTATTTGCCGATAGTGGAAAATGTAGACAGGCAGCGCAGATTGTCCAGAATGCGTGGACGGCCACAATTATCGGCAAAACAGTTGAGGAAATTGGAACGATGGCGGCAAGTCGCAAGAAACATTCAGTCCATTCAGGCTTAGTTAAGTTCGCACGCTTATTTTAATCAATTAAGGTATTGATAACCGTGGAAAAAAAAGAAATATTATTAGGGGTGAATATTGATCATGTCGCAACACTCAGGCAAGCGCGAGGCACAGTTTATCCGGAGCCTGTACAAGCGGCTTTAATAGCAGAACAAGCAGGAGCCGATGGCATAACTGCACATTTACGAGAAGACCGGCGTCATATCCAGGACAGAGATATTCAATTATTGAAGCAAATGCTGCACACCCGGTTGAATCTGGAAATGGTGGTAACTGACGAAATGATAGCTATTGCGACTGAAACAAAACCGTTCGCTTGTTGTCTGGTGCCGGAAAAACGGCAAGAGTTGACGACCGAAGGCGGTTTGGATGTAGCGGCTGATTTGCCGCGTATGAAGGAGGCCAGTCAGGCTTTGGCCGAGGCTGAAATTGAAGTGTCATTGTTCATCGATGCGGAAAAATCACAAATCGATGCGGCGCTTGAATGCGGCGCCCCTGTTATTGAACTTCATACTGGTGCTTATGCGGATGCCGAAACGCCGGCAGCTCAACTTCAGGAGTTAAAACGGATTCAACAAGCCGCGCAATATGCTAATTCTCAAGGCTTGCAAGTCAATGCCGGGCATGGGCTTCATTATCACAATGTTGAGGCGATTTGCCGGATACCGGAAATTGTGGAATTGAATATTGGCCATTCCATTATAGCCCGTGCAGTGCTTTGTGGGCTGGAAAAAGCCGTTGCTGATTTAAAAGCAATTATGCAGCAAGCAAGATATCAACAGATTTGATGGAACTGGATTTTTATCAACTAACAGCAAAAGGCGATCGCCTGGTCAATCAGGATTGTATGGCCAGTTATGTGGCAGAGGACTATGCGATTTTTATGGTGGCAGATGGGTTAGGTGGTCACCATGCTGGTGAAAAAGCCTCACAATTTTTTTGCCAGGGAGTTTTGCTGCAACTTAAAAATTACCAACCCTTGTTAAAACAGCAGGGCAGTCCCAATCGTATTGTCGCCGAATGGATGGATGCGGCGGTTATGGAAATGCGAAAATTATTTGCTGGTGATGAAAATGTCGCCAAAGCGCATACGACTTGCGCTATTTTATATCTGGATAAACAACAAACCATTACTATTCATTGTGGAGATTCCAGGATCTATAAATTGGATCAGCAGCGTTTGTTATGGCGCACCCGGGATCATTCCTTAACCCAAAGACTTTTGGATGAAGGGAAAATAACTGAGCATGAAATGGCCATGCATCCTGAGCAAAATCAATTGACCCGAAGTATCAGTATTCAGAAGCTGCACAAGATGGATATACATACCTACCCGGCCATTGTCGATGGCGAGTGTTTTGTTTTGTGTTCTGATGGTTTCTGGGAATATGTCAAAGAATCAGAATTACATCAGCTGTCCATTGCGCCATCATTGCAGGAAAGTTTGAAAAAACTGGTTAAATTAACCGTTTTCCGAGCGGCAGGACGCAGCGATAATGTGACTGTCCAGGTAGTCAGGGCGCGCAGTAAAAATTGACATTTTTTGTTGGGAGGTTTGTACAGCGCCATTTTTGTATTGATGGAAAAGTTTTCGCACCTTGTCCTTCTCCTGAGGGCATAACTATCTACACATCTTTATTTTGCTGATTCCCAAGCTCCCGCTTGGGAATCCCGAACCAGAAGCTCCGCTTCAACAAAGCAGGATCAAGCTAACTGGATAGAGTTTTCTAAGGTTTTGGTTTGGAACCTGGATTTTAAGCAAAAAATTCTTTGTTTTGGCGCTTTAAGAACGCAGCACGTGAAGTTTTGATGCGCCCACGCAGAAGCATGGGCGTGAAAAATATGTGTAGATAGTTATGCTCCAGAGAGAGAAGGCTGGATTAATGCGTTGAAAGGCCGTATTTTTGAATCCGGTATAACAGCGTGTCGCGAGAAATTCCCAATAGCCTAGCTGATTTGCTGCGATTACCTCGGGTGCGGGCCAATGCCTGGTGGATGATGTTGGCTTCCAGGTTTTCTAATTGCAAACCTTCTTCTGGAAGAATGAACTTATCCGCAACTGGATCAGAACTGATTTTACCGATGAACTCCGATGGCAGGTTCTCAGCTTCGATAGTTGCGCCAGCTAATAAAATACTCAAGCGTTCACATAAATTGCGTAATTCACGAATATTGCCAGGCCAGTCATATTGGCGTAGTTTCTTGATGGCTTGCTTGCTGAATCTGGATTCAGCAACCGAGTAGCGTTTGGAAAATTTCTGGAAAAAATGCTGAGACAGGGCTTCTATGTCTTCAGTACGCTGATTCAGGGGCGGAATTTCCAACGGCACGACGCTTAAGCGAAAAAACAAATCCTGACGGAATTCGCCTTTATCGACCTGGGTCAATAAATCCGTATTAGTCGCTGCAATAACGCGTACATTGCTGAAATAAGGCTTGGTTTCACCTACAGCCAGGCATTCACCTGATTCAAGGAAACGCAATAATTTGGCCTGTATGCCCAACGGCAAGGAATTGATTTCATCCAGAAACAATGTGCCGCCATCGGCCGCTTGTAACAAGCCTTTTTTGTTATTGACAGCGCCAGTGAAGGCGCCTTTTTTATGGCCGAATAATTCGGACTCGACCAGTCCTTCCGGCAGTGCCGCACAATTAAGCGTGATAAAAGGCTTGTTGGCGCGTGGACTGGCTTGTTGGATCGCATTCACCATAACCTCCTTGCCTGTGCCGGTTTCGCCTTTCAGTAAAACAGTGACATCCGTCGCAGCGATAACCTGTGCACTCCGTAGCAGCGATTCAAAAGCCGGTGATTGGCCAATAATTGAACTAAATGTTGTCACAGTATTTCCCCGCATTAAAAATGTTGTAGCCGTAAAGGGTAAAGCTCTGGGAATGCAGCAAACAGGGCGACGATAATCAATAAAACGCCCACCGTTTGTTTAAACCGCTGCATTCTCGAAAGCTTACTCAGAATATTCGCCATTATACCGACACTCATCACGGCGGGTAAAGTGCCAATTCCGAACGCCAGCATCGTTAGCGCGCTGCGCAGGCTGTCGCCACTGGTCGCAGCGATCGCCAACGCCGAATAGACCAGGCCGCAGGGCAGCCAGCCCCAAACCATGCCGAATAATAAAGCCTGAAAGCGGGTTTTGACCGGAATGAGGCGGCGGCCGAATGGCTCAATCCGTTTCCATAAACGGCTGCCAAGTTTTTCAATATAAGCGAAACGAGGAAACCAGCCGGCAATATACATGCCGGCGCTGACCATAAAAATGGCGGAAATGATCTGTAAAATCCGATGGCCTTGCGCTGCTCCCAGCGGCAGGGAGAATAAATACTGTATGGCGCCAGCCAATGTGCCCGCGATGCAATAACTGAGGATGCGGCCGAGATTGTAATTCAGGATGTAAGGGAATAATTTGCGCTTGTTGCGATGAATTTCCGGGCTGATGCTGAATGTCAGCGTGCTGATGATGGAGCCGCACATGCCGATGCAATGCAGGCTGCTGAATAGTCCCATGGTGAATGCGAATAAATAGGAAGTCGCAAAAGTCAGTGATTCGTCCATGTCGCAACATTATCATATTCATACCGGCTTGAGTAGTGGCTAGGCTTGCAAGAATGGGGGTGTACTGTGGCATATCACGCAAAAAAATGTGTTAAATAACATAGTTTAATTATTTTAGAGGTAATGGTCTTTTTAACTTGTTGTTTATCAAGGAATTGATTGGTTGGCCTGTAAATTGCATTACCTGTAAATTGCATTATTAATTGTTTTTTAATCTGTTTTTGAGGGGAAACGATTTTATGAAGCTAAAAATTGCAATTGCAACGCTTCTGGCCATTCCGGCCTTGGCATCTGCGGAAGAACAACAGCTGCCGACTATTATTGTAGAAGGGGTTTATCAGCGTCCGGGAACGTTTTCTACTGCACCGGACTCATCTGTGTTGAAAGATACCGCCTCTTTACTGGAAAGGGTGCCAGGGGCGACTGTCAATAGAAATGGTCCATTGACGGGGATTGCGTCATATCATGGTATGTATGGTAATCGTATCAACGTCAATATCGATGGGATGGATATTAAAGAAGTCGGTCCAAACAGCATGGATCCGCCGTTGAGTCATATTCCGGCGCCGTTGGTCAAGTCATTAAAAGTACAGAGAGGTGTTGCGCCGGTCAGTAGTGGTATTGAAACAATCGGTGGCTCCATGTCGGTCGATATGAGAAAAGGCCGTTTTGCCGAAGAAGAGGGTGAGATTGAAGTCAGTGGTTTGGCTTCCATGGGTTTCAGCTCGGCTCAAGAGGGTAAGTTTGGTGTCTTGATGGGGGCTGTGGCGAATAAAAATCACAAAGTGTATCTAAGCGGCATCGAAGAAAAGGGTCATGACTACAAAGTGGAAGATGATGAGCGCTTAAAGTCAAGGCAGCCGACACAATATGACAGAGACAGTTTTTCAACCGGCTACGCCTATCGGCGAGACGGTCATGAGGCTGAGCTGAATTACAATAATATCGATACCGGAATTTCAGGTACACCGGCGCTGCCGATGGACATCATGTATGTTCGAGGTGGCCTTTATAATGGTAAATACCAATGGGATCTGGGTGATGGTCGGCAATTACGCATTGAAGGCTTTTACCAGAAGATGCGGCATTTAATGAATAACTACACGCTGCGCACATCCGCGACGCAAAAATCCAATCGTACGACCGTCGAAGCAGGAGGTTATAAGCTGGCATGGGATATGCCGCTGTTTGATGGTGATTTAAGCCTTGGTTTTGATGCGGATAAATCTCTGAATAATGCCAATGTAGCCATAGCTGCTATGGGTGGCATCAATATCCACTTTTTTAACGATACGCAAAGAGATCGTTATAGCGCCTTTGCGGAATGGTCTAAGGACTTGACAGAAGATTTGTCTATGGAAGTGGGTGTTCGTTATACCCATATCTGGTCAAATACAGGGAATGCAATTGTCAATATGGGGCCTAAAGTTGCCGATGCAAATGCTTTCAATGCGTTGGATCACAAAAGAAATTTCGATTTTGTCGATTCTGACGCTATTTTTCGTTATGCCTTGAGCGATCAGTTGGATATCAAGGTCGGTTTAGGCCGAAAAAATAGAGCGCCCAGCTATCAAGCTTTATATTTATGGACCGATGCATCATCGGTTGGCGGCTTGGCAGATGGCAATACCTATCTGGGTAATTTAAATCTGAAGCACGAGACGGCGTATCAGTTTGATCTAGGTCTAGATTGGCATACTGATAAAGCTTATGTATCTCCGCGTGTTTACTACCATTACATCGAAGATTATATTCAAGGATTGAAAACAGCCAGGGCGTTGGCGAAAGGTGCAAATATTCTTGAATTCAGCAATGTCGATGCGCACTTGTTTGGTGTCGATCTGGAAGCTGGTTATTCGATTGATGAGAATTGGCGTCTGGATGCCGGCTTGAATTATACTCGCGGCCAGATCCTGAGTTCTCCTGTGGCGTTGAGTAATGATAACATGTATCGTATTGCGCCATTGAACGGGCGCACCCAGGTTACTTACCAGAATAATGGCTGGATGGGCTCGGTTGAAGGTGTCTTTTTCGCCAGACAAGGTGATGTGGCGGCCTATAACGATGAGTTGAAAACGGCCGGTTATATGCTGATGAATGTGCGCGCCAGCTATGAGCCGATCAAGAATCTGGTCATTGGAACGGGTGTGGAAAATATTCTGGATAAACGCTATCAGAACCATTTAGGTGGTTATCAGTTACATAATCGTAATAATGGTCGTGTTTTCATGCCAGGCCGGAATGTTTACGCCACATTAAGCTATAGCTGGTAAGCGAGTGATACAGGCTGTGCGACAGGATGTTGCACAGCCTGCTGAATTTTTGGCTTGCATAACAATTAAGAAGTTGGCATAATACCCGCTTCGAATACGACAGGCGCGTAGCTCAGTTGGTTAGAGCACCACCTTGACATGGTGGGGGTCGGTAGTTCGAATCTACTCGCGCCTACCAAATCCTAAAAGCATCCTCGTGATGCTTTTTTTTTATTGTGGAAACGGAAAACTCATCATGCCAGTCATCACACTTCCCGATGGATCCCAACGTCAGTTTGAACAGCCGGTTACGGTGTTGGATGTTGCGCAATCAATTGGCTCCGGGTTGGCCAAGGCAACCATCGCCGGCAAGGTAAACGGTAAATTGGTCGATGCCAGTACGGTGATCAACCAGGATGCAGATTTAGCGATCGTTACGGCAAAAGACGAAGAAGGCCTTGAGGTCATCCGTCATTCTACCGCGCATTTGTTGGCGCAAGCCGTGAAAGAATTGTTTCCTGATGCACAGGTAACCATTGGTCCTGTGATTGAGAATGGTTTTTATTATGATTTTGCCTATGAGCGCCCGTTTACGCCGGAAGATTTGAAAGCCATCGAGAAAAAAATGCAGCAACTGGTTGCCGATAATCTGGAAATCAAGCGCTCGGTAATGTCCCGTGATGAGGCGGTAAAGTTTTTTAAGGATTTGGGCGAGCAGTACAAAGCGGAAATCATCGAATCCATACCTGCCAATGAAGATCTTTCTTTGTATAGTCATGGGAATTTCACTGATTTGTGTCGGGGCCCCCATGTACCATCAACCGGCAAGTTGAAAGCCTTCAAACTGATGAAGATTGCCGGTGCCTACTGGCGGGGAGATTCTTCCAATGAAATGCTGCAACGTATTTATGGTACGGCCTGGACAGATAAAAAAGCATTAAAAGACTATCTGCATCGTCTGGAAGAAGCGGAAAAACGCGATCACCGCAAACTCGGTAAGGCATTGGATTTGTTTCATTCACAGGAAGAAGCGCCGGGCATGGTGTTTTGGCATGACAAGGGCTGGACCATTTACCAACAGGTCGAGCAATATATCCGTGACAAGCTGCGTCTGAATGGCTATGGCGAGGTGAAAACGCCGCAAGTGGTGGATCGGTCGCTTTGGGAGAAATCCGGTCATTGGGACAAATTTGGTGACATGATTTTTACCACGCATTCGGAAAGTCGCGATTACGCGATCAAGCCAATGAATTGTCCTTGTCATATTCAAATTTATAACCAGGGACTTAAAAGTTATCGTGATCTGCCGATACGCATGGCGGAATTTGGTTCCTGTCATCGTAATGAGCCGTCAGGTACCTTGCATGGCTTGATGCGGGTCAGAAACTTTGTTCAGGATGATGCGCATATTTTTTGCACCGAAGATCAGATTCAGGATGAAGTATCGGCTTTTATCGATTTATTGTTCGAGGTTTACAGAGATTTCGGTTTTGAAAATGTCATTGTCAAATTGTCTACCCGGCCGGAAAACCGGGTGGGTGAAGATGCCGTCTGGGATAAGGCGGAAAAAGCCTTGGAAGAGGCATTGAACGCCAAGAAACTGGATTGGGAATTACAACCGGGTGAGGGCGCTTTTTACGGGCCAAAAATCGAATTTTCGTTAAAAGATTGTCTGGACAGGGTCTGGCAATGCGGCACCATTCAAGTCGATTTTTCCATGCCGGGCCGACTGGATGCAACCTATATTGCCGAGGATGGCACGCGGCAGACCCCGGTAATGTTGCATCGGGCCATACTTGGATCGCTGGAGCGTTTTATTGGCATTCTGATCGAACATCATGCCGGCACTTTCCCGTTATGGTTGGCGCCGGTGCAAATTGCAGTGATGAATATAGCCGATCGGCAGGCCGAATATTGCCAGAAAATCTGTGAAGAATTAGAAAAACAAGGCTTTAGAGTTAAAATAGACTTGAGAAATGAGAAGATAGGCTTTAAAATTCGCGAGCATTCCATGCAGCGTGTGCCTTATTTACTCATTATCGGGGATAAGGAGCTGGAAGATGGAACTATCGCGGTACGCAGCCAAAAGGGTGAAAACCTGGGGGCAATGGCGATAGAGGACTTTACCGAACGCTTACGGAAAGAGATTGAAGAACGAAAATAACAAGCTTGGAGGATTAGAACATCGCTTCTAAAAAAGATACAACGCGCTTGAATAATAACATAACCGCAAGGCGGGTCAGATTGATAGGTGCTGAAGGTGAGCAACTTGGGGTAATGTCATTAAACGAGGCCAAGCAGTTGGCGTATGAGGCTGATATGGATCTGGTCGAAATTTCGCCCAATGCTGATCCTCCGGTTTGCAAGATCATGGATTACGGCAAGTTTGTTTTTGAACAAAACAAAAAACAGCAAGCCGCCAAAAAGAAACAAAAACAGATTCAGGTTAAGGAAATCAAGTTCAGGCCCGGCACTGAGGAAGGTGATTACCAGGTCAAGTTACGCAACTTAACCAAGTTTCTGAACGAAGGCAATAAAACCAAAATCACCATTCGTTTTCGTGGCCGTGAGATGAGCCATCGAGAGATCGGCATGGAATTGCTGAAACGCCTGGAAAAAGACCTGGAAGAGATAGCCGTTGTTGAGCAGTTTCCGAAAATGGAAGGGCGGCAGATGGTTATGGTGATGGGACCTAAAAAGAAAAAATAACGGGTTTCAACGCATTATTCTGCATCAGGGAACACAGTTGTCGCTGATTGCGGCGATGACGATGCAGTCTGCAAAAGTGAATCCTTTATAATGTTTTTTGATAATGCTGGAAGCATTATTTCATCGGCGCATGGCGCCAGAAATTCAGCCGGGCCTTGCATTTTGCCTTGTTGAGTTTGTTCAAAAGGAAGTGCTTTTATTTATTTTATTGGAGAAAACAAATGCCAAAAATGAAAACCCATCGTGGTGCTGCCAAACGGTTTAAAAAAACCGGCAGCGGTAAGATCAAATGTAATCAGTCGCACAGACGTCATATCTTGACCAAGAAGTCGACGAAAAGAAAACGTCAGCTACGTAAAGCGGCCACTCTTCATGCTTCAGATGCCAAATTGGTATCGCGGATGATTCCTTACAGTTAATCGATTGGAGAAGAGAAAATGGCAAGAGTAAAACGTGGCGTGACAGCCAGAGCAAGACATAAAAAGATTTTAAAGCAGCCGAAAGGTTATTACGGAGCGCGGAGTCGTGTCTATCGTGTTGCCAAGCAAGCGGTAATCAAGGCCGGCCAATATGCGTACCGGGATCGTAAACAAAGAAAACGCCAGTTTCGCGCACTGTGGATTGTTCGCATCAATGCGGCAGCTCGCCTGTGTGGTACTTCCTACAGCCGCTTGATCAATGGCTTGAACAAGGCAAATGTTGCAATTGACCGCAAAGTATTGGCTGATTTGGCCGTTCGTGATATGGACGCCTTTGCTAAAATTGCCGAGATTGCCAAAGCGAATCAAAGTCAGCCATAGAACAAGACTGACAACTGTCATTGATTCATGACTTCTCCCACTCACGGTGTGAGGGGTAGACTCGGGATTGCTTATTCTTTGCATCCCTGTTCCTTCCAACAACAACAAAGTAGGCTGAGCTGTGTCGGCTAATATCGAAGAAATTCTCAGGCAGGCTTTGGATGCGCTTGTTGACGTCCAGGATTTGAAACAACTCGATCAAATCAGAGTCGATTATCTGGGTAAAAAAGGTCTGTTCACGCTGCAAATGAAAACGCTGGGTAAGATGGAACCAGACCAGCGTAAAGCAGCAGGACAGGTCATCAACCAGGCTAAAAATCAGTTTCAACAGTCATTAGAGACCACCCGGACAAAATTACAGCAAGCAGAGCTTGCCAAAAGACTGGCGGCGGAAGCAGTGGATGTCACCTTGCCAGGGCGGGGGCGTGGTATCGCGGGGTTGCATCCTGTCACCATTACATTACGACGGATAGCCGATATTTTTGCCACGGTTGGTTTCAAGGTGGTCGAAGGGCCTGAAATAGAAGATGATTACCATAATTTCGAAGCCTTGAATATTCCGGCGCATCACCCTGCGCGGGCTATGCACGATACCTTTTATTTTGATGCGCATACTTTGTTGCGCACACATACTTCACCAGTACAGATTCGCGCTATGGAAGCAGAAAAGCCGCCATTGAAAGTGATCGCACCGGGTCGTGTTTATCGCTGTGATTCTGATTTGACTCATACGCCGATGTTTCATCAGGTCGAAGGATTCCTGGTCGATGATGAAGTCAGTTTTGCCGATTTAAAGGGTGTGGTATTTGAATTTCTACGCGCTTTTTTCGAAAAAGATATCCAGGTACGCTTCAGACCATCTTATTTTCCGTTTACCGAACCTTCGGCTGAAGTCGATATAGAATGTGTCATGTGTGGCGGTGAAGGCTGTCGGGTGTGTGGTCAAACCGGCTGGCTGGAAGTGATGGGCTGCGGCATGATTCATCCGGAAGTGTTTAAATCAGTCAAAATTGATAGTGAACAGTTTTCAGGGTTTGCATTTGGCATGGGCGTCGAACGTCTGGCGATGTTGCGTTATGGAATTAATGATTTGCGATTGTTTTTTGAAAATGATCTCAGGTTTTTGCAACAGTTTGGTTAAGGCGGAGTAGAGCAATGCAAATAAGTGAAGCTTGGTTAAGAGAATTGGTTAATCCGCCGGTAACGACTGAACAACTGGTCGAGCAAATTACCATGGCGGGTTTGGAAGTCGATTCGGTCACGCCGGCGGCGGCTGAATTTAACAATGTAGTCGTGGCTGAAGTGGTGTCCGTTCAGCAGCACCCAAATGCAGACAAGCTTAAAGTTTGTCAGGTCAATGTTGGACAGCCTGAGCTGCTGCAAATTGTTTGTGGCGCCAGCAATGTTCGGGAAGGTTTGAAAGTTCCCGCTGCCCTAGTGGGGGCCACGCTGCCGGGTGATTTTAAAATTAAAAAATCCAAATTACGGGGTGAAGTGTCGCTCGGCATGTTGTGTTCTGAAATGGAACTGGGTTTGGCCGAGGATGCCAGCGGTTTGATGGAATTGCCGGAAGATGCGCCCGTTGGTGAAGATATCAGAAAATATCTGTCTCTGGACGACCAATGTATCGAAGTGGATCTGACCCCAAACCGGGCAGATTGCTTGAGTGTTGAAGGCATTGCCCGTGAAGTGGCGGTGCTCAATAAAATGGACTGGCGGCCGGTAGATGTCGAAGCTAATAGTGTATCTCATCAGGATACGATTGCCATCGATGTGGAGCAATCAGAAAAATGTCCTCGTTATCTGGGACGCCTGATTAAAAATGTCAATTATCGCGCCGCAACGGCAATCTGGATGCAGGAGCGTTTGCGCCGATCGGGCCTGAGAAGCCTGGGGCCTTTGGTGGATGTGACCAATTATGTGTTATTGGAAATGGGACAGCCATTACATGCTTTCGATGCCGATAAAATTGAGGGCGGGCTGGTTGTGCGCAATAGCCGCAAGGGTGAAGAACTGGCGTTGCTGAACGACCAGACTATCACGCTGGATGATGATACCCTGGTGATTGCCGACCAACAACAAGCGCTCGCATTGGCGGGAGTGATGGGTGGCAGCGCTTCGGCGGTTTCAGAAACCACACGGCATATCTTTTTGGAGTGCGCTTTTTTCAACCCGGTCGCCATTGCGGGAAAGGCCAGACAATATGGCTTGCATACCGATTCATCGCATCACTTCGAGCGCGGCGTCGATTTTACTCTGCAAAGCCGGGCAATCGAACGGGCAACGCAACTGATTTTGGAAATCGCAGGTGGTGAAGCCGGGCCGATTACTGAAGTGCTGGATGAGGCTAAACTGCCTGATCGTCAGCCAGTCAGTCTGCGTCCACAGAGGATTAAAAAAATTCTCGGTGTCAAATTGCCTGACGAAGAAGTTGAAGATATTTCCACGCGTTTAGGTATGCAGGTTTTTGCCGATAATGATGGCTGGAAAATCACGCCACCGGGTTTTCGTTTCGATATCGCCATCGAAGCGGATTTGCTGGAAGAAGTTGGCCGTATATATGGATATAATAATCTACCCAATAGCCAATTGCTATTACGGGCGGAATTGGGTAAAGCGCCTGAAGCCGTGCTGCCAATTGATCGTATTAAAGATTTGCTGGTCGATCTGGATTATCAGGAAGCGATTACCTATAGTTTTGTTGATGAAGAAAGTTTGAGGCTTGTCGCTCCAGAAGAACAAGCTGTTCGTCTGAAAAATCCCATTTCTGCTGATCTGGCTATCATGCGAACAACTTTGTGGTGTGGTCTGCTGAATGCCGCGGCTTACAATACCAAGCGGCAGCAAAGCCGGGTGCGTCTGTTCGAAACGGGGTTGAGTTTCATCAAAAAGGGCGATGAAATTATTCAGCAGCCAAAATTAGCCGGGCTGGCGTTGGGAAATATTCTGCCTGAACAGTGGGCTGAAAAAAATCGCAAAGTGGATTTTTTTGATCTAAAAGCGGATGTTGAGGCCATATTTAGTTTGTCCGGCTTTGCTTTTAATGTCGTTAAGGACGTACACCCTGCCTTGCATCCAGGCCAGTCGGCCAAAATAGTCAATGCCGATGGTGAGTTTGCCGGTTGGTTGGGCATGCTGCATCCGCAATTGGAAAAGCCATTTGATTTTGATAATAATGTTTTCTTGTTTGAGCTGGATTTAGGATTAATACAGCATAAAGCTATTCCTCAATTTACACCGTTGTCAAAATTCCCGTCAGTACGCCGGGATATGGCCTTACTGGTAGAGGAAAACATCCAGGCCGCTGATTTGCTGAAAACCGTATTGGATTCAGGATTCAGCAAGATTCAGGATGTACAATTGTTTGATCTATATCAGGGTGAAGGTGTTGAAAAGGGCTATAAAAGTATTGCCCTTAGCCTGATTTTGCAGGATTTTGATCAAACACTTACAGATTCTGAGATTGATGCTATATTTAATGGTGTATTGGAAGTATTGGGCACCGAATTGAACGCAAAGCTGAGGGATTGATAATGGCATTGACTAAAGCAGATTTCGCGGAAAGGCTGTTTGATGAATTAGGACTTAACAAGCGTGAAGCGAAAGAAATGGTGGAGCTGTTTTTTGAAGAAATCAAAGCTTCACTGGAGCGTGGTGAACAAGTTAAAATTTCAGGGTTCGGAAAATTTGAATTACGTGATAAAGCCAGTCGTCCCGGCCGAAACCCGAAGACAGGAGAGGAAATCCCTATTACTGCTCGTCGGGTGGTCACATTCAGAGCCGGTCAAAAACTAAAAGCCAGGGTGGAATTATATGCTGGAACCCAGTAATAACAATGAATTGCCGCCGATTCCGGCGAAACGCTATTTTACCATTGGTGAAGTCAGCGAACTTTGTGCGGTAAAACCCCATGTATTGCGTTATTGGGAGCAGGAATTTACTGAACTGAAACCGGTTAAAAGACGGGGTAACCGGCGCTATTATCAACGCCATGATGTGTTGATGATCCGTCAGATTCGTACTTTGCTCTATGAACATGGGTACACTATTGGCGGCGCTCGGGCGCATTTATCCAGTGATAATGGCAAGGAAGATTCAATCCGAACCAAACAATTGATTCATCAAATGATTGGTGAGCTGGAAGATATTCTGGAGCTGCTCAAGTAACGCCGGAAAATATGCAGGTATTATTCTGACTGTGTGGCATCGGAAACGAGATGCTGTACAGACCTGACAGCGGTGTAATATTGTGTTATTATGCCGCCTCTTCGATAAGGATGATTCCTTATCACGCAACAAATCGACTTCGGGGCGTAGCGCAGTTTGGTAGCGCACTATACTGGGGGTGTAGGGGTCGTGGGTTCGAATCCCGCCGTCCCGACCAATTATTTTGGTGAAGTCGATCATTCATCATCGATGCAGAATGGGTTAGAGCAATAGCGAAACCCATTCTGCATGACAGTTTTCGCTATCGCTCTATCCATCCTTCGGAATGAAAACATTAACCGGTTCGGCAAAATACAATTTCAACAAATTGCAAAAACGATTGCGCAGGCAGACCGGGCAGGCGATTGAAGAATATAAAATGATTGAATCGGGCGACCGGGTGATGGTCTGCCTGTCGGGCGGCGCCGACAGTTATACGCTGTTGGATATTTTGTTGAGTCTTAAAAAAAGCGCGCCGATTGAATTTGATCTGGTAGCGGTAAACCTCGACCAGAAGCAGCCCGGTTTTCCTGAGCATATTTTGCCTGATTATCTATCAGGTCTCGGTATTGAATATCATATTATCAACCGTGACACTTATTCGATCGTCAAGGATAAGATTCCTGAGGGTAAAACGACTTGTGGATTATGTTCCAGATTGAGGCGCGGCACACTATATTCCTTTGCTGAAGAAATTGGCGCCAGCAAAATCGCTTTAGGGCATCATAAAGATGATATTGTCGAAACCTTGTTTCTGAATATGTTTTATGGCGCTAAATTATCCGCCATGCCGCCTAAATTATTGTCGGATGACAAGCGCAATATCGTCATCCGGCCGCTGGCCTATTGCCGGGAAAAGGATATCAAACGTTTTTCCGAATTAATGGAATTTCCAATCATTCCTTGCAACCTTTGTGGTTCGCAACAAAATCTGCAACGGCAAGCTATCAAGGCCATGCTGCAGGAATGGGATCAAAAAGGCGGCCGCACCGAGGCTATTTTTTCGGCGATACAAAATATCGCGCCCTCCCAGCTGGCCGATAATAATCTGTTTGCCTTTAAAGACTTGAAAATAGACCGAAGCGGTGAGCGCAAACCGTATGAGTTTGACGCCAAACAACATGTTGATTCCTATATCCCTGTTAATCAACAAACGGGTCTGGATATTCTGGAGCAATAATGGCTATAGCACTGTTTACCGATTTCGGCTGTGAAGGAATTTATACGGGGCAAATGGAAGCAGTTATCAATTTGATTGCACCGAAAGCCAGAATTATCCATTTACTGAATAATGCACCAAAATCCAATCCTTTATTAAGTTCATATTTGTTGCAAGCTTTAAGCCGTTACCTGCCAGAGGGTACGATTTTTCTGGCAGTTGTCGATCCCGGCGTCGGTAGCGACAGAAGGGCGATTGTACTTAAAGCTGATGATCGTTTTTTTGTTGGTCCGGCTAATGGGTTGTTTCATGGTGTGGCCAAACAGGCAAAAAACAAACAATTTTATGCTCTGTACATGACAAAAATTAACTTATGACAAATGAGTCTCATGTATTCCAGTGACAAAAGGTATGGGTTGCAAAAGAGCAATCACTTTTCTAATCATCCTTTTTGATTGAGATAAGACATTAAACAACGTTGAGCGGATACAATCTAATCCATATCGAAACAGGCTTTGCGCGAGCCGCTGATGTGTTTTGGTTTTTATTGGTAACTCGCAATCATGTTTCCATTCGCCTGCTTTATGTGACCAACAGAAAGCAATAACGGGAAGTACTAACAATTTTTTGATCCGAAGATAACCGACTACACGCGTTTCCTCAAGTTTGAATCCCCGTCCTTTTAAACCGCCGAAAAGCGTTTCGATTTCCCAACGCAAGCCATAAATTTTAATCGCATCAGGGTTCAAATGCTGACAGACGATGATTAATAACTCACCATCACTCAGCCGTAACCCACTGAGATAAATTGAACAATTTCCCGAATAGCGCGCTGTTGAGAGGTGTCGTGTGCTACCCGGCTTAAGCCCATAAAACAAACGCTCTACGCGTATTCGCTGGCCTTGGGCATTGGTTGTCCTGGCGTTGTTGCGAATACGGATATAAAAGGGAATCTCTTGCTCAAACAACCAGCCCATCCATTCGTCTCCAATAAACTCCCGATCAGCCAAAAGACCTTTGATGTGATGTCGGCCAAACTGCGCAATAAAGCGTTTCATCAGCGCTATACGTTCCTTCGTATTAGAGTTGCCCCGCTTGTTTAAAGGCAACCAATACACCGGAATGGCGGCACCCCGATAAACCACGGCAAGCACCAGCAGATTAATATTGGTTTTACCCCACTTCCAATTCGTCCTGTCTAACGTCAGATAGTAATCCTGATCAGTGAAACCAAACAGTTTCATGATGAAATGAGCGACTTCATTGTAATCCAGCCAATGGTCACTGAAAAATCGTTGCATCCGTCGATATCGTGAGGAAATTTTTGCCCGACGGGGAAAGAATACGGCGAGCTGGGCCAGATTGACCGTGCTAACTGCCATCAAAGCAATTAACATACCCACAAAACAAACGATTCTTGCCTTGTTCCATTGAAAGTGCTCAGTTAATATGACGGTCAGCTCGTTGATTTGTAATGTCCCGTTATTCATATTCGCTAAAACAAAATGCAGTATTTAATTACATTTCAACGAGCTACGCCAGCTTTTAATATTTTTTGTCATGTACAGAGAATTTTATGAAATAATCTGGCAGCCAGATAAGTGTTCTGTGACTTTTCATGGCAGGGATGTTTTTGCCCCTGTTGCAGCCAGTCTTTACCAGCAACAAACGGCAGAATTGTTAAGGCCTGTTGATACGCCTGATTTGAGTCATCATCCTGATGATTTGCACCAAGTCATCTATCTGGATCATTATGGCAATGCGATGACCGGTATCAACTATCATGATGGGCTGAATGGTCTAAAATTGATCATCAAGGGTCGACAGATTGAACAGGCTGGCACTTTTTCCCATGTGAAAGCGGGTGAATTGTTTTGGTATAAAAATTCTCTGGATTTGGTTGAAATTGCCGCTAATCAGAGCAGTGCCAAAAACTTGTTGAATATTCAATTGGCCGATACAGTCACTTTTGAACAGAGTTGAGGCAGGAATGAGCAGAAAAACAATTTTGGTTACAGGTGGAGCCGGTTATATAGGCAGCCATGCTTGTGTAGAGCTGATTGATGCCGGCTATGATGTCGTCGTCGTGGATAATCTGTCCAACAGTCAGCCGGAGGCCATTCGGCGAATCGAGACGATCACCGAACAGTCGATTCCGTTTTACCAAACGGATGTGCGAGATGAAGCGGCTCTGGCCAGGATTTTTCAGGATAATACTATCGATGCGGTGATTCATTTTGCTGGCTTGAAAGCAGTGGGTGAATCCTGTCAGAAGCCGGTGGATTATTATCACAATAATATCGTTTCAACCCTGGTATTAGTCGATGTAATGGCGCGCTTTGACGTCAAGCATTTGGTGTTCAGCTCTTCGGCTACTGTATATGGTGATCCGGCCAGTGTTCCGATTACCGAAGACTTTCCTTTGCAGGCGACCAACCCCTATGGACGCACCAAACTGTTTATCGAAGACATTTTAAGAGACTTGTCGGCGGCGGATGCTTTAATCCAGACCTCTGTACATGACAAAAATTAACTTATGACAAATGAGTCTCATGTATTCCAGTGACAAAAGGTATGGGTTGCAAAAGAGCAATCACTTTTCTAATCATCCTTTTTGATTGAGATAAGACATTAAACAACGTTGAGCGGATACAATCTAATCCATATCGAAACAGGCTTTGCGCGAGCCGCTGATGTGTTTTGGTTTTTATTGGTAACTCGCAATCATGTTTCCATTCGCCTGCTTTATGTGACCAACAGAAAGCAATAACGGGAAGTACTAACAATTTTTTGATCCGAAGATAACCGACTACACGCGTTTCCTCAA
Organism: Methylomarinum sp.; assembly: GCA_965277025.1. Lineage (GTDB taxonomy): Bacteria > Pseudomonadota > Gammaproteobacteria > Methylococcales > Methylomonadaceae > Methylomarinum. The sequence goes on from OZ255706.1 coordinate 1,749,879, forward strand.
GTTTGAATCCCCGTCCTTTTAAACCGCCGAAAAGCGTTTCGATTTCCCAACGCAAGCCATAAATTTTAATCGCATCAGGGTTCAAATGCTGACAGACGATGATTAATAACTCACCATCACTCAGCCGTAACCCACTGAGATAAATTGAACAATTTCCCGAATAGCGCGCTGTTGAGAGGTGTCGTGTGCTACCCGGCTTAAGCCCATAAAACAAACGCTCTACGCGTATTCGCTGGCCTTGGGCATTGGTTGTCCAGGCGTTGTTGCGAATACGGATATAAAAGGGAATCTCTTGCTCAAACAACCAGCCCATCCATTCGTCTCCAATAAACTCCCGATCAGCCAAAAGACCTTTGATGTGATGTCGGCCAAACTGCGCAATAAAGCGTTTCATCAGCGCTATACGTTCCTTCGTATTAGAGTTGCCCCGCTTGTTTAAAGGCAACCAATACACCGGAATGGCGGCACCCCGATAAACCACGGCAAGCACCAGCAGATTAATATTGGTTTTACCCCACTTCCAATTCGTCCTGTCTAACGTCAGATAGTAATCCTGATCAGTGAAACCAAACAGTTTCATGATGAAATGAGCGACTTCATTGTAATCCAGCCAATGGTCACTGAAAAATCGTTGCATCCGTCGATATCGTGAGGAAATTTTTGCCCGACTGGGAAAGAATACGGCGAGCTGGGCCAGATTGACCGTGCTAACTGCCATCAAAGCAATTAACATACCCACAAAACAAACGATTCTTGCCTTGTTCCATTGAAAGTGCTCAGTTAATATGGCAGTTAGCTCGTTGATTTGTAATGTCCCGTTATTCATATTCGCTAAAACAAAATGCGGTATTTAATTACATTTCAACGAGCTACGCCAGCTTTTAATATTTTTTGTCATGTACAGAGAATCCAGACAAACAAACCATGGAAAATTGCTCTGTTGCGTTATTTCAATCCGGTAGGCGCACATCACAGTGGCTTGATTGGCGAATCACCCGATGGTATTCCTAATAATCTGATGCCGTATTTGTCTCAAGTGGCGATTGGAAAATTGGAAAAGCTATCGGTTTTTGGTAATGATTACGATACACGTGATGGTACCGGTGTCAGGGACTATATTCATGTGGTAGATTTGGCCCAAGGCCATGTCAAGGCACTGGATTACTTGCTGCAAGTACAGGATGATAGCCTGTGTGAAGCATTTAATTTAGGCACGGGTCATGGACACAGTGTGCTGGAAATGATCGATACCTTTCAAAAGGCAACGGGGCAACCGATAGACTATCAGATTGTTGACCGGCGGCCGGGCGATATAGCCGAATGCTATGCCAATACAGAATTGGCAAAAACCAAATTAGGCTGGAAAGCGACAAAAAATCTCCAGGATATGATGGCCGATACCTGGCGTTGGCAAAGCCAGAACCCGGATGGCTACTCTAAATAGCCATGTTGATTGATAATTATCTGTTCAGCCTTTCCAGCAAATGGCAGACAGCCCTGAGATTTAAAAGGAATAGTGAATGAATTATTATCAGCAATTTAAAGTACCTGTCGACCATGAATTGAAGTTGAGGGACTGTGATCCTGGCTTTACTGAAGAAGGGTTGAACAAAAAGTCAGCCAAAAAGCTGATTGTTGACTATGATCAGCGATTACGGGCTTTGCAATTTCGCTTGTATGCTGAAAATAAACGTAGTCTGCTGATAGTGTTGCAAGGTCTGGACGCCAGTGGTAAGGACGGAACCATCCGGCATGTTTTGGGATATATGAATCCCCAGGGTTGTCGGGTCAGAGCATTCAAACAGCCCACGATTCATGAAAAAGCGGATGATTTTCTCTGGCGGGTTCATCGGGTTGTGCCGGCAGCTGGTGAAGTCGCAATCTTCAATCGTTCCCATTATGAAGATGTTTTAGTTACCCGGGTGCATGGCTGGGTCGATGAACAAACCTGTAGGCATCGATACCGGCAAATCAATGACTTTGAAGCATTATTGGCGAACAACAATACTGTCATTCTTAAATTCTTTTTGCATATCAGTCCGGAAGAACAACTGAAACGTTTTAAAAAACGTTTGGCGGATCCTGATCGCTGGTGGAAAATCAGTGAAGCTGATTATCAGGAAAGACATTATTGGCAAGACTACCAGCTTGCTTATCAGGAAGTACTGCAACATTGCAATCAAACTGAAGCACCCTGGTTTGTTGTGCCAGCTGACCGTAAATGGTTTCGCAACCTGGTGATTGCCAGAATTGTGGTAGAAACCCTGGAAGGGTTGGATATGACGTTACCAGAGCCGAAAGTAGATATTGCTGAAATCAAGCGCAAATACCATCATTGGCTTGATTGATATGAAAAGAAATGGCAAAAATGGAGTATTCTTACTCCATTTTTGCTTTTTTCAAGGTGATTAAAATGAAGCCGTTAGCTGTACCCAGACTTTTTGGCTGTCATTTTTAAAATTACCAGGTGCGTTGGCGTCACCATCATAATAGGCATATTTTGCCAGTATTGAATAGTGCTTGCCAAATTTGTGCACAGCCAGAAAATCATATTCATCGGCGTAATCGATGCGGCTGGTATCATCCTGGAACTTGTGATAAACAAACATCAGTTTGGTTCCCGCCAGCTTGGTGGACAAGGTCGCATTGATGTCTCTCAAGCCAGTAGTCGGTGTTACCAGAAAACGGTCAGCCCAGCCCTGGAAGGCATGGTTGGTGCCTAATGGCGTGGTGAACGCCGCGCCATTTTTACCATCTTGTTGCTCCATGGCGCCTTTTAAGGTAATGCCGTAAACGGTTATTCCTGCCATCAGGTTGTAACGATCCGCTTCGTAATTCAGATTACTGCTGCCATAATCGGATTGAAAGGTATATTCAGCCGTATAATGAAAGGTAATATCGTCATTGTATTTTGGCGAACCGATCAAACGTAAACCATAGCTTTGACTGGATTTATTCCGATTTGCGGGGTCATCACGATAATCCAGCCAGTAACCATAGGCGATGACGTTATGGACACCCAGTTTATGATTGATATTGACGAAAGGCGCGTCGATATTGTCCGTCAATGACTTGATATTTCTGACTCGGCCGATATAACCGGCTTTAATCGTGACATCTTTGATTGATTGATTGGTCACCATTACCGCATCATAAGTTTGTTCCATCAAGCGCCAGCCAACGTTACCGATAAAACGATCATCATCGATCTTGATGCGTTGACGGCCGCCTTTGATTTCGGTATCTGGAATGCCTTTGAAGGTAATCCATAACTGATTCAACTCATGCCGGTCAGCGGGGTCGATCACCTTTTGATATTGGGAGCTGCCATAAACACCGGCATTGTAATCATTTTGTAAGGCAAAGACATTTTCATACTCGACAAAACCCTGAGTGTCAAATACTTCGGGTGTTAAATAACCCAGACGTACACGAATGAGATTGGCGTTAGCAGGTTTTGGTGCGGTATTTTCAACGTCGGCGAATTCATAGCGATAGCTAAGATTGAGTTTGACTTGACCATATTCAGCATTTGGCTGGCCAAACTTTAAAGCCTGTTCAATCGTATCATTAACATCAGCAAAGGCTGGAAAAGCTGCAGCCAAGTTTACACAGCAAGCCAAAGCAATGGATTGAGGAAGTCGTCTTTTTTTCATAAAACACCTTATTGGAGAAAAACTATCTTGAATAAGGTAATTATAAAGCAAAGTGATAATTTATGTATAAAAAATGCAACTTAGGTCTGAGGCCTATGGCAATCTGTTGAAATACAATGGATTGCGTGTTGTTTGTTTGCAACAGTGGAAGGCTGTTTAAAATACTCTTTATCATCCAGTAAAAAAACATACAAAAACCTTGCCAAACATGAAAAAACCTTTATAATAGTCAAAATCAATCGCGGGGTGGAGCAGCTTGGTAGCTCGTCGGGCTCATAACCCGAAGGTCGTAGGTTCAAATCCTACCCCCGCTACCAAATACTAAAAACCTGATTTCTCTTTTTTGAGAATCAGGTTTTTTATTGTCTAAAATTTTCTTACCAGCTATAAAAAGCCGTCAGCGTTACCCTTAAGTTCGGGATAAAAGCGTTGATTCGGGAGTTGAGGGACTGCCTTGCGTAAGCCGGATAGCGTAGAGATGGTCAGTTTGAAGCCAGAGCAGGGCAGCAATATTTAAAAAAATAGTGATCCAAAAAACTATTCGGAATTGCAATTTTTTTGATTTATGCCGGAATAATTGTTGGCCAATAAGGGCGCCCGGCCATCCGCCTGCAAATGCCAGTAAATGTAAGGTACTTTCTGGCGTTCTCCATCTGCCAGCTTGTGCAGCTGATTTATCAATGGTATAGAGAATAAAAGTAAATGAACTTAGCAGTAAATAATAAAGCAAGAATAAAAAGTCTATTTGCCTAGTTAAAATCAAAGTACCGATAATAACAAAAAAGATTATTGAGAGAATACTGGCGAATAATAATGACTTGTTTTTCGTTGTTTTTGTAGAGACTGATTTACCCGCTCTAGTGACATTTTTTGCACAAGGCCTACCTTGTTTATCAACTGAAGGCGTATAAGTAACCCGCTGGTTAATAGTTGGTATCGTTTTCCGCTGATTAAAAGCTGTGATATGTACGAAAATGGGTTTTCCACCTGTCTCAGGAGTAATAAAGCCAAAGCCCTTTTCGTTTTTCCACGACGTGATTTTTCCTTTTTTCATTATTTTCGAAGTTTGTTGCATAAAAAAAAACCGGGGTTAACCGGGCTTTTTTTTATGAGGGGTGGTTAAGTCGCTAGTGGACCTTCTTGAGAGATATTATCAGTTGTTCCTTTATCTTCTTCCTCCTTGCTGGCAGGTGTTGAAGGAGGCTCGGAATCCGGTTTGGGCGGATCAATTTTTTCGCCTTTCATCAACCGTTCAATCTGATGTTTATCTATGGTTTCCCAGTCCATCAGCGCCTGCGCCATATTGTGCAGAATATCCATATGTTCTTTCAGGATATCTTCGGCGCGTTTGTAATTGCTGTCGATTAAATGACGGATTTCGTCATCAATCATTTGTGCCATTTTTTCAGACATCGGCTTAGCTTGTGGCCCCATATAACCCAAGCCTTCACTTTCACCGTAGTCCATAGGCCCTAATTTTTCCGACAATCCCCATTTTGTGACCATGTTGCGGGCGATTTGCGTAGCCCGTTCGATATCGTTGGAAGCACCAGTGGTGATTTTGTTTTTGCCGTAAATCAACGTTTCAGCAATACGACCACCAAACAAACTGGCAATCTGGCTTTCCAGTTTGTCTTTGCTGGCGCTGTATTGATCCTGCTCCGGCAAGAACATGGTAATACCCAAAGCGCCACCACGCGGCATGATGCTGACCTTGTAAACAGGGTCATGTTCTGGCATTAGATGGCCAACGATGGTATGACCAGCCTCGTGATAGGCTGTCATCAACAGGTCTTCCTTGCGCATCACCATACTGCGTTTTTCAGGGCCCATCAGCAACTTGTCGCGGGCTTTGTCCAGGTCATCCATGGAAACCGAACGTTTATTGGCGCGAGCGGCAAACAAGGCGCCTTCATTCAACATGTTGGCCAGTTCTGCACCGGAGAAACCAGGTGTGCCGCGAGCCAGATCTCGCAGATTGACATCTTCATCAAGCGGGATCTTTTTGACATGAACTTTCAGAATTTGCTCACGGCCTTTGATATCCGGCAGATTGACGGTAATTTGCCGATCGAAACGGCCGGGTCTTAATAGGGCTTTATCCAACACATCGGCGCGGTTGGTGGCAGCAATGACAATGATACCTTCGTTGCCGCTGAAACCATCCATTTCAACCAGCAACTGGTTCAGGGTTTGTTCGCGTTCATCATTACCGCCGCCCATGCCTGAGCCACGATGACGGCCGACGGCGTCGATTTCATCGATGAAAATGATACAAGGCGCGCGTTTTTTGGCTTGCTCGAACATATCACGTACACGGGACGCACCAACACCGACAAACATTTCGACAAAATCAGAACCCGAAATAGAGAAAAAAGGCACATTCGCTTCGCCGGCAATGGCCCTGGCCAGCAGGGTTTTACCAGTACCCGGAGGGCCAACCATCAACACACCACGCGGAATTTTGCCGCCCAGTTGTTCGTATTTGGAAGGATCTTTTAGAAAATCCACCATTTCGGCAACATCTTCTTTGGCTTCTTCGACACCGGCGACATCATTGAACCCTACCTTGATCTGGTTCTCTTCCATCAATTTGGCGCGGCTTTTGCCAAAACCCATCTGGCCGCCACCGCCACCACCGGCTTGTTGTCTGCGCATAAAATAAATCCACACGGCGATAAGCAGCAGCATGGGGCCCCAGGACATAAAGAACTGCATCAGGGCAGAAGGTTTTTGTGGCTTGGCGACTTTAATTTTTACGCCATTGGCCAACAAATCATCGATCAGGTGGTTATCATCAGGATTGAAAGTAGTGAATCTTTCGCCATTGGTGCGGTGGCCGGTGATTTCCTCGCCATCGATAGTGACTTCGGAAACCGCGCCACTGCGTACATCCTCGATAAAATCAGAATACGCCAGCGAATAGTTACGCTCGTAGGATGGGGATGTCCGATTGAACATTGCAATCGCAACAACGACAACCACTGTCAGTACGAAAATCCTTGTGATGTGTGATTTCATGCCTAAACCTCTTTAGTAGCAATAATACTCAATCTCATTTGTCAAAAATTGCGGCCATAAGTTCCTCGGTATTGGATTCTGTTGCACTGAATGTGCGGCGAAAACGATGCTTCATTGCCGGCCTGCCTTGAACATACAAACCTTGTCAAAGGCTTTATTGGATTGATCTAAATAATTGTATACTAATTTACTAGGGAAGCGCTGATTTATTCGTGATTCTCACGACACAGGTACAGCATCCATTTTTCATTGTCGGATTGAATGAGTTGTAAGTAAAAGACTCTGTACATGACAAAAATTAACTTATGACAAATGAGTCTCATGTATTCCAGTGACAAAAGGTATGGGTTGCAAAAGAGCAATCACTTTTCTAATCATCCTTTTTGATTGAGATAAGACATTAAACAACGTTGAGCGGATACAATCTAATCCATATCGAAACAGGCTTTGCGCGAGCCGCTGATGTGTTTTGGTTTTTATTGGTAACTCGCAATCATGTTTCCATTCGCCTGCTTTATGTGACCAACAGAAAGCAATAACGGGAAGTACTAACAATTTTTTGATCCGAAGATAACCGACTACACGCGTTTCCTCAAGTTTGAATCCCCGTCCTTTTAAACCGCCGAAAAGCGTTTCGATTTCCCAACGCAAGCCATAAATTTTAATCGCATCAGGGTTCAAATGCTGACAGACGATGATTAATAACTCACCATCACTCAGCCGTAACCCACTGAGATAAATTGAACAATTTCCCAAATAGCGCGCTGTTGAGAGGTGTCGTGTGCTATCCGGCTTAAGCCCATAAAACAAACGCTCTACGCGTATTCGCTGGCCTTGGGCATTGGTTGTCCAGGTGTTGTTGCGAATACGGATATAAAAGGGAATCTCTTGCTCAAACAACCAGCCCATCCATTCGTCTCCAATAAACTCCCGATCAGCCAAAAGACCTTTGATGTGATGTCGGCCAAACTGCGCAATAAAGCGTTTCATCAGCGCTATACGTTCCTTCGTATTAGAGTTGCCCCGCTTGTTTAAAGGCAACCAATACACAGGAATGGCGGCACCCCGATAAACCACGGCAAGCACCAGCAGATTAATATTGGTTTTACCCCACTTCCAATTCGTCCTGTCTAACGTCAGATAGTAATCCTGATCAGTGAAACCAAACAGTTTCATGATGAAATGAGCGACTTCATTGTAATCCAGCCAATGGTCACTGAAAAATCGTTGCATCCGTCGATATCGTGAGGAAATTTTTGCCCGACTGGGAAAGAATACGGCGAGCTGGGCCAGATTGACCGTGCTAACTGCCATCAAAGCAATTAACATACCCACAAAACAAACGATTCTTGCCTTGTTCCATTGAAAGTGCTCAGTTAATATGACGGTCAGCTCGTTGATTTGTAATGTCCCGTTATTCATATTCGCTAAAACAAAATGCGGTATTTAATTACATTTCAACGAGCTACGCCAGCTTTTAATATTTTTTGTCATGTACAGAGAAGAAATTTACTTAATTGTGATTAAGTTCAATTGTTTTTATGAATAATAGTTTAAATAAATGGATAGGAATTCAAAGGCATGGAGCATAAAAATATTGTTTTGGAGGTGCTGAAAAAATTACTCAATGATGAATTGAAATCCTGCTTCAGAAAAAATCTGGTCAAAAGCAAATCACTGATGGAAATGCTATCAAGAAATATCAAAACAAGGTGCTGACGGCTGCCGAAGTGATGGAAGCGCTTACATGGACACCGCCAGTTTTGCAAGTACAATTTTGACGAAATAAAAATCAGTTGCAGTCTTACATCCGGCCTGTTGTTGGAGTATTTATAACTCCTGGCCTCTATGGAATTCGCCGGCGGGGCCCTGTCTGAACAAAGAAGTCGGTGCTTCAAGCGCTTCCCCGGGTTTGACCCGCCGCGGTCTGACCTGTTTCGCCATAAACTGTCTATGCAATCGTTGACAGGTGTTGTATGCCTCCTGAAATCGGTTATGTCTCTCGCGGATTTTTCGACAGATCAGGGAAGATCTGGCGAAAAATTCGCCACTTGTTTGTTAAGCATTAATCCACCCGGCAGAATCTCATGCCGGCATGCGCCTTTCTATCGTTTCGTACATGGGTTGCCAGACGGTTTGCCGGGCCGTTACCGCCCAGGCAGTTCGCGCCATCTTGTTCGCCAGAGCAACCGCCACTTCGTTAGGGTGGCAACGGGTCAACAGTTGTTCTACCCGGGCATGACCACCCGGCTGACCCAGCGCTTGTCGCCTGCGGACATGCCGAATGACCGCTCGAGCGCCATGGATCAATAAGCTCCTCAGGTAACCATCCCCCCGTTTGCTGATACCCAACAATCGCTCTTTACCACCCGAGGACGATTGCCGGGGCACCAGGCCCAGGAAAGCTGCCAACTGACGACCATTGGCAAAACCTTCTCCACGCTGACCCAGCAAAGCGGCCAGCAGCGTGGCCGTCAATACGCCGATTCCAGGAATAGATTCCAGGCTTGGCTGACCGCATTTTGTCGGTGCCAGGCGGTTATCGTTTTGGTCAGCCGGTCAATCTGGGATTCCAGGTCAGTGTGACTTTCCTGCAGGGTATCCAGCAGCTCCCGAACATCCACCGATAAGTCATTCTCAGCATCTTCCAGAATCTCGGGTAAGCGTTGCTTGATGTTTTTCACGCCTCGAGGAAGCGCAATCCCGAACTCCAGCAAAACCCCTCTGATGTGATTCTCCAGCGCCACCCGCTGTTTCACCAGCAACTGCCTGCCATGGTGACAATGAAAAACCGCCTGCTGATCAGGGCTTTTGACCGCAACAAATCGCATGCTGGGTCGTGTAACCGCTTCACAAATAGCCTCCGCATCGTTTCGGTCATTCTTGTTGGATTTCACATAAGGTTTAACGAAAGCGGGTGCCATCAGCCTGACCTCGTGACCGTATTTTTGTAACTTGCGCGCCCAGTAATGCGCACCGCCGCATGCTTCCATACCCACCAGACAAGGGGGAAGTTTGGCGCAAAATGCCGGTATTTGACTGCGCTTCAATTGTTTACGCAGTACCACCTGGCCTCGTTCGTTAACCCCATGGAGCTGAAAAACATTTTTTGCCAAATCAATGCCTAATACGCTAATCTGTTTCATGGATGCCTCCTTCCGTTTTAGTTAAAAAACTTGCCTTAACTATGGCACATCGATGCCGGTCAAGGGAAGGCGGTGTCCATTCCATCTGAACAATTCCCACTTTTGATAATGAAATATTGCCAAGCATCTTTTTGTACATAATATGGGCTTTTTATCCCCATTTTTGCCTCATTTTTAGCGTTTTACCCGTTTTTGGGTAAACGCCAGGCGCACGAGGGCCTCAATTGGCCATTAACGGTTTTCGTAAAAGATAAAGATTGGTCAGTCCAATCAACATATTCACCTGTGAAGTATTTTTCTCCAATCCACGATAGCGCGTTTTGGTAAAACCAAACTGACGCGTAACTACTCAGCGTAAATAAGTAAAAAAACTGCTTGACACGATTTTAGCGTTATTTTTGATTTTCTAACGGCAACACCTGGCGCAAGAGGTTTACTGTATTAGCCTCTGCGTTAGTTGAGGCGTGTTGCCTTATAAGCAATGCCCGATAGCCCTGCTGCCGTGCATTTCTAAAATACGATGACGGGCAACACAGAGGCAAAAATTCGTATTTCAAAAGCCATGAGACAAGAGTCCTGTACTTAAACCCACAGGCCGTTTCATTGAAGATTGATTCCATTGATGTAGAGGCTGCCATTACCCATGCCCGGCAGCTGATTGAAGATGAAGCCGATTTATCTCCGGCGCTGCGGTCTTCGCTGGAGATATTGTTGTTGCTGGTCACGCTCTTGATGCATCGGCTCGGACTTAACAGCAGTAACAGTTCCAGGCCGCCATCAAGTGATCCTGATCGTAAAAGGAAAGCACGGGCTGGATCAAAAAAACCAGGTGGTGGACAGAAAGGGCATATTGGCACCACGCTGGTTAAAGTCGATGATCCCGATGACGTTATCTCCATCAAGATTGATCGCCGTACCTTGCCAGCCGGAAGCTACACGGCAGATGGCTTTGAAACCCGGCAGGTATCTGATATTGATATTTCACGGATTGTGACGGAATATCGTGCGCAAAGGCTTATCGATGAACAAGGTCGTCGGTTTGTTGCTCCTTTTCCCGAGGGCGTAACAAAAGCCGTGCAATATGGTGACCAACTCAAGGCGCACGCCGTGTATCTTTCGCAGTACCAATTATTGCCCTGCCAGCGCATCAAGGATTATTTTTCCGATCAATTACAGATCCCCATCAGTGAAGGTTCGCTGGTTAATTTCAATCAACCAGCCTTTGAGAAGCTGGCATCCTTTGAGCCGATTTGCAAGCAAAGACTGGCGGCAGCTTCTGTTGTACATGCCGATGAAACGGGCATTAACATCAATGGCGCCAAGTACCGGTTGCATTGTGCTTCTAATGATTTATGGACACATTATTTTCCCCATGTAAAACGGGGCAAGGAAGCGATGGATGTCATTGGCATCCTGCCTGACTTTCATGGCATTTTATGCCACGATCACTGGAAGCCTTACTACAAGTCCCCCTTCACTCATGCCTTGTGCAATGCGCATCATCTGCGTGAACTGACCCGTGCCCGGGAGCAGGATGGACAGCAGTGGGCCAAAGAAATGGAAACCCGGTTAAAAAAGATCAATCAGGTCGTCGATGATGCCGGGGGGAAGCTTGAAGCAAGAAAAGCGGCCTGTTATCGACGACGATATCGAGATTTATTAGAGAAAGCACAAATTGAATGTCCGCCACCAACCCCGTTGCCCGGTAAACCCAAACGTGGGTGCCTCAAGCGCAGTAAATCCAGAAACTTACTGGAACGGCTGATCAATTACCCGGATGATGTCTTACGCTTTATGAGAGAAATAGATGTGCCATTTACTAATAATCCCGGTGAGAATGATATCCGCATGACCAAGGTGCAGCAAAAAATATCGGGGTGTTTCAGGAGTGAGCAGGGTGCCATCACCTTCTGCCGTATTCGGGGATATCTATCCACTTGTCGTAAACATCATGTCAGTGCCTCTGAAGCGTTGGTACTGGTATTTAAGGGGAAATTACCGGAATTTACTCAGTGACCTGATGCTTTTGGTAAAATACGCTGAGTAGTTACACTGACGCTTCATAACCCGAAACACATGCTCCACCCTGGCTCGGACAGATGATTGTTTCCGATTACGTTTCTTCTGGCGTGAAGACTGGTTTCGGCCGGGTTTGCGTTATCATTGACGCACCAGCGTATTCCCAAGTATCGGGCTCCCTGTTTGTATTCATCGCTGGTGTACCCCGCATCTGCAAATATCACCCGGTCACTGTCGCGCAGCAAATTGGGCAGTTCGATAATGTCGGCAACATTGGCGGCCGTTGTCGTGACACTGTGAACGGCTCCCGAGTTTACATCCGCACCCACATGGACTTTCATACCAAAGTACCATTGGTTGCCTTTGCGGGTTTGATGCATATCCGGATCCCGCGCCTTGTCTTTGTTTTTGGTGGAGCTTGGTGCATGAATAATGGTAGCGTCTACCATTGTGCCTTGGGAAACCATCAGTCCTTGCTGCTCAAGATGTTGATTGATCGCTGTCAGAAGTTTTTCGGTGAGTTTGTGCGCTTCGAGTAAATGTCTGAAGTTGAGAATAGTCGTTTCATCCGGCAGATTTTTTGCAACACTGTTAAATCCTGCAAATCGCCTGACACTCTCTATCTCATACAAAGCATCTTCCATCTGCCGGTCAGAGAAACTGAACCAGTTTTGCATACAATGAATACGGAACATTGCAGATAATGGCATCGGTTGACGACCTCGACGACCCGACGTTGGATAATAGGGTTCAATAACAGCAAGCAAGTCATTCCAGGGAACCGTTTTTTCCATTTCATTGAGGAAACGTTCGCGACGAGTCAATCGCTTTTTAACACTGTATTCAAGGTCGGCAAAACTGGCTTGGTAAGTCATTAGGCGTTATCCTGATTGAACTTGGTTTTACTGGTATTATCTCAAATCGCAAGGGTTTAATCAGCACCTCCTTAGGGTAAAGGGAATACAATCAATATTTTTTATCGATTGCAGAATCAAGTTGCCGACGTAAATGCCAGATGGAGGGGATGTTGCACTGTAATTTTTTTAACCTCAATGTAATGGCGATTTCTTCCAATGCCGTATAGATATAGATAAACACGGAAAAGTGAAAGGGCCAGCTGACATCCCATAAAAACAGCGGGAACAGGGAAATGCCGATACAAGCGGCCGCCAACTTTGAGGCCCAGGTGTGATAACCAGCGTAACTGTTGAATTTCTTGACGGTAAAAAAAGCGGGAATCAAAAAACAGGCGAGTATGATATATAAATAGCTATCTTCCCGGTGGACGATTTCCGGCCATAACCACCAGCTGCCAAAGCCTATGGTCAGATAGGTCAACAAATCAGCCCAGGTATCCAGCATTGCGCCCAATTCGCTGCTTTTTTTTAACAGACGGGCAATGAAACCATCGAGAATATCACTTAAAAAAGCTAATGCCAGAACGGCCATAAAGGCCTGTCCATAGCCATTCCAGGCCAGCCACAGCATAATGGGTGCAGTGATGAAACGGATACAGGTAATTACATTGGGCAGGGTAAAGAAATCAGAATATTTGACCGCCATGATTAATTTTCCATTGCGATAGAATTGTTTGTGCTGTTTGACAAAAATGCCGGTTATTCAATTTAACCCATAAGTTGGTGACAAAATATCCGTAGGGTAGTTCAGGGCCTTGTTGAAGGTTGGGAATACGGTAATAAGGCTCTTGGGCGAATTGATGATGACCAATATGTTTAGCCAGGCCGATTAACGCATAATGAGTGAAGCTGGAAGGGTTGCTCCAGGCAACGGCTGGTTGATTATTACACTTATCCAGTCCCCAATGTTGGTGATAATTGATGGTTTCCAGCAAACGGACGCCGGCCAGGGCTTGATAAAGAAAAATAAACGCTGCCAACCAGCCAAAAATAATCACGATCAGCAATGTCAGGCTGATTTCAATCAAAATACCTTGCAATACTTTGTTGTGCCAAAAGCTCAATCTATGATCTGCTTGTTTGTTCAAACGGTTTTGCTCAAAAGTCCAGGCGAATTTGAAATTATCGCTATAAACCCGGCGCCAATAGTGATCAAAATTTTCATTATGGCGAGCCGTGGCGATATCCTCCTGGCTGGCAACATGTGGGTGGTGATTGTGAAGATGGGCAATCATGAAGTGCTCGTAGCAGACCGTGTACAGCAGCATTTTGCCGAGCAGGCGATTCAGACTGGAACGGCGATGAATCAGTTCATGGGCGACGATGATGGCGGAACTGCCTGAACTGGTGCCAACCAGAATTCTTAACACAATCAGATTAACCAGCGTTTGTAACAGGGCTTCGCCAGATTCCCAGGATAATTGGCTGGCAGTATGCAACATAAAACCGATAATCAAAAATTGCAGCAAGGCCAAGGCATAGAGAATGACGTCATAATAAACTTCAGGCGCATAATGGCTTTTATGGGTAACGGACAAGCGCGGGCTGAGCCAGTCCAGCAGCACCATGAACCATAAAGGGAGTGTCCACAGCAGGGCGACTGACGGGCTATGCGGGCCGGTGATGACAAAGGCCAGCACACACAGTGGAAAAATAAAACTGCTCAGGTACTTCAGCTCGTTCAGCATGATAATTTTCTGATGAAATAAACACTCGGTAACTGTAATTTAAAGCGCCAGCCGATCAAGCGCAAGGATGAATAACCTGTCCAGATTCTGCGCCAATGCCGGTCAACTAATGACGGATCGGATGATTTTCGCTGAATGTCATCCAGGTAGAGAAGGATTGCCTGTTTGGCCAGAAAAGTATGGCCGCTGGCGACATTGTCGATCGCAATGTGGATATCCGCAATGGTGCTGTCTATTCCCCAGTAGCGCCATTCATCGACCAGACGTAAATAACGCCGGCCCAGGCCGCTGATCTCGATAGCCATGTTGAGTCCGAGCAATTCCGGCAAAAAAAGCCGGGGAAACTGCGATAACGACAACATGAAAACCGGCAAGTCAAAGGCGCTCTGGATAAATACCGGGTGTTCGGCAAAGGTTTTGCTGTAAACAGGGGGTAACGGGATGGATAAACTGTCCAGTAAACGCCTGAAAATAAGCGGATGATTATGCGTCGGGTCGCCATTACCGAGTTCATCCACGTAAATGCTGAACAGAATCTCACCGATGTCTGCATGGCTGCCTTGCAGTTGCAGGCAATGTTGCAACCAGCAGCCATCGATCAACACCATCGGGGCGATTTGTTGTATCCCCCATAAATACGCCTCCCTGGATATTTTCGGTTTGCCTTGTAATGGCTGGTAGGTGGCTATTTCCTGTTGATAGAGTGTCTGGAAATAGCTTTCGAAAGCGGCAGGGTCGAAATGACGAAACGGCGGCTGGCTGAAAAAGAGGCACAGGCGTAATTGTGCGCCAACGCGTTGCTTGATATAGGCCAAAAAGGTCTGATCCCTTGCTGGATTGATAAGTTTGTGATAAGACTGCCGTAAAGAATAGCGTTTGCGTCGGCGGCTGGTTGCTGTCGCCGATAGAATTTGTGGCGCAGTCGTCGTCATGATTGCTGGCTGGTCGGTTTTTTCGCCTGTAAGCCAGCTGCGCAATAGCGTTAATTCAGAAGGGGTGAGTACGCCAGGCATGGGGCCGTCAACGGAGAATAATGTCAGCAAACGGCTGTTTTCCGGCTGATTCAAATCGACATAAGGGGATTGTTTTAGCGCTGCTAGAAAATCATCGAGCCTGTCTGGCAGTTGTTTGAACCATTGGTCCAAAGCCTGTCCTTTTAATTGGATATGGCGGTGATGGACGAGCGCTGCGGGAAGTTTTTGCCGAAAAATTTCCCCTAAGCGCTGCTCGACCGGCCAGGGCTGATTGAAAAAATTCTGCAACTGGTCGCGAGATGCGATTGTTTGTTGCTGAAAAAGACCGAATCCCTGCGCAATCCGCTGAAAAAGGCCGGAGGGTTGAGCATCGGGTTCAGACAGACAGGTGGCGATGATTTTTTGCAGCAATGGATGCGCGCATTGCCGGTGGCACCGATGCAGGCTGAAAAACGGATGGGATGACTGTTTGGGGAAGCATTGTTCATACAGCGTGTCTGACTGACAGTAAGCCAGGGTGAAACCTAGAATTTCAGGGAAAAAAAGCCGAGGAAACTGGCTCAACGCCAATTGCATGACGGCAAAGTCCATTAACGCCGGCAATACTTTAGCCTGCTGGCTGAACAAGTAACCATCAGTCGGGTAAATTTTAACGCCGCTTTCTTCCAGTAATGCCCGACGCGGCTGGATTAAATCAAAATGACCTTCCGGGTTTCGAGTCAACCAATCGTAGACTTTCATCATGCCGATATGGCTGGGTGAATGGCTGCAACCTGCCAGACAGATTTTGTCCAGCCAGACCGGTTGCGTACATAACACCGGACTGATCTGATAGAGTGTTTCCGCCCGATTGACTGGGGTTACAAGGTTGTTCGCCAGCGGTTCAACCGGTTTGAAAGTTAAATGTTCGATGTTCTCAGCCTGGTTCGTGGCGAGTGGCAAGGCGGCGAATTTATCGGATAGAAACGCTTTGGCGGCGAGCCGGGTGGCGTCATCGGTTTTCGCTTGCTGCAAGCAATAAAACAAGGTTCGCTTATCCACTGAGGGAGGATTGATTCCGTTGCTGACAAAAGCGTAATCAAAGATGGTCATTTTTCAGGTTTGGCGATTAAATAGTCATTGACGACAATGGCGTCCAGTCCACTGTTCAACAAGACCGACAAGGCGTCTTCCAGACTGTGAATCAGGGGCTTTCCCATCACATTAAAACTGGTGTTCAACAACATGGGAATGCCGGTTTGGCGATGAAAACATTGAATCAACTGGTAAAACTTAGGATTTTGCGGTTGCTCGACCGTTTGCAGACGGGCTGTGCCATCGACATGACAGACGGCCGCAATTTTTGCGCGTTGCGAATCCGTGATCGGCAAAGTTTTATCCATATACGGCGAAGTTTGCGGGAAGCTGAAAAAATCATCGACGTATTCGGCCAGAACCGAAGGCGCGAAAGGACGGAATGATTCGCGAAATTTAATCCGCTGATTGATTTTGTCCTTCATTTCGGCCGGGCGGGGATCGGCCAGAATGGAGCGGTTTCCCAGCGCACGGGGGCCGAATTCCGACCGCCCCTGCACCCAGCCGATCAGTTGACCCTGCGCCAGCCGCAGCGCGGTTATCTCGCAAATGGAATCGGGCAGATGCTGTACAATGAGACCGCGTTGAAAATGACAAAATTTTTCTATCGAGGCCTCGCTGATTCCAGAACCCAGGTAAGGCGATAGCGGTTTGTTGTCCGTTGCGATGCCGTTCCGCTCAGGATAGTCGGCCTTTAACGCCAGCCAGGCGGCGCCCAATGCGGTTCCATCATCGGCAGGAGCTGAAGGGATGAACACCTGATGGAAAGGTGTTTGTTGTTTGATTTGGCCGTTGAAAGCCGAATTCAATGCGCAACCACCCGCCAGAAGCAAATGTTGCTCACCGGTTTGCTGATGCAAATGCTGCAATAACGCTGTCATCAGTTCAGCAAAAAAGAACTGGCCGGTAAACGCGATATTCGCCGCGCGTGCTATATCGGTTTCGGCGCGGCATTGATAGTCTTGCAGTTTTTTTAGATGTTCAAACAAGTCCCGGCCTTTATGCAGGCAGCGAAAACCCTCTATGCGGATGGTTTTTTTCAGCAAGGCATAAAAATCCTCATCCAGTTTGCCATAAGGGGCCAGCCCCATGACCTTCCACTCTTCGCCTTTCAGCCAGTCAAAGCCGCACAGTTCGGTGATTTTCATATAGTAAAAACCCAGACTGCCGGGGCCTTTCGATTCAAACAGCGGGATTATTTCCTTACCATCATAGTGATAAAAAGCCAATGCGCCATGTTCGCCAAAGGAATCGATGACGGCACAGGCCGCCGATGGAAACGGGTTGCTGTAACAAGCCGACGCGGCATGGGTCAGATGATGGGAAAAATCCTGAAAACGGATGCGGCAATGCGGGTAGCGTTCGGCGATGATGCGCGTCACATTCAGTGCCGACGAAAGGATATGCTGACGCTGACAGGCGATCATGTGATGCAGCTGATAATTCGCCAGGGGCGAGCGCAGTTTTTTAATGCCTTTGTTCAACAAACCGGGGGCTTCCAGCCCGCCCAAGGCGGCGATGATATTTTCGTACCAGGGCCGCTTTCTGCGCCAATTGATGGCGATGACGAATTCCTCAGCCCCGGGACAATAGCTTTCCAATAAATCAGCCATACGCAGCAACGGATCGGCCGGGCAATTTAACGCGCGTTTATGCTGCAAATAACGCTCGGTGGCTTCGGCGAACAGCACGGAGCCCTGTTCGTCCACAATGGCGATGCTGGGATCATGATAAGTGACGCTAAGACCAAGATAATAAGTTTTCATCACAAAGATTGTTGTTCCCGCCAGGAGAGTTTTTGTTCTTTACGATATCGCCGCTGTTCAATTGCCTGCTGTTGAGCGTCTACCTGCCGGCGAAAATGGGTGAATTGGGCGCACAGGGAGAAATATTCCGCCATCAGCGTCAGAAAAACCGCTTTGTCTTGTCCTGCGCGTTGTCTGGCCAGGCGGACGGCTTGCGGCAGGTAACGCCAGAAAGAGATGGCGTTTTCATGACTGAGAATATTGAACAGATATTTCAGCGAACCATGGCGGGTTCGATATTGGCTTTGCAGGTCGGGATCAATCAGCGTTAAATGTCGCAATACTCGCTTGAAATAGGCTGTGGGCTGATAAATGGCCTGCACGATGGTTAAATAATTTTGTTCGGCTTGCTGAACGGACAGGTGGTAGGGAATGAAATTGATGACGCCATCGGAATTATCGCCACTGCTGCTTTTAAGAAAACGCTGTTGCTGTTTCAGCCGTTCAATCAACGGCGTGTGCGGCAAGGCGTTCAGCAGACCCACCATGACGATGGGAGCATGACTGGCGTTGATAAAATCGATAAAATCCTGTACCGAGTCTTGGCTGTCATGATCGAAACCATATATCATGCCCATCATCACGCCAGAGCCTGTCTGTTCGCTGATAAAACGCAATTTTTCCACAATGGATTTGTCGCCGCGAAGGTTCTGTTTTTTCTGTGTTTCCAGCAGCGACGCCTTGTTTGGGGTTTCAACGCCATAAAAACCATTGATGAAGCGGGCTTTGCGAAACCAGTGCCTCAAATCGGCCATGATGTCGCTTTCATCAGCCAGGCGTAAGGTGAGTTCGGTGTATTTAGGGTGGTGATAACCGATTTCTTCACCAATTTGATGCAGGCGTTTAAGAATATCCAGCGCCCGCCGTGGATGGCCGATAAAATTATCATCGACGATGAACACCTGGCCGGTCCAACCCAGTTGTTTTAATTGACGGAAAGATGCAGCGGTTTTTTCCCAGGGCGTGATGCGAAAAGCCTTGCCAAAACGGCTGGGAATATCACAGAATTCACATTTTTCAGGACAGCCCCGGCTGATTTGCACCGCCATATGAATGTAATTATCCAGATTGATGGCGGCATAATCCGGTTGAAAAAAATGCTCGGCAGGTCCCGGATAGCCACGATAACAGTGTTCGTTTTTTTCCTGGCGTAAATTGTCGAGCAGCGCATCCATGACGGGTTCGGCTTCATTTTCCACCAGATGGTCGGCATAGCGCCGAATTTTCGAGTGCTGCGCAATGGCTGTGCCGCCGACAATCAAGGTTTTGTTTTGCGCTTTGACTTGCGCGGCGAGTTTCAGCAGATTGTCCTGCTGGGCGGACATACCGCCCATGTAAACATGGTCAACACCATCAAGCTGTTGTTCCAAAGGGCGGGGATCGATATTCTTGTCGATCAGTTCAACGGTTTGATAATAAGGTTTCAGGAAGTTGTACAAGCCCATCATGCCCAAAGGCGGCAACAGCCTTTTCGGACGGCCGAATTCGTTGGTAGGCAGATAACGTTTCAGGCTGTGTCCATAACTCCAAAAGGTATTTTGACTGTCAAACTCCGGGTAGATTAACAGCGCTTTATCTGCAATTTGTTCTGTCATGAAAGGGATGATGCCGGCAAAACAGTATCGTTTCGATACTGTTATATGACGAGACTGGGGCGGGGTCAAGCTTTATAAACGCCGGAAAAAGTTCTGCACAGATTCTGTGGATAACTTTGTGGACAATTTCTGGATTCGGCCTGAAATGCCTTGAAAATGGCGGCTCAAGTCAAATTGTATAAAAAATGATCATATTCTTCAGTATTTTTAAAATCAATGACTTACGAATGATTTTAGCTGTGTTCATTGCCAAATAAAAGGGCTTGACAAGCTTTGTAAAACCTTGGCAGGCATTGTGCATAGTTTGATCTAAGGAAACGCTTACATGGACACCGCCAGTTTTGCAAGTACAATTTTGACGAAATAAAAATCAGTTGCAGTCTTACATCCGGCCTGTTGTTGGAGTATTTATAACTCCTGGCTTCTATGGAATTCGCCGGCGGGGCCCTATCTGAACAAAGAAGTCGGTGCTTCAAGCGATTCCCCGGGTTTGACCCGCCACTTGTTTGTTAAACATGAATCCACCCGGCAGAATCTCATGCCGGCATGCGCCTTTCTATCGTTTCGTACATGGGTTGCCAGACGGTTTGCCGGGCCGTTACCGCCCAGGCAGTTCGCGCCATCTTGTTCGCCAGAGCAACCGCCACTTCGTTAGGGTGGCAACGGGTCAACAGTTGTTCTACCCGGGCATGACCACCCGGCTGACCCAGCGCTTGTCGCCTGCGGACATGCCGAATGACCGCTCGAGCGCCATGGATCAATAAGCTCCTCAGGTAACCATCCCCCCGTTTGCTGATACCCAACAATCGCTCTTTACCACCCGAGGACGATTGCCGGGGCACCAGGCCCGGGAAAGCTGCCAACTGACGACCATTGGCAAAACCTTCTCCACGCTGACCCAGCAAAGCGGCCAGCAGCGTGGCCGTCAATACGCCGATTCCAGGAATAGATTCCAGGCTTGGCTGACCGCATTTTGTCGGTGCCAGGCGGTTATCGTTTTGGTCAGCCGGTCAATCTGGGATTCCAGGTCAGTGTGACTTTCCTGCAGGGTATCCAGCAGCTCCCGAACATCCACCGATAAGTCATTCTCAGCATCTTCCAGAATCTCGGGTAAGCGTTGCTTGATGTTTTTCACGCCTCGAGGAAGCGCAATCCCGAACTCCAGCAAAACCCCTCTGATGTGATTCTCCAGCGCCACCCGCTGTTTCACCAGCAACTGCCTGCCATGGTGACAATGAAAAACCGCCTGCTGATCAGGGCTTTTGACCGCAACAAATCGCATGCTGGGTCGTGTAACCGCTTCACAAATAGCCTCCGCATCGTTTCGGTCATTCTTGTTGGATTTCACATAAGGTTTAACGAAAGCGGGTGCCATCAGCCTGACCTCGTGACCGTATTTTTGTAACTTGCGCGCCCAGTAATGCGCACCGCCGCATGCTTCCATACCCACCAGACAAGGGGGAAGTTTGGCGCAAAATGCCGGTATTTGACTGCGCTTCAATTGTTTACGCAGTACCACCTGGCCTCGTTCGTTAACCCCATGGAGCTGAAAAACATTTTTTGCCAAATCAATGCCTAATACGCTAATCTGTTTCATGGATGCCTCCTTCCGTTTTAGTTAAAAAACTTGCCTTAACTATGGCACATCGATGCCGGTCAAGGGAAGGCGGTGTCCATTCCATCTGAACAAATCATCCATACTGTCAGCGCCCGCAAAGCGGACAACGATTTCAGCTTGCTCACAAAATCAATGGCTTGCCGCCATCGATTTTGGCGGCGCATCCCTACGCCGCTTCGAGTCGTGAATAAATCAGCGATTCCCTAAATCAAGGTGATGTTTGAACTCTGATGTCGATTCTCCAGGTGTCTTGCACTGTTGTGCGGGAATGTTTAAGAAAACCTTGTTGTTGCTCGTTTTGAGCGGAACGGATATCACCAATGGCTACCCATTTTCCGGGCGGGATAATTAAGGTGGTAGCGGCTTGTTGCGTGGCGATAGATTGATTGTTGGTGAAACGGTTGGACCAGGGATTGATTTCAAGCAGAATTTTATCCCCGGAGGAACGAGGTGTTACGGCAAAACCGCTGCTGATATCCAGCCATTGGGTATCGATACTGTAAGCGCTTGGCTCGTAAGCATAAGGCCAAAAGCGGATTTGATAAAAAGGGCGTTGTTCGCCGATCTTGATAAAAGCCGGCTCCCCTTCCAGGGTGCGCAGGGTTTGTTGATCGGCAAGGCCTCGGGTATTGCCAAATTTCCCCCGTAAATATGCAGAAGGTGGATAAGCCAAGCGACCTTCCAGTTCAGCATTGAGTTGGTCGGCTGATTGCACTCTACTTTGCATGACCTGTATAACAAATTGTCTGATCGGTCGATCCAGTTTTTTGATTAGCTGGGTAATCGATTCAAGATTGCGTGGTTTCACTTTCAAAATAATGGAATCACCATTGGCGATAACGCGTTCAGAGGGCTCCAGCAGCGGTTCCACCAACTGTTGTATGGATTCAGCCGGGCGCTGTTTTAGCTTGATAATGCTCTGTACATGACAAAAAATATTAAAAGCTAGCGTAGCTCGTTGAAATGTAATTAAATACCGCATTTTGTTTTAGCGAATATGAATAACGGGACATTACAAATCAACGAGCTGACCGTCATATTAACTGAGCACTTTCAATGGAACAAGGCAAGAATCGTTTGTTTTGTGGGTATGTTAATTGCTTTGATGGCAGTTAGCACGGTCAATCTGGCCCAGCTCGCCGTATTCTTTCCCCGTCGGGCAAAAATTTCCTCACGATATCGACGGATGCAACGATTTTTCAGTGACCATTGGCTGGATTACAATGAAGTCGCTCATTTCATCATGAAACTGTTTGGTTTCACTGATCAGGATTACTATCTGACGTTAGACAGGACGAATTGGAAGTGGGGTAAAACCAATATTAATCTGCTGGTGCTTGCCGTGGTTTATCGGGGTGCCGCCATTCCTGTGTATTGGTTGCCTTTAAACAAGCGGGGCAACTCTAACGATCATCGCAAGAATTGCCACCCCGCATGATGAAATGTTGTAGAGTTCCTTGTGGAAGATGGCGGTTAAAGACTGCGCTTTACTTTGGAGCCTTAGAGCCCGACTGCTAACGTAGCCTGCCATGGATGACTCGAACCCCGGATTGCTTCTTTAAGAGCGAATGTTAAAAGGGCCGTTGACGATTTACATCGCCCTCAGGCAGATCATCCAGGCAACCGCCACCTTCCAGGCTCAATCATAGAGTAAAGGAGGAAAAAATGGAACTCACTGCAATACACAAGCGAGTCATCGGGTTGGATGTTCACCAAAAGCAGATTACCGCCTGCGCCATGGTTGAACAGGCCGATGGTGGTATTCAGACAGAGCATCGGCAGTTTGGCGCATTCAAACGTGATCGACGTGCATTAGCCGATTGGGTGCAGTCTGTCGCACCGGATGAGGTGGTGATGGAACGCACCGGCATCTACTGGAAAAGCCCATATGCAGCTTTGGAACATGTGGGTATTTACGCCAGGGTCGTCAATGCCCGGCATGTGAAGAATGTGCCGGGACGCAAGACGGACATCGGCGACGCGCAATGGCTGGCGATGCTTTCCCGTGCCGGACTGCTGCGCGGTTCATTCGTGCCACCGGAAAAGATGCGGCAGTTACGCCTGATTTCACGTCAACGACAGAAGTTGGTGTCGATGCTGTCTGCTGAGAAGAACAGACTGCACAAGGTATTAACCGACGGCGGCATCCGGCTTGGCGTGGTGGTCAGCGATGTACATGGGCAATCCGCGCGCGCCATGGTTAACGCGCTGATTGAAGGACAGCCTGCGCATGATGTGTTGAAGCTGGCCAGCAATCGTCTCAAAGCGCCGCGCGCCGATATACTGGGGGCGCTGCAAGGTGAGTTGAGCGAGCACCATCGCTTCGTACTGAATGAACTGATGCAGCATATTCAGGATTTGGAAGCACGCATAGCCAGATTCGATGCACAACTGCTGGCCGGACTGGAGAAGGAGAAAACGGTTTTGCAATTGCTCCAGACTATTCCCGGTGTTGATTTGATTGGAGCAGCCATGCTACTTGTTGAGATCGGAACGGATATGACTGTCTTTGGCAGTGCGGATCGGCTGGCGTCATGGGTGGGCATATGCCCCGGCAACAACGAGTCTGCCGGCAAACGCAAATCAGGACGAACGCGAAAAGGAAACCCATATGTGTGTCGCCTGCTTTGCGAATGCGCCCATGCCGCCAGCCGAACCCGATCGGTTTTCCAGGCAAAATATACATCACTGGCGATTAGGCGAGGTCACCAACGCGCCATCATTGCGCTGGCTCACAAACTTTTGCGGACATGTTACTTCATGATTAGTCGCGGCGAGTATTTCCGGGATTCGACCATCGACTACGAAGAAATGGCTGTCAAACGCAATGCACCACGCTGGATCAGAGCGCTGATAAAATTCGGTTATATAACACAACCGGGTTAAGCCAGCTTACTTCATTGAATATGGATAAGCAGCCTTTTCACGGCTGAGAACTCCCTGCGCTTTCGATATGGATCATTTCATGTTAATACGAAGGAACGTATAGCGCTGATGAAACGCTTTATTGCGCAGTTTGGCCGACATCACATCAAAGGTCTTTTGGCTGATCGGGAGTTTATTGGAGACGAATGGATGGGCTGGTTGTTTGAGCAAGAGATTCCCTTTTATATCCGTATTCGCAACAACGCCAGGATAATCAATGCCCAAGGCCAGCGAATACGCGTAGAGCGTTTGTTTTATGGGCTTAAGCCGGGTAGCACACGACACCTCTCAACAGCGCGCTATTTGGGAAATCGATGTTTAAAAGGACGGGGATTCAAACTTGAGGAAACGCGTGTAGTCGGTTATCTTCGGATCAAAAAATTGTTAGTACTTCCCGTTATTGCTTTCTGTTGGTCACATAAAGCAGGCGAATGGAAACATGATTGCGAGTTACCAATAAAAACCAAAACACATCAGCGGCTCGCGCAAAGCCTGTTTCGATATGGATTAGATTGTATCCGCTCAACGTTGTTTAATGTCTTATCTCAATCAAAAAGGATGATTAGAAAAGTGATTGCTCTTTTGCAACCCATACCTTTTGTCACTGGAATACATGAGACTCATTTGTCATAAGTTAATTTTTGTCATGTACAGAGTTGATAATGTCTAAAACGGTTTCAGCAGCCTGACACAAGCCGCTGATAAAAAACAAGCCTGCAAAGAATAAACGTAACATTGATCGCCTCAAAAACCTGCCATAAGTTTTAATCATAGCAATTCGTAATATTTTGTCGTGGTTTTTGGTGAAACGCTGATTTATTCAGTGTTTTCATCGTTCCCTCACTTCCGCGTCACTGTTATTAAATTAAGCTTTATAGCTCCCACGGTCCTCCGTGGGAGTCAGGTTCGAGACGATGTATGTCTCGAGAACTGCGACGCCGCTTCTATAAATTTTCCTGCCCTCACCAGACGCGGAGCATCATGTCATGCATTCTCACGCAGGAGCGCGGGAACGATGATCATTGTGATGAAGTGGAGTGCCCAGGATTGACAGTTGACCTGTTTTCGGGCTATATTTGGTCTTATGAAGGAGGATAGATATGAAGCTATCGAGTCAAATCAAACCGATCAGTTACCTGAAAGCCCATGCCGCAGAAATTGTGCGTAATATGTCAGAACAAGGTGAACCCTTGATCATCACTCAGAATGGCGAAGCCAAGGTCGTGATGCAGGATATCGAAAGCTATGAGCAAACCCAGGAGACCTTGGCGCTTTTGAAGATTCTAGCGCTCGGCGCGCGTCAGATTGAGGCGGGCAAAATCCAGCCTGCCAGCGATGCCATTCAGCGACTTCGAGACCGAAACAAGCATCGTTGATGACTTTCCAGGTGTTTCTGACCGACGATGCATCCCGAGATCTTGAAGCGTTGTATGACTACATTGAATCTCACGACGCGCCGGGAAAAGCAAATTACGTTCTCGATCAAATAGAGAAAGCCTTTTCGAGCCTCTCTGAAAACCCGGAACGCGGAGCCTATCCGAAGGAACTATTGGCAATCGGGCTTCGTGAGTACCGGGAGATTTTTTTCAAACCCTACCGTATCATCTACAGGGTCATAGCGGAAAATGTTTACGTAATGGTGATTGCCGACGGCCGTCGTGAGATGCAAACATTATTGCAGCGGCGTTTATTACAGGCAGATTCCGGTTAGGGTCTTCCATCGTTTCTAAGCTCTCGCGTGAAAACGCCTGTGCAGGATCGATGATGGTGAGGCGGGACGGTGCGCAGGCCGTGGGGAAAGATGCGTCAGAGTTTGTCATACAGCGCCGAATATTGACGGGCGCTGTTTTCCCAGGAGAAATCCTTTTTCATCGCGGCGCGTTGCATTTTGCGCCACAGGGGTTTGTTGTCAAATAAAATCAGGCTGCGTTTTATCGCTTCCAGCAAGGCGTCTGACTCGGCATGCCGAAAGGCAATGCCGGTGGCGGTTTCATTGTTCAGGCTTTCTGGCAGGGCGTCTTCTATGGTATCGGCCAGGCCGCCTGTTTTACGGACAATCGGCAAGGTTCCATAGCGCTGGCTGTACATTTGATTCAGTCCGCACGGCTCAAAACGTGATGGCATTAAAAAGATATCAGAGCCGGCTTCAATCAAATGGGAGAGGGGTTCGTTATAACCGATGGTGATGGATATTTTTTCGGGATAGAGGCGGGCGAATTCCTGTAATTGAATCTCCACACTTTTATCGCCGCTGCCCAGCAGGACGAACTGCAAGGGGTAATCCACCAGTTCGGTCAGACAAGCCAATACCAGGTCGATGCCTTTTTGTTCGACGAGTCGGCAGACCATGCCGAAAATGGGTAGATTTTCATCCTCGGGCAAGCCCCTTTGTTGTTGCAGCTGGGCTTTATTGATGAGTTTGTTTTTCAGTTTTTGTGGGCTGTAATTGTAGTGACCAGGAATTAATGGATCAGTTTCAGGATTCCAGTATCCCATATCGATGCCATTTAAAATGCCATACAAATCACTATGACGATGACTGAGAAGACCTTCCAGGCCGTAGCCAAATTCGGGAGTTTGTATTTCTTTGGCGTAAGTCGGGCTGACAGTGGTCAGAATATCCGCATAAGCCAGTCCGCCTTTTATAAAGGACAGCATGCCATGATATTCCAGCCCATCGTGATGCCATAGTTGTCCCGGCAGGTTGAGGTGTTGAAATGTGCTGGCCGGAAACAAGCCCTGATAAGCCAGGTTATGAATGGTGAAAACCGTGGCTGGCGCATGTTCTTCCAGAGATATCAGCGCCGGCGCCAGGCCAGTTTGCCAATCATTGCAATGGACGATATCTGCTTGCCAGTCCAGATAGGCCCGGTTGAGTGCGACTTCGGCAATAATACGGCAAAATAGTGCAAAACGATCGGCAATATTGGGCCAGGGAATACCGTGTTCATCGACATAAGGGTTGCCGGGGTGGTCAAAAAATGGTCGATAATCGACCAGCCAGACAGAAACATTGGAATCCGGCAGTTGTGTTTCGAGAATATTGACTTCCCGGTTATCCACCCGAACGGTGGAAATATAACGCGGCTTTTTGTCCAGCTTTAGCGCTTGATAATTTGGCAGGATCAGACGAACCTCATGGCCCATTTCGGCAAAGGCTTTTGGTAGACTGCCTGCCACATCGGCCAGGCCGCCAGTCTTGATCAAAGGATGGGCTTCTGAGGTTGCGAATAGTATTTTTTTCATAGACCGTTGTTAAAGTTTGAAAATAACACCACCTAGAGGCGGTAAGGTGACGGTGATGGAATGTTTCTGATTCATCCATTCCAGAGGTTCAGAAAGTGCCATGCTATTACCGGTGTTGCTGCCATGATAAAACTGGGAATCGGAATTGAAAATTTCGGTGTATTGGCCTTCTTCAGGCACACCAATACGGTATTGTTCGCGAGGAATGGGGGTGAAATTGAGAATGATCACCAAAAATTCATCGGCGGTTTTACGCAAATAGCTGATGACAGATTGATTGACATCATGACAATCGATCCATTCAAAGCCTTCCGCATCAAAATCATACCGGTTCAGTGCCGGGTGGGTGCTGTACAGCTTGTTCAAATCCTTGATCAGCGTCTTCAAACCCTGATGGCCCGGATAATCCAACACATACCAGTCCAGCATCTGGTTGAAATTCCATTCTGAGCCTTGGCCAAATTCCTGTCCCATAAACAGCAGTTTTTTACCGGGGTAGGTGAACATATAGGTATACAGCAGGCGTAAATTGGCAAATTTTTGCCATTCATCGCCTGGCATCTTATTCAGTAAAGAACCTTTTCCATGGACGACTTCATCATGAGAAAAGGGCAGGATAAAGTTTTCTGAAAAGGCGTAGAGCATGCCAAACGTCAGTTGGTCATGATGATATTTGCGATTGACTGGATCTTCCTGCATATAAGACAAAGTATCGTGCATCCAGCCCATATTCCATTTCATCGAGAAACCCAGGCCGCCAGTCCAGGTTGGGCGGGTCACTTGTGGCCAGGAAGTGGATTCTTCCGCCATTGCGACCGTGCCGGGATGCTGGTCATGCGTGACAGTGTTCAAATGGCGCAGAAAATCGATAGCTTCCAGGTTTTCATTGCCACCATATTGGTTGGGTACCCAGTCGTCTTCTTCACGGGAATAATCCAAATAGAGCATGG
The DNA here is from genome assembly GCA_965277025.1 of Methylomarinum sp. Lineage (GTDB taxonomy): Bacteria > Pseudomonadota > Gammaproteobacteria > Methylococcales > Methylomonadaceae > Methylomarinum. The sequence goes on from OZ255706.1 coordinate 1,778,513, forward strand.
ATGCTACTGCATCAACCCGCAATCCATCGAGGTGATACTCTTCCAACCAGAAAATGGCGCTGGCGAGCAAGAAATTACTAACTTCGTTACGGCCAAAGTTGTAAATTAAAGTCCCCCAGTCTCGATGTTCGCCTTTACGTGGGTCTTCATGTTCGTACAATGCGGTTCCATCAAAGCGCGCCAGGGCGAAATGGTCTTTGGGGAAGTGTGCCGGTACCCAATCCAGCATAACGCCGATATTGTTTTGGTGACAATAATCGACAAAGTAGCGAAAATCATCAGGTTTACCAAAACGGCTGGTAGGGGCAAAATAACCGGTGGTTTGATAACCCCAGGAGGCATCCAGTGGGTGCTCGGTAATTGGCAGTAATTCGATATGAGTGAAACCGGTTTCCTTGACATAATCAACCAGTTGCTTGGCTAAAACCCTGTAATTGAGGAAGTTTCCTTGCGCATCACGTTTCCACGAGCCTAAATGGACTTCATAAATGGACATGGGCTGGTGTTGCCAGTCAAATTGTTGCCGTTGTTCCATCCATTTGCCATCCTGCCATTGATAGCTGTCTTCATCAGTGACGATGGCGGCCGTCTTGGGACGGAATTCAAATTGCTGGCCATAAGGATCGGTTTTAACCAGAATCTGATCGCTATGCCGGTTCAGGATTTCAAATTTATACAATGTACCTTCAGTCAGGCCGGGGATAAAAATTTCCCAGATGCCGCTATTTCCCAAGCTACGCATCGGATGACAGCGACCATCCCACTGGTTGAAATCGCCAACCACGCTTACTCGGCCGGCATTCGGCGCCCACACGGCAAAATGAACGCCATGAATATCATCCATGGTGTGCAGATGAGCGCCTAATTTCCGGTATATATGCCAGTGTTTGCCTTCGCCAAACAGGTGCTGGTCAAATTCGGACATGACAGGGCCAAAATCATAAGGGTCATAATCGATATGCTCGTGACCTTGCTTGTCAACCCAATATAGTTGGTTATGTTCATCCTCATCCAGTGTGGAGGGCGGGGTGCAAACGAACAAATCAGTGCCTTCGATACGCTTGAATTCCGGGCCTTTGGCGCCTAAACGTACCGTTTCAGCATAAGGCATGAATACCTTGATCTGATCCTTGCCTTCAAAGGTGTGCAAACCTAACACCGAGAACGGGTCATGATGTTTGGCATGAATGATTTTCAGGGTATCCGAATCAAGTGAACTGTGGTGGCTGACTGATTTATCCATAGGTTGAGGCCTCATTTTTTTTAGAGTACTTAATTGAAGCGCTGAACAAATCATCCATGATTTGTTCAGCGACAGCAAAGTGGAAATGCGATTTCCGCTTTGCTTACAAAATCAATAGCTTTCATCTATCGATTTTGGCGGCGCATCTGTGCGCCGCAAAGAATCGCGAATAAATTATCCCTGATTTGTTCAGTAGTTTGTTGAATATTATTGGATGGTAACAAATTCAACGGACATAGTGAAAGAATGTTATTTGACTATTGTGAAATCAGGTCATTTAGCACACAATAGCTGTGTGTTTTAGAAAACAGAAAAACAAAAAAGAACTTCAAAAACTGACTATCGATATTGTCAGGAAACAATCAAGCTGAATCTTTCTGTTTTACTTGTGTTTCATTGACAAAGCCGGATAAAAGTCTGTTGTATCGAAGTTTCAAATAACCTGTCTAGGGGGAAATATGTCTAACCATGGTAAGACCGAACGTTTTGTCAGCCATCTCACACGTAATACAATTGCCTTGATTTTAGCCGGTGGGCGCGGATCAAGGCTTAAAGACATGACCGATTGGCGGGCGAAACCCGCTGTGCCGTTTGGCGGCAAGTTCCGCATTATTGATTTCCCATTATCGAATTGCATGAATTCCGGCATTCGAAAAATCGGTATCCTGACGCAATATAAAGCAGATTCCCTGATTCGGCATATCATGCAAGGGTGGGGGTTTTTGCGTGGTGAATTTGGCGAATATGTCGATTTGATGCCGGCGCAGCAACGCCATTCAGAAAACGACTGGTATCTGGGAACGGCCGATGCGATCTATCAGAATATCGATATTTTGCGTCATCGCAAGCCTGAATTTATTTTGGTGCTGGCTGGCGACCATATTTATAAAATGGATTATGGCGCGATGCTGGCTGATCATGTTGAAAACAATGCGGATCTGACCATTGGTTGTCTGGAAGTCCCATTGGAAGATGCCAAGGAGTTTGGCGTCATGCATGTCGATGAGGATCGGCGTGTAGTCGATTTTGTCGAAAAACCGGAAAATCCGCCGGTCATGCCGGGGCGCACCGATACCGCATTGGCCTCGATGGGTATTTATGTGTTCAATGCCAATTTCTTGTTTGAACAATTGATCAAAGATGCCGATACGCCGGGGTCGAGCCGTGATTTTGGTAAAGATATTATTCCTGCAGTAATCGATAAATACCGGGTCAATGCCTATCCATTCCTGGATTTGCAGGGCGGGCAAAGTTACTGGCGCGATGTGGGTACCATCGACGCTTACTGGAAAGCGAATATGGAGCTGATCGGCGTCAAGCCGGATTTGAATCTGTATGATAGAACCTGGCCGATCTGGACTTATCAGGCGCAGACGCCACCGGCCAAATTCGTTTTTGATGATGATGACCGGCGCGGGCAGGCCATTGACTCGATGATTTCCGGTGGTTGTATTGTCTCGGGCGCGACGGTCAAACATTCTTTGCTATTTTCGCAGGTCAGGGTCAATTCCTATTCCTATGTGCAGGATTCGGTGATTCTGCCTGAGGTCAATGTGGGCCGGCACTGCCGGATCAAGAAAGCGATTATCGAAAAGGGTTGCGAAGTGCCGGAAGGAACCATTATCGGAGAAAATCGCGCCGATGACGAAAAACGTTTTCATGTCAGTCCGGGTGGGGTTGTGTTGGTGACTGCTGAAATGCTGGGTCAGAGGCGTCATTTTGTCCGCTGATAAAATCAAACTGGTGCTGTGCTGGCACATGCATCAGCCAGAATATCGCGATCTCAAGACTGGGGAGTATATATTGCCCTGGACTTATCTGCACGCGATCAAAGATTATGTGGATATGGCGGCGCATCTCGAAGCGGTCCCCGAGGCTCGCGCCGTGGTCAATTTCGCGCCTATTCTGATCGAACAAATTCAAGATTATGATGAGCAGATTCGGCAATATTTTCACGCAGGAACGCCGTTAAAAGACTCTTTGCTAGCATCTTTGACAGAAGATTTATCCGGCCTTGAAGACAAACACAAAATTGCACTGATCGAGAACTGCAAAAAAGCGAATAAAGAACGCCATATTGATCGTTACCCGGCTTACAGTAAGTTGTATCAAATGTCCGAATGGATGCTGGCCAATCCTGATGCTTTGCACTATGTTGATCAACAATATTTGATTGATTTGAGCGTCTGGTATCATCTCGCCTGGACCGGTGAGACGGTCAAGCGCAGTGATGAACACATTCAGCAGCTTATCGAGAAAGCGCGGGATTTCACTCAGGCTGACAGACGCTTGTTGCTGCAAGTCATTCAGGAGATTATCGCCAGTATCTTGCCCCGATATAAAAAACTGGCTGAGCAAGGGCAGATCGAACTTTCAGTTACGCCCTATGCGCATCCGATTATGCCATTGTTGCTGGATATTCATTCCGCTCATGAAGCCATGCCGGATGCACCATTACCAGATATCGAAGCTTATCCGGGTGGGGAAGAGCGAGTCCGTTGGCAGTTAAACAAAGGTTTGGAAGTTTTTACCGAAGCCTTTGGTTTTACCCCGCAAGGTTGTTGGCCTTCAGAGGGGAGCGTCAGCCAGCCGACATTGAAAATTCTAAGTGAATTTGGCTTTAACTGGACGGCCTCTGGCGGAAATGTGTTGCGTAACAGTTTAAATGCCTCAGGACAGGACAAACAGACGATTCATCATCCTTTTCAACTGGAAGACTGTGCCATCAAGTGTTTTTTCAGGGATGATGGCTTGTCAGATCTGATTGGTTTTGAGTATTCCAAATGGCACGCCGACCATGCAGTCAGTGATTTGATTCATCATCTGGAAAATATTTGCCATTTTGTCAAGGAAGATGGTGTGGTTTCAATCATAATGGATGGAGAAAATGCCTGGGAGTACTTTCCTGAAAATGGCTATTATTTTCTTTCAACTTTATACCAGCGCTTATCTGAGTCTCCATGTATCGAACTGACGACATTTTCTGACTGCCTCGAGAAACAGACGCCTGTCGTTCCATTGAAAAAACTGGTAGCAGGAAGCTGGGTTTATGGCACCTTTTCAACCTGGATAGGTGACCCGGCCAAAAACCGTGGTTGGGAAATGCTGACCGAAGCTAAACTGGCCTTTGATAAAGCAGTTGGAGAAAACACATTAAGCACACAGCAATTAGCCTTCGCCGAAAAACAATTAGCTGTTTGCGAAGGTTCTGACTGGTTCTGGTGGTTTGGCGACTATAACCTAGGCGATGCGGTCAGCGCCTTTGAAAAACAGTTTCGCTTGAATTTAAAAAATCTGTATCTTTTAATCGGTGTAACAGCACCGGATTATCTCTCACAATCATTTACGCAAGGTTCTGGTTCTCCCGATATGGGCGGGGCTATGCGCCGGGGAAGTGCGGACAAATAATGACGAATCAGCTAAAAAAACGCCGGGCAGGTATTTTATTACATATTACTTCCTTGCCAGGTGATGGTGAGTGCGGTGTATTAGGAAAAGAAGCTTTTAATTTCATCCGGTTTTTACATGATACCGGCGTTACCGTCTGGCAAACTTTACCGCTGGGGGTAGCGCATGGTGATGGTTCGCCCTATCAATGCATGTCGGCTCACGCCGGAAATCCCGCCTTGATCGATTTGGCTCAACTGGAAGAAAAGGGCTGGCTGCAAGCCGCTCAGCGCAGCGCCGATGGCTGGCATGATCATCAATTGATGACATTGGCTTTTCAGGGCTTTCTTGAACTGGCGAAACCGGAAGAATTAAGTGAGTTTAAACAGTTTTGTCTGGATAATGCATTTTGGCTGGATGATTTTGCTTTGTTTTATGCCTTGCATAATGAGTTTGATCAACAAAGCTGGAATACCTGGCCGGAACCGTTAAAAGATCGTCAGGCAAGGGCGCTGACGCAGGCCAGAAAACGGTTGAAAGAAACGCTGGAAGTGATCAAGTTCGAGCAATATGTGTTTTTTACCCAATGGAAGGCGTTAAAACAATTTGCTGCCGATCAAGGCGTGTTGCTATTTGGTGATATACCCATTTTTGTCGCTTATGACAGCGCCGATGTGTGGGCAAACCGGCCTGCCTTTAAATTGAATAAAGAGGGTGAAATGGAGGTGGTGGCTGGAGTACCACCTGATTATTTTTCCGAATTCGGTCAACGTTGGGGAAACCCGCATTATGATTGGGAATATCATAAAAAAACAAAATTTAAATGGTGGTTGGAACGAATTCAGACCCAGAATGAATTGTTCGATATTTTACGTATCGATCATTTCCGTGGGCTGGAATCGGCGTGGGAAGTGCCGGCTAATGAACCAACGGCCGTCAACGGCCAGTGGGTCAAAGCCCCCGGGCATGAATTGTTATCCGCCATAGGTAAAGCCTATCCGGATTTGGCGCTGGTGGCCGAAGATTTGGGTATTATCACCGACGAGGTGGAAAAATTACGTGATGATTTTGATTTGCCCGGAATGAAGATTCTGCATTTTGCTTTTGGCGGCGGCGCCGATAATCCCTATCTGCCGCATAATTGCATTCCTAACAGTGTCATTTATACCGGCACCCATGATAACGATACGACGCTGGGCTGGTTCAACAGCCTGGCAGATCATGAAAAGTACCGGGTTTATGAATATCTGGGTTTCTCCCAAACCGAAATGCCTTACACCTTGATCGGCACGGCCTTTGCTTCTGTTTCCAATTTAGCAGTTGTACCGATGCAAGATGTACTTTGTTTAGGGTCAGAGTCCCGGATGAACACACCTGGTACGGTGGAAGGAAACTGGACGTGGCGCTTTTCCTGGGATCAATTGAGTGATGCCCAGGCGGGACGCATTAAACATCTGATCGATTTATTTGGCAGAAATTTATAAGGAATCGCTGGGCGAGTCAGTCATAATTTGTTCAGCGATTTCTTTCAATCATCGTCGTCTCGTTTTTTTTTGCTCAGGAATCGGTAAAACCGGAATATTGTAGCTTTTGATGATCTGAATGATTTGATCCGAATTTTGATCAATCAATTTCTCCAGCAAGGCTTTTCTTTCATTATCCCCATAACGCACCGCCATACTCATGGAAAAATCGAATTTGATATTCGGGCTGGATTGCATCGGGATGACCGTATAGCTTCCCTCAGGGCTTTGTGAGGTGATGTAGCCGGATAAGGATCCCCATAGTATCACCATATCAATTTTTCCGGCCCTAAGGTCCTTCTCGATCTGCATGGCGACATTATTTTCATCGTCACCGGTCATGCTTTGGTAAGGTATGCCTTGATCCAGCAAGCCATATTTTTGCAGCCAAGCGGTACCAGGCCCGCGGTCGAACATGGCGATTTTCAGGTTTTCCAGCTTTTGCAACGGTTGATCGGCCAATTGTTCCGGTCGGGTAATATTGTCCCAGCCGCGACCTTTGGCGATGACCAATGTATAAGATGAATGAAAATAAGGTTTAGTGGTTTTGGCGAAATCAAAACCAGTCGGTACGCCCATGACCACATCACATTTATATTGATCGGTTCCTTCTATCTCGGATTTCAATGTGTTGCGGATAAAACCTATTCGTTGTGGAAACCAGTAATATTCCAGTTCCTGGCCCAGTTGATCAGCAAAAAGCTGGGCAATTTTATTTTCGTAACCGGTTTGCTCTTTAGTGGAATAAGGCGGATTCAGCGGGTCGGCGCAAACGCGGAATTTATCTTCCGCAAAAACGGAAGCACTGAGAAATATCAGGCAAAAAGACAATCGTTGTAATCGGGTCATATTCATTTGTGGAGTATTAAAACAGGTTTTTAAACAAAAGCGGAAAAGGTAACTTCGTTAGGACTGGAAAGTTTGGGAAAAGTTCGTTACCAGTCAAATCTTGTTGATAAAAGAAAGGCCTTGACTGATAACAGCCAAGGCCTTTTCAGGTGTTACTTAAATAAGTAGAACTTATTTATTATCTGGTAATGCAAATACCGTCAGCGTACCACCGAGCTTGGTGAATGAACTCAAGCTTCTGTATGCGCCAACCGCACCCAGACCTTCTGAGTTGGTTGAATCAGAACCATCATCCAGGCCCGCTGCGATACCGATACCGGCCCAGCCGCCAATACCTGACAATACACCGACATACTGTTTGCCGTCGTATTCCCATGTGTTGACGTTGCCGATGATGCCTGAAGGAGTTTTGAATTTGTATAATTCTTTACCCGTTTTAGCATCAACCGCTTTCAGATAGCCTTCCAGAGTACCGTAGAAGACAACGCCGCCTGCAGTAGCAACTGACCCAGACCAAACAGAGAATGGTTCTTTGTTTGACCAGACGATTTTACCAGTGGTTGCATCCCAGGCAGTGAATTGTCCCAGGTTATGAGAACCATCTGCTTTGCCTGTCATGACATCGCCTTGCGCAGGACGCATGGTCAATGTGGCGCCTACATAAGGCTGGCCAGCTGTGTAGGAAACTTCGAATGGCTCATAGTTCATGCACAGGTGGTTGCCTGAAATGTAGAAGTAACCAGTTTGTGGTGAGTAAGAAACTGGTTGCTGGTTTTTAGCGCCTAAAGCCGCAGGACAGATGTCGGTGGTGTTTTCGTCTTCACCGTGATACTCAGTTGAATAGCGGTTGTCAACTTGAGGACGGCCGGTTTTCATGTCAACGTGAGTTGCCCAGTTGACTGTTTTGTCGAATTTTTCAGCGACCAGCAATTCACCAGTAACACGGTCTAAAGTGTAACCAAAACCGTTACGGTCGAAATGCACGATGGTTTTGCGCATTTTTCCGCCAATTTTTTGGTCAACCAGTACTGTTTCGTTGATACCGTCAAAATCCCATTCATCATGTGGTGTCATTTGGTAAACCCATTTGACTTCACCAGTGTCGGCATCACGAGCCCACAAAGACATGGACCATTTGTTGTCGCCAGGACGCTGTACAGGGTTCCAGGTAGATGGGTTACCTGATCCGTAATACACCAGGTTCAAATCAGGATCATAGCTGTACCAGCCCCAGGTGGTGCCGCCGCCGATTTTCCATTGGTCGCCTTTCCAGGTTTTCAGGCTTGAGTTAGCGCCAACTTTCTGGACTTTACCGTCTTTCCAGGTAGTGGTTTTGTCTGGGTTGATCAGTGTATCTGCATCAGGTCCCATGCTGTAACCTTTCCAGCGCAATTCGCCAGTGCGGATGTCGTAAGCTGCCAAGAAGCCACGAACACCAAATTCACCGCCAGCAATACCGGTCAGTACCATGTCTTTTACGACTAATGGCGCGTTAGTGTTGGTCATACCCAGTTTTGGGTCGCCATTTTGTACACTCCAGACACGCTTGCCTGTTTTAGCGTCCAGTGCAGTCAGAACCGTGTCAGATTGTTGCAGGAAGATTTTGCCATCGCCATAAGACAAGCCACGGTTGACTGTGTCACAACACATGACAGGAATGGTGACGTCGGCATCCATTTGTGGGGTGAATTCCCAGATGACAGACTGTGTTTTTTGGTCGATCGCATAAACCGTATTGGGAAACGGAGTATGAATATATAAAACGCCATTAACCACTAAAGGACCACCTTCGTGTCCGCGCAATACGCCGGTTGAAAAAGACCAGGCTGGTTGCAGGTTTTTGACGTTGTTAACGTTTATCTGATCCAATTTGCTGTAACGGGTGCCCGCATAGTTACCTAATGCAGTCGCCCAGTTTGCAGGGTTTTGAGTTAGTTTTTCAACACCGCTGTTAGCAGTAGAGATTGTTGGTGCAGCAAGTAAAGTAGCTACAGTCGAAGCAAGCAGCCAGCTTTTTACAGGCTTCTTCATATGTTTCCTCCTGGTATTCTGTTACGCGCCAGAATACGATTTCATGTTATTAAGACTAATATTAGTTTTAAAGCATTGTTGGATGGCATTTACTTTTTTCAGTTTAAGCTTAATCTGAAACAAGCGGTTACCGCCTTTCCAGATGCGTAAATTGAATGATTTTGGCTGAAAAGTCAACTGGAAAATACACTGTTTGCTCTATATTATGGGCCGGGTTTTTATGATTGCTCATGATAAGTTGATGAAATACAAAAGTTATAAAGAGCTGAAAGGGCCGTTTGGTTGATTTTGAACCGTAATAAAAGTTAGCACGGTATCTTTAATAAAGAGCGTTGTTCACCTCGGATTTGTTGATTTGAGGTCAATGACCACTGAGATGATATTTTTGCACCCTGTAGCGTAAGGTTTCCCGGGAAACACCCAGTTTTCTGGCCGCGGCGGTGACATTGTGGTCGGTTCTTTCCAGCACTTTCTGGATAATGAATTTTTCCATGTCGTCCAGTGACAGACTGCCATCCAGTGGCAGCTGAATGCAGTCTGAGGTTGTTTTCAGATTGTTGTCAGTTGGCTCAGAAAGTTGTAACCATTGTTCGGGAAAAACTTCGCTGGTAGAAAGCAGCACACAACGCTCGATGATATTGCGTAATTCACGGATATTGCCAGGCCAGTGATAGCTTTTAAGTTTTTGCCAGACGCTATTTGGAACCGAACGGACATTTTTATTGGATTTTGCATTGTTTTCGGCAATAAATTGATGCACCAGTTCGGGTAAGTCGTCCAGTCTCTCACGCAGAGGTGGAACCGGTAAGCTGATGACATTCAGACGGTGGTACAAATCTTCTCTGAAAGAGCCGTCAAAGACCAGTTGGGCTAGATTCCGGTTGATCGCCGCAATAATCTGCACATCGACTTCAATTTCCGTTTCACTGCCCAGGCGGCGGATACGCAGTTCTTCAACGGCTTTAAGCAGCTTTCCTTGTAACTCCAGATCCATTTCACCGATTTCATCCAGGAACAAGGTACCGGTATGAGCCAGTTCAAGCATGCCACGACGACGTTTTTTCGCGCCGGTGAATGCGCCGGCTTCATGACCGAACAATTCCGCTTCCAAAAGTTCATGGGGCAGGGCGGCGCAATTGATTTCAATCAGCGGTGACTGGGCGCGTGGGCCGGAATAATGCAGCACTTTGGCCACCAGGCCTTTACCCGTTCCGGTTTCGCCATTGATAATCAGGCTGGAAAACGGCGCCTGGGACAGCTGTGTCACCATCTCCCGTAATTGCTGCATGGCCGGACTTTTTCCTGTTAAGGCTTGCAAGGAATAGCGATTATTCTTCAGCCGGGTTTCGTTTTCCAGACGGCGCTGGGCGCGGGCGCTACGAGCGGCGCCTTCCACCAGCATGTTCAGGTGCTCCAGGTTGCAGGGTTTTTCGATGAAGTCGTAAGCGCCCAGTCGTACCGCCCTAACCGAGTCGGCGACACTGCCGAAACCGGTTAAAAATAGCCATTCCGAACTATTGATACTGTCTTTGCAGCGTTCCAGGAAGTCCAGCGCATTGCCATCGGGTAAATTCATGTCCGACAAAACCACAAGAGGATCGAACTGGTCTTTATTAAGATATTGATCCGCTTCTTGCAAGCTTCTGGCGATCATGGTTTCCCAGCCATGCTTGGCAAAAAAGCGCGCCAGCTCGTTGCCCAACAAGGCTTCATCTTCTATTAACAGCAGACTGTCTCTCATGGGCTAACCTTCAAGGTGAGAATGACGCAGGCATGATGATGTTCATCATTGCTTAATTCAAGATGGCCGCCATGGGCTTTGGCGAATCGTTGCACCATCGGTAAGCCTAAACCTGTGCCGTGTTGTTTGTAACTGGCGAAGGGGCGGATTCCTTGCTGGAGCATGCTGTCAGGAAAACCGGGGCCGCTATCGTGTAATTCAAAATACAGCAATGATTCTTGCAGATAGACGCGCAGGCTGATTGTACCCGGTTTTTTATCCAGGGATTGTATGGCGTTCAAAAATAAATTCAACAATACCTGGCGCAATTCAGAAGGCGGTAAAAAAACCTTTAAATCATCGGGTTCCAATTGAAAATTCAACTGGATGTTTTTGTCGACCTGATAACTCAATAAGGTGAGTAATTCATCCAACATGGGATAGAGGGCGAAATGCGCCGACTTTTCCGGTGTTTGTCTGGAATAGGAGAGCAGACCATTCAAGCGGCCCGTCAAACGTTTGATTTCAGCGTTGACCAGGGTCAACCGTTCATTTAAATCATCATCCTGGCAATCCTCCAGCATATTTTCCAACGCGACTTGAATGCCGGCCAATGGATTACGTAATTCATGCGCGGCGCTGGCGGCCAGTTCGCCAACGGCGGCCAGGCGCTCCGCTCTAGCCAGGCTGTGGCTCTGTTCCAGCAGGGCGTGCGTGGCGTTATGGACTTCCTGACGTAGAGACTGGGTGTGATTTCGATGCTCTTTTTCCAGCTCAATCAAGCGTGTCACCAGACGATTGTAATTGTTGAACAAGGGGCGCAACATCGGGTCACTAACGGGGTCTTCAATCGGTTGTTTTTTTCCTTCAATCAAATTCGATAGCAGCTTGTCCAGTGATTTGATCGGCGTGATAATTTGCCGGTGAAAAAACCATTGTCCCAAAAAAAGAATGATTAAAAAAAAGCCACTGGGAATCAAAATCGCCAGTTTCAGTTCCAGTTGGCTGTCGCTGTAGATTTTATCCAGCAAATGTTCTTCTTCTTGAATTTGACGCAGGACAACCTGGCTTAACAGACTCAACGCAAAATTTTTTCCATTCTGACTGTCCGCATTTTTCAATGCCTGCTGGATTTCCTTTAATTGCAGTAGGGTAGATGGATTTAAATCATGCTGACTTGCGATGAATTGATCGATCCGGGTAGCGGGAAAAAGCTGATTGGATTGTCGGCTGAGTGAATCGAATAATAATTGTTCAAGATGATGACTTTCCTGAATATTTTGCTTGATGCTGTCGATGCGTTTGAGGTTTTTCCAGGTTATTCCGCCCAATGCGAACAACTCGCTCAAGGCCAAAAGGCCCAATACAATGGAGATGATGACAGGACGATAAAATAAATTTTGCATTGGATTGAGACGCCCATTTTTAGTAGTTGCCAGATTTTATACTCTGCACATGAGTTTTTAGCCCTCCTTCATTGTCATTAAGTTAAAATGCAGGGTGGCCAGAACGAAGCGAAACCCATTATTATGGTGGGTTTCACTTCGTTTTTGGTGTACTCCTGTGTTGCCTTACCTCTTGCGACCAACTTCATAACCCGACAGCCACCGGAAGAATGAGCGAAGCGGAAGAACGTTATTGGCTGGCCTGAGATTCGCTGATAAGCGTTCCCCGATCATCCATGCTGACGTTAACGATCTTTTCGCCAACCAACAACACCATTTCATATTCTTCGTCCTGATTATTCGGGTTGGCAATCAGATTCATTTCCAGAATTTTATAACCGGGATAGCGGTTTTCAAGCGATTTGCTCGCCGCATCCGGTAACAACCGGAAGGCGTTTTTTTCGACAGCGATTACATTAGTGAAAAAAGCGCCGCTTGGTCTGAATAATTTCACCAGTGTTTCCGTATGCTTTTGATCGATGGGCTGTTTGAAGCTAAGCTCCAGCAGCTGATGATCAAAGTGAATTTTCTCTGACAAATCCAGCCCTGTTGCGGCAGGATATTTTTTATCCAGATAATGGGCCATTTTTTCAGGTAATTCGGATTTGTTGACAGGTCTTGCCAACACGGCGGCGCTACTCATTGCGCAACACATTAACAAAATAATCGATTTATCAATCATATTTGTTTTCCTCAAAATTCATAAGTTGTTATGAAACTGATGTTACGCGGTTTTGAATTGTTGCAATTCAGCAAAAGCCTGCCGAATAGCCTTGATATATAATTTAGCCTTCAAGGCAAAATGATTGGTTTGGTGTTTTATTTTGAGACACTCCAGTTTAAAGACCGCCATAATGGCCATAAAAATATGATTGTTTTGTGTTGTTGGGGTACGAGTAGGCGACTTTGCCAACCCGGCATTGGATTTCAATGATTTATGAAATTCTTCGACTTTCCAGCGTTTCTGATAGATTGCCGCAACTTTTTCACCCGCTAATGTTAAATCACTGCACACCAGATTAACGGTTGCCGTACTGCCGTCTTTGTTTGTAAAGATTCGCCGGACAATCAAGACTTCATGTGGGTAGCCTTTTAGCCAGCCGCGAACTGCTTGTTTATCCTCTAATGCAATGTCACTGACACGGGTAAATTTTCCTTGTTTCTTGTCGTCTACGCTCAACGTCACCAGGCGATTATCCTTTAAAGCCCCAATGAAATGTTTGTCTTTGTCAACAATAAATTCCAGATTCTCTTTAGCCGTAAACCAGCTATCCATCAACACATAGCGAAATTGAAGCCGATTGTTCAAACACTGTTGAATCATCGCACGCATCAGCTCATTTTTGGTCACCGTAGCCATTCGTTTAACCTGCTTTGTTTTGATATCACAAAACTGAATCGGTTTTTTGACCACTTCAAAGGCTACGGGTATCGAAACATTGCCCGTATGATACAAGGCATTCAATAGATTGATGCCTTTGACTGACCGCCCCTGGCAATGGTCATAATGCCAACAAATGACTTCATTCTCGTCTGTCCATTGCTTCTCCTGGATGGTATCGTCAAAAATCAAACACCCTGATTCTTCTTCAATCTTCCGGACTGTTCGTTTAACCTCCAGCCAGAGGTCTTTTGATGTGTACGTCCTGGACGATAAAAAACGCGTGATACTATCATGGCTAACTTCTCCATCTAACATTGACGACAAACCCGTCGCCGTCGCATAGCTCGTATTGCTGATTAAATAGTCTGTGTATAGGTCTAATTTCTCTTTGTTCATCCTCAAATTTTATCAATTATCCGGCGTAGCGCGTAACATCAGTTATGAAAGTTATTTTCCAGGCAAATACCTCTGACTGTACGCCTGTTTGGTAAACTTGACGTTGCTGTCGTGGCCGGTTTTGTCCGCGTATATGCCATGGATAGCGCCTATCGCAGTAGCATTATCCATATTCCGAAAGCCTCCGGGGGGTTAAGGAAGCGCTTACATGGACACCGCCAGTTTTGCAAGTACAATTTTGACGAAATAAAAATCAGTTGCAGTCTTACATCCGGCCTGTTGTTGGAGTATTTATAACTCCTGGCCTCTATGGAATTCGCCGGCGGGGTCCTGTCTGAACAAAGAAGTCGGTGCTTCAAGCGCTTCCCCGGGTTTGACCCGCCGCGGTCTGACCTGTTTCGCCATAAACTGTCTATGCAATCGTTGACAGGTGTTGTATGCCTCCTGAAATCGGTTTTATCTCTCGCGGATTTTTCGACAGATCAGGGAAGATCTGGCGAAAAATTCGCCACTTGTTTGTTAAGCATTAACAGGCTGTTGAAAAACGCCCCTATGCCGCCGGCTCCAGCCCTTCATTTTGGGTTAAATTTACCTCTGGATGGCCTGATTAGCCAGGTTTTCCGGTATCAGCCGGTTTATATTGCCCTTTCGAGGCTTTATTTCCACCTTTTGGCGGATTTCAGGCACAACGGTGCCTACGCAGTTGAATAACGCCATTGCAACAAGGACATCAGGCGGGTCAGATTATACGCTGCGAAGGTGAATACGGTTTGTGCAGTCACTTTTTTCACTCCGCGAAATCGGGTTTGACGTAATCCCCCAACAGTTTTGCTCCAGCCAAAGACTTCTTCGATCCGTTTACGGATTTTGAGACTGCTGGTATAGCCTGGGTGTCGGGTCGTCCGCTTGTCAATCGCCGAACCTTCCGCTTTTTGAGTTACATGCGGGGTCACCTTCATTGCGCGAAGCTCGGCAACGAAGTTTTGGGTATCATAGTTTTTGTCACTGCCCACTGTGGCACCCGCTTTTTTGACACTGCGTTTGATCATTTTTGTCGCCGCCTCCCGCTCGGCCGTTCCTGTCGCCCGGGTCACTTCAACATCGATGACCAAACCATGGCGATTTTCCATGAGTGCATGGCCCGGAAAAGCGAGTTGGGCTTTATCGCCCTGACTTTTTTTATACATCCTTGCTTCCGGGTCCGTTGTCGATTCATGCGTGTCGTTACAGCGTTTCTCGCCTTTGAAGTTGACACCCGGATTGCGGGTGGAATCCTCCGGCGGCCGGCTCGAACCGTCTTTGGCCTTGACGCTTTTCACAGAAGCCCAGGCCTTGATTAGCGTGCCATCAACCGAAAAGTGTTCGTCTGAGACTAAATCCTGCCATTCGGCCAGGCACAGCACACGATCAAAAAACAAACGACTCACGCGCTCATTCAATAGACGGTCACGATTGGCGCTGAACGTTGAATGATCCCAAACCTCATCATCCATTGATAAGCCGACAAACCAACGATACAGCAGATTGAAATCAATGTGTTCGATCAGTTGCCGCTCCGAACGAATGGAAAACAGGATTTGCAACAAACTGGCACGGAGTAAACGCTCGGGAGGAATTGACGCCCGGCCCCGTCGGGAATACAGGTCATCGAACTCCTCATCCAAAGTAGTCAATAGAATATCGACCAAATATCGTAGTTTGCGTAAAGGATGATCACTCGGAATTCTAGATTCCAGCGTCCGATAACTGAATAATTCGTTTTGAGTATAATCAATGCCGCGCATAACGAATAAAAAATCGGGGAATATCAAATGGATTGAATTATTTTACCATAAATAACAATTTGTAATCAAATGCCAATTATGGCAACGAAACAATGCGGCCTCCATGTTGGATTAAATCAACAGCCTGTTAATCCACCCGGCAGAATCTCATGCCGGCATGCGCCTTTCTATCGTTTCGTACATGGGTTGCCAGACGGTTTGCCGGGCCGTTACCGCCCAGGCAGTTCGCGCCATCTTGTTCGCCAGAGCAACCGCCACTTCGTTAGGGTGGCAACGGGTCAACAGTTGTTCTACCCGGGCATGACCACCCGGCTGACCCAGCGCTTGTCGCCTGCGGACATGCCGAATGACCGCTCGAGCGCCATGGATCAATAAACTCCTCAAGTAACCATCCCCCCGTTTGCTGATACCCAACAATCGCTCTTTACCACCCGAGGACGATTGCCGGGGCACCAGGCCCAGGAAAGCTGCCAACTGACGACCATTGGCAAAACCTTCTCCACGTTGACCCAGCAAAGCGGCCAGCAGCGTGGCCGTCAATACGCCAATTCCAGGAATAGGTTCCAGGCGTTGGCTGACCGCATTTTGTCGGTGCCAGGCGGTTATCGTTTTGGTCAGCCGGTCAATCTGGGATTCCAGGTAAGTGTGACTTTCCTGCAGGGTATCCAGCAGCTCCCGAACATCCACCGGTAAGTCATTCTCAGCATCTTCCAGAATCTCGGGTAAGCGTTGCTTGATGTTTTTCACGCCTCGAGGAAGCGCAATCCCGAACTCCAGCAAAACCCCTCTGATGTGATTCTCCAGCGCCACCCGCTGTTTCACCAGCAACTGCCTGCCATGGTGACAATGAAAAACCGCCTGCTGATCAGGGCTTTTGACCGCAACAAATCGCATGCCGGGTCGTGTAACCGCTTCACAAATAGCCTCCGCATCGTTTCGGTCATTCTTGTTGGATTTCACATAAGGTTTAACGAAAGCGGGTGCCATCAGCCTGACCTCGTGACCGTATTTTTGTAACTTGCGCGCCCAGTAATGCGCACCGCCGCATGCTTCCATACCCACCAGACAAGGGGGAAGTTTGGCGCAAAATGCCGGTATTTGACTGCGCTTCAATTGTTTACGCAGTACCACCTGGCCTCGTTCGTTAACACCATGGAGCTGAAAAACATTTTTTGCCAAATCAATGCCTAATACGCTAATCTGTTTCATGGATGCCTCCTTCCGTTTTAGTTAAAAAACTTGCCTTAACTATGGCACATCGATGCCGGTCAAGGGAAGGCGGTGTCCATTCCATCTGAACAAACAGCGATTCCTTAAGGCAATGGCGCAGGTCGGGTAAAGACATAATCGCTGTTCTTGATTTTGCTGTGACAGCTATAACATTCCTGCGCGAAACTGGCGTCCTGACCATAAGGCTGAGCCTTCATGCCTTTCCAGCGAGCGTAGCCCCAACCGCCAGTGCTTTTGTATTTAACCGGGTCTTTGATCATAAATTCGATATGAGATAAAGCATCCGGTACGGTCGCCTGGTCCCAATCAGGATGCTGAGCGTCTTTCCATACCAGTTTTCCCAGTATGGTTCCCGTCGGCCACGGATTGGTTTTTCCCTGACGCGCAGCATTGACGGCGATACTGTTGCCGACAATGGCGCGCAGGCTGTTATTGTCGGTGCGGTGCGAAACACTGATGACGCGCCAGTTTTTGTAACCGGTGGGAATTTCAATGCCATTAGGGGCAGGCTGAAAATCGCTGTCGGCCAACGCCAATGTGCAATTAAACGCTATCAAACCAGATAATAATCGATTGATATATTTTTTCTCCTTTATGTACAGGAAAGCCTACTTTTTCTTCATCAATGCCAGAATGCCTTTGATCAGCGTTTCTGGCGTGGGCGGACAGCCTGGAATGGTCATATCGACAGGGATGACATTGCTGACTGCGCCGCAACAAGCGTAACTGCGGCCGAACTCACCGCCACAGGTGGCGCAATCGCCAGCGGCGATTACCCATTTTGGCGCGGGCGTCGCTTCATAGGTTCGCAACAACGCTGTCTGCATGTGGCGCGATACCGGGCCTGTCACCAGCAAAACATCGGCATGACGAGGCGAGGCGACAAAGTGTATACCAAAGCGTTCGATATCGTAAATGGGGTTGTTCATGGCGTGAATTTCCAATTCACAACCATTACATGACCCCGCATCGACTTGGAGGATGGACAGGCTGCCGGAGAAATTGTGATCGATACGGGTTTTGATTCCAATCCCCAGTTGTTCCAGTTCGGAATCGGTCGGTGCTTTTATCCGTTCGGTGACTACACCGGTTTTGAAAGTTTTGGCAAAAAGTCTCAGCATAGCGTTATCCTAAAGATCATGGCCGGAATAAGAGCCATTCAATGATTTGTTACAAACCGGAAAATCAGGAACAATGTTGTTCAGGACTATCTTTTCCAATGCAGGCCAATTGATGGCGCTGGGATCCCGGGGATAAAAACGGACGATTTCATTATCACTGCCAAAGCGCACATAAGTGACGATTTCTCCGCGCCAGCCATCGATCATCGCCAGGCCTTCGCTGTTTTCGGATGCCGCCCGCCAGGTAGTGGCGATGTCACCTTCGGGCAACTGTTCCAGCATTTGCCTGAGCAATTTCATCGAGGCGAAAATTTCCTTGATTCTGATCCATACCCGGGAAGCGACATCACCCTGGTTTTCGAGCGCGACGTTAAATTCCAGTTGATCATAGGGTGAATAGGGCGCATCACGGCGCACATCAAAATCCTGGCCACTGGCGCGGCCTACATAGCCGAGCGCGCCAAAATCCCGCGCGGTCTGTTCCGACAGAAATCCCGCCGTATAGAGCCTATCTTCCAGCGATGAGTTCAAATCGATGGCGGGAATGATTTCATCCAGTTCCTTGCGCAGTTGTTTCAATTCCTGCTGCATGGTTTGTATGGCATCCGTATCGAGATCCTGACTGACGCCGCCAGGAATGATGCAATCCATCATCAGACGATGACCAAAAAACTGTTGTTGAGTGCGTAGCCAATATTCCCGCAAGCGGCTGAATTGCATCTGGGCGAAAGCGAAACCGACATCATTGCAGATGGCGCCAACATCACCCAGATGATTGGCGATGCGCTCGCGTTCGGCCAGAATGCCGCGGATAAAAGCCGCGCGTTTCGGGATGTCAATCCTGGCTGCCTGCTCCATTGCTCTAGAGGCTGCCCAGCCATGCGCGACGGTGCTGTCGCCGGAAACCCGTGCAGCCAGACGGGCCAGTTGCTCGGGCGTTTTGCCGACGGCCAGTTTCTCGATGCCTTTATGCACATAGCCCAAGCGTTCTTCCAGGTTCAAAATGGTTTCGCCCACGGCTTGAAAGCGGAAATGTCCAGGCTCGATAATGCCGGCATGCACCGGGCCGACCGGAATTTCATAAACACCCTGACCACGGGCCTTGATAAAGGCATAATCCATATCCGGCGGGGTGATGTCTTCAGGATGGCCTTCTAAAGGGAAATCACGGCGCAGCGGATATTGATGTTTTTGCCAGGCTTTGTGACGCAACCAGGGGCGATGGTCAGGATGGTCGCTGAAATGAATGGCCAACATATCATGGCTGTGCCGTTCACTGCGGTTGGCGGCGGCGTACACGGGCGCATGAGAGGGTAAATCCGGTTTTTGTAACGGCAGTTGGGTCTTAAGTAACAGATATTGTCCTTCTTTTTCCAGCAAGGCATGAACTGAAAAGCCTTCATCATGCTGATTGGCCCAACCGGCCGCCCAGCGGGCCGATAACTGTTTCGCAAGTTCGGCGACAGTTTGCCAGTGTTGGGACGGCAGTCGCCAGAGCGGCGTTTGTGAAACGCTGGAAACGTCGAGATTGATCTTTTGCTCTAGACATTGTTTCTGTAAGGTATCCAGCCATTGCGCATTGCTTTGACTCATAACGGTGCGCTCCCTGAAATTAAAATAGTTGCTTGATTAAACCATTCCGACAAAGCGGTCGGTATCGACAGCCCCAACCATAACACCATGGCCAGATGAATAATGACCGGGACGAGATTGGCTTGCACCGGTTTTTGGCCTTCGGGGGGCTGGCCATAAACCATTGGCTGAATGTTGCGAAACAGCCCGGCGCAGGCCAGACCGATGCCCAGCAATAAAAACGGCACCAGCCAGGGATAATTCTGCATGGTGGCCAGCAATACCAGAAATTCACTGGTGAAAACACCAAATGGAGGGAAACCGGCGATAGCCAGCGTTCCGATCAAAAGGCCCCAGCCCACGGTCGGTTGGGTTTTGATCAAACCGCGGATTTTTTCGATGCGCTGGGTACCGGCAATTTGCGCGGCATGGCCGACGGTGACGAAAATGGCCGATTTGGTCAATGAATGCACCATCATATGCAATAAGGCGGCAAAGGTGGCGAATGGGGTGCCGATGCCGAAAGCAAAAGTCATCAGCCCCATATGTTCGATGGAGGAGTAACTGAACAGTCGTTTGATATCCTGTTGGCGGTGCAGAAAGATGGCCGCAACCAAGAACGACAACAAGCCGAAACCCATCATCAAATAGCCGGCTATATGTGTTCCGGTGGCGCCATCGACCAGCATTTTATTGCGTACCACGGCGTAAAGTGCATCATTGAGCAACAGGCCGGACAATACCGCTGACATTGGCGTCGGGCCTTCTGAGTGCGCATCCGGCAACCAGTTATGCAGCGGCACCAGGCCGATTTTGGTGCCATAGCCAATCAGCATGAAAACAAAGGCGATTTCCAGGATTTCAGGATCCAGCTGGCTGGCGTTTTCATAGAGCACAGTCCAGATCAGGGCGTTTTCGGTGTCGCTGATTTGCATGGCGGCGTAATACAGCAACACGGTGCCAAACATGGCCTGGGCGATGCCGACGCCGCACAGGATAAAATATTTCCAGGCAGCCTCGATCGACTCGGGCGTACGGTATAAACTGACCAGCAATACGGTCGCCAGCGTCGCAGCTTCCATCGCCACCCACAATATGCCCATATTATTGGTGGTCAACACCAGATACATGGCGAACATGAAGCCCTGATACATGGAATAGTACAGTTTCAGACGCTTGTTGGTTCGTTTGCCGATTTCCTGTTCATGACGCATATAGGGCGCGGAGAAAATCGAAATGGTCAGGCCGACGAATGCGGTCAACACGATTAAATACACATTGAACGAATCCACCAGAAAATATTTCCCGGCGGAAATCAATGTGCCTGAGTTGTACACATCGATCGCCAGCCACAACGACATCAACAAGGCGAAAGCGTTGAATTTGATGTTAATGCGGCCAACACGGGGGTGGTGGCCCCAGATGGCGAAAAAAACAACACCGGCCAGCGGCAACAATAATAACAAGTAGGCGGCGATCATTGGTCTACCTCGTTCAGACGATTCATTTGGTCAACATCCAGGCTGTCGATACTGCTGCTGATATGCAGGAAAAAGATACCGAATAAAATGGCGGCGACCAGCACATCGAAAGCGACGCCCAATTCCACAATCATCGGCATGCCCCGGGTGGATACGATAGCGGCGAAAAACAAGCCGTTTTCAATGGACATGAAGCCCACCACATGAGCGATAGCGTGGCGATGGGAGATCATCAGCAGCATGCCTAACAGCACCACCGACAGGCCGATGGCCAGAGCATTGATCAGCACCACGGACGTATTTTGAATGACCGGGTGCAAGACATAATAACTGAACACCACTAGGGTCGCACCGCCCAGCATGACGGCGGTTTTGTTGTTCAACGCTTCCACGTCACGATGCAGATTCAGTTTGAAAACCTGCTTTTCCAGCATCCAGGGGATCAAAAACACTTTCAACGTCAAGGTGATGCCGGCGGAAATATAAAGATGTGGGTTGTCCAGGCTGTAGCCCGCCACCGCGGTGGTCAGACTTAACAGCAGACCTTGTATGGCGAACACGAAAATCAGCCGTAACAGTCGTCCCTGACCAAGCATCAGAAACGAAGTCAATCCCACCAGGGCGGCCAACGACAAAATCGCCTGGGTGTAAAAATCCAGGGGTGTATCCAGTGGTAATATATCCATTATTGCGATGCCTCCAAGATAATATGACTCAATAGCCCTAACAGACCGAGCAAATAGGCGAAACTCAAGTATTCCTGCACCCTGAACAAGCGCATTTTGGCGAACAGGGTTTCAGACAAAGCCAGAAAAATGGCCAGAACCGCCAGCTTGAGCATCAGCCATAACAGGGCATAGGCCAGAGCGGTGAAGGAAAACTGTTCGGCGATGCCCCAGGGAAAAAAGATATTGCTGATCAAAACGCCGTAGATCATCAGTTTGGTGAAACTGGCCCATTCGATCAAGGCCAGATGACGACCCGAATATTCCAGAATCATGGCTTCGTGAATCATGGTTAATTCCAGATGGGTGGCTGGATTGTCCACCGGGATGCGGCCGGTTTCAGCGATAGCCACCAGAATCATCGCCAGCAAGGCGAAAACAAAGGATGGTCTGAGGACGATCCCCTGATCGAGCAGATAGCCGATGGCGGTGGATAAATTGGTGCTCGAGGCGGTCATGGTCAAGGTGAAAATAGCCATTAACATGGCCGGTTCCGCCAGGGAGGAAATCATCATTTCCCGCGACGAGCCCATGCCGCCAAACGCTGTTCCAACATCCATGCCGGCCAGGGCGAGGAAGAAACGGGCGAAGGCGAAAAAACCGACCAGCACGATTACATCGGCGCTGGCGGCGGTCGGCAAATCCACTGCAATCAATGGAATCACGGAGGCGGCCAGAACCATGGCGGAAAAAATAATATACGGAGCCATCTCAAACAACCAGGAAGCCTGATGAGAAATAACCGGTTGCTTGTGCGTCAAACGCAATAAATCCCGGTAAGGCTGAAGCAGGGAAGGCGCTTTACGGTTTTGCAAAAAACATTTCCACCAGCGTATCCAGCCCACCAGTAATGGAGCCAAAAATATAAACAATGCCGTTTGTAGAATCGCTATTATCCAGTTCATCAGCTGACCACCCATAACAAAACAATTAACGTGACGAAAGAATATCCCAGATAAATTCGGATATTGCCGGTTTGGATGCGTCCCACCAGCCGGGCCAGGCCGTACACCCCTCGCTCGATAGGGTGGTAGATTCTGGGCCAGCTATGATCCTGAATATGCAGCTGATAATGAATATCTGTGACCTGCTGCGGGATTTTTCCCGGCTGCTTGTCAATTTTTTCGTCGATTTCCCAGGTTTTGGCGAAAATGCGGCGGAATGGCATGTTGAACGCTGTGCTGGTGTATTCCATGCGGGGTGTCAAACCGCCAAAGCCACAATCCCAGGTATCACTTCTACGGGGCTGAGTATTTTTATCCCGGCGTAAATACCAGAGGCAAACAAAGCCAGCAATACTGGCGCCAATCAATACCAAGGGTGCTGCGTAAGAAGCTTTTTGAGCGGAAACCGGCGCCAGCCACAGCCAGTTGATGGTCGTGTCATTGGGTAACTGTTGATCAAGTAATTGCAATGCGACGGGGTTGAGCAGGTCGATCATGATGCCGGGAACAATGCCGATGAAAAAACACATGCCAGCCAGCAGGCTCAAGCCGGTCAGCATGCCTTTATCCTGCGTATCCACCGCTTTTTCCGCATGTCGGGAGCGGGGGACGCCGAGAAAAATGCTGCCGAAGACATTGACGAAACAGGCGGCGGCCAGGGCGGCAGTCAGTGCCAGCGCCGCCGCAGATGCCGGAATCAGGCTGCGCAGCACGGCATTGTCGATAATATCCACTTGTAATGCCGTCTGAAAGGCCAGCCATTCGGAAACGAAACCATTGAACAAGGGCAGAGATGAAATGCTCATACAGGCCACCAGAAACAATTTGCTGGTGTTCGGCATGTTTTTGATCAGGCCGCCCATCACTTCAATATTGAGGCTGTGAACTTGATGTTGAATGACGCCTGCGCCCAAAAACAACAGGTTTTTGAACAAAGAGTGATTGAAAGCGTGAAACAGGGCGGCCAAAAGGCCCAGGGAAGCGACTTCAGGATGACCCTGATCATAAAAGATCATGGACATGCCCAGCACCATAAAGATGATGCCGATATTTTCAACCGAACTATAAGCTAAAAGCCGTTTCAGATTGGTTTGCACCATCGCATAGAGAATACCGGCCAGAGCGGACAATGCGCCGATAACCAGCAATGTCACACCCCATTCCCATTGAATCTGATCGAGCAAATCAAAACAGAAGCGGATAATGCCGTAAACGGCTACTTTCAACATGACGCCACTCATCAACGCGGAAATATGTGAGGGTGCGACCGGATGCGCTTCCGGCAGCCAGACATGGATGGGAACCAGACCGGCTTTCATGCCGAAACCCAGTAAAGCCAGCACAAAGGCGATGCTGGCCCAGACAGGCGATAATTCGGCGTCACGGAAAGCATCGAAAGTGAAGCTGTAATCAGAAGAAAAACTGGTGAGTACGCCAAAGGCGAGGATGATGGAAATAGCGCCAACTTCAGCCATGATCAGATATAAAAAAGCCGCGCGCCGGTTTTTAGCGTCTTCATGTTGAAAAGACACCAGAAAATAACTGGATACCGACATTAATTCCCAGGCGATCATAAAAAAGAAGGCGTCGTCGGCCAGTAAGACCATCAGCATGCCGGCGACAAAAATACCGGTGAACAATCCCAGTACGGCGAAAGGGTCTTTTTGTTCATCATATGCAGCAACATAGCCGGGTCCATAGAAACCGACAGCCGTGACGGCGATGCCAATGATGAGATAAAAAACACCTGACAGGCTGTCAAAATGCACATGCCAGGGCAGCCAGGGCAGTCCCAGGGCGATTTGATCGCGGAAAACACCATGGCTGATCAGAACCGTCAATCCCGCAAGTGTTGCGAATAGCCCGGAAAGTCCCAGTAATAAAAAACTTAATTGTTTCAAGCGCTGTTGAAACAATTGCTCGCTCACACAGCTGAGCAAAAAATCCCGCCAACGGAGGGATAACTGGCTGAATTTATCCAGACCAGCATGAACGCAGCGGGATAACAAGGCTTGCTGTCGTATGAATAATGCCGCCAATCCTGATAACAAGCTCAGAATGATTGCCATATAAGCCATCAGTAGAGTCATAAAGGCATCCGTTGTTTATCGGTTGATTAAAAGAGTAAAGTATACAACTTCATTGTGTTTCAAGGGTAAAGCTATTTTCGTGCCAGTTTTGGCGTCGCCAGAAATAAGGAGACGAAGCGATTTTGCATGTTGAAAATGAAGGAGATGGTTGAAATAAACCACTGAGGCTGGTTGATTTCAACCAATTTCGGTGTGAGATAGTGAGCTGAAGACGAATCAGAGAAGATTTGTTTAGCGATTCCTTATCGTAATGGTATGTTTTATTGCCGAGGATTTTTTTGGCATGAATGTTGATTCATGAATGTTGATTGTTTTAATGTTGATTGATTTAAAATGTTGATGGTTTTTTTGGATTTCAAAGGCAACTACACTTAAGGGAAGCGCTGAACAAATCTTCCATGATTTATTAGCGCTTCCTTAGCCTGAATTTTTTAATATGACTGGGAGAATTTTTAAATGACTGACTCAATTGGCCCTATTCCTAAAACCGGACTGGCCGGGTTGCGCGAACATTGGCGTGATGATCTGCTTTCCGGCTTTCTGGTGTTTTTGATCGCATTGCCGCTGTGTCTGGGGATTGCGATGGCGTCTGGCGTTCCGCCGATGGCCGGGATTATTTCGGCAGTGATTGGCGGATTGCTGGTTTCCAGAATCAGCGGTTCTTATGTCACCATCAATGGCCCGGCGGCCGGGTTGATTGTGGTCATCCTGGATGCCGTACAGACTCTGGGTGAAGGCGATATGATGGCCGGCTACAAATTTACCCTGGCTGCGATTGTTTTCGCCAGTTTGCTGCAGGTTGCCATGGGTTTTTTTAAAGCCGGCAAGTTAAGCGCCTTTTTCCCTTCTTCGGTTGTGCATGGCATGCTGGCGGCGATTGGTATCATCATTATGGTGAAACAGATTCATACCGTTTTTGGCGTCAAGCCGGATGCCGATTCTTTGTTCGCCACCATCGGGGCCATCCCAGGCTCCATCTGGAACATGAATCCTGAAATAGCGATGATCGGTTTGCTGGGCCTCATCTTGCTGATTATCTGGGATGTGGTCGATCATAAATGGATCAAAATGATACCGGCACCCATTATTGTGGTATTGGTCGGAATGGGTATGGGACAGTTTTTTGATCTGGATCTGAAACACCATTATATGGTGTTGCCGGATGCCAATTGGTTGCCACATCATGATTTTACAGTTGGGCCAAAGTATTTGGTGGAAATTCCCGGCAATTTCATGGATAGTTTTTATTTTCCGGATTTTGGCAAAGTCGCGACAGTGGAATTTTGGATCGCAGTGATCAGCATTTGCCTGGTCGGCAGCCTGGAAAGCCTGTTGAGTGCTGCGGCGGTTGATAAACTCGACCCTTATAAACGCTGCACAGACCTAAACAAGGATCTCGCCGCGGTGGGTGCGGGTAACACCTTGGCCGGTTTTGTCGGCGGTACACCGATGATTGCCGAAATAGTACGTAGTTCGGCCAATGTCAATAATGGCGCCAAAACCAGTTGGGCAAACTTTTTCCATGGCGCATTTTTGTTGTTGTTTGTCGCCTTGTTCCCGAATGTGATTCATGAAATTCCAATGGCGTCGTTGGCGGCATTACTGGTTTATACCGGTTATCGGCTGGCGGCTCCCAGGGAATTTATGAAAACCTGGGATGTGGGTAAAGATAATTTCATCGTGTTCGTGACGACCATTGTCGCGGTATTGGCGACCGATTTATTGATTGGCGTAGCGATTGGCATTGTCGTTAAAACGATTATTCATTTTTCCCGTGGCGTCGAGTTGAAAAACTTTTTCTCCATGGCGTTTGAAATTCAGCAAACCGATATCGATGTTTATCATGTTCGTATTCATGGTGCAGCGATTTTCTCCAACCTGTTAGGTTTGAAAAGTGAACTGGCAGAGCTGCCAAAAGGTAAAAAAGTGTTTTTTGATTTGTCAGAGTCTGAACTGATCGATCATACCGTGATGGAATTTTTACACGATTTTAGTGAGGACTATGCCCGCAGTGGTGGTCATTGCGAAATTGTCGGATTGGATAATCATGAACCTTTTTCCGATCATCCGCATGCCGCTCGCAAAAAACGGCAATAAGTCTGTGATTGAAACTGATTATTCCAATACTGCTTGTTCCCATGCTCCAGCGTGGGAACACTGATCAGAAAGAGATAAAAATGACGATAATTAAACATTTTGTCGCCAGTCTGCTGGTGGTTTTTTTTATTGCCCCCGTTCAGGCGCAAACTAATGATATGTTTGGCGTATGGAGCGGGGTTAGCATAAAAGGTGGTTTCAAGGAGGTCAATCCACAATGGGACAAGGTGCATTGGCATATTTTCAACCAGTCGCGAACACGGGATGATTCGGCCAAAGGTTCACGCCTGAGCGAGAATTTATTGATGGGGCAGGTCGGCTATTCCTTAAATGAACATGCCTCGGTCTGGCTTGGCTATGCACACGACTGGATTCATCCGGCGAATGTTGCGGCATTTCAGGAAAGCCGGGTGTATGAAGATTTTCTCTGGAAACAGACTTTCAACGGCTTTATGTTCGTCAGTCGAACCCGTATGGATGAGCGCATCAATCAGCGTACAGGCAACGATGGTTTCCGGGCCCGGCAATTATTCAAACTCACTCATGCTGTACCCAATGTGCAGGGGCTGAGTGTTTATGCGGGCGATGAAGTGTTGTTTTATCTGGATAAAAACGCATTCGGCAAGCAGAGCTTCTCTGAAAACCGGGTCATGTCGGGTTTCAATTATCAGTTGAATGCGCATATGGGCTTCAGTTTGGGCTATCTGGGGCAATATGTCAGCACCAAGCATGGCGCAAACCTCTTCACCCATAATCTGCAAGCGCATATAACCTACACTTTTTAACCAGATCGTCACATCTTTTTCATCGCGCTCGCTCATGCTTCTGCGTCACTGCCATTAAGTTAAATTAACTATCTAGCGTAGGATGGGTAGAGCGTGAGCGAAACCCATCGCTTGCAACTGTTTTTCGATGGGTTTCACTTCGTTCTCGGCAACTGCTCCTGCGTTGCTCAACTCCGGCATCCATGCAGTCGTATCCATCCTACTTTGTTAAAGCGGAGCTTGAGTTCCAGCATAAATGATTTATTCAGCAATTTCCGATAGATTCTTCAGGCCAAAATACGGCTTATCTGCTAAAGTTATGGCATGATGAATATCCAATATATAGATACCCCTGAACAACTCGATAAGCTGTGTCAGCAGATCCGGCAAGAAAGCTGGGTGGCTTTGGACACCGAATTTTTACGCGAAAAAACCTATTACCCAAAATTTTGTTTGCTGCAAATTGCAACACCTGAGTGGGTCGCTTGTGTTGACCCTATAGTCATCGAAGATTTATCAACATTGTTCGAGGCGCTTTTTGATGAAAAACTGATTAAAGTGCTGCATTCCTGCCGACAGGATCTGGAGATTTTTTATCAGATAACCGGGCGGGTTATGGGGCCGGTTTTTGATACACAAGTGGCGGCTCCCTTGTTGGGCTTTCAGGAAAACCCGAGTTACGCCATGCTGGTATCCAGTTTTTTGAATATCAACCTGAACAAGGCGCATACCCGCACCGATTGGACGAACAGGCCTTTAAGCCAGGATCAGATTCAATATGCGGCTGATGATGTGATTTATCTGTGTCAGATTTATCAGAAAATGACGACGCAACTGGAAAAGCTGGGGCGCAGTGACTGGCTGGAACAGGATTTCACCGCCTTATTGAACCCGGACTTATATCAGATTCCGCCGGAAAACGCCTGGCTTAGAATACGTGGAAAAAACAAGCTGACGGGCAGGCAGTTATCGATTGTGCAGTTGCTCGCCCAGTGGCGTGAAGCTACGGCCCAGCAAATCGACCGGCCGCGCAACTGGCTTATGCGCGATGATGTATTGCTGGAACTGGCCAAATTACAGCCGACGACGGTTGCACAATTATCCAAAGTCAGGCAGATCAATGACGGTCTGGTTCGACGGCATGGCAAAACCTTGTGTGAGCTGATTCAGCAAGGTCAGCAACGGCCGCCGATTCCTTTGAAGGAAAAAGGCCGGCCATCGAAAAAGAATGCCCGTCAGGAAGCGGTACTGGATGTGTTGACGGCGGTGGTTCGAATCAGAAGCGAAGAGAATGCATTGAACCCGGTGATTCTGGCCAATCGCAAAAGTCTGGAACAATTGCTGGATGGCGATCCCGAAGCGCCGGTTTTGCACGGCTGGCGTTACAGCATGGTGGGTCAGGAACTGGAAGGGCTGTTGAAAGGGGAGTTGTCCCTCAGTTTATCGCCAGAAACGGTGACCATGACGCCACTAATGACGCAGGCAGACTGAGCCAAGCCTTGTAAGCGGCGAACCCGGCGAGCAACAAAAAGATCAAGCCGCTGATTTTATGGAGAATATTCATTGAAAAGCGCTGCAACAACGTGCGGCTGGCCAATACGCCCAGTGCCGAGGTCAGCGCCAATGCCAGTGTCGCTCCGACCCAGACAGCATAAGGGTTGGCCGTACTGCTGAAGGCCACCACGGCCAGTTGGGTTTTATCGCCAAATTCCGCCAGCGTAATCATCATAAAAGTAGTCAGAAAAATACCATGGCCACTTTTTTCCACCACTTCGTCATCTTCTTCGTCTTCATGGCCAAACAGGGAAAACAAGCCAAAAACAGCGAACAATAAGGCGACCAGAGCCGCGATGATGTATGGCGGAATCCAGTTGGACAAGGCGGCGCCAAACATCACTGCCAGCGTGTTCAACAAGGCGAAAGCGGCCACCGCGCCAAGAATAACAGGCAGGCCGCGGTGTTTTGACGCCAGCGTCATGCATACCAGCTGGCTCTTGTCGCCCATTTCGGCGGCCAGTATCAGAATGAAGCTGGTGCTGGCGGTGGCAGACAGGCGCATTAAATCGGCTGAAAAATAAGTCGAGAGTGAAAAAATATCGTTCATTAATGTTTGTTTGTCATGAAAGTCTGATGGCGTTTTTCTACGCCAAATTTCCTTTAGGAATCACTGATTTATTCACGATTCCACTTTGCGTCCGCTGACAGTATGGATGTTGTTCAGCGCTTCCTTTATAGCTGGGCGAGCATTTATCCCAGTAATTGCTCTAATGACATCATGACGATGAAGCCAAATAATAACGCGAAGGTGGCGATTCGAGAGCGGCCTTTAGCATGAGTTTCAGGAATAATCTCCTCACTGATAACAAATAGCATGGCGCCGGCGGCAAATCCCATTGCCAATGGCAGAATGGATGAGAAAACAGTTACCATGGTGATACCCAGCAGGCCGCCTACCGGTTCAACCAGGCCTGTCATCGTGGCGATGGCGATCGCTTTCCAGCGATTGACGCCCAGGCCGACCAGAGGCAGGGCGACGGCCAGGCCTTCAGGAATATTTTGCAAGCCAATGGCGATAGCCAGCGCGATACCGTTATTGATGTTTCCCGCACCAAAGCTGACCCCGACGGACATACCCTCTGGAAAGTTATGAATGGTGATGGCGATGATGAACAGGGACAGCTTTTGCATGGTTTCAAAACTGTCCGTACCAATCGCATCAAAATGCAGGTGCGGTAATTTTTCATCGGCAAAATGTAAAAACAATGCGCCAATCAGCATGCCTGTCGATACCATCCAGACGCCGCCATTTAAATGTTGATTGGCAAAATCAATGCCTGGAATAACCAGGGAAAAGGCGGTTGCCGCCAGCATCACACCGGCCGCCATGCCTAACAGGCCGTTGAACAGTCGATCCGAAATTTTACTGAGAAACAGAACTGGCAGCGCGCCGGCCCCTGTTGCCAGACCAGCCAGGACACTGGCGAAAAAACCAATAACGACGATTCTGCCGAAAACAATATATAAGCTGCCAAATACAAGCACCTGAACTGCCAGGAACAAGCCGAGCAAAGTCAACCAGCGCTGCAACGGCGGAAGCTGCATAACCTTCTGGACATAGCTGTTGGCTTGAATATTGCGTAATTGGGTGTCGAAAAAAGTTTGTATGTTCGCCATGGTGTCGCCGTTGTTATGGTTAATGAATCAATATCCTCACTCTTTCTATGCCATTATAGGGAAAAACAAATGGCTAGGGAATTGCTGATTTATTCTTGGAGGTTGTCGGGTTATGGGGTTCGTGACGAGACGAGTGGGAAATCGAGTGGATTTTTTTGCTCTTTTGAGGCGCATAGTGGTGCTACGCAACGAAAAAGAGCGGAAAAATACGCCGATTTCCCGCTGTCGCAGTAGAATCATCCATAATTCGACAGCCTCCTAAACTCTCATTACACATGGCAGTGTTGTCAAATACAGCTGAGTTTTATTTTTGCTGGCTCCCAAGCTCCTGCTTGGGAGCCTTGATTCAGAAGCTCCGCTTCAACAAAGCAGGATCAAGCAAACTGGGCAGGGTTTTCCAGATTTGGGCGCTTTAAGAACGCAAATCGTAGAGTTTTGACGCGCCCCCACAGGAGCATGGGCAAGATAAAAAAGTGTTGTACAAGGATGCGCCGCCAGGGCCAGCGCATAAAAAGATCCTATTAAAACAGCGAGTTCAGTATCATTCATGCAAAACTGTATGAGGAATCAAAATGTCCCTGAGCCTGCAAGAAGCCTTTTCAAGCCTGGAAGACCCGCGAATTGAACGCCACAAGCGTCATCAACTGCTGGATATTATCGTACTGACCATCTGCGCGGTGGTCAGTGGCGCTGAAGGCCGGGAGGCCATAGAAGCCTTCGGCAAAGAGAAACAAGACTGGCTGCGGCAATGGATAGCGTTGGAAAACGGAATCCCCTCGCACGACTGCATTGCCCGCCTGATGTCACGGTTGCCGGCCGAGGAAGTCAGCGCCTGTTTCAGTCGCTGGGTGCAAAGTGTCGCCAGACTGACCGAGGGGGAAGTGGTTGCCATTGACGGCAAAACGGCGCGCCGGTCCTTTGATCAGGAGGACAAGATGGGCGCGATCCACATGGTCAGCGCCTGGGCAAGCCAGACGGGGCTCTCCCTGGGTCAGGTCAAAACACAGGAGAAGTCCAATGAAATTACCGCCATTCCCCGACTGTTGGCCATGCTGGAAATTAAAGGCTGCATCGTGACCATTGACGCGATGGGATGCCAGGAAAAGATTGCTGGCAAGATCGTCGAGAAAGGGGCTGATTATGCCCTGGCGGTCAAGGGCAACCAGAAGTCCTTGCATGAAGCGATCGTGGATTGCTTTGCCGTGGCGGTGGATGGCGGTGTTGAGGACGGTCAGGCGCTACTGGGCCACCACGAACAGGTCGATGTCGGACACGGCCGGATTGAACAGCGCCGCTACTACCTGGCTGATTGTCTGGACACCTTGCCTTCGCCCCGGCGCTGGCAAGGACTCAAGGGCATTGGCATGGTGGCGTGTGAACGCCAGATCGGCGAACGACAAACCATTGAGCGTCGCTACTACATCACCACGCTTGATAGTGTTGAAACCTTCGCCAACGCTGTGCGCTCCCACTGGGGCGTGGAGAACAGCCTGCATTGGGTATTGGATGTCACGTTTCGTGAAGACGAGTCACGAATTCGCAAGGGCGAATCACCGGGCAACTTCACTATCATCCGCCAATTGGCGCTCAATTGGCTCAAGCGCGAACCGTCGCGCCTGAGCATTAAGCGCAAGCGCTTCAAGGCAGCCCTCAGCGATGACTTCAGGGCTCAAGTGATATTTGGGTGAGTTTTTATGCGCTGGCCCTGGATGCGCCGCCAAATACAGCTGAGTTTTATTTTTGCCTTTGGTATAATTAATAGTTTTCAACAAGGACATTAACGCTTTTTCTGGTGCTGTTTGGCGTCAAAGTAATCGGTAATGTCCACTGTTTTGGCGAGAGATTTGCATGATTCAAGGTAGTATCGTTGCGTTAGTCACCCCGATGAAAGCGGATGGTGAGATTGATTTTGACAGTCTGGACAGGCTGGTCGAATTTCATCTCGAACAGGGCACCGATGCGTTGGTTGCGGTAGGAACGACGGGCGAATCTGCAACCCTGGATGAACAGGAACATTGCGCCGTCATTCAGCGGGTGGTGGAAAAGGCTAATGGGCGCATTCCCGTTATTGCCGGCACCGGCGCGAATTCAACCTCGGAAGCGATCGCATTGACAAGCAAAGCCAAACAACTGGGGCTTGATGCCTGCCTGCTGGTGACGCCTTATTACAACAAGCCTACCCAGGAAGGCTTGTATCAACACTTTAAAACGATTGCCGAGGCGGTCGATATTGCCCAGATTCTTTACAATGTTCCCGGCCGGACGGCCTGTGATATGTTGCCGGAAACTATCGCCCGGCTGGCTGAAATAGAAAATATTGTCGGTGTAAAAGAAGCGACCGGTGAATTGCAACGTGTGCGCCAGATTCGCCAATTATGTGGTAAAGATTTTGCCCTCTACACCGGCGATGATGCCAGCAGCCTGGAGTTTTGCCTGCTGGGGGGGAATGGCAGTATCACTGTAACCGGCAATGTTGCGCCAAAATTACTGCATGAAATGATTACCGCTGCGATGGCGGGTGAGCAGGATAAAGCCCAGCAACTGGATAAAAAATTAGCGGCGCTACATTCTGCCTTGTTCATTCAATCCAATCCGATTCCAGTTAAATGGGCGGTCAGTGAAATAGGCTTGATGGAAAAGGGCATTCGCTTGCCGTTGACTGTTCTGGAAGATTCCTGTCAGCCAGTCGTGAAAGCGGCGATGCGACAAGCAGGTATTCTTTGAATGATGGGCATAAGTCGGAAATCAATTTATTCGTTGCTATTGCTGGCAGGCGCATTACCTGCTTGCAGTACGATCAAAAATTATTTTCCCGACAAAACCAAAGATTATCAATATGCAACGGAATTGCCGCCTTTGCAATTGCCTGAACATATCAAGGCGGAAGCTAAAATACAGGATCGTCCCGTTATCGCAGGCAGTCCCTATCAAACCAGCGCGCCAATAGAAGATGAACAGGCGGGGGCTTCACCCAAAGCTGAAGAACAGGAAACGGCGAAACCGTTATATACGCCAGTGGAATTGATCGAATACGATGCAGGCGCCACGAGACTTAGAATCTATCAGCCTGTCGAAAAAGCCTGGCGCTATGTCGGCAAGGCGCTAAGTCATGAAGCTATCGAAATTACCCAGCGTGATGAAACGGGTTTTTCTTATACGGTGCAATATGATCCGAAAGCACGTAAAGCTGAAGATGGCGCTTTATGGGATGAACTGGTTTTTTTCTTTGGTGATGATCCTTCGAATGAAAAACAATATCAAATTCGGTTAATTCCCAGAAACAGCGAGCTGACCGATGTCATCGTGTTGGATGACAAAGAGCAGCCGGTTCGTCAAGGAGACGGGCTGAAGTTGTTAAAGCTGTTGAAAACCACAATCAATAACGATCTGGCTCATCCTTGATCGAAATACTCTCAAAGAATCACTATGCTGAAACTCTCTGGAACACCTGCGTTTTCTAACTTTCGTCTTGCCTGGCTGTTGGCTGATATTCAAAAAATATCACCGGAAGTTTTAGGCATTGAAGCGACTTATAACCATTTTGCCGATGTTCGGGAGGATTTGACCTCTGCTGAAATGGACGTTTTGCAGCAATTGTTGCATTACGGTTATCCTGAAAAAAACACCATCGTGGAAGGAAAAAAACTGCTGGTTGTTCCGCGCCCCGGCACTATTTCACCCTGGTCGAGCAAAGCGACCGAAATTGTCGAGCGTTGCGGCCTGGCTAAAATAAAACGGCTGGAACGAGGTATTGAGTATCAGTTAGTCAGTCGTCAAACATTGTCAGAATCAATACTTGATGACATTAAAGCGTTACTTCATGACCGCATGACCGAGGTGGTCATCGATGATGAAAACACGGTGGCTATTTTTGCCGAACACGATCCATTGCCATTGGAAACTATTGCGGTGATGGAACAGGGCAGGGAAGCATTGGTCAAGGCCAATCAGGACTTGGGATTGGCTTTGTCTGATGACGAGATTGATTATTTGTATGAAAGTTTCACCGGCCTGGGGCGTAATCCTACCGATGTGGAACTGATGATGTTCGCCCAGGCCAATTCCGAGCATTGCCGGCATAAAATATTCAACGCCAGCTGGACGATCGATGGCGTGGAACAGGCCATGTCTTTGTTCAAGATGATTCGCCACACCGCCGAACAAAGTCCGGAGGGAATTTTATCCGCTTACAGTGACAATGCTTCAGTAGTGGAGGGCAGTCAGGCGCAGGTATTTATCCGTAATCCATTAACGGGTGAATATGCTTATCATCAAGAAGATGCGCATTTATTGATGAAGGTGGAAACCCACAATCATCCCACGGCGATTTCACCGCATCCAGGAGCTGCGACGGGTTCGGGTGGAGAAATCCGCGATGAAGGGGCTACAGGGCGTGGCTCTACGCCAAAGGCGGGGCTGACCGGTTTTTCCGTTTCTCACTTGAATATTCCAGGCTACAGCCAACCGTGGGAACAGGACTTCGGCAAGCCTGCGCGCATCGCCTCGGCATTGGAGATTATGCTGCAAGGTCCGATTGGTGGCGCGGCATTCAATAATGAATTTGGCCGCCCGAATATCGCAGGCTATTTCCGAAGCTTCGAACAGCCTTCCGAAACCGGCCAGGCCAATCATTATCGCGGTTATCACAAACCCATCATGATCGCCGGCGGCATGGGCAATATCCGGCCGATGCTGGTGCAAAAACAAGCCATTCCGGCTGGTTCGTTGATTATCATTCTGGGTGGCCCCGCCATGTTGATCGGCCTCGGCGGAGGCGCGGCTTCCTCGCAAACTTCGGGTGGAAGCGCCGAACAGCTGGACTTTGCCTCGGTACAGCGGGAAAACCCCGAAATGGAGCGCCGTTGTCAGGAAGTCATCAATCACTGTAATGCATTGGGTGATGACACCCCGATTGTATCCATTCATGATATTGGTGCCGGCGGTTTGTCCAATGCCGTGCCGGAAATCATTCACGATTGTCACCGCGGCGGTGAATTTGAACTGCGTAAAGTGCACAGCGCCGACAAAGGCATGTCGCCGATGCAGATCTGGTGTAATGAAGCGCAGGAGCGCTATGTGGTCGCCATCAAACCCGAGTCGTTACCTCTGTTCGAGTCTTTTTGTCAGCGTGAACATTGTTTGTTCGCCGTGATCGGCCATGCTATTGACGAAGAACATTTGCGTCTGTCGGATGAATGGCTGGGCGGCTATCCGGTCGATTTACCGATGTCGGTATTGTTTGGTAAACCACCTAAAATGCACAGAGATGTCAGCCATCTTGAAAAAGAACTGCCGGCACTGGATTTTCGCGGTGTGGAACTTGCCGATGCGGTTGAGCGGGTTTTGTCTTTTCCGGCTGTCGCCGATAAAAGTTTCCTGATTCATATTGGCGACCGTTCGGTGACGGGCCTGGTGGCGCGCGACCAGATGGTCGGCCCGTGGCAAATTCCAGTCGCGGATGTCGCGGTTACAGCGACTGGTTTCCAGAGCTATTCAGGCGAGGCGATGGCGATGGGGGAGCGCACACCATTGGCCTTGATCGATGCGCCGGCCTCCGGCCGCATGGCGATAGCCGAAGCGCTGACCAACCTGGCGGCCAGTCGAATTGATAGCCTTGGAAAAATAAAATTATCGGCTAACTGGATGGCCGCGGCCGGGGCAGAAGGCGAAGATGCCGCGCTGTTCGATACCGTCAAAGCAATCGGTATGGAGCTGTGCCCTGAATTGGGCATCGCCATTCCGGTTGGCAAGGATTCCTTGTCGATGAGAACCGTGTGGCGCGATGAACAGGGCGAAAAAACCATGACCTCGCCCTTGTCGCTGATTATCACCGCTTTTGCGCCGGTGCTCGACATTCGCCAAACCCTGACGCCTGAATTGAAAAACGAAGAAAGCCTGTTATTGCTGATCGATTTGGGACAGGCTAAAAATCGCCTGGGCGGTTCGGTGTTGGCCCAGGTTTATCAGCAATTGGGTAATGAATGCCCTGACGTAGATGATGCTGGATTGTTGAAAGCCTTTTTCAATGCCATTCAGGCATTGAACAGTCAGCAATTATTAATGGCTTATCATGACCGTTCCGATGGCGGTCTGCTGGCGACCGTGACCGAAATGATGTTCGCCGGCCGGCAAGGGCTGCATCTGCAGCTGGATTCTCTGGGTGAGGATATTCTAGCCGCTTTGTTCAATGAAGAGCTGGGGGCGGTGATTCAGATTGCGCCGGATAATATTGAGGCGGTCGGCAATATTCTGGCCCAGGCCGGATTGGCGCAATGCTGTCATCAAATCGGTTGTACTATCGACTCACAAGAATTGAAAATCATGCATCAGGGCCGCTTGATTTACCAGAACCTACGGGCTACGTTGCAAAAAAACTGGTCAGAACTCAGCTACCGGATGCAGGCGCTCAGGGATAACCCTGACTGCGCCCGGCAAGAATATGAACGTATCGATGACGACAATGACCCTGGGCTGACAGCCTCATTGACTTTTGACGTCAATGAAAATATTGCAGCATTTTATATCAATAAAACCAGACCCAAAGTCGCCATTCTCAGAGAGCAGGGCGTCAATGGCCATGTTGAAATGGCCGCCGCATTCGATCGCGTCGGCTTTCAGTCCATCGATGTACACATGACCGATATTCTTCAGGGTAGAGTCAGTCTTGAAGGCTTTAGCGGCCTGATTGCCTGTGGGGGTTTTTCATATGGTGATGTGCTGGGTGCTGGCGGAGGCTGGGCCAAATCCATCCTGTTCAATGAACGGGCCAGAAATGAATTTTCCACTTTTTCTCAGCGCACCGATACTTTCGCACTGGGTGTTTGCAATGGTTGTCAAATGCTTAGTGGCTTGAAGCGTATTATTCCGGGGGCTGAGCACTGGCCTGCCTTTAAACGTAATCTATCGGAACAGTTCGAGGCGCGCGTTGCCATGGTCAAGGTTCAATCGTCACCATCGATTTTGTTCACCGGCATGGAAGGGTCTTTGCTGCCGGTGGTTATCGCGCATGGTGAGGGGCGAGCCGTTTTTGAAGACGATGGGCCAGGTGCTGCCCAGGTAGCGTTAAGTTATGTAGATCACTATGGTGAAGAAACCGAACGATTCCCGATGAATCCAAATGGATCAGTGCAAGGCATTACCGGATTGACGACTCAGGATGGCCGCTTTACCATCATGATGCCGCATCCTGAACGTTGTTTTCGAACCATTCAGAACTCCTGGCATCCTAATGACTGGGGTGAAGATGGCGCCTGGATGCGGATGTTCAGGAATGCCCGGATTTGGGTGGGTTAAAATTTTTTATCGGTAACGCTTGAAATTTTTTCCACTGTCCACATATCTTTAGTTGTAGCAAATTAGTAACAACAGAATGTGGAGGTGTATTATGGCTGGTTTAACAAGATATGAACCATTCAGTTTATTGACCCAGTTACAGCGTGAACTGGAAAAAGCCTATGAAGGCAATGATGCGACTGGCAACATCGCTACCGCACAATGGTCGCCTACTGTCGATATTCTCTGTACATGACAAAAAATATTAAAAGCTGGCGTAGCTCGTTGAAATGTAATTAAATACCGCATTTTGTTTTAGCGAATATGAATAACGGGACATTACAAATCAACGAGCTGACCGTCATATTAACTGAGCACTTTCAATGGAACAAGGCAAGAATCGTTTGTTTTGTGGGTATGTTAATTGCTTTGATGGCAGTTAGCACGGTCAATCTGGCCCAGCTCGCCTAGAAGTTACGCATTGACAGGCAATGTTAAACTATGGGTTTAAAAAATCCCAAAGTCAATGCAAGGCAAACCTTGATAAGAGAAATAACACGCCCCTCAACAGCCTGCTGTACATTACCCATGTATATTGATTTTTTATTAAGTGAGCCGAAACAAGCTAGTTGTCGACGATTAGGAGAAGTCATGTCAATATCACATGATAGCGTAAATCGATTTCTAAATCGGGAGCATTACACTGGGCGAGATTTATACAATGAAGCCAGCGCAAGCCTGAATTTAAAGGGCGGAACCTTGAGTGTTGACGATAGTGTTCTTGATAAACCTTATAGCCAATATATGGCATTTGTCAGTTATTTTTGGTCGGGAAAACATCATAGAGCAGTCAAGGGAATCAATCTTGTCACGTTGTACTACACAGACATTCAAGGAAAACACCAACCACTGAATTTCCGGGTGGTCGATAAGGCGGAAGGAAAGACAAAAAATGACTATTTTCAAGACATGCTGACCGAAGTATTAGCTTGGGGACTAGAACCTGGTTTTATAACAGGAGATAGCTGGTACAGTTGCGTGGATAATCTTAAATTGATAAGAAATCATCAGACAGGATTATTCTTTGCAGTGGAAGGTAATCGATTAGTCTCTGTTGAAAAAGGTTCATGGGTTCAAGTCAGGCAATTAGAAATCCCGGAAGACGGCTTAATGGTTTGGCTCAAAAATTTTGGGTATGTGAAATTATTTCGGACGACCTTGAAAGAACAAGTTCGCCATTACATAAGTTCACTACCTGATGAAGAAAAAACTGCTGTTTTTGACAAGAAAGCATTTACCGAACAACATGACAGGCATTGGCAGATTGAGCAATATCATCGGGCAATAAAGCAGGTGTGTAATATTGAGCGGTTCCAGGTTCGCAATAAAAGAGCAATAAATAATCATATTTTTTCTGCAATTTGTGGCTTTGTTCAATTACAAAAATTGAGCTTTGCAGACGTGATTAATAATTGCTATAGCGTACAGCGGAATTTATTCAACGATGTTATGGCTTCGTTTATCGACACCTTTATGCCAAATATGAATCATTTAAACCCAAAATTTCGATCTGTTGTCAATGCGTAACTTCTATCGCCGTATTCTTTCCCCGTCGGGCAAAAATTTCCTCACGATATCGACGGATGCAACGATTTTTCAGTGACCATTGGCTGGATTACAATGAAGTCGCTCATTTCATCATGAAACTGTTTGGTTTCACTGATCAGGATTACTATCTGACGTTAGACAGGACGAATTGGAAGTGGGGTAAAACCAATATTAATCTGCTGGTGCTTGCCGTGGTTTATCGGGGTGCCGCCATTCCTGTGTATTGGTTGCCTTTAAACAAGCGGGGCAACTCTAATACGAAGGAACGTATAGCGCTGATGAAACGCTTTATTGCGCAGTTTGGCCGACATCACATCAAAGGTCTTTTGGCTGATCGGGAGTTTATTGGAGACGAATGGATGGGCTGGTTGTTTGAGCAAGAGATTCCCTTTTATATCCGTATTCGCAACAACGCCAGGACAACCAATGCCCAAGGCCAGCGAATACGCGTAGAGCGTTTGTTTTATGGGCTTAAGCCGGGTAGCACACGACACCTCTCAACAGCGCGCTATTTGGGAAATTGTTCAATTTATCTCAGTGGGTTACGGCTGAGTGATGGTGAGTTATTAATCATCGTCTGTCAGCATTTGAATCCTGATGCGATTAAAATTTATGGCTTGCGTTGGGAAATCGAAACGCTTTTCGGCTGTTTAAAAGGACGGGGATTCAAACTTGAGGAAACGCGTGTAGTCGGTTATCTTCGGATCAAAAAATTGTTAGTACTTCCCGTTATTGCTTTCTGTTGGTCACATAAAGCAGGCGAATGGAAACATGATTGCGAGTTACCAATAAAAACCAAAACACATCAGCGGCTCGCGCAAAGCCTGTTTCGATATGGATTAGATTGTATCCGCTCAACGTTGTTTAATGTCTTATCTCAATCAAAAAGGATGATTAGAAAAGTGATTGCTCTTTTGCAACCCATACCTTTTGTCACTGGAATACATGAGACTCATTTGTCATAAGTTAATTTTTGTCATGTACAGAGGTCGATATTAAAGAAGAGGCGGATAAGTTTGTCATTTTGGCTGATATTCCAGGTGTCAAGCCTGAAGATATCGAAGTCAATATGGAAGATGGTGTTTTAACTATTAAAGGTGAAAAACATTCTGAAAATAAAACTGAGGAAAACGGTTATAAACGGGTTGAGCGGACTTTTGGAACTTTCTACCGTCGTTTTAGCTTGCCGGATACCGCAGATCCCGAAGGTATCACCGCAAAAACCAAACATGGTGTGCTGGAATTAGTCATTCCAAAACGGGAAGCGGCACAACCGAAAAAAATCAAAGTAGAGGCCGACGACTAAAGGCCAGGCAAAAAAACGGAACCTTCGGGTTCCGTTTTTTTTGGTTTACGAAACAGGTTAACTATAAGCTTGTAGGTTTTAGGGAGTAGTTTTGCCGGAATCATGTTTGTTCTTGTTTTTTACAATATCTTTTCGCCATTTTTCACTGGATGACGCCAGGATTTGCTGGAATCGCTGAAAATAATGATTGATAGTCGATTCACCCAGGTTTTTTCACTGTATTTCAAATTCCAGCTCCCGTTTCAAGTCCGCTAAAGCATAAAGTGTCGTTTTTTCATGAATCCAAAGATCATCGGCTCTACGCAAGCTTTCAAAAGACGATAATGTGGCTGTAGTTGTTGAAAGAATCAACATACTGATATTGATCAGTCCCGCCTGAGCAGGAAAATAAATGGCTAACCCGGCGAGAATGGATAAAACCCCGGTAAAAACAAAAACCGCATAGCGAAAACGACGATGTAATTTTTTATGCCCGGTTGAATTTTGTTGAAAAAAATCAATTTTGTCATCCAGTTCTGAAAGTAAAAAAAGCATTTTTTCCATGGGAGCACCTGGGTTCGGCAGAAATCTGTTTTAGGTCTGTTATGATAGACTTTTTTTGATGGAGAGAACAATGACAAAATCATGCACAACTTTTATCATGGCTGCAACATTAATGTCATCAGTATTCACGGCAAATGCTGAATCAAAACAACCGGAAGGGGAATATCAAAACTGGCGGTTGATCTCTATCGCTCACCGTGAAGACAACAAAACCATGCGTGCGATATTGGGTAATCATGTAGCGGTTAGGTCAGCCCGTAATGGCAAAACAAAGCCTTGGCAGGATGGGACGATCTTGGCCAAGATCATTTGGAAGGAAAATCGCCATGGTCGGTGGGCACAGGCATTTGTTCTTGGGGAATTTTCAGCAGCCGAGGCGATGATCAAAGACAGTAAGAAATTTTCCAAAAGTGGTGGCTGGGGTTTTGGCCACTGGGTAAATGGTAAACTGGAATTGCATGATGCTGACACATCTGAAAAATGCTTTGCCTGTCATATGGTGGTGCAAGACAATGATTATGTGTTTCACAATAATGCTCTGCAATAAAGCATTCGGAAAACACGAACCCTCATTGGTGTGTGGCGCTGAAGAAACAGGCTGGTTTAATCGTCGTTAATGACGGTAAAACGGCATAAATGCCCCCCTTTAGCGGCGCATTCCACCAGCGCCGTTTTTTTTCCCAACAAGGTATTGATCAATGCCTTGTCGAATTCGCAAACCTCAGGGTGCTTTTGGGCAATATCATGATAGATACAATTGCAGGCTTCGATGCTTTGCTTATGGGCTTCTGACTTCAGTGATACATGGAAGCCAAGGTTATCCATGAGTGCGGTTAATTTTTCCACACGAACCGATAAAGGCTGGTTCTCATATTCCGCTAACAGACTTTCCGCCAACTTGACGCCTAATCGGGTCATGAATTGTTGAAAGCCTGCTTCACCCATTTGTATTTTAAGTTCATTCAGAATCAATTCCGAAAACCAGGCATATTGTTTGGGAAAATGGTTGATTCCTTTTTCGGAAATAACATACACTCTGACAGGTCGTCCAGCTGTTTTGCTGAAAGAGATGGGGGTAATGAACTGATTGCTTTCCAGAACGGCGAAATGTTGCTGAATGGCTGAACGTGAAATATCCAGAGCCTGACTGACCTCATCAATCGTCAAGCCATCACGATTGGTCAAGAGGAGCTTTAAGATCTGGTTTTGTCGGGCGGAAATAGGATTGAGCATATAATTATAAATCTTTTGACAGGTATTAGTTGTATAAGTGCTTCTGTTTTGATATTCTGACACAGAATTGAAGAGCAGGCGAACAAAACTGCTTGTCATCAACACGTTGTTTACATTTTAATTTTGGAGGAAAACATGAGCGATTCAAAAGAAGCCATATTGTATGAAAGAATTGGTGGTGAAGCCGCTGTCGATGCAGCTGTAGAATTATTTTATCAGAAAGTTTTAAATGATTATCGCATCAACCGCTGGTTTGAAAATATGGATATGGATAAGCAGATTGCCAAGCAAAAAGCTTTTTTCACCATGGTTTTTGGCGGTCCTAATGAATACTCTGGCGCTGATATGCGTACCGCGCATGCCCGCCTGGTCAAGTTAGGCCTGAACGATGATGATTTTGATGCAGTCATGGAGAATCTCGGCGCGACATTGAAAGAATTGAATATTCCCGATGACCTGATTGCAGAAGCGGCCGCTTTGGCGGAAAGTACACGCGATGATGTATTAAATCGTTAATTGCTTTGCTTAGGGAAGCGCTGATTAAATCAGTGCTTCTCGTGACACAGGGATGTGTCGTCAAAATCGATAGCTGTAAGCTATTGATTTTGTAAGCAAAGCG
Source organism: Methylomarinum sp. (assembly GCA_965277025.1). Taxonomy (GTDB): domain Bacteria; phylum Pseudomonadota; class Gammaproteobacteria; order Methylococcales; family Methylomonadaceae; genus Methylomarinum. Next base: position 1,822,054 of record OZ255706.1, read on the forward strand.
GAAATCGCATTTCCGTTTTGTGGGCGCTGACAAATCATGGATGATTTGTTCAGCGTTTCCTTAGGAGCCGGGGCCTTTCCCGGCTCTGACTATCAGAATTGATCTTTCAGTTTTCGCAATCTGGTGAAAACATTTATCTCCGGCTGATCAAGCATATCAAGGGATTGTCGGATAGACGCTCTATCGGTGCGTAAAAAGGGATTACAGGCTTTTTCTATCAGCAGTGACGATGGAATGGTCGGCCGGTTTTGTTTTCTCAATGCCTCAATTTTATTGATGTAGCGTTGCAGTGTTTCGTTATCAGGGTCTACAGTCAATGCGAAACGGGCATTTGTCTGAGTATATTCGTGGGCGCAGTAGATTTTTGTATTATCCGGCAAGGCTTTTATTTTTTGCAATGACTGGAACATTTGTTCAGCCGTACCCTCGAACAAACGGCCGCAACCAAGCGAAAATAGGGTATCCCCGCAAAACAGCGCTTGTTGCCGCTGACAGTAATAAACGATATGGCCCAAGGTATGGCCCGGTGTCGCGATAATCTGAATAGTTTCTTCACCGAGCTTGAGAATATCCCTATCATTCAATGTTTGATCAATAGCGGGAATCCGGTCCTGATCATAAGCGGATGCCAGAATGATACAAGCTGTTTTTTCTTTCAGTTCAAGATTACCGCCGACATGATCCCAATGATGGTGGGTATTGAAAATATAATCCAGCGACCAGTTTTTATTTGCCAATACCTGTAAAACAGGAGCCGCCTCGGTGGGGTCAACAACCGCAGTCTGACCGGATTCCACATCATGCAACAGATAAATATAGTTGTCAGTAAGTACTGGTATCTGGACAATTTCCAACATCTTAAGCACCAAATACCTCGATCTGCTGTTTAATGCCTTCCACATCCAGGCCGGTCAAGGCCAGTAATTCCCCGCGGCTGCCTTGCTCGATAAACTGATCAGGCAGGCCGATGTTCAACACCGGCATCAGAATCTGCTGGCTTTGCAGGAACTCGTTGACCGCGCTGCCGGCACCACCGGCGATGACATTTTCTTCCACCGTCACCAACATATCATGGCTTTTGGCCATTTCCAGAATCATGTCTTCATCCAGCGGTTTGATAAAACGCATATTCACCACCGTCGCGCCCAACTGTTTGCCGACTTCCAGTGATGGCGTAACCACAGAACCCCAGGCCAGAATAGCGATACGGCCGCCTTGATGACGAATTTCCGCCTTGCCCAGCGGCAATGTCGAAAGAGTATCCTGCACAGCGACGCCCGGACCTTTGCCGCGCGGATAACGCACCGCCGCCGGGCCTTCATATTTGAACCCGGTGGTCAACATTTGCCGGCATTCATTCTCATCGGCCGGGGCCATCAACACCATATTCGGAATGCAGCGCAAAAAGCTGATATCGAACACACCGGCATGCGTCGGGCCATCAGGACCCACAAGACCTGCCCGATCCAGCGCGAACAACACATCCAGATTCTGGATGGCGACATCATGAATCAATTGATCATAGGCGCGCTGCAAAAAGGTCGAATAAATCGCCACCACCGGTTTCTCACCCATACAGGCCAGTCCCGCCGCCAGAGTGACGGCATGCTGCTCGGCAATGGCGACATCGAAATAGCGGTCCGGGAAACGCTCGGAAAACTGCACCAGCCCCGAGCCTTCACGCATTGCAGGCGTGATGCCGGTGAGACGTTCGTCTTGTTCCGCCATATCATACAACCACTGGCCGAATACCTGGGTATAGGTTGGGTGGGAAGAGGGTGCTGATTTGGGTAGATGATTCAGTTTTGGGTCGAAGGCCGGCACCCCATGATAAGCCAAAGGATCTTTCTCGGCAGGTTCAAACCCCTTACCTTTTTGCGTGACCACATGCAAGAACACAGGCCCCGACAAATCCTTGATATTCTCCAGTGTAGAGACCAGCATATCGACATCATGGCCATCGATCGGCCCGATATAATTAAAACCTAATTCCTCAAACAAAGTGCCCGGCGCAATCATGCCCTTGACATGCTCCTCGGTGCGCCGCGCCAACTCCCAGACACTGGGCATGGCGCTCAGAACTTTCTTGCTTTCTTCCCGTACCGACGAATACAAGCGGCTGGAAATCACCTTGGTCAGATACTTGTTCAACGCGCCGACATTCGGCGAAATCGACATATCGTTATCATTTAAAATGACCAGCAAATCCGCATCGACATCGCCGGCGTGATTCATCGCCTCAAAGGCCATACCGCCGGTAATGCTGCCATCACCGATAATCGCCACACAATGGCGTTTTTCCCCTTTTAGCTTCGATGCGATCGCCATGCCCAATGCAGCGCTGATCGAGGTACTGGAATGGCCGACACCAAAAGCGTCATATTCGCTTTCCTCCCGGTTCGGGAAAGCGCAAATACCATTCAATGTACGAATAGTTGACATCTTGTCCTTGCGGCCGGTCAGAATCTTGTGCGGATAAGCCTGATGACCGACATCCCAGACCAATTGATCATGTGGGGTATCGAAGACATAATGCAGCGCTACCGTCAATTCCACCGTACCGAGCCCAGCAGAAAAATGGCCACCGGACAAGCTGACCGTATGGGTCAGAAACTGGCGCAACTCTTGCGCCACTTGCTTGAGCTTGGTGGGCGGCAGTTGACGCAGGTCGTCCGGGGTGATGATTTGATCGAGTAACGGGGTTTCTGTTTGTAATGTCATATTAATAAAGCGGTTCTTGATAGAACATCAGGATGATGCCAATCTGAAATAAGGCGAATACCGAAACAAATCCTGCCCATTCTTTTACCGGTGAATCCAGTTTTAGCTCCAGCCAGCGGCCGCAGGCGAGAATCAGGGCGAACAACCCCATCAGGGTATGGCCGACCTGAATCAGAAAAGCGGTTTTGGGCTGAAAGCCAACATGAGAGTGGGCCAGCAACATCAAGCCGCCGAAGGCCGCCAGAACAGGGAATACATAGGGCAGTCGGCTATTTGGGTCCTGAGTCATTCTGGCCTTGACTTCCATCACGCCCAGCATGAAGACCAGCAAGGTGGCAATGCGGTGCTGCAGAACTTCACCATTGTTGAAGGTGCTTTCCCAAAAACCGATTGGACCGAGTGGCCAGGTTTCTGCATCACTGTGGAAAAACAAAAAGATGCCCAGCAAAATGAAGCCGACCGGCCAGTATTTCGCCCAGGAAAAGCGTTTGTTATACGAGAGCATGGCGAAAAGGCTCATCACGGTCAGAAAAATGCCGGAAATATTGTGATTGTAATCCGACCAGGCTGTCGCCGCTTCAGATGGAACCTGATTGACGATAGCTGTCCGTCCGGCTTCACCGGCCAACAAAGCTTCATGACTGGGAGATTCAAAACGAGGTATGCGGGGAGAAAAAGAGTGTAATACTTCCTGCCAGCTTGCGGTCAAAGTCGGAATATCGACGGCAGGCGGCTGCGAGGCCAGACTGGCGGCCGTGAATAACAGTGTGATCAGAATCAGTAATTCGGTTTCAATGTAATACGGAACGCGGCGTTCGAGTTTGTGTTTGTCATTGCTCAGGAAATAATCATGGACCGCCTGGCGATTGACATAGGCAAAGCCCAGGGCGATGAACAGCATGATTATTTTGACCATGAGTAGATTGCCGTAACCCGTGCCAATAAAGCCATTCCAGCTGGTAATATAATTCAAGGCGATAGGGATGCCGGTGGCCAGAATCGCCAAAACGGAGGCAATACCCATTGCCGAGAAACGCCATAACAGAGTTGGCCATAACTCGGCATCGGCCTGGTTTTCACGTTTTAAACGCCAAACGGCCAGAATCTGGAAGATGCTGCCGATCCAGGCGGCGGCCGCGACTTGATGCAATGCCGCCAAGGTCATCAACAAAGTGCGGTTTTCCAGCCGGCTGGCGCCATGCACCAACCAGGCGCTGGCGATGATGACAGGCAAGGCTAACAATGCCGCGTTGATCCAGTGATGTTTGGATCGGGGATTATATTTTAAATGTTTGCTAAGGTAATAGCCCAAAACCAGAGCAAACAGGGCTCTGGTCATCCCTGCCTGAAACTGGACGGTTTCAGCGAAAGCAGGAAAGGGCCAGCGGTCCAGTGTGGCAGTCATGAGCCAGATTTTCAGGATAATCTTGAAAACCTGTGTCAATGCGACGGCGAAAGCGCCCCACTGAAGCAATTTTATGCTGCAGCCTGTCAGCGCGTCGTTATAAAGTGGATGTGGTCGCCATGGCGTCAACACAAACAAACCCCACAGCAGACCGCCAATGACCATGCAATAAAAACTCAGATCAACGCCACCGATCATGGAATCGAGAAAATCAGCTATGCCTTCCATCGTTAGTTACTCGGCTGCAGTGACGGGTAAAACCTGAAAATAAACAATATCTTCGCTCAAATGACCATCGGCGGCGGAAATACTCAGTTTCAACGCATATTTGCCTGGTGAGAGGGGCGGTAAGTCGATGACGACCTGGCCGGGCTTTTCACCGAGTGAGGCGTTGACCAGTTGCATCTTGTCGCCTTCGCTGACCAGAAAAATCTGCGATAAATCCAGCTCAACACGGGAGTTGAATGTCAACTTGACCTGCGCCGGTTGATTGGCTGTGATTTCGGTGACATCCAGGGATGAATGAGTGACTACGGCATGGGACCAGGCCAGACTGGATAATAAGGAAAGACACAGAAAAAAGAAATGCGTTATTTTCATGACGATCTCCTGTTATTTTTTGTTTTTTAAAGCATGGCTGGCCAGGTTTTTGCCCAAATCCCAGATTGAGCCGGGTATTTGATGGGTATCGGCAATGGCTTGGTCAAAAGACTGGATGATCAAGTCTTTATCTTTTTCGGTCAGGTTCAGTGGCGGTAACAGTTTGACGACATTCATGCCGTGACCGGCTACCTGGGTGAGGATTTTGTGTTCCTTGAACAAAGGGATGGTGATCATTTGGCAGAACAAACCCTTGTTGGCAGCTTCCAGCATCGCCCAGGCCGCTTTTAATTTAAGGCTTTTGGGGGAATGGAATTCCACCGCAATCATCATGCCTTTGCCGCGTGCTTCTTTCAGGAATTCATATTTTTCCGCCATATCGTTGATGGACGCGATAATTTCTTCACCGATTCTGGCGCTGTTTTCCACCAGTTTTTCTTCCCGAATCACTTCCAGGGTCGCAAGTCCCGCAGCCATGGCCATATTGTTTTTGGAAAAAGTGGAACCATGTACGACGGCCCGGTCCATACGGTTGAATACCGTATCCATGATTTTTTCGGTCATGGCCACCGCGCCAACCGGAATAAAACCGCCGGACAGCGCCTTGGCCATGCAAATCATATCCGGTTCGACACCCCAGTGCTCGATCGCCCAGAATTTTCCGGTGCGCCCCAGACCGGTTTGCACCTCATCGGCGACAAACAAGGTGCCATATTTTTTACATAACTTTTGCACTTCGGGCAGATAGTTGTCACCTGGAACATTGACACCTTTGCCTTGCACCGGTTCGACGATGAAGGCGGCCACATCTTTATTGCTCAGCGCCTTCTCCAATGCGGTTAGATCATTGAAGGGCACGGATTCGCAGCCTGGCAGTAATGGCCCAAAACCTTCGCGGAAGATTTGTTCTCCGTTCAACGATAATGAACCCAGCGTCAGACCATGAAAACTGTGTTCACAGAAGACGATTTTTTTCCGTCTGGTCGTGTAGCGGGCGAATTTTATCGCCGCTTCCACCGATTCTGTCCCGGAGTTACAGAAAAACATCTTGTTTAAATTGTCAGGCGTGGTCGTGAGGATGCGTTCGGCCAACAGACCACTCAACAACGAGACATCCATTTGCACCAGGTTGGGTAATTCCAGCTCCAGGGTTTCTTTCAAGGCGCTGACCACGGTTGGATGATTGCGGCCGATGGCGAATGCGCCAAAACCGCTGAGCAGGTCCAGATATTCCTGGCCTTCCTCATCATATAAATATTGGCCGACAGCCCGTTTATAATTACGGTCGTAGCCGATAGTGCGCAGCACGCGCACCATTTGGTTATTTAAATGTTGTTCATGCAAATCAAATTTCTGATCAAAATGTTGCTCAAACAAGTCTGCAATACTGAATGACATGAAAACCTCGATTTAGTTGACGCGCGGTTTACCGTAAAAAGCCGGTAAAACGATGAGTGTACAAAGTAGAGTGAAAGTGATGCCAATGGCTAATAAAAGACCCATGCTGGCGGTTCCCTGATGCGGCGTGAAAGCCAGACTGGAGAAACTGTACAAGGTGGTCAGTGAGCTGAAAAATACGCCACGGGCGGAACTACTTTCCAGAATGTTCGGATGACCGGATTCAAGACGCTGTAAAATATGAATGCCACTGTCGACCCCCATGCCTAATAATAAAGGCAATGCGATGATATTGGCAAAATTGAAACTGTTATGCAGCAGAACATTGGCGGCCCCGGTCAGTAGGCCTGCCAAAAGCAATGGTCCTATAATTAATAAGGTTTTTTTCATGTTTCTGAAAATCAATAACAATAACAGGAAAATGGCGATCAGTGCTGAGCTAAAGGCTTCAATGAAGGCATTGACAACTGCTACGCCTGATGCCTGGTCGGCAACGGGTAAACCGCTTGCTGTAGGTGCTATCTGGGTCACTTCACTGACAAATTGTTTCAGGTTATGGACATCATTAAGATCTTTTTCCGGGATAATCAGAACGCGATACAAACCCTCTTTACTGACCCAGTTTCTACGCAGATAATCTGGCAAATCCTTTAATTCATAAGGATAAGCGGATAAGCTGACTTTCATGCGTTGCATGGTGTAAGGCAGTAACTCCAAAATGTTGCGTTCCAGCTCCCTGGCCGCCTGTTCGGGATTATCGCCAGTTGCCAAAACACGCAAGTTTTGCTGTAAGCGCACTAAAATATCTCGTTGCGGAATATCAGGCTGTTGCTCAAGCAAACGAGAGATGTTTTGCAAAAAAGTGTTGATGGCCTGTAATGGTTGAGTATTTTCCAGTGGCTGATTGAAGCCCTCTAATTGATTACCTAAAATCAAATCCAGTTCTTCAATGATTTCCAGCTTTTCATCCTGGTTTTTGGCGACCAGGTCGCTGATGGTAATGGCCTCATGCACCGTGGGCAGTTGTTTGAGTTTTTGCGCCAGTTTTCTCGCTTCTTCCAGGGTTGGCGCCAGTGCGGATAAAGCGAAAGGCGAGTCGTCTTTGGATTTTAATAATTCCTTGATGGTCGAAACCGATTCGCTTTCAGGGTCCCTGAGATTGATCGGATTGGAGTCAAAGACCAGTTGCGTCAGAATTGCACCTGACGCCAAGGCGAAAACAACGGAATAAACCTTGATGCGTGTCGCTTGTCGATAAGGCAGTTCCACCAAAAATCTGGGAACCCAGTGTTGTTTGAAGGGCTTTACATTATTGACCGGCATGATTTTCAAAATGGCCGGCAGCAAGGTCAAGGAAATGACCAGGCCGATAAACATACCGACCCCTGAGATGATGCCGAGTTCGGAAACACCGATGAAATCAGTCGGAATAAAGGCGAAAAAACCGATCGACGTGGTGAACGCGCACAAAAAGATGGATACGCCTATGGTTTTGATGGTGTGGATGATGGCAGCGCTGTTGTCCATATTTTGAGCGCGGCATTCCCGGTAATGCAGGCAGATATGAATGGCGTAATCAACGCCCAGGCCAATGTATAAAACGGCAAAGGCAATGGAAATGAGATTTAAATGACCAATTGCGAGGGTGGCAAAACCGGCGGTTAAAATCAGGCCCAGAATGAGCGTGATGAATGTGGCCAGCAATAATTTGAAAGATCGCAAGCCGACCAGTAAAGAACTGCATACCAATAGTAAAGAGACGATGCCGGCAATTTCAGCCCCGCGTGTGACGCTTTCCAGTTCTTCATGCTCGAGAGCTGTTTCTCCGGTAATGCGAATTGTAACGGAAGGACTTTGCTGTACGATTTCTTTAACCAGAGATCTTGCCGCAAGAAAGGCTTTTTCAGTAGGCATGATTTCATTGAAGTCCATTTTGGGGCGTGCAATCACCAATGAGCGATTTTTTTCCGTATTCAAACGCGTTGAGGCCAATAACTTTTGCCAGGACAATCGCTGTGGTTTGCCATTTAATTGTGCTTCGACAGTGTTGTTAATAGCTTTCAGCAGTGGATCGAGATCCATCGGCAAGTCATCATCACTTTGCTTTTCAAGCGCATTGTTGATGATGCTGAACAAGCCCTCCAGGCTGTAATGTTGAGATAAGTAACCGATGAATGGCTGTGCATCAGTTAATTTTGTTGCCAGATCTTCAAGCTCGTCGATATCGAGAAACAACAAGGCCTGTTGACGAAAAAATGGATTATCGGTCGGGATATATGCGGATATAAAATAATCTTTTTGTTGCCTTAAACGGTGGAGTAACTGATTGGCGGCAATCGAGGTTTCTTCCGGCGTTTTGGCTTCGACAACAAATAAAATAGCCCCTTTATCTTGTGGGAAGGCCTCTTCCAGACGTTTTCGGTTAATTTGGAACGGCAGGTCGGGCGCCAGCATTTCGGCGGTGTTAGTGTTGACGCCAAGGTGATTGATTGTGTAGTACAGGCTGTAACAAGCCAGCAAGATAAATACCACAATGATGGTGACAGGAAAACGCAATACGCCGCGGCTCCAGTGGACGAGAAAATTTTCCAGTCGTGTGTCGGGTGAAGTGTCCTTCATAATGATTTTGTATTGGCGCTCGGCGATTCAAAACCAGTTATTCTATCAAGTTGAGCAGCTATTGCGGTTAAAGTTTTGCGCGCAGCAGAAAATGCCAGGCCTAACTGAATGAGTGCTGGTATTTCACCTGGGTGGAGGAGCAAATAGCGTAGCAGCTTTGGCAGTTCAACGACTCCTTGCTCGTTGATGGCGTAAACTACCGCATCAGGCAGATTCATCTCGGCATCATCAGCAATAGCCCGAATAATCAGGAAAGTTTTGTCATGCTGCTTGGCGATGCGGGCGATAGCCGCGCTTTCCATATCGACAGCAATGGCTCGGGTCTGCCTGAAAAGATGCTGTTTGGCTGTGGTTGTGGCGACAATATGTCGGCTTTCGGCCAAGGGTTCAAGATTGGGTGAAAAAGATTGCAGCGTCTGCCGGGCATGATTCAGACACATGCGGGCGCACGGGATGTTCGTCTGGTCGGCGCCAATCAAAGAGTTAGCCAGAATCAGGTCGCCGGGCTTCAAATGCTCGGCCAGCGCTGCGGCGCAGCCCCAGCTGATGAGTTTTTCCGCACCATGGTCGATTAAACATTTTGCCGCTTTTGCTGCATTTTCAGGCCCGGTCCCGGCCAGCAACAGCAAGATGTCATCATTCAGCGGAACAATGTCTCCTTGCCGTGCTTTGGTCGAGGTCAGCGTGCTGAGTTCTTCCGGCAGCGCAACAATAATACCAATAATCACGCCGATTGGAGCTTGTTTCGATATTTGGCCAGCGCCCAAAGCGGGAAGAACTTGTCATAGCCATGATATTTCAAATACAACACTTTGGGAAAACCCGGTGCGGTAAAGCATGGATCATCCCAGCGGCCATCAGTCAATTGATTTTTCAGTAAAAATTCAATGCCGGTTTTCACTTCAGGACTGTGGGTTTCACCCGCTGCAATGAGTGCAAGAATAGCCCAGGCTGTTTGAAAGGCGGTACTGAAATCATAACGGCCACGATAGTTATGTTCATCATGATAGCTGAGGTTGTCTTCACCCCAGCCGCCATCTTCACGTTGTACGCTTTTCAGCCAGGCAACCGCTTTACGATACATGGGGTCGGACTTGGGCAGGTCGGTCTGTTCCAAGGCCAACAAGGTTGACCAGGTGCCGTAGATATAATTTGTACCCCAACGCCCAAACCAGGAGCCGTCATCTTCCTGTTCATCACGCAGATATTCAATGGTGCGCTCGAGGGCGGGACGATAATCTTCGTGCTGATCGGCGATTTTCGCCATCAACATGGCGCAACGGGCGCTGACATCCGCGGTTGGCGGGTCGAGTAATGCGCCGTGGTCGGCAAATGGAATTTCATTCAAATAGTAATAAGTATTGTCGACATCGAATGCACCGTAGCCGCCATTTTCCGATTGCATACCGACAATCCATTGCGTGGCCAAATGAATCGATTCCTGCAAATGAGGATAGCCGGAATCGGCCATGGCGAATGCGACCACGGCAGTATCATCGACATCGGGATAATAAGGGTTTTCAAACTGGAAAGTCCAGCCACCGCCAGGAAGATCAGGACGCTGGATTTGCCAGTCACCTTTTTGATCGGTCAATTGCTTGGACTTCAACCAGTCATAGGCGCGGGTAATGGCTTTTTCATTACCGGCTTTATCCGATTCCTGCAAGGCGAGAACGGCTAATGCAGTATCCCAAACAGGTGACAAGCAAGGTTGACAATAAGCATCGTTTTCATGGATAACCAACAGTTTATCGATTGCTTTGCGGGCGGTGACGACGTTTGGGTGATCTTCTCGCATCCCCAATAACAACATGGCTTCATAGGCATTGACCATGGCAGGGAATATGCCGCCTAAACCATCTTCACCGTTCAGCCGTTCGGTAAACCAGTCCAGGGCCTTGTCGATTGCTTTCTGGCGCATTTTGGCAGGAATGAAGGGTTCGGTTATCCGGCCCAGTTTATCCAGCGCCAAAAAGGCTTTATTCAACAAACTACGTTCCGGGAAATAATGTTTTTCTTCATCGGGATGGACGACGAATAATTCCAGAATATCAACGTTATGAGGATTTTTTGCCGTCGCTTTCAGGGTGCACAAAATGAATAATGGCACCATGACGGTACGCGACCAGTAGGAAACCTTGTCGATATGAAAAGGAAACCATTTGGGCAGCAACATGATTTCGACCGGAATATAGGGTACGCCCCGCCAGGGCAGTTGTTCAAAAGTCGCCAGCGCAATACGGGTAAATACATTGGCGCGCGCGGCCCCCCCTTGACTGAGAATATAGTCACGCAATTTGACCATATGCGGGGCATTGATATCATCGCCCGCCATTTTTAACGCATAATAAACTTTGATGCTGCAACTGAGATCGCCTGGGCCACCGGTAAACAAGGGGTAACTGCCGTCTTCCGATTGGCGGCTGCGCAAATAAACCGCCATTTTGGCTTGCAGGGTTTCATCGATATCGTCCAGATAATGCATCATCATGATGTATTCGGCTGGAATCGTGCAGTCTGCTTCCAGTTCAAACAGCCAATAGCCATCTTTATGCTGTTGTTCAAGCAGATAATGCTCGGCTTTTTTTATCGCTTGTTCCAGCGCAGCCGGGTTGATGCGATCCGCCTGGCTGGAGGATGAAGTTGAAAGTGGCGTTTGAGTTTCGGCTTCTGTAAACATGGTCATTCCTTATTTTGTTGCTGAGTTGGCAGGCGTATACTGCCAGTCAGGCGTTTTCAGAGGTCGACTGAAATAATTAAACAATAATGACAGCAGCATATTGCTGCGGACGGTTAATTTGGTCGTTAAAATCGTCGCTTTTACGCTTTTGCGGGTGATTTTTACCTGGCTGGAATCGTTGAATTCCAGGTTGTCATGAATTTTTCGCAAGGTTAAAACGGCCATTCCCAGCGCCCATAAGCAAAAATTACGGATGCCTGTTTCATGGGCGGGGATCAACAATGTGTAGTTCAGCGCATTTTCAAGATGCCCCTGTGCGATGCTGATTAAATGCTTAAGGCCCTTACGGAAATTTTCATTATTTGTTTCCGGGGTCAAGGTAGCCAGATCGAATCCGGTTTCATCGAAAATATCCTGAGGCAGCCAGCAAACACCGCGTTTTGCATCATCCCAAATGTCTTTGAGAATATTGGTCATTTGTAAGCCCTGGCCAAATGAGACGGACAGTTTCAACAGTTCATCCCGATGCTGATTGATTTCGGGAGAATAATGGCAAAACAGTCGGGCCAGCATTTCGCCAACGCAACCGGCGACGTAATAGCAATAATCATCCATGTCGGCCAGTGTTTTCAGGCCGGCGTTAAGATCCAGGGCCTGGAACTTAGGCATGCCTTCCGCCATGGTGGTAACACAATCGGCCAGAGCAGCGATTTGTTCGGCATCAAAAGAATGGGTGATTTCGATGACTCTTGGAGTTACCTTGATCAAGCTGTGTTCGGCCGGAATGGTTTGTTCAGATAATAACGGCGCCAGCTCCTGGCTGAATTGCGCCGCTTTTTTACCGGTTCGCGTGACCTCGATAAACAAATCACAAAAATATTTTTTTTGTTCGACTGAGAGCGAAACTTCATCTTCGATGGTGTCGACAATACGGCAGAGCAGATAGGCGTTTGCAACCGGTGAGTAAAGCCCTTCCGGTAATTGTGGAATAGTCAGGGCGAATGTGCGGGAAACACCTTCCAGCAGAATTGCCTGAAACTCCTGATCAGGCAAAGCTAAAAGTGTATCGGGTTTATCGATTGAAACAGGCGCTGCAGTCATAAGGTTACAATTGAAAAAGTGTAATGGTGTCAATGATAGTCGGTTTGTTGGTGATTTGCAAAGGAATGTTGCTTTATAGCAAAGAAAGCGGCAGGCTTCGCTATGGTTCTGCCTGAAACGACTGTTCTTTTATCATAAATAAAACTTAAAAACAAGTGGTTAAGAGGTAATAATGATAAAATACGTGTTGTTGTATTACTGATAATTTTGTGGCTTTTTTCTCTGTACATGACAAAAATTAACTTATGACAAATGAGTCTCATGTATTCCAGTGACAAAAGGTATGGGTTGCAAAAGAGCAATCACTTTTCTAATTATCCTTTTTGATTGAGATAAGACATTAAACAACGTTGAGCGGATACAATCTAATCCATATCGAAACAGGCTTTGCGCGAGCCGCTGATGTGTTTTGGTTTTTATTGGTAACTCGCAATCATGTTTCCATTCGCCTGCTTTATGTGACCAACAGAAAGCAATAACGGGAAGTACTAACAATTTTTTGATCCGAAGATAACCAACTACACGCGTTTCCTCAAGTTTGAATCCCCGTCCTTTTAAACCGCCGAAAAGCGTTTCGATTTCCCAACGCAAGCCATAAATTTTAATCGCATCAGGGTTCAAATGCTGACAGACGATGATTAATAACTCACCATCACTCAGCCGTAACCCACTGAGATAAATTGAACAATTTCCCGAATAGCGCGCTGTTGAGAGGTGTCGTGTGCTACCCGGCTTAAGCCCATAAAACAAACGCTCTACGCGTATTCGCTGGCCTTGGGCATTGGTTGTCCAGGCGTTGTTGCGAATACGGATATAAAAGGGAATCTCTTGCCCAAACAACCAGCCCATCCATTCGTCTCCAATAAACTCCCGATCAGCCAAAAGACCTTTGATGTGATGTCGGCCAAACTGCGCAATAAAGCGTTTCATCAGCGCTATACGTTCCTTCGTATTAGAGTTGCCCCGCTTGTTTAAAGGCAACCAATACACCGGAATGGCGGCACCCCGATAAACCACGGCAAGCACCAGCAGATTAATATTGGTTTTACCCCACTTCCAATTCGTCCTGTCTAACGTCAGATAGTAATCCTGATCAGTGAAACCAAACAGTTTCATGATGAAATGAGCGACTTCATTGTAATCCAGCCAATGGTCACTGAAAAATCGTTGCATCCGTCGATATCGTGAGGAAATTTTTGCCCGACTGGGAAAGAATACGGCGAGCTGGGCCAGATTGACCGTGCTAACTGCCATCAAAGCAATTAACATACCCACAAAACAAACGATTCTTGCCTTGTTCCATTGAAAGTGCTCAGTTAATATGGCGGTCAGCTCGTTGATTTGTAATGTCCCGTTATTCATGTTCGCTAAAACAAAATGCGGTATTTAATTACATTTCAACGAGCTACGCTAGCTTTTAATATTTTTTGTCATGTACAGAGGGCTTTTTTGTAAGTTTGCGATGAAAAAAGCAGTCTGAAAACGGTTTTTTGCTGGAGTCTGGCGCTGAAAAGTAGTATTCTTCTCAACATTAGTTGTTTTTATGAAAATTCGAGGGTTGTTAAAACAAGAATAAGCTTAATAACTGATGTTACGCGCTACGCCGGATAATTGATAAAATTTGAGGATGAACAAAGAGAAATTAGACCTATACACAGACTATTGAATCAGCAATACGAGCTATGCGACGGCGACGGGTTTGTCGTCAATGTTAGATGGAGAAGTTAGCCATGATAGTGTCACGCGTTTTTTATCGTCCAGAGCGTATACATCAAAAGACCTCTGGCTGGAGGTTAAACGAACAGTCCGGAAGATTGAAGAAGAAACGGGGTGTTTGATTTTTGACGATACAATCCAGGAGAAGCAATGGACAGACGAGAATGAAGTCATTTGTTGGCATTATGACCATTGCCAGGGGCGGTCAGTCAAAGGCATCAATCTATTGAATGCCTTGTATCATACGGGCAATGTTTCGATACCCGTAGCCTTTGAAGTGGTCAAAAAACCGATTCAGTTTTGTGATATCAAAACAAAGCAGGTTAAACGAATGGCTACGGTGACCAAAAATGAACTGATGCGTGCGATGATTCAACAGTGTTTGAACAATCGGCTTCAATTTCGCTATGTGTTGATGGATAGCTGGTTTACGGCTAAAGAGAATCTGGAATTTATTGTTGACAAAGACAAACATTTCATTGGGGCTTTAAAGGATAATCGCCTGGTGACGTTGAGCGTAGACGACAAGAAACAAGGAAAATTTACCCGTGTCAGTGACATTGCATTAGAGGATAAACAAGCAGTTCGCGGCTGGCTAAAAGGCTACCCACATGAAGTCCTGATTGTCCGGCGAATCTTTACAAACAAAGACGGCAGTACTGCAACCGTTAATCTGGTGTGCAGTGATTTAACATTAGCGGGTGAAAAAGTTGCGGCAATCTATCAGAAACGATGGAAATAGAAGTTACGCATTGACAGGCAATGTTAAACTATGGGTTTAAAAAATCCCAAAGTCAATGCAAGGCAAACCTTGATAAGAGAAATAACACGCCCCTCAACAGCCTGCTGTACATTACCCATGTATATTGGTTTTTTATTAAGTGAGCCGAAACAAGCTAGTTGTCGACGATTAGGAGAAGTCATGTCAATATCACATGATAGCGTAAATCGATTTCTAAATCGGGAGCATTACACTGGGCGAGATTTATACAATGAAGCCAGCGCAAGCCTGAATTTAAAGGGCGGAACCTTGAGTGTTGACGATAGTGTTCTTGATAAACCTTATAGCCAATATATGGCATTTGTCAGTTATTTTTGGTCGGGAAAACATCATAGAGCAGTCAAGGGAATCAATCTTGTCACGTTGTACTACACAGACATTCAAGGAAAACACCAACCACTGAATTTCCGGGTGGTCGATAAGGCGGAAGGAAAGACAAAAAATGACTATTTTCAAGACATGCTGACCGAAGTATTAGCTTGGGGACTAGAACCTGGTTTTGTAACAGGAGATAGCTGGTACAGTTGCGGGGATAATCTTAAATTGATAAGAAATCATCAGACAGGATTATTCTTTGCAGTGGAAGGTAATCGATTAGTCTCTGTTGAAAAAGGTTCATGGGTTCAAGTCAGGCAATTAGAAATCCCGGAAGACGGCTTAATGGTTTGGCTCAAAAATTTTGGGTATGTGAAATTATTTCGGACGACCTTGAAAGAACAAGTTCGCCATTACATAAGTTCACTACCTGATGAAGAAAAAACCGCTGTTTTTGACAAGAAAGCATTTACCGAACAACATGATAGGCATTGGCAGATTGAGCAATATCATCGGGCAATAAAGCAGGTGTGTAATATTGAGCGGTTCCAGGTTCGCACTAAAAGAGCAATAAATAATCATATTTTTTCTGCAATTTGTGGCTTTGTTCAATTACAAAAATTGAGCTTTGCAGACGTGATTAATAATTGCTATAGCGTACAGCGGAATTTATTCAACGATGTTATGGCTTCGTTTATCGACACCTTTATGCCAAATATGAATCATTTAAACCCAAAATTTCGATCTGTTGTCAATGCGTAACTTCTAGGAAAGTCGAAGAATTTCATAAATCATTGAAATCCAATGCCGGGTTGGCAAAGTCGCCTACTCGTACCCCAACAACACAAAATAATCATATTTTTATGGCCATTATGGCGGTCTTTAAACTGGAGTGTCTCAAAATAAAACACCAAACCAATCATTTTGCTTTGAAGGCTAAATTATATATCAAGGCTATTCGGCAGGCTTTTGCTGAATTGCAACAATTCAAGACCGCGTAACATCAGTTAATAAAAACAAGTTTATGTGCTGCTGTTGTTGCTTGTTAACAACAGGCTTGTTCAATCATTCGAGAGTAATACAGGAGATAGGTCTGTGGGTGTTCCTTTACGTCAGCAAATTGCAGTCGGTAGTTATTTAATCAAGCAGAAATTAAAAGGCAACAAAAAGTATCCGTTGGTGCTGATGCTTGAGCCTTTGTTTCGCTGTAATCTGGCCTGTGCCGGCTGCGGAAAAATAGAATATCCCAAAGATATTTTGGATAAACGGCTGTCACTGCAAGAGTGTTTGGATGCTGTCGATGAATGTGATGCGCCAATGGTCTCCATTCCTGGAGGCGAACCTTTGATTCATAAGGAAATGCCGCAAATTGTCGAAGGCATTATCGCGAGAAAGAAGTTCGTTTATCTTTGCACCAATGCCTTGTTACTGAAGAAAAAAATTAATGATTACAAGCCTTCCCCTTATTTGACTTTTTCCATCCATCTCGATGGCAACAAAGAGCGCCATGACGCTTCTGTCTGTCAGGAAGGCGTTTTCGAAATTGCCGAGGAAGCGATTAAACTGGCGCTGGATAAAGGCTTCCGCGTAACGGTAAACTGCACTCTGTTCCAGGGCGAAACACCTGAGGAAGTGGCTGAATTTCTGGATTATGCGATGGAGTTAGGGGTCGAAGGCGTCACTATTGCGCCAGGCTTCAGTTATGAAAATGCGCCGCAACAGGATGTTTTTATTTCCGGCCGTGAAACCAAGGAACTGTTCAGAGGTATTTTCGGATTGGGCAAGAAACGCAAATGGCGTTTGAATCATTCTTCCCTTTATCTGGATTATCTGGCGGGAAACCAGGCGTATGATTGCACCCCTTGGGGAAACCCGACCCGGAATGTGTTTGGCTGGCAGAAACCTTGTTATTTATTGAGTGACGAAGGTTTTGCCGACAGTTTTCATGCGTTGCTGGAAGAAACCCCGTGGGAAAAATACGGCACCGCAAAAAATCCAAAATGCGCCAATTGCATGGCTCATTGCGGCTATGAAGCGACAGCTGTGGAAGACACCCTGGCGCATCCTTTAAAAGCGTTGTGGGCGACCATCCGGGGGCCTAAAACGACAGGTGACATGGTACCGGAAAAAGCGCCAAAGGATGCTTCGAAAAGCGGCTTGAAAGATATTCCCGTCAAGGTTGAATTGTAAAGCCGAATAATTTATGGTTGATATGGTCTGGCTGTTATCATCGGTTGCTTTGCTTATTTGGCTGGTGACCGCCTTGTTGCCCTGGCAGCCTTGGCGTAACCGTGAAGTTCTGGAGCCTGAGGCAGACTTTGAAAACTTCCCGCTGGATGATGTTACGGTTTTGATTCCCGCCCGCAATGAGGCGGAAATGATTGCCGGAACCCTGGCTGCCTTGAAACGACAAGGGCAAGGCTTGTCTGTCATTCTTGTGGATGATGATTCGACTGATGAAACGGTTGAAATCGCAAGATGCAGCGACCTGGATAATTTGACCATTGTTGAATCCACAACGCTGCCGGCGGGCTGGACCGGAAAATTGTGGGCGCAGGAGCAAGGCTTGCAACAGGTTAAAACGCCATTGCTTCTATTGCTGGATGCCGATATTGCCCTTAAACCGGGAATGTTGAAAGCCTTGAAACTAAAACAGCGGCGAGATGGTCTGCAGTTTGTATCCTTGATGGCGGTTTTACGCTTTCAATCTTTTTGGGAAAAAATGTTGATGCCGGCATTTATTTATTTTTTCAAAATGATTTATCCGTTTGCGCTGGCCAATAACCCGCGCGCAAAAATGGCCGCCGCCGCGGGGGGGTGTATTTTGGTGGAAACCGAGGTAGTCAGAGAAATTGGCGGAATGGCTGCGATCAGAGATGCAGTGATCGATGATTGCACCTTGGCGCAGACTGTAAAATCAGCCGGTTATAAAATCTGGGTGGGCCTGACGCATGGCGTCATCAGTCAACGCCCGTATGTTGGTCTGAATGAAATCTGGCAAATGGTAGCGCGTACCGCCTATACCCAGTTACGCTATTCAGTGATCTTGTTATTGCTGTGTACCTTAATAATGGTGGTGATGTATTGGTGGCCGCTGGTTGGCGCGGTGACGGCGGAAACATCAGTGCTTCGGTTGGTGAATGTGATGTCACTGATGGTAATGATGTCATTATATCTGCCGACCTTGGTTTTTTATCGTCTGAATCCTTTATGGGCATTGACAATGCCGGTTGTGGCCGCATTATACTTGATGATGACATGGAATTCGGCGATACGGTACTGGCGTGGCGAGAGATCCCGATGGAAAGGTCGCAGCTATTTGACTTAAAACAAATGATAAATGAATGTGATGAGGGTGTAATATGCTGAATTTTTATCGAGGGTTAATAATAGCCCTTGGCTTTTCGATACTGACAGCGACTCAGGCGGCTGAAACAGCGACAGCAGAAACAAATGAGGCGACATCAGCCCAAATGGTGACGAATGAAACGCTATCTGCGCGGCAAGTGGTGGAAAAATTTCAGAATACGTTGCTGGATGTGATGCAGCATGGCAAGGAGCTGGGCTTTGAAGGTCGTTATAAAAAACTGGAACCCGCCGTCAAACAAAGCCATGCACTTACAAAAATTGCGCGTATTGTCGTCGGTCGGGAATGGAAAAAACTGACGCCGGAACAACAGCAAAAACTGGTCGATACCTTTACACGTTTGAGTATTTCCGCCTATGCTTACAATTTCAAGGAATATTCCGGCGAGAGATTTGAATATGTTTCTGAAGAGGAAACTGCCCGGGGCGGGAAAATCGTTCACAATTTATTGATTATTCCGAATGATGACGATGTAAAATTCGATTACATGTTGAAAAAAATCAATGGTGAATGGAAAATTATCAATATCATTGCTGATGGAGTCAGTGATTTGGCGGTCAGGCGTTCAGAATACACCAGTTTGCTTAAGAATCAGGGATTTGACGTTTTAATTGCCAAGATGAATGAGAAGATAGAAAATTACGCAAAACAATAGACAGGCTTTAATGATGTATTTCTCAAGTCAACAATCAAACACTCTGTACATGACAAAAAATATTAAAAGCTGGCGTAGCTCGTTGAAATGTAATTAAATACCGCATTTTGTTTTAGCGAATATGAATAACGGGACATTACAAATCAACGAGCTGACCGCCATATTAACTGAGCACTTTCAATGGAACAAGGCAAGAATCGTTTGTTTTGTGGGTATGTTAATTGCTTTGATGGCAGTTAGCACGGTCAATCTGGCCCAGCTCGCCGTATTCTTTCCCAGTCGGGCAAAAATTTCCTCACGATATCGACGGATGCAACGATTTTTCAGTGACCATTGGCTGGATTACAATGAAGTCGCTCATTTCATCATGAAACTGTTTGGTTTCACTGATCAGGATTACTATCTGACGTTAGACAGGACGAATTGGAAGTGGGGTAAAACCAATATTAATCTGCTGGTGCTTGCCGTGGTTTATCGGGGTGCCGCCATTCCTGTGTATTGGTTGCCTTTAAACAAGCGGGGCAACTCTAATACGAAGGAACGTATAGCGCTGATGAAACGCTTTATTGCGCAGTTTGGCCGACATCACATCAAAGGTCTTTTGGCTGATCGGGAGTTTATTGGAGACGAATGGATGGGCTGGTTGTTTGAGCAAGAGATTCCCTTTTATATCCGTATTCGCAACAACGCCAGGACAACCAATGCCCAAGGCCAGCGAATACGCGTAGAGCGTTTGTTTTATGGGCTTAAGCCGGGTAGCACACGACACCTCTCAACAGCGCGCTATTTGGGAAATTGTTCAATTTATCTCAGTGGGTTACGGCTGAGTGATGGTGAGTTATTAATCATCGTCTGTCAGCATTTGAACCCTGATGCGATTAAAATTTATGGCTTGCGTTGGGAAATCGAAACGCTTTTCGGCTGTTTAAAAGGACGGGGATTCAAACTTGAGGAAACGCGTGTAGTCGGTTATCTTCGGATCAAAAAATTGTTAGTACTTCCCGTTATTGCTTTCTGTTGGTCACATAAAGCAGGCGAATGGAAACGTGATTGCGAGTTACCAATAAAAACCAAAACACATCAGCGGCTCGCGCAAAGCCTGTTTCGATATGGATTAGATTGTATCCGCTCAACCTTGTTTAATGTCTTATCTCAACCAAAAAGGATGATTAGAAAAGTGATTGCTCTTTTGCAACCCATACCTTTTGTCACTGGAATACATGAGACTCATTTGTCATAAGTTAATTTTTGTCATGTACAGAGAATCAAACAGAAAAAATCTTTTATTAACTTTCTTGTTTAGCAGTGTTTTTTTAGTCGGTTGTGCATCAACCGAGGTTGAAAACAAGCAGGCGAATGCTGATGATTTAGCTGTTGTCGCCGAACAGGAAAACAGTAAAGATCCATACGAGCATATCAATCGTAAAATTTATACCTTTAACGATAAGCTGGACAAATATGTCGCCAAACCCATTTCCGATGCTTACATTTGGGTAACGCCACAATTTGTTCAGACCGGAATCGCCAACTTTTTCAATAATCTGAATGATATCAGTGTCGTGATGAACGATACTTTACAGGGAAAGTTCGATCAGGGGGCTGAAGATACTGGTCGTTTTTTGCTTAATTCAACGGTTGGACTGTTAGGCGTATTTGATGTCGCTAAAGAAGTCGGACTGGAAAAACATAACGAGGATTTTGCTCAGACACTTGCGGTTTGGGGAGTGCCAGAAGGGCCTTATCTGGTTCTGCCGGTTCTAGGGCCAGCCACCAGTCGGGGGATCCCGGGGGCAGTTGTCGATACCGCATCTAATCCAACCAGTTATGTCGGTTTTCCTGTGCAACTTTTATCTATGTTGAACAGCCGGGCCAATGCCGAGGGGTCGCTGAAATTTATTGATGAGGCGGCGCTGGATCCTTATGTTTTTACCCGCGAAGCCTTTTTGCAGCATCGCCAATACTTGATAAAAGACGGTCAAGTAGAAGTTTCCACTGATGCATTGGATTTGGAAGATGCTTTTTATGATGAAGACGACGAGGGAGCTGAAACGGATACTACAGACTCGGTTGGTACTACAGATGTTGGATCAGAACCTGCGGAAGAAGAAAATGTCGCAGAAGCTGGCTACTCTCTTCAACTGACTGGTGGCGAAGCAGATTTCAATCAGGCAACTGAGTCTTTCGATGAAGCATTGAAGGCATTTCAAAAAGCCAGCCAGTCTTATCAGGATGCTTCTGAGAAACTGGATCGAATCAAGCGCTGATATATAGTGTTCAAATGGCTGGAACAAAAAACGCATCTTCCTTTCGAGGCCGATGCGTTTTTTTTGCATTTCAAGTTGCTGCTGCAGTTTAACCTAGGAGGCTGTCCAAGAATAGAGAACCTACTACGGAAAAGCTGAATTTGGCCAGATTTTCCCATTCTTTTCGTTAAATAGCACAACTATTCGCCTCAAAGAATGAAAAAATCTGCCTCAAATCAGCTTTCCCTCGCAACGGCTTCTATTCTCGGACAGCCTCCTAGCTTTGTCAGCAATAACATAAGCCATTCAGAAAAACTAAAGGATAGCTTGTTAATCTGTGCTATGTTTGGATTGTTAAAATGTAGAAATATACAGCAGCATTTTTGTATTGATGGATAATTTTTTACAGCCATATTAGATATGGCCAGGGCCAGCGCATAAAAACTCACCCAAATATCACTTGAGCCCTGAAGTCATCGCTGAGGGCTGCCTTGAAGCGCTTGCGCTTAATGCTCAGGCGCGACGGTTCGCGCTTGAGCAAATTGAGCGCCAATTGGCGGATGATATTGAAGTTGCCCGGTGATTCGCCCTTGCGAATTCGTGACTCGTCTTCACGAAACGTGACATCCAATACCCAATGCAGGCTGTTCTCCACGCCCCAGTGGGAGCGCACAGCGTTGGCGAAGGTTTCAACACTATCGAGCGTGGTGATGTAGTAGCGACGCTCAATGGTTTGTCGTTCGCCGATCTGGCGTTCACACTCCACCATGCCAATGCCCTTGAGTCCTTGCCAGCGCCGGGGCGAAGGCAAGGTGTCCAGACAATCAGCCAGGTAGTAGCGGCGCTGTTCAATCCGGCCGTGTCCGACATCGACCTGTTCGTGGTGGCCCAGTAGCGCCTGACCGTCCTCAACACCGCCATCCACCGCCACGGCAAAGTAATCCACGATCGCTTCATGCAAGGACTTCTGGTTGCCCTTGACCGCCAGGGCGTAATCAGCCCCTTTCTCGACGATCTTGCCAGCAATCTTTTCCTGGCATCCCATCGCGTCAATGGTCACGATGCAGCCTTTAATTTCCAGCATGGCCAACAGTCGGGGAATGGCGGTAATTTCATTGGACTTCTCCTGTGTTTTGACCTGACTCAGGGAGAGCCCCGTCTGGCTTGCCCAGGCGCTGACCATGTGGATCGCGCCCATCTTGTCCTCCTGATCAAAGGACCGGCGCGCCGTTTTGCCGTCAATGGCAACCACTTCCCCCTCGGTCAGTCTGGCGACACTTTGCACCCAGCGACTGAAACAGGCGCTGACTTCCTCGGCCGGCAACCGTGACATCAGGCGGGCAATGCAGTCGTGCGAGGGGATTCCGTTTTCCAACGCTATCCATTGCCGCAGCCAGTCTTGTTTCTCTTTGCCGAAGGCTTCTATGGCCTCCCAGCCTTCAGCGCCACTGACCACCGCGCAGATGGTCAGTACGATAATATCCAGCAGTTGATGACGCTTGTGGCGTTCAATTCGCGGGTCTTCCAGGCTTGAAAAGGCTTCTTGCAGGCTCAGGGACATTTTGATTCCTCATACAGTTTTGCATGAATGATACTGAACTCGCTGTTTTAATAGGATCTTTTTATGCGCTGGCCCTGTAGATATGGCCGTTCAAGCCGACAAAGAAAAATAGATGCTGTATTATAGATAATATGCTGGTTAACTTTGCAAAAGGAATGGGTTGCAATCCAATGAGTACTGTCGTCCCGCTTTCGGCTAATGCCTATGACGAGTTTCTAAACGAGTTGCTGGAAACAGACAAGCTGAGTAAAAATGATCTTAGACGATTGGATCATTTACGGCAAAATACCGATGAGGCGATTCCTCAATTATTAGTCAAACTGGGCTTGTGTTCGGAACTGGATGTGGCGGCTGCTATGCATTCGGTTACTGGCTTTGAAAAAACGACAGCGGATCAATATCCTCCAGATAATCCTCTTTCCCGGCCAATTTCTAAACGATTTCTTAAGCAATATCACCTGGTCGGCTTAAAAGATGATTCAGATGGCGTCACCCTCGCCATGATGAACCCACTGGATGATTTTGTCCTGGATTCGATAAGCTTGATTGTCGCCAAACACGTCAATATCAAAATTGGCCTGCAATCGGATATCGATAAAGCCATAGCCGTACAGTTTGGTGAACAACAATCTGAGATGGATGAGTTGTTATCCGCTGAACAAAACGATGAGGTCAATATTGAGGATTTGGAGCATCTTAAGGATATGGCCAGCGAAGCGCCGGTTATCAGGATGGTCAATCTTATCTTGCAAAAAGCGATTGAGTTGAAAGCGTCTGATATTCATATCGAACCGTTTGAACAGGTATTGAAAATACGTCTGCGGGTAGATGGTGTGTTGCAAAATATCGAAGAAATGCCGATTTCCTCTGCGGCGGCTATTTTATCCCGGGTTAAAATCATGGCGAAACTGGATATCGCCGAAAGACGTTTACCGCAAGATGGCCGGATAAAACTGCAAATGGTGGGTAAAGAGCTGGATCTTCGCGTATCGACCATTCCTACTTTGTATGGCGAAAGTGTGGTGTTGCGCTTGCTGGATAAGGAAAATATCGTGCTGGATTTTGCCGCCCTGGGATTTTCAGGACGACATTCCGAACAGTTTTTCTCCGTCCTGGCGCAACCTCATGGCATTATTCTGATTACCGGGCCGACCGGCAGCGGTAAATCTACTACCTTATATACCGCGCTGAAACGGCTCAATACTGCCGAGCGCAAGATTATCACCGTCGAAGATCCGGTGGAATATCAACTGGAAGGCGTCAATCAGATCCAGGTAAAACCTCAAATCGGCCTGACTTTCGCTTCCGCCTTGCGCTCAATTGTCCGGCAAGACCCGGATGTCATCATGATCGGGGAGATGCGTGATCTGGAAACCGCCCAAATCGCCGTTCAATCGGCGTTGACAGGCCACTTGGTGTTATCCACCCTGCATACCAATGATGCGGCCGGCGGCATCACCCGGCTGCTCGATATGGGCCTGGAAGAATACCTGATCAGCTCGACCGTCAATGGCATACTGGCGCAACGCCTAGTGCGGGTGCTTTGTAAACAGTGCAGGCAGGCTTATCCTGCGCCTGAGACCTTAACCCGGGAACTTCGTCAAAAAAGCTTGGTTGACCAGCGCTCTGATGTGAGATTGTTCAAAGCGGTCGGTTGTGAGCACTGCGGGCAAATCGGATACCGTGGCCGTCAGGCGATTATCGAATTTTTACCCATGTCAACCGCAATCAAACAGCAAGTGATGCAGCACGAACAGGCCAGTGTCATTCAACAACAGGCCATTGCGGAAGGAATGCGGACGCTGTATGAGGATGGTCTGAAAAAAGTCATCGAAGGCGTGACGACCTTGGAAGAGGTGTTGCGGGTTACTGCGGATTAAACGATGCCTTTGTATTCATTCAAAGCGGTTAACAGTCAGGGGGAGGTGGAGCAGGGTGTCGCCAATGCAGCCAATCAACAAGCGATGCTGGAGCAACTGCAACAAAAAGGCTGGATTCCAATTGAGATTTTGCCTGCGGGTTCGAAACGTTTTTTAGGCATCAAGCTCAGTGACTCAGGAGAACGACTGTCTGAAAAGGAGATTCTGCTTTTCGCCGATGAATTGCAAACCCTGTTACAGGCAGGATTACCGCTGGACAAGGCGCTGCAGGTTCTGACTGATTTAACCCGGGACAATGCCAGACTGAGCCGTATTATCCAGCAAATCCTGCAAGCGGTGAAAGCGGGCACGTCACTGGCTGACGCCATGGAACAGCAAAGCGGCATTTTCAGCCGTTTTTTTCTGAATATGATTCGCGCCGGGGAAACATGCGGCAATCTGGCGGATGTGCTGAAACGTCTGGCGGTTTATCTGGAAAGCAGCCAGGATCTGAAAAATACCGTCACCACCGCGATGATTTATCCCGCTATATTGCTGATCATGTCATTGGCGTCATTGTTTGTCATGTTGACATTTGTGGTGCCGCAATTCAGTGAAATGTTCGAATCGGCGGGTAAGGCATTGCCGTTGCCGACGCAAATTGTCGTTGCAATAGCTGATTTCCTCCAGCAATGGTGGTGGCTGCTGTTTTTGTTGGTTGTGGTGACAGTTTTTTATTTCAAACGACAACTGGCTGATCCGGAAACAGCGTTCATTTGGCATAATCGTTTGTTGCGAATGCCGTTAATGGGAAAAATCATACTGAACAAGGAAATCGCTGCGCTGTCTCGAACGTTGGGAACCTTATTGGCCAATGGCGTCTCATTGTTAAATGCCCTGACCATTGCCCGGGAGACAGTGACCAACCTTTCGATTGCCGAAGGTTTGCAGCAATCGCTTGAGCGAGTGAAACAAGGCGAAAGTTTGTCGGCCGCGTTGTCGGCGCTGGATTTCTTTCCACAATTGGCCAGTCAGATCATTCGTATGGGTGAAGAAACCGGCCGCCTGGAAGAAATGCTGCTGCGCGTCGCCGATATCTACGACAAGCAATTGCGCACCGCCATCCAGCGCATGCTGGCATTGCTGGAGCCTGCGCTGATCATCACCCTGGGGTTGATGATTGCCGGTATTATTGTTTCTATATTGTTAGCTATTTTAAGTGTCAACGATCTGGTTTTTTAAGAGGATATCAAATGAAAAAATGGAGCAGTAAAAAATCCACAGGTTTTACTTTATTGGAATTACTGGTGGTTCTGGGAATTATTGCATTATTGGCCGGCATTGTCGGGCCTCAGGTGATGAAGCATATGGGCGCTTCAAAGAGCAAAACCGCGCGAGTGCAGATTGAAGACCTGGCCGCATCACTGGATATGTATAAACTGGACAATGGCCATTATCCAACGACCGAACAGGGTCTTGCTGCGCTGGTTGAAAAACCGGCCGATAGTAAACGCTGGAATGGCCCTTATTTACGCAAGTCCAGAATTCCTAAAGACCCCTGGCAACAGGATTATCATTATGTTTCACCCGGTCAGCATGGTGGTTTCGATCTTTATTCATTGGGGGCGGATAACAAGCCTGGCGGCGAAGGAGAAGACCAGGATATCAATAGTTGGGAATGAGCAGGCAGGTTCCACAGAAAGGTTTTACCTTGCTGGAACTGATTCTGGTGATGTTCATTGTGGTCTTGGCGGTTGGCGCGATCAGCGTCAATATCGGTAAAGGCAATCCTGCCACCACGCTGAAAGTCGTGGCGCGTGATCTTGCCTCGGCATTGCGTTACGCCAGAGGCCAGGCGTTGATAACCGGTCAACGCGGTTGGCTGGAAATCAATCTGGCCGAAAATTATTATCAGATCAGCGGCCGTGATAAAAGATATGCGTTTTCCGATCAGATCGATGTGACATTGACGATTGCCGAACAGAACTATAACAATGAAGACAGCGGCCGTATTGAATTTTATCCCGATGGCTCCTCCAGTGGGGGACGCATCGACCTGGAATTGGCGGGGTTTTCCCGGCGTATCGATATCAATTGGTTGAATGGCAAGGTCACGATTGAAAATGGGACGAAATAAAGGATTTTCATTGCTGGAGATTCTGGTCGCTTTCAGCATTATGGCGGTCGCTTTAGGGATTGTGTTGACAATTTTTTCTCAAGGGGTCAAAAACGCAGGTCTTTCTGAAGACTATAATATCGCCGCGCAACTGGCCGAATCCCTGCTGGCGCAGACCGGAGTGGAAACCAGACTGGAGCTGGGGCGTAGCGAGGGAGAGGTATTGGATAAATATCATTGGGCAATCACGATTGACGAATGGGGGGAGGATGAGGCATTGGATTCATCGCCCGAATTGCTGCGCGTCAGAGTGCTTGTGCAATGGGGCGAGGAGGGCAGGCAGGTGATGTTGACGCAAATAAAGCCCCACTTTTCCAATGAAGAACGCTTATAAAGTCCGGCGGGGAGGGCATGGTTTTACCTTGCTGGAAGTTTTGTTGGCCATGGCGCTGTTGAGTATTATCATGGTGCTGCTGTTCGCTGCTCTGGCGACCAGTGCAAAAAGCTGGAATCTGGGTGAACACAAAATTGTCCAGGTCAATGAGAAGGCTCTCGCCTACGGTTTTTTAAAACACTACTTGGCCGCCGCCAGGCCGCTGGTGTCTGGCGCCTCATCCAGCATCGCTTTTCAAGGTGACGGGCAGTCACTGGAATTTGTCGCCAATGGGCCGTTAAGCGCTGGTTTCAACGGCTTGCAAACATTTAATTTGTCGCAGCGCTCATCAGATGAGGGTGGTGAAATAATCGTTACCTTAAAACCCTATCCGCTCGCCGGGGAAGATCCCGGCGAAGCAGACATTGAAGAGCAGGTCCTGCTGTCGCAGGTCGATACCTTCAAAATTGAGTATTTTGATCGGGATGAAGGGGGTTGGGTGGGGCAATGGTCAGAAAGAGAGGTGCTACCCGCATTGGTGAAAATCAGCATCGGTTTGTTGGACCAGAGTGACTGGCCGCCGATGATCATCGCCATGAAACTGGCAGGTGCGGGGGCTGATTTAACCCTGCCTGCCTTGGGATTATGAACAAAAATGCCGGCGTGGCGCTGGTTATCGTTATCTGGGTGTTGAGTCTTTTGACCTTGATGGCCGCCAGTTTCGCACTGACGATTAGACGGGAAACTGCGGTGACCACCAATGTCCGCGATAGCGCTATCGCCGAAACCTTGGCGGAAAGCGGCGTCAATGTGGCGCAGAAAATGTTGTTGAAAAATAAAGCGGATGAAAAATGGTGGCCGGATGGCGCTATTTATCAATTTAAACTGGACAATGCGCAGATTCGGGTCAAAATACTGGCGGAAAGCGGTAAAATCAGCCTTAATGGCGCGGACGAAGCCTTGTTGATGAAGGTGCTGGCGCATACCGGCCTTGATGCGGAGAAGCAAGCGGCCATAGTTGGCGCAATACTGGACTGGCGCGATGGCGATAATCTGGTGCGCATCAATGGCGCGGAAAAAGAACAGTATCTTCAGGCTGGACTCAGCTATGGCCCCGCCAACCGCCCGTTTGAAACCCTGGAGGAATTACAACGCGTTTTAGGGATGAACATGCAGCTTTATCAACAATTGAAACCCCTGTTAACGGTGTATCACGCGTCATCGGCGGTCGATTTAGAGATGGCGGATAAAGCGGTGCTGGAGATTATGTCAGGATTGGACGAGACGAGCATACTGAATTATATAAAACAACGCATCAGTCATCATCGGCAAGGCCTGCCAGTCCCCGATTTGCCGACCGGGCAGAGTGCTGCCGGTTCGGCTGCCGGAAACAGCAATAATGCGGTTTATCAGGTCATCTCGCAAGTAAGTACCGAAACCGGTCTGAAAGCGGCTTACTCGGCGGTGATACAGAAAAATCAATCGCCCAATAAACCTTTTCGCTGGTTGGCGTGGCAAAGGCTTTATGACTATTCATCATTTTTTGAGCCGGAAATGGATGAATGGATTATCGAGTCCTGTTGTCTTGCGCAGTGAACCCCAATGTGACGCCCATGAACCTGAATAAAGAAATCCAGTTAAATCCAAAAGCTTTTTTCCGCTGGTGGGGAGAAGGGTTGATGGCGTGGTTGTCGGATAAACTGTGGGATTGGCTGTTTGACCGGGCTGAAGATGTGGTGTTGAAAATGGACACGGATCAATTACGGGTTTATCAGCATCGAGCCGGACAGGAATCATTGTTGGCGGCCATTGCGTTAAGCGATCTGGACGACGAATACGCCAAATTGTTGCAGCGATATCCGCAGCTGGAAAAAGGGCGTTTTATCTTGCATCTGAACAATCAGCAAGCCATCCAGAAGATTATCGTGCTGCCGTCAGCGGTCAAGGACAATCTGACGCAAGTGTTGCGCTATGAACTGGATAAATACACCCCCTTCAGCGCCGAACAGGTTTATTTAAGCACCCAGGTTCTCAGTCAGCCGGGAGATGAACAACTGAAGGTTTTACTGGTTTTAACGCCACGGGAGACGCTGGATGCATTGATGTCTAAACTCGCTGCTACCCGTATCCAGCTTGACCGGGTTGAACATGAAAACAAGTTGGTGCAAAAAGTCGACTATAATTTATTGCCTGAAGAAAAGCAGCGACACAAAAACCGTTTGGTGCGAATGTTGGCGTTATCGCTTGTCATTTTATCTGGATTATTTTTGATTGGGCTGTTGGTCATGCCGGTTATCACCGGCAAAAATCAGGTCGATGAAATAAGACAGAAGATAAGGGCATTAGGCCTAGAAACTGAACAAGTGCAGCAACAGCAACTGGCTATGGATCGTTTGCTGGAACAAAGCGAACAAATTGTTTCGCTGAAACAGACGCAACCTTTTTTAAATGAAATTTTAAATGAACTGACGCGCTTGTTGCCGGACAATACCTGGTTAAGGCATTTTAAATTTCAACAGGGTAAAATTCAGATTCAAGGCCAGTCTTCTGCTGCATCCAGTTTGATTGAAGTGCTGGAATCTTCGCCATTGTTTGAAAATGTCCGCTTTATTTCACCTCTGACACAGGATAAACGCACCGGACAGGAACGCTTCCGCATCAGTGCGGAGGTGGTTGGCAAGGATGAAAATAATGGCAAATAAAGAAAACAAACGACAGCAGTGGCTGGCGCTGGGGTTGCTGATTTTTATACTGCTCTTGTTAACGGTTGTATTGTTTGTTCCATTGATTTCTCAAGGGCTTGATTATCAGGAACAAAAACAGGAACTGTTATTTAGGTTGCGCCGCATGCAACAAATCGCCGCCAATAAAGAACGCGTCGCCGAACAGGCCGAGCGCTTGCAGCGGCAATTTAACCAGCAGCATTTTTTCAGCCAGCATGAAACAACCGCCCTGGCGTCAGCTGAATTACAGAAGTTTATTAAAAACACCATTACCGATGCGGGCGGGCAACTGACCAGCACACAAGTGATGCCGATCCGTGAGACCGATGGCTTGACCGGGATCATGGTCAAGGTCAGAATGACCGGGGATATCGCCGTGCTGCGCGAAGTGTTGCATCAGATTGAAACGTCCAAACCGGTAAAATTGATCCGCCAATTGGAAATTCGTCATGTCAGAGGAAAAAGGAATCGAAAAACCCGCAAGATCGAGCCGAGTAATGAACTGAATGTCAATTTTCAGGTGGTCGCATTCATGAGGCAAGATGATGTTTAATCCGCTGATTAAAATCTTGTTGGTGGGCTGCGCTCTTCTCGGGTTATTGCTGCTACTGGAATGGTTCTGGTTGACCCGGCCTGACCAGGGTCAAGCACGGTTGAATAAGACGGCGACGCTGGAAAATATTCAGCTGCCGCAATTGGATTTTAGCGAACAGACGCTGGATCGCAATCAGCAAATGGTGAGCCGGCCATTGTTCATAAAAGGGCGGCGTCCCATCGAAGACGCGCAAAATGATGAAATGCCCGAATCATCAGCGGATAACGATGAGTTTTTACTGATGGGGGTCTATCAGGTCGATGATAAACCGATGGCATTGATCAAAGATAAAACACAGCAAGTCCCCTATCTTAAAAAAACCGAAGGCGAGACGATTGCCGGCTGGGAGATCAAACAAATCCTGCCTGACCGGATCGTTGTCGAGCGCTCAGGGAGTGAAAAAATCGTCGCGCTGAGAAAACCCAAACCTAAAACCGCCAGAATTCGTTCAAGACTTCCTAACCCGAATATTTCATCAGCCCCCGAAAAATATTCCCAAGCTGCAGACGAAACCCAACAATATCGGCAATATTGATAAATTGAAGGTTAAAGTAGTCATTTAACCGATTATTCCATTTTTCAGGCACACTTCCCCTTACCCCATTATTTATAGCGTGCCGGGAACAGCACTGTTTCAGCACTATTCCGGACAAAGGCGTTGGCTGATGGTTTGGAATAATGATTGATAAGGATAATAACTTGAGAATAGCAGTCGAATACGGCGTGTATTACGGATAACGACTGCACCGATTTTAAATAGTTTCAAGCGAATAGTGGCACACGTTGCGTGTGCCAGTTCCGTCTGTTGCAATGCGATTTTGCGAAGGGCATTGATGAGCGTATAGGCCATTGTCGATAGCATCAGTCGAAACTGATTGGGCCACCACAAGCTGCAACTGGTGCGATCTGCGAATAGATCCAATTGCTGTTCCTTGATGCGATTTTCCATATCTCCCCGCGCGCAATAAACCTTTTCATACAGGGCT
Organism: Methylomarinum sp.; assembly: GCA_965277025.1. Taxonomy (GTDB): domain Bacteria; phylum Pseudomonadota; class Gammaproteobacteria; order Methylococcales; family Methylomonadaceae; genus Methylomarinum. The sequence continues at coordinate 1,853,868 of OZ255706.1, forward strand.
TGCGCATCTCCCGGCAGATTAGTCACGATATAACGTGGGTTACTGCCCTGACTCATGTATTCAGCTTTCAGAATAACCCGGCGTTTGCGTGTCCAGGTTTTGGCTTGATACTGGAAATCGGTAAATAAGCGTTGTGTTTTTTGTTCTGTTTGATATTGCCGTTTGGCCTGTTCAATCCAGGATTGGCTTAACCGTTGCATGCGTTGGTTTTTAGCCAGACCCACAATATAGTTTATACCATGTCGCTCACACCAGTTCAGCATCTTATGGCGGCAAAACCCACCATCTCCCCGGAAGGTAATGGACACATCAGGCCAGGCCTGACGTAATCGCTTCACCAGTAAAGCCAGAATCGCCCGGCTGTGTCTGGCGCCATCAATATTACCGGGCCGCAGATAACTCACCAGACACTGGTGTCCACAAAAAACATACAACGGTAAAAAGCAATAATGCCGATAATAGCCGTGAAAAAAACGCCTCTCCTGTTCACCATGAACCGGATCATCGGTGGCATCAAAATCTAAAATCAACGATTCGGGTGGTTTTTCATAAGAGGCAATGAATTGGTTCAACAGCTCTTCATGAATGGACCACATTAATCGTCTATCTGCAGATTGCTCGAATCGACACAATGTAGAAGGACTTCCCAAGGCCAAATCCTTTTCTACCGCAGTCTGAAAAGCAATATCGTTTCTGAGCGTTTCATGATCATTCAAATCATCATACACAAGCCAAGCCATAAACCCTTTGTCGGAGCAGATCAACCAACTGATGCTGAACTCGATTGGGACCTCGAAAATCATGCATCTTTTCAGCAATACGTTCAGTTAACCCTACTCGTTGATCAACCGCTCTTAACAACATGACACCGCCATCGCTCGTTATGGCTCCTCCACTAAATTGAGCTTCAATTTTACGACGCTTAAAAGAAGGAAATTCTATCTGTGTTGGGGTACAATCTGGCATGGGCAAGTTCTTGTTAAATTCCATAACCAACTGAATTTTAACAAAATCAACTCTGTACATGACAAAAATTAACTTATGACAAATGAGTCTCATGTATTCCAGTGACAAAAGGTATGGGTTGCAAAAGAGCAATCACTTTTCTAATCATCCTTTTTGGTTGAGATAAGACATTAAACAACGTTGAGCGGATACAATCTAATCCATATCGAAACAGGCTTTGCGCGAGCCGCTGATGTGTTTTGGTTTTTATTGGTAACTCGCAATCATGTTTCCATTCGCCTGCTTTATGTGACCAACAGAAAGCAATAACGGGAAGTACTAACAATTTTTTGATCCGAAGATAACCGACTACACGCGTTTCCTCAAGTTTGAATCCCCGTCCTTTTAAACAGCCGAAAAGCGTTTCGATTTCCCAACGCAAGCCATAAATTTTAATCGCATCAGGGTTCAAATGCTGACAGACGATGATTAATAACTCACCATCACTCAGCCGTAACCCACTGAGATAAATTGAACAATTTCCCAAATAGCGCGCTGTTGAGAGGTGTCGTGTGCTACCCGGCTTAAGCCCATAAAACAAACGCTCTACGCGTATTCGCTGGCCTTGGGCATTGGTTGTCCTGGCGTTGTTGCGAATACAGATATAAAAGGGAATCTCTTGCTCAAACAACCAGCCCATCCATTCGTCTCCAATAAACTCCCGATCAGCCAAAAGACCTTTGATGTGATGTCGGCCAAACTGCGCAATAAAGCGTTTCATCAGCGCTATACGTTCCTTCGTATTAGAGTTGCCCCGCTTGTTTAAAGGCAACCAATACACCGGAATGGCGGCACCCCGATAAACCACGGCAAGCACCAGCAGATTAATATTGGTTTTACCCCACTTCCAATTCGTCCTGTCTAACGTCAGATAGTAATCCTGATCAGTGAAACCAAACAGTTTCATGATGAAATGAGCGACTTCATTGTAATCCAGCCAATGGTCACTGAAAAATCGTTGCATCCGTCGATATCGTGAGGAAATTTTTGCCCGACGGGGAAAGAATACGGCGATCTGGGCCAGATTGACCGTGCTAACTGCCATCAAAGCAATTAACATACCCACAAAACAAACGATTCTTGCCTTGTTCCATTGAAAGTGCTCAGTTAATATGACGGTCAGCTCGTTGATTTGTAATGTCCCGTTATTCATATTCGCTAAAACAAAATGCGGTATTTAATTACATTTCAACGAGCTACGCCAGCTTTTAATATTTTTTGTCATGTACAGAGCAAAATCAAAAGAACTTGCCCGTTTTTTTATGAAATATCCGGGCTAAACCCAAGCGACCGCCGCGCACCCCACGAAGAGCCGTCCAGAAAAAAACTAAAAGTTTATGAAAACCATCCATGCTTTTTTCGTTATTATTTTATTGTTGCCGGGCTGTGAATTGCTGGGGCCTGAGTTGCATCATAAAATTCCGTTGCAAGCAGTCAAGGCCGGTGCAAAGGCTGAACAAGCGCCAGCAGAACCCGATCCATTCAAAGTCTTGCAGAATACGCCGGATGATCTGGCGCAGCGGAATACGCTCAAAGCAGAACTATACCCTGGAAGCGGCCGGTTCTTTGCTTCTCGAGCGCAGTCAGGCGCAAGCAATCAAACGAAGAAAGGCGGCGAAAAGTTTAATCTGAATTTTGACGATGCCGATTTGGGGGAGGTGTGCAAGGTTATCCTCGGGGATATTCTGCATGAAAATTATCTGCTCAGTCCCAAAGTTGCGGGAGCTGTGACCCTGCAAACTTCCACACCGCTGACACGTTCCGAATTGTTGCCGACGCTGGAAATGTTGCTGCAGGTGAATAATGCGGTGTTGACCTTTCAGGATGGCGTCTATCAGATTCAGCCCCAGGCGGAGGCCTTGGGGAACAGCGCATTTATCGCATTCAATGCCTTCAACAATAAAATTCCGGCAGGCTTTCAGATTCGGGTCATTCCGGTCAGAAACGTGGCGGCCGGAGAACTGGCCGAGATCATCAAACCCTTATTGCAGGATAAAACCATCCTCAACGTCAATGGTGAGCGCAATATCATTTTGGCGGCCGGTAGTGGTAACGAGCTGGAACGCGTCATGGAAATGGTCAGAAGTTTCGATGTCGACACCCTCAGAGGCCGCTCTTTTGGGCTTTTTCCCTTGCGCAGCGTCGATGCGGAAAAAATGATCAGCGAGCTGGAACAGGTTTTCAATCTTCAGGAAGGACAGCATTTTATCCAGTTTATCCCCATCGAGCGACTGAATGCGATTTTGGCAATTACCCGGCAACCCCGGAAATTACATCAGATAAAAGGCTGGATCATGCGCCTGGATCGGGCCAACGTCACCTCCGGCGGTGGCGTGAATGTTTACCGGGTGCAACATGTCGATGCGGTTAAACTGGCAGAAACCCTGAACGAGATTTTCAGTCAGACAGCCGCCAATAATCGCGCCGCCAGTATCGCGGCCGGTCGTAAAACCATCCAGATTACCAATAAACAGAAAAAGACGGGGCAAGCCAGGAAACCAAAAAACCTGTCCTTGAGTAATCTGGGAGAAGTCAAGGTTATCGCCGATGAACCCAATAACTCGCTGATTATAGTCGCCACCGCCCAGGATTATGCGGTGGTGCAACGCATAATCAAGCGTTTGGACGTGATGCCGTTGCAAGTGCTGATCGATGCCACTATCGTTGAAGTCACCCTGAGTGACAAACTTAAATATGGCATCAAATGGTTTTTACAGCATCAGAATGCGGGTGACAATGCGGCCAGCTCTGGTGGTTTTGATTTAGCCAAAGCAGCGTCAAATCTGGCTGTGGGCGCGGCGACCGGGGGATTTGGCTATGCATTCGTCAGTAATTCCGGTGATATTCGCGCGGTGTTGGAAGCCAATGCCAGCGATAACAAAACCAATGTTATTTCGGCACCCTCCCTGATGGTTCTGAATAACCATGAGGCCTCGATTCATGTGGGTAAACAGGTACCCATTTTGTCATCGCAATCGACCAATACCAGTTCAGCCAATAGTAACGGGACAGTCGTCACTAATACTATCCAGATGCGTGATACCGGCATCACATTGAATATCAAACCCCGAGTCAACGCCAATGGCCTGGTAATTATGGAAATTGACCAGAAGGCCGATGATGTGTTGACTACCACGACTGGCGGTATTAATTCGCCCTCATTTCAGCAACGGCAAATCAAAAGCTCGGTGGCGGTGCAAAGTGGCCAGACCATCGTTTTAGGCGGGTTGATCAGCGAAAAAAATACCCATGATAAAAATGGCGTCCCCTGGTTTTATAAACTGCCACTCATTGGCCCCTTGTTTGGTGAAACGACCAAAAACAAGGAGCGCACTGAACTGGTCATCCTGATTACCCCACGGGTGGTCAGGGACCGGCAAAACGCTCGGTTGATCACCAACGAATTCCAGCGCAAACTGACCGGGATTTATACCGAACCTGTGGAACCGGCCGTTAGCGAAAATCCATAACCATACAGACAGGAGGACATGATGGCGTTGTCAAAAGCAGAACAACTGGTCGCCGATGCCCGGCGCTACAAAGAAGATCGTGAAAAAGGTTACCGTGAACGGGCGCTGAAATTATTCCCGTGGATTTGCGGCCGCTGTGGCCGTGAGTTTAGCCATAAAAACCTGTCGGAACTGACCGTCCATCATAAAGACCACAATCACGACAACAATCCGTTGGATGGCAGTAACTGGGAGCTGTTATGCCTGTACTGTCATGATAATGAACACCAGCGCTATGAAGAGCAGGTCCGTTATGGCGGCGGCAGCGCAGGACAAGAAAATGAAGGGCCGGAAGCCACTTTCAACCCCTTCGCCAATCTCAAGGACATGTTGAAATAAGTGGCGCAATGCAATAAATGTCCCTGGGCGTTACAGTCAACCATCGAAGAACGTTACCATGATGAAGAGTGGGGCGTACCGCTGTATGATGATCAGCGCTTGTTTGAATTGCTGCTGCTGGAAGGTTTGCAAGCGGGATTGAGTTGGCGCACGGTTTTAGAGAAGCGGGAAGCCTATCGCCAGGCTTTTGCAGGTTTTGATGCGGAAAAAATTGCCGCTTATGATGAGTTGACCATCCAGCGGCTGCTCAAAAATCCGGCCTTGATCCGCAACCGGCTGAAGATGCAGGCCATCGTCAGCAATGCTCGCGCCTATATTCGCTTACAGGAGACCGATCCAAGCTTCAGTGCCTATATCTGGAAGTTTACAGACGGCAAGGTGATACAACATCACTGGTCAAAACCGGAACAAATTCCAACTGAAACAGTCATCTCACAGCAACTGAGCCATGCATTGAAGCAAGCTGGATTCAAGTTTGTCGGGCCGGTTATTTGTTACGCATTCATGCAGGCGGCGGGTTTGGTCAATGACCATTTGATCGATTGTTTTCGTTACCGGCAAGTACAATCAATAGGGGGCGAAAAGTCTTCGCCCTTCGTTTTTTAGAGGTTTTTTCTTGATGAATCACAAAATTAATGGCTATGTCTTTGTGTTCTGGCACATCGTTTTGCCTGTTGTTATTTTGTCAACGGCTATCGCCGGGCTGGAATATTTCAATATTGATTATCGTTTCAGCCAGATATTTTATGATTTCAATGCGCGACAGTGGCCGTTACGGAACAACCTTTTGACCAAAACCATTTTTCATGATTGGGGGCAGAAATTAAGTATTATCATGGGCGTTGTCATCTTTATTATATTGCTGCTTTCTTTATTTCTGGAGAAATTAAAGCCCTATACCAGACATTTGTTGTTTTTGTTTATAGCCAGTGTCACAGGGCCAATAGTCATCGCCGTATTAAAAGATTCAACGCATATTTATTGCCCCTGGAGTTTGCAAATATTCGGTGGCGATAAACCTTATATAAAACTGTTTGATACGGTTAATTCATCGCTACCGGTAGGACATTGTTTTCCAGGTGGTCATTCAGGCGGTGGATTCGCCTTTTTGAGTCTTTATTTTTATTTTATGGTGGTAAAACCGGACTACAAATACCGAGGCTTGGCGATTGGATTGTTTATCGGTACGATCTTCGCGTTGACTCAAGAGGTCAGGGGGGCTCATTTTTTAAGTCATGACTTGTCTTCACTGTTAGTGAGTTGGGTTTTGATGTCATCATTGTTCGTGTTGTTTTATCGGAAACAATTAGTCTGGGCCTTTGAAAGAGCACGGTAGGTCCGATTAGCGGTAGCGTAATCGGACGCATGTTAACATGCGATTATTCCAGTTTATCTAAACAACAAAGAAACATGCCTGATTATCGACGTACATTTATTCCTGGAGGAACTTATTTCTTCACGGTTAATCTTTTGCAACGGCACGATTGAAATGTATTGCTAAACCAAACTTCGGCTTGGCGAGTCAACTCTGTTTGTTGATGCGAGATTCTTTTGCAACGTTCTAAATGCTGTTGACCAGAGGTGAATGATTTAGATTCAAATGGGTCATTAGTCACAGAATCATATAGATTTCCGAGAATATGCATTAAATTAGTATTGCCATGCATAGAGATGTGATCAATTATTCTGCCACAATGGTTTAAGCCTTCATATATGGCAATAATTGACGTGCTTTTTGGTACATCTTCGATAAGATAATAATCTTTTGCAGCTTCAATTATTTTTTGGCTAGATTTTTTGAGTTCTTCAATTTGTGTTTTAACTTCTTTTCTTGTTTCGCGTTTATTATTTTGATTATTGTGAAAAATTGCTAATACAGCAGCAACCAACCATCCAAGGCCAGCGAAAAACCATTTTAAAAAATCTATTTCACAAGGAGAGGTCATTATTATAGGTCTGAGGCTTCTTTTATGTAGTGCCAGATTCTTTCTGTATATAAAGGACGGGAACTTGTAATAGTGAGTTTTGATCTTAGTTCATCGTAATCTATTTTTTTTTCTCGAATTAAACCGGCGAAAGCCTCTTCAAGAAAGGATGAACCATAACCCAAAGCGCCATCCAAATTGACTTCGACTTCATCATAATGTAGTAGAGCTGGATACAAAAATTCATCTCTAAAACGCTGACCAGAAAAGTTACCGTCAGTTACATACCGACCCGCAGGGGTATCTGAAAAATCAGTCGCAATGGTGATGGTTTTTTTACTCATAATCAGATTTTAAAGGTATTTGCCATTCTATGATAGTGCCTTTGATCGGCTTTTTAAAGTCCCGGCCTGTTTCACTCTTGTTTTCCGCATTGTAATTGAAGGCGCCTCTGGCACTGAGTATTCTAAAGCCACCAACTGTACCTTGTCTGACCTGTTCCAGCATTTCCTTGAGTCCTTTTCCCCGATAAGGCAGTTTAGTTCTTGTTCTATTGCTTTGAACAGCAATTTCTAAGAGATGGTTATCACGTTTATTCTTTAAAAGCTTAACGAATTGCTTAACTTCTGTTTTTTTCTGTAAAGACTTAGGAATGCTGATACCAAGATCACAAATTGCAATAGTAAATTTACCGTCCTTATATTGGGTGAACATGTACCATTGCTTACGATGTTGTCCTGGATAAGCATGATGGATAGTATTCGTAACTGCTTCCGATAGGCTGTCAAATAACCCAGATTGAATTGATTCAGATAAAGTAATACTTTCGAAAAGTTGTTTAAATTGACTAACATCGTCCGTTGTAAGTCCAGAAAAATAATGCCAAAACTTTACATTTTCAGCATTGATAGGAATATTTCTATCTGGTACGCCAAGCTTCTGAAGCAATCCAATATGTTGAAAAAGTTGTTCTACGGTATTATTTAATGGACGATTGCCTTTCAGTTTTCCAGGGTATCTGTGCATTAAGTGTTCGCATGTGGCAACCAGCCACAAAGTTCCACAAGGCCTTAATAGTTTTGCTTGTTTAAAACAAATGTGTACATTAAAACCCTGCTCTAAGTAAGATTCGATTTTTTTTAATGTATGAAGAACTTCACATCTAGGATGGGTGTGGGCTAAGGATAGCTTTTCGGGGAGAGCCACCAATTTAAATTTATTATGTTTATTTGGACAGTTTTTATTAGCGCGTGTCTTACGATAATTGGATTTTTTAATCGCTAAACGATGAAGTTTTTGTTGTGCAATTTTATTACGGAGCCATTTATCATAAGATATTTTTTTCATTAATATTGTTTATATTCGTATTTTTTCGAGAAAACAGGTTGCGAATTATACAATTGAAGATATCTTAAGCAATAGCAGAATTTTTATACGAAATGGAAAAATTTTATCTCTTTTTTTCTTTTTTTTACTCCAAATTCAAATCTCTTCACCAGCACGGTAGCACGGTAGGTCCGATTACGCTACCGCTAATCGGGCCTACGCACTAATTGAGACATGTTCAGAGTGAATTAAGAATTCTGCACTTATGATAGAGACAAATAACGCTGAATAAATCAGCGATTCCAACGATACATGGATGCTTTGCAATAAGTTTGAGCATCAGACTTTCTTTGGGTTACTGGCTATTTTAATTGCTGGAAGTGGTAGGATAAGGCCAGTTTGCATCCAATGGGAACTTTGAAACCAGTTTTTGAATCCTCAGTACCTGATAATTTTTTAATATGACCTCTTCATGGCAAAAACAGTAAAGTCGCGTAAAAAAACACCTCGAAAAAAAACGACCCGTAAAAAAAATCAGAAAATGGTCTGGTGGAAAAAGATTCTGCTGCTGGGGCTTGTGGCTTCCGGCACTTATCTTGGTTATCTGGATTACAACGTCAGACGACAGTTTGAAGGTAAACGTTGGGCTTTGCCTGCTTATGTGTACGCCAGCCCGGTCGAATTTTATCCCGGTTACCCATTAAGCCGGCAGCAGTTTGACCATCTGTTATCACGATTGAATTATCGGCGTGATTATCATTTGTCCTCACCGGGCAGTTACTACCGGAAAGGGGAGAATTATTATCTGAAAACCCGGCATTTTCAGTTTTGGGATGGTTTGCAGGACAGTCATAAAATCAAAGTCAGTTTTTCGACTGATCAGGTCAAGAAAATTATTGATCTGGAAACTCGCGGTTCTTTGGTGTTGTTCAGGCTGGATCCGGTGCAAATCGGCAGTTTTTATCCAACCCGGAAAGAAGACCGCATTCTGATCAAGCTGGAGGAAACCCCGGATGCTTTGATTCAAGGCCTTTTGGCGACCGAAGATCGCGATTTTTATCAGCATCATGGCGTATCGATCAAGGGCATCGCCCGGGCGATGTGGGCCAATATCAAGGCCGGGGCATTTGTACAAGGTGGCAGCACGATTACCCAGCAATTGGTGAAAAACTTTTATTTGACGCCGGAACGGAGTTTATGGCGAAAAATCAACGAAGCGCTGATGGCTTTGATTCTGGAGTATCGCTTTGAAAAAGACGATATTCTGGAAGCCTATTTGAATGAAATTTATTTGGGGCAAGATGGAGCCAGTTCCATTCATGGTTTTGGTTTGGCCAGCGAGTTTTATTTTGGCCGGCCATTGAATAACTTGTCACTGGAACAGATCGCCACGCTGGTCGCCCTGGTCAGAGGGCCTTCCTATTATGATCCGCGAAGATATCCTGAGCGAGCCATCAAACGCCGTAATCTGGTGTTGACGGAAATGCACCGGCAGGGTTACATCACCAAAAAACAAATGCTGGCGGCCAAGAAGAAAAAACTGGATGTCATCGCCCGCTCTCACCGTTCTTCCAATCGCTATCCGGCGTTTATGGATCTGGTCAAAAGACAGTTGCGGCAAGAGTACAAAGAGATCGACCTGACCAGTGAAGGATTGCGGATTTTCACCACGCTGGATGTGCTGGTGCAAGATACTTTGCAAAAAGCGGTCGCCGATAAACTGAGCCAATTGGAGAAACGGCCGAGAACCAAAAAACTGGAATCGGCAGCGCTTGTGACGCGGCGGGAAAATGGTGAAATCGTCGCCCTGGTCGGGAGTCGGCATGAGAAAGCGGCCGGCTTTAACCGTGCGCTGGATGCATTGCGACCGATTGGTTCTTTGATAAAACCGGCGATTTATTTAACGGCATTGGAGTATCCGGATCGCTATACGGCGATCACCAAGGTCAGCGATACAGCGATTACCGTTAAAGGGCCGAAAGGCAAAAACTGGACACCGAAAAATTATGACAATATCGAACATGGCGATGTGCCGCTGCATACCGCGTTGAGTCATTCTTATAATCTGGCGACCGTTCATGTCGGCATGGATGTCGGTATTGCCCGGGTCGCCAAGACACTGCGTCATCTTGGCGTCAAGCGTAGCGTCAAGTTATATCCGTCATTATTGTTAGGTGCCAGCCCGTTGACGCCACTGGATGTGACGCAGATGTATCAAACTTTCGCCGGCGATGGATTCGTGACACCGTTGCGCTCTATTCGGGCGGTGATCGCCCAGGATGGCGAGCGCCTGCAAAGTTATCCTTTTACCGTTCGACAAGCGGTGGATCCGACGGCAATGTATATTACCAATACTATTTTGCAGGAAGTGATCAGCGAGGGCACCGGGCGCTCGGCGTATTCATATTTACCGGAAAAGTTGGGTTTGGCCGGGAAAACCGGCACCACCAATAAATTACGGGACAGCTGGTTTGCCGGCTTCAGTGGCGATTACCTGTCAGTGGTCTGGGTGGGGCGTGATGACAATAAACCGACCGGCTTGACAGGCGCCAGCGGTGCATTGCAGGTTTGGATCCGGTTAATGCGCAAAATCACCCACCAGCCGGTCAATCTGATTCCGCCGGACAATATCAGCTGGCAATGGATCGATGAAGAAAGCGGCCTGCTGGCCAATGAGCAATGCCCTGATGCACGGCAATTTCCATTTATCAAAGGCTCGGAACCAACAAGCTATGCCGATTGTGTCGAGTCGGATCTTGACCGGGCCAAAGATTGGTTTAATGATTTTTTACAGGATACTTTTCAATGAAAATTATAAAAATATTTTTATTTTTGATGGTAACGACAGTGGCTATGGCAGAGCCTGCGCCAGTTCAACAACTGAAAACTTTTTTACAACAGACAAAGACGCTAGAAGCAGATTTCAAACAGGTCAGCATGGATCAGCATGGCAATCCGGCACAGCTCAGTTATGGCGTATTTTATTTGGCCCGCCCCGGGAAATTCCGCTGGAATTATCTAAAACCCTTCGTTCAGGAAATTGTCGCCAAGGATAACAAGGTCTGGTTTTATGATGCAGATCTTGAACAAGTCACTATCAAAACCCTGGATGAATCGCTGGGCGCAACACCTGCATTGCTGTTGAGCGGCGAGGTGGATTTGGAAAAAAACTTCAACTTGCAACGGCAAGGTGTCGATGAAGATCTGGTCTGGATTAAATTGACGCCAAAATCTGAAGAAAGCAGTTTTAAAATAATTCTTATCGGCATGAGCGAAGGCCGTTTGGCAGGCATGGAACTGCAGGACAATTTTGGCCAGTTGACACGGATTTATTTTTCTAATTTAAAAATCAATCAGAAGCTTCCTGGCTCTATTTTCGATTTTAAAATCCCCGAAGGAGCTGATGTTTTTGGACAATAAACTATAGTAGAGAAAGTTAACACTTGTTTAGTGCTATTTGTGTTATACAAATTTTGGTTTTGATTTTTGAGAAAAAATGAAAAAAGTGATGATATTTTTTGCTTGTTTTTTGTCGTTGCAGAGTGTGGCAGAAACCAAGTTGCATATGGATGAGGCTACAGCGGTGGGTGTTGAAAAGTTGCCCGCAGATTTACGCCAATTACTCAGTCAGGAGATGCAGGCACTAGAGACAGGGATGCAGTCGATTATTTCAGCGTATTATGCAGGTAATTGGCCGGAAATTGAACACATTGCCGAGAAAATGAAAAACAGCTATATTCTGAAACAACGGTTAACGGAACAGCAAAAGCATCTCCTTCATACCAAACTGCCTGAAACGTTTATTCAACAAGATAGGCATTTTCATTATTTGGCTGAAATGCTCGAACATGCAGCCAAATTGCAAAAGCCAGAATTAGTCAGTTTTTACTTTTCTGAAATGAATAGAGAATGTTTATCCTGTCATGCAGCCTTTGCAACCCATAAGTTTCCCGCTTTGAAAAAGAAGTCTGCTGAAGATCCTCAAATGCATTAAATTATTATCCAGGTTAAGCTATTTATTCTAACAACAGAGTGTTCCGTAGCTTGCAGCTATCGATTTTGACGACACATCCCTGTGTTCAAAGGAAGCACTGATTTAATCAGCGCTTCCTGTAACTACTCAGCGTAAATAAGTAAAAAAACTGCTTGACACGATTTTAGCGTTATTTTTGATTTTCTAACGGCAACACCTGGCGCAAGAGGTTTACTGTATTAGCCTGCGTTAGTTGAGGCGTGTTGCCTTATAAGCAATGCCCGATAGCCCTGCTGCCGTGCATTTCTAAAATACGATGACGGGCAACACAGAGGCAAAAATTCGTATTTCAAAAGCCATGAGACAATAATCCTGTACTTAAACCCACAGGCCGTTTCATTGAAGATTGATTCCATTGATGTAGAGGCTGCCATTACCCATGCCCGGCAGCTGATTGAAGATGAAGCCGATTTATCTCCGGCGCTGCGGTCTTCGCTGGAGATATTGTTGTTGCTGGTCACGCTCCTGATGCATCGGCTCGGACTTAACAGCAGTAACAGTTCCAGGCCGCCATCAAGTGATCCTGATCGTAAAAGGAAAGCACGGGCTGGATCAAAAAAACCAGGTGGTGGACAGAAAGGGCATATTGGCACCACGCTGGTTAAAGTCGATGATCCCGATGACGTTATCTCCATCAAGATTGATCGCCGTACCTTGCCAACCGGAAGCTACACGGCAGATGGCTTTGAAACCCGGCAGGTATTTGATATTGATATTTCACGGATTGTGACGGAATATCGTGCGCAAAGGCTTATCGATGAACAAGGTCGTCGGTTTGTTGCTCCTTTTCCCGAGGGCGTAACAAAAGCCGTGCAATATGGTGACCAACTCAAGGCGCACGCCGTGTATCTTTCGCAGTACCAATTATTGCCCTGCCAGCGCATCAAGGATTATTTTTCCGATCAATTACAGATCCCCATCAGTGAAGGTTCGCTGGTTAATTTCAATCAACCAGCCTTTGAGAAGCTGGCATCCTTTGAGCCGATTTGCAAGCAAAGACTGGCGGCAGCTTCTGTTGTACATGCCGATGAAACGGGCATTAACATCAATGGCGCCAGGTACTGGTTGCATTGTGCTTCTAATGATTTATGGACACATTATTTTCCCCATGTAAAACGGGGCAAGGAAGCGATGGATGTCATTGGCATCCTGCCTGACTTTCATGGCATTTTATGCCACGATCACTGGAAGCCTTACTACAAGTCCCCCTTCACTCATGCCTTGTGCAATGCGCATCATCTGCGTGAACTGACCCGTGCCCGGGAGCAGGATGGACAGCAGTGGGCCAAAGAAATGGAAACCCTGTTAAAAAAGATCAATCAGGTCGTCGATGATGCAGGGGGGAAGCCTGAAGCAAGAAAAGCGGCCTGTTATCGACGACGATATCGAGATTTATTAGAGAAAGCACAAATTGAATGTCCGCCACCAACCCCGTTGCCCGGTAAACCCAAACGTGGGCGCCTCAAGCGCAGTAAATCCAGAAACTTACTGGAACGGCTGATCAATTACCCGGATGATGTCTTACGCTTTATGAGAGAAATAGATGTGCCATTTACTAATAATCTCGGTGAGAATGATATCCGCATGACCAGGGTGCAGCAAAAAATATCGGGGTGTTTCAGGAGTGAGCAGGGTGCCATCACCTTCTGCCGTATTCGGGGATATCTATCCACTTGTCGTAAACATCATGTCAGTGCCTCTGAAGCGTTGGTACTGGTATTTAAGGGGAAATTACCGGAATTTACTCAGTGACCTGATGCTTTTGGTAAAATACGCTGAGTAGTTACCGCTTCCTTAACTAACTTTTTGTTTGCGAAAATTCATAATTACTCCTGTCAAGCCGATAAAAAATAAAGTTATTGTCATTGGTTCAGGAACATTGTTTTCATAAGCCGCAAGGTTTGATACTGACAGCATTTGCCAGTTATTACCGCCATCAGTCGAAAAACGGGCGCTGTTGTAACCGTTACAACAACTTTCCGCCCAGTAGATGTCCAAAGCATGGGCAGCTACCGATAAAGGGTTGATTGTTACGCTGAATACATCCGGATGAGACCAGTTATAACTCCACCACAGATCATCGGTACGGTTGGCTTGTAGGGCGTTATCTACGTAAAAAGCCGCGCCATAATGTCCGTCAAGTCCCATATCTAATATCCAGGAAAGTTCTTGGACTGGGTTCAGGTCTATGGATAAATGACTGATCGTGTTGTTTCCTGAATAAAAGTGATCAAATTGACTTATTGATGAGCTTGAAATCGTTGATGTCTGATCATTCCAGGAGGCAATAAAATCCGTATTATCAACGCTTGTATTAATGCTACGGGTGGAAATTTCCATAGTAGCTGCATTAATAAAATCACTTGATAAGGTAAGCGTTAGGATAAAGATTGAATGAAAGATATTTTTCATTATTTTCTCACTGTTAAATTTTAATTAGTTAACAGCAATATACATACCAATTTCGAAATCTACTGAAATACAGTCGGTTATGCTCTTTTCTGATTTAAGTGACAGACAGAATTGACAGTTTTTGTCATAATGACTGACCAAATGTGTCAGATTGCTGAAGCGTTTCATTATGAAAACTGAGAGAAATGATTGTCATGGCCAGATACGTGAGATACTGCAACTCGGGCATTCAGGGTTACGTTGTATCTGCCGGGCAGTGGAAAGTTTTTCAGAACAAAGATTTCATCAGGTTATCGCCGATTTAAAAGCCACGCTGGCGGAAACGGCAGGAGTCGGTCTGGCTGCACCGCAGATTGGCGAAGCGTTACAAATTATTATCATTGCTCTCTGTACATGACAAAAAATATTAAAAGCTGGCGTAGCTCGTTGAAATGTAATTAAATACCGCATTTTGTTTTAGCGAATATGAATAACGGGACATTACAAATCAACGAGCTGACCGTCATATTAACTGGGCACTTTCAATGGAACAAGGCAAGAATCGTTTGTTTTGTGGGTATGTTAATTGCTTTGATGGCAGTTAGCACGGTCAATCTGGCCCAGCTCGCCGTATTCTTTCCCAGTCGGGCAAAAATTTCCTCACGATATCGACGGATGCAACGATTTTTCAGTGACCATTGGCTGGATTACAATGAAGTCGCTCATTTCATCATGAAACTGTTTGGTTTCACTGATCAGGATTACTATCTGACGTTAGACAGGACGAATTGGAAGTGGGGTAAAACCAATATTAATCTGCTGGTGCTTGCCGTGGTTTATCGGGGTGCCGCCATTCCTGTGTATTGGTTGCCTTTAAACAAGCGGGGCAACTCTAATACGAAGGAACGTATAGCGCTGATGAAACGCTTTATTGCGCAGTTTGGCCGACATCACATCAAAGGTCTTTTGGCTGATCGGGAGTTTATTGGAGACGAATGGATGGGCTGGTTGTTTGAGCAAGAGATTCCCTTTTATATCCGTATTCGCAACAACGCCAGGACAACCAATGCCCAAGGCCAGCGAATACGCGTAGAGCGTTTGTTTTATGGGCTTAAGCCGGGTAGCACACGACACCTCTCAACAGCGCGCTATTTGGGAAATTGTTCAATTTATCTCAGTGGGTTACGGCTGAGTGATGGTGAGTTATTAATCATCGTCTGTCAGCATTTGAACCCTGATGCGATTAAAATTTATGGCTTGCGTTGGGAAATCGAAACGCTTTTCGGCTGTTTAAAAGGACGGGGATTCAAACTTGAGGAAACGCGTGTAGTCGGTTATCTTCGGATCAAAAAATTGTTAGTACTTCCCGTTATTGCTTTCTGTTGGTCACATAAAGCAGGCGAATGGAAACATGATTGCGAGTTACCAATAAAAACCAAAACACATCAGCGGCTCGCGCAAAGCCTGTTTCGATATGGATTAGATTGTATCCGCTCAACGTTGTTTAATGTCTTATCTCAATCAAAAAGGATGATTAGAAAAGTGATTGCTCTTTTGCAACCCATACCTTTTGTCACTGGAATACATGAGACTCATTTGTCATAAGTTAATTTTTGTCATGTACAGAGATCATTGCTTCTAAACCGACAGTACGATATCCACAGGCGCCCATGATGGAGCCGGTGGTGATGATCAATCCTGAAATGGACGTTTTGCAAGACAGACAAGTAAAAGATTGGGAAGGTTGTCTGAGCATTCCCGGCATTCGTGCGTTGGTGCCTCGCTACCCGTATATTCGGGTTAATTATCTGGATGAACAAGGGCTAAACCATAGCCTTGAATTAACTGATTTTCCAGCCCGTGTGTTTCAACATGAATACGATCATTTGCTGGGAATGGTTTATCTGGATAGGGGTGAAAACAATCGGGATATTGTCGCTGAAAGTGTTTACCAGGAGATTCTGTCTGGCAAGACAATTTTTGGTTAGCTGCCATGCTGTGGTTTTGATTTGTTTTATTCACTGTCTTCTATCTTAGCAGGCTGTTGAAAAACGCCCCTATGCCTCCGGCTCCAACCCTCCATTTTGGGTTAAATTTACCTCCGGAGGGCCTGATTAGCCAGGTTTTCCGGTATCAGCCGGTTTATATTGCCCTTTCGAGGCTTTATTTCCGCCTTTTGGCGGATTTCAGGCACAACGGTGCCTACGCAGTTGAATAACGCCATTGTAACAGGGTCATCAGGCGGGTTAGATTATACGCTGCGAAGGTGAATACGGTTTGGGCAGTCACTTTTTTCACTCCGCGAAATCGGGTTTGACGTAATCCCCCAACAGTTTTGCTCCAGCCAAAGACTTCTTCGATCCGTTTACGGATTTTGAGACTGCTGGTATAGCCTGGGTGTCGGGTCGTCCGCTTGTCAATCGCCGAACCTTTCGCTTTTTGAGTCACATGCGGGGTCACCTTCATGGCACGTAGTTCGGCAACGAAGTTCCGGGTATCATAGTTTTTGTCACCACCCACTGTGGCACCCGCTTTTTTGACACTGCGTTTGATCATTTTTGTCGCCGCCTCCCGCTCGGCCGTTCCTGTCGCCTGGGTCACTTCAACATCGATGACCAAACCATGGCGATTTTCCATGAGTGCATGGCCCGGAAAAGCGAGTTGGGCTTTATCGCCCTGACTTTTTTATACATCCTTGCTTCCGGGTCCGTTGTCGATTCATGCGTGTCGTTACAGCGTTTCTCGCCTTTGAAGTTGACACTCGGATTGCGGGTGGAATCCTCCGGCGGCCGGCTCGAACCGTCTTTGGCCTTGATGCTTTTCATAGAAGCCCAGGCCTTGATTAGCGTGCCATCAACCGAAAAGTGTTCATCTGAAACTAAATCCTGCCATTCGGCCAGGCACAGCACACGATCAAAAAACAAACGACTCACGCGCTCATTCAATAGACGGTCACGATTGGCGCTGAACGTTGAATGATCCCAAACCTCATCATCCATTGATAAGCCGACAAACCAACGATACAGCAGATTGAAATCAATGTGTTCGATCAGTTGCCGCTCCGAACGAATGGAAAACAGGATTTGCAACAAACTGGCACGGAGTAAACGCTCGGGAGGAACTGACGCCCGGCCCCGTCGGGAATACAGGTCATCGAACTCCTCATCCAAAGTGGTCAATAGAATATCGACCAAATATCGTAGTTTGCGTAAAGGATGATCACCCGGAATTCTAGATTCCAGCGTCCGATAACTGAATAATTCGTTTTGGGTATAATCAATGCCGCGCATAACAAATAAAAAATCGAGGAATATCAAATGGATTGAATCATTTTACCGTAAATAACAATCAGTTATGTGATTAAACGCCAATTATGGCAACGAAACAATGCGGCCTCCAGGTTGGATTAAATCAACAGCCTGTTAGAGAGCCACTGGGGTTATTATCTGGGTAAACCAAATAATATTGAATACTGGCAGGTTAGTAGTATTCCCGCTTAAACAATACTTTTAAAAGAACACATCTACGCAGTCTGCGCAGATGTGTAGATAAGTCAAAAATCAAACAATTTTCTTGTATTTGATCCTGTGTGGATTGTCGGCGTCGGTGCCCAGTCGTTTATGTTTGTCGGCTTCGTAATCAGCATAATTTCCTTCAAACCAGACCACCTGACTGTCGCCTTCAAATGCCAGAATGTGGGTGGCGATGCGATCCAGAAACCAGCGATCGTGCGAGATAACGACGGCGCAGCCCGGAAATGTCAGCAAGGCTTCTTCCAATGCGCGCAAGGTTTCGACATCCAGATCATTGGTCGGTTCGTCCAGCAGCAGAACGTTACCGCCGCTTTTCAATAATTTCGCCAGATGCACCCGGTTACGTTCGCCGCCGGATAAATGGCCAATACGTTTTTGCTGATCCGAACCTTTGAAATTGAAACGGCTGACATAAGCACGCGAAGGCGTGGTGTAATTGCCGACGGTAATGGTATCCAGACCATCAGAAATTTCTTCCCAGACGGTTTTGTCAGGATCCAGATCGTCCCGGTTCTGGTCAACATAGGCCAGTTGCACCGTTTTACCGAAGGTAATCGTGCCGCCATCCGGCGTTTCTTCACCGGCCATCATACGAAAAAGGGTAGTTTTACCGGCGCCGTTCGGGCCGATAATGCCGACGATGCCGCCGGGTGGCAGTTTGAAACTTAAATCATCGATCAACAGGCGATCGCCGAAGCCTTTTTTCAAATGCTCGACATCGATTACCTGGTCGCCCAGACGTGGGCCAGGTGGAATGTAGATTTCCTGGGTTTCGTTGCGTTTCTGTGCTTCCTGGGAAGAAAGCTCCTCAAAGCGGGCCAGACGCGCCTTACTTTTGGCGTGACGCCCCTTGGGGTTGGAACGTACCCATTCCAGCTCGGCTTTCATTGCCTTGATGCGGGAATTTTCCTGTTTTTCTTCCAGTTCCAGACGTTTTTCCTTTTGTTCCAGCCAGGATGAATAGTTACCTTCCCACGGAATGCCCATACCGCGATCCAGCTCCAGAATCCAGCCGGCCACATTATCCAGAAAATAACGATCATGGGTGACGGCGACGACGGTGCCGGTGTAATCATGCAGGAATCTTTCCAGCCAGGCGACCGATTCAGCATCGAGATGGTTGGTCGGTTCATCCAGCAACAGCATATCCGGTTTGGACAATAACAGGCGGCACAAGGCTACCCGGCGTTTTTCACCCCCCGATAATTTGGTGACATCGGCATCCCAGTCCGGCAAGCGCAGAGCGTCGGCGGCGATTTCCAGTGTTCTGTCAAGGTTATGGCCGTCATGGGCATTGATGATATCTTCCAGCCTAGCCTGTTCGGCCGCCAGTTTGTCAAAATCCGCATCGGCTTCGGCATAGGCGGCATAGACCTTATCCAGGTCAGCCAACGCCTGTTTGACATCGGCTACCGCTTCTTCGATATTACCGCGCACGGTTTTGTCAGGATCCAGTTCTGGCTCTTGCGATAAATAACCAATTTTTATGCCTTTTTGTGGAATCGCTTCACCTTCGATATCTTTATCGATGCCAGCCATGATTCGCAGCAAGGTTGATTTCCCTGAGCCATTCAAGCCCAGCACGCCAATTTTGGCGCCGGGAAAAAATGACAGGGAAATATCTTTCAGGATATGTTTTTTTGGCGGGACGACTTTGCCGACCCGGTTCATGGAATAAATATATTGCGCCATTCGTTTTTTTAGCAATTACAAAAAAGCGTATTATACGCGCTTTGCAGCCCAACAATACAGGATTTGGCGGGTCTTGCATTACAGCTGCGGCAGATTGGTTTAAAATAACCCATTGTTAAAAAAATGGATGATAGATGGACAGTCAAGACGAGCAGGCGATTATACAAACGTTGACCAGCATACGGGATTATATCCGCTGGGGGGCGAGTCATCTTGACCGGGAAAAGGTTTTTTTAGGCCATGGTACGGCGACACCATTAGATGAGGTGGCGGCATTGGTATTGCATACGCTTCATCAACCTTATCAACTGGCGGAAAGTTACTTCGATTGCACGTTGACATTGGGTGAGCGCCGGGAAGTGCTCGATATACTGCGGCGGCGTGTTCGGGAACGCAAACCCTCGGCCTATTTGACGCATGAAGCGATTTTTGCAGGCCTCTCGTTTTATGTAGACGAACGTGTACTGGTGCCTCGCTCGCCCATTGCCGAATTGATCGAGCAACGCTTTGAGCCGTGGGTCGATGAATCGCAGGTATTCAATATTCTGGATCTGTGCACCGGCAGCGCCTGTATCGCTATCGCCTGCGCCTATGCCTTTCCTGAAGCGGATGTCGATGCGGTCGATTTATCCGCAGATGCGCTCATCGTGGCTGAAATCAATGTCGAAAAACACGACATGCAGGATCAGGTGATATTGCATCAGTCTGATCTGTTCAGCGCTGTGCCAAAAAAACCGTATGACATTATTGTCAGTAACCCGCCTTATGTCAGTCTTGACGAATGGGAAAGCCTGCCGCCCGAGTTTCATCAGGAACCAGCTATGGGCTTCAAGGGCGGTGTGACCGGGCTCGATCTGGTCATCAGGATTCTGGCCCAGGCGCAGGATTATCTGGCCGATGAGGGTATTTTGGTGGTCGAAGTGGGGGCGACAGCGGAAACCTTGCAGGAAACTTTTCCGCAAATACCTTTTTATTGGCTGGATTTTGAACGGGGCGGGGATGGTGTGTTTTTATTGCGTGCCGAGCAGGTCAAAGAATTTCATTCACAATTTGAGAGTGCCTTATAAATGTCAGGAAACAGTATTGGTAAATTATTTACCGTGACTACCTTTGGGGAAAGTCATGGTTTGGCTTTGGGATGTATTGTCGATGGTTGTCCACCCGGGCTGACGCTGAGCGAGGAAGATATACAAGGTGATCTGAACCGGCGCAAACCCGGTACTTCGCGCCACACCACACAAAGACGGGAAGCCGACCAGGTGAAAATTCTGTCCGGTGTGTTTGAGGGTAAAACGACCGGTACACCGATTGGTTTGTTGATCGAAAACACCGATCAGCGTTCGAAAGACTATTCCGATATTGCCCAGACTTTCAGGCCGGGCCATGCCGATTACACTTATCAGCATAAATACGGCTTTCGGGATTACCGGGGCGGTGGCCGCTCCTCGGCGCGGGAAACCGCGATGCGCGTGGCCGCTGGAGCAATCGCCAAGAAATACTTGAAAGAAACCTGCAATATCGAAATTCGTGGTTTTCTGTCGCAGTTGGGACCTATTAAAATTGAAAAAATCGACTGGGACGAAGTGGCGCGCAATCCATTCTTTTGCCCGGATGCCGATAAAGTGGCTGAAATGGAAGCCTATATGGACGCCTTGCGTAAAGAAGGTGATTCCATCGGCGCCCGAATCGATGTGGTGGCGACGAATGTACCGCCAGGCCTGGGTGAACCGATTTTCGACCGTATCGATGCCGAACTGGCGCATGCTTTGATGAGTATCAATGCCGTCAAGGGCGTTGAAATCGGTGATGGTTTTGATTGCGTGGCGGCCAAAGGCACGGCATTTCGTGATGAAATGACGCCGGACGGTTTTTTAAGCAATCATGCCGGCGGCGTGTTAGGCGGTATCAGTACCGGACAGGATATCGTCGCCCGTATCGCCTTAAAACCGACGTCCAGTCTGAGAATTCCGGGACGCACGATCAATTTGCAGGGGGAAGAAGCGGAAGTGGTCACCAAAGGTCGGCATGACCCCTGTGTTGGCATTCGCGCCACCCCGATCGCCGAAGCGATGATGGCGATTACCCTGATGGATCATTTATTGCGTCACCGCGCCCAGAATGCCGATGTAAATAGCGGCCTGCCGGTTTTACGCTGACAAGCCATGCGAAAAAAAACACAAACGCCTTGCCTTACTGGCGTTTGTCAGGCTTTTATTTTTTTTATTCCGCCACACTGGGCGCTTTTCTGCCCTATTGGAGCCTGTATCTGGAAGATCAAGGCTACAATGCGATACAGATCGGCGAATTATCGGCGCTGATGGTGGCGACCAAAGTCATTGCGCCAAATGTCTGGGGCGTGATTGCCGATTACACCGGTAAAAGCCTGTGGATTATTCGTTTGGCGTCCTTTTTTGCCACCGTTTTTTTTGCTGGTTTTCTTATTTTTTCGGGTTATCTGTGGTTTGCCTGGCTGACCGTCTGTTTCAGCTTTTTCTGGAATGCGGCCTTACCGCAATTTGAAGCGGTGACGCTGTTTCATTTGCGCCAGGATTCGCATCGCTACAGTCAGATACGCCTTTGGGGCTCTGTTGGTTTTATTGTTGCTGTTTTGGCGATTGGTCGTTTTATCGAGCGTTACCCACTCGCCTTGTTACCGATGATTATTACTGGTTTGTTGGGCTTGATATGGCTGAATGCCTTGCTCACACCAGAGGCTGAAATGCAATCTAAGCAGCATGATTCTGTAGCTATCTGGCGCATATTGTTTAAACCTGAAGTGGTGGCGTTCATTACCGTATATATGCTGCTGCAATTGGCGCACGGGCCATATTATGTGTTTTTTTCTATTTATTTAACCCAGCTGGGTTATTCTTCAACACTGATTGGCATGCTTTGGGCGTTGGGCGTTTGTGCCGAAATTCTGTTGTTTTTGGGGGTACGGCCGGTATTGAGGCATGTTTCGTTAAGAGCGTTGCTGTTGATGAGCGTGTTTCTCAGTATTGTACGTTGGTGGTTGATCGCTTGTTTTGCCGATCAAATGGCTTGGCTGCTATTCGCTCAGATTTTACATGCCGCCACTTTTGGGTCATCTCATGTGGCGGCCATTCATCTGGTTCATCAATATTTTGGCGACCAGCATCAGGGGAAAGGACAGGCATTGTATAGCAGTATGAGCTTTGGTCTGGGAGGCATGCTAGGTAGTCTGTTGAGTGGTTATTTCTGGGAGGAAATGGGGGCGCAGTTTATTTATTCCATGGCGGCAGCGGTTTGTTGTGTAGCCTTTTTAATCGCTTTTTTCTGGATTGGGAAATCTAACCAGGTTGTTTCCGATGCAGCCTGAAATAATATCTGAATCCATGACTTCAATGCGGATGAAAGAGTGCTGCTGGTTCCCAAGCTCTCGCTTGGGAACGGGGTTTTTCATGAAGCAGGAGCTTTTTCCACTGGGAACCTAAGCAGGAGCTTGGGTTCCAGCAAAAATCACGGAAACGGCATTACGATTTTCTGTTTCCTTCGTTTTCAACGGTTTACAACAGTCAAAAATAGCGTTACACCCTTGTACTGCGCACAGGCTGTTGAAAAACGAAGTTTTTCAACAGCCTGTTAAGACAATCGGCTAAAATGATGAGTTATTCTCAATAATATTTTCGAAAGGATAAGCAGTGTTTGATTTGATCAAAAACGGCGGGTGGATGATGATTCCCATCATCCTGTGTTCAATAGGTGCGATGGGCATTATTGTTGAGCGCTTCTGGTCTTTGCAACGAAAAAAGATTCTGCCACCGGAACTGGTGCCACATATCTGGAAATTACATCGGGCGGGGAAGCTGGATGAGGCGGCGATTAGAAGAATTAAACTCAGTTCACCGTTAGGGGCGATTCTGGCAGCGGGTTTGATCAACAGCAAGCATGGCCGGGATGTTATGAAATCCAGCATCGAGGAAGCTGGACATCAGGTGGTTCATGAGCTGGAAACTTATTTGAACGCTTTGGGCACTATCGCTTCTATTTCTCCTCTATTGGGATTATTAGGAACTGTTATTGGCATGATCAAGGTATTTTCCGCAATTATGATTCATGGCGTTGGTGACCCGGGTATTTTGGCGGGCGGTATTTCAGAAGCACTGATTACGACAGCGGCGGGGTTGACGGTGGCTATTCCCAGTTTGGTGTTTTATCGTTATTTTGAGCGGCTGGTTGATGAATATGTGGTCGGTATGGAGGAAGAAGCCTTACGTCTGATCGATATTATGCATGGCGACAGAGAGGAAGACTGATGGATTTTCGCCGGCAAAAAAAAGCGCCTTTGGAAATTTCGATGACACCGATGATCGATGTGGTGTTTTTGTTGTTGATTTTTTTTATGGTGACGACGACATTTAATCGTCAAACCGAGCTGACCATCAATTTGCCGGAAGCGAAGGGGCAGGAAGCGAAAGAAAAGCCTAAAACCATCACGTTGATGATCGATGCCGATGGCAATTATTTTATTTCGGATAAACAGGGTAAATTTCATCAGCTGATCAATAATGACAAGGCAACCATAAAGCGTGCGCTGGCGCAGGCGGCGGGTGATAATCGTCATATTCCAGTCATTATCAATGCCGATGGAAGAACACCGCATCAGGCTGTCATCCATGCTTTGGATGCAGCCGGGATACTGGGATTCAAGCAAGTCGTTTTCGCTACCTTGAACGTTAAGGCAAAGCCGTGAAAAAAACACTGGTGCGTTGGTTTCAGGATGCCTGGTATCAGGATATGTATTTATCCACATTACTGGCGCCGGTATCTTTAATATATGTCGATATTATTCGATTGCGCCGTTTTTTGTATCGTAAAGGCTGGTTAAAAAGCACGTCTGTGCCTGTGCCTGTTATTGTGGTAGGTAATATTACCGTCGGTGGTACAGGAAAAACACCGCTGGTTATCTGGCTGGCGAATTATTTGCAAAAACAAGGCTATCATCCTGGCATCATCAGTCGGGGGTACGGCGGAAAATCGATGAATGAGCCTTGTTTTGTGACCGAACAAAGCAGTCCGGAGGAGGTCGGTGATGAGCCGTTGCTGATCTTTAGAAAAACCGCAGCGCCAGTTGCGGTTTTCCCGGATCGCGCCAAAGCCGGCCTGTTTTTACTGGAGCAGGCGCAGTGTGATATTTTAATTTCCGATGATGGCTTGCAGCACTATGCCTTGCAGCGCGATATTGAAATTGCGGTAATCGATGGGCAGAGGCGTTTTGGCAATGGTTATTGTCTGCCAGCGGGGCCCTTGCGTGAGCCGATTGAGCGATTGCGGGAAGTCGATCTGGTTATCGTTAATGGTCAACCGGAAGAGGATTTTGAATACGCCATGCAATTTCAAGGGGAAAAGGCAGTTAATTTAAAAACGGCCGAAGAAAAACCCCTGGCTAATTTTACTATGTTGGAATGCCATGCTGTCGCAGGTATTGGCAACCCAGATCGCTTTTTTCAGTTTTTAAAAAGCAAAGGCTTGTCGGTGGAACAGCATAGCTTCCCCGATCATTATCCCTTTAACGCTCAAGACGTGGACTTTGCTGAAAACAAACCCATTTTAATGACAGAAAAAGATGCCGTTAAATGCCAAAAATTTGCGACAGAAAATTTTTGGGCGGTACCAATACAGGCTGAACCTGAGCCTGAATTTATTCAACAATTAACAAAAAAACTTAACCCGAAACATGGACAAAAAATTACTTGATATTCTGGCTTGCCCGATTTGTAAAAGCTCGCTGATTTATAAAAAAGATCAGCAGGAACTGATCTGTAAAGCTGATCGTCTGGCTTTTCCGATTCGAGATGATATTCCCGTGATGCTGGAAGATGAGGCGCGTGAATTAAGCGATGAAGAAATCGAAGCATTGAAAAAATAATGGCGGGCTTTAAAGTCGTTATTCCGGCCCGTTATGGCTCAACGCGTTTGCCCGGCAAGCCTTTACTGGATATTGCCGGCAAACCGATGATTCAGCATGTTTGTGAAAGAGCGCTTGAAGCCGAGCCAGAAGAAGTCGTTGTCGCAACCGATGATGAGCGTATTTTATCGGCGGTAAAAGATTTGGGCATTGAGGCGGTGATGACCGACGCCTCGCATCAGTCAGGTACGGAAAGAATCGCGCAGGTGGCGGACATTATGCAATGGCCGGAAGATACCGTGATCGTCAATCTGCAGGGTGATGAGCCTTTGATTCCGCCAGCCTATATTCATGATGTGGCCTGTGTGTTAATGGCGCAACGACGAGCGGATATGTCCACGCTGGCCGCTCGGGTGACTGACCGGCATGAAATCTTTAACGCCAATGCGGTTAAAGTGGTGCTGGACAGCGAAGATTACGCATTGTATTTCAGCCGGGCGCCAATACCCTGGCACCGGGAAAGCTTTCCTGATGTGATGCCGGACTGGGTGCATGAAATGCCATACTATCGCCATATCGGCATGTATGCTTATCGTGTGGCCTTTTTACAACGCTATTGTCAGTGGCCACCATCACCTTTGGAAAAAATTGAATCACTGGAACAATTGCGTGTTTTATGGCATGGAGAGACGATCAAGGTCAAAGTAGTGGACAAGATTCCCGAGGCGGGCGTTGATACTGAAGATGATCTAGTGAGAATCAATCGTATTTTACAGTAGAACGGTTTTGACTTGGCGGGGCTGAGTTGCAATAATCCTGACATTCACCGTCATTATGACCCATAATTTTAAGCATTTTTTTCAAGCGCATAAATGATCACCCAGGCAGCGCTTCACCAAGAACGAAACAGGCAGGATTGAATGTCAAAAGACAGTTTATTGATCAGACACAACCGCACAGGACAGGAAGCCGAATTTCCCTTGCTAAGAGGGACACTAGGCCCGGAAACAGTCGATATCCGAAAGATTTATAAAGACCTGGGCTGTTTTACCTATGACCCGGGTTTTACCGCTACGGCCAGCTGTAAAAGCCATATTACTTTCATCGATGGCGAGAAAGGCGTATTGCTTTATCGGGGCTACCCAATCGAGCAATTGGCGGAAAATTGCAATTATCTGGAAGTCGCTTATTTGTTGATGAATGGCGAGTTACCGAATGGCAGTCAGTTACGCGCTTTTTCAGAAGAAATCGCGCATCGCTCCATGGTGCATGAATCACTCAGAACCTTTTTCGATGGCTTCAGCTATGATGCGCACCCGATGGCCATGCTGGTCGGCGTGGTAGGCTCTTTGTCGGCCTTTTATCATAGTGAACTCAACATGAAAGACCCGGAGCATCGCCGCGTTTGCGCGATCAGGATGATCGCTAAAATACCAACCATTGCCGCCGCTTCTTACCGCCATTCGGTTGGCAAGCCTTTTGTTTATCCCCGCCTGGATTTAGGCTATTGCGAGAATTTTTTGAACATGATGTTCTCGCGCTCTTCGCCGAATTATATCGATCCGAATTATGTGGTTGACCCCATCGAGAAAAAAGCCCTCAATCTGCTGTTTATTCTGCATGCCGATCATGAGCAGAACGCCAGTACATCGACGGTCAGACTGGCTGGCAGTACTGGAGCCAATCCCTACGCTTGTATTTCCGCAGGCATCGTGGCCCTGTGGGGACCGGCTCATGGCGGCGCAAACGAAGCCGTGTTGAGTATGCTGGAAGAAATTGGCACAGTTGACAGAATTCCTGAGTTTATCGCCAAAGCCAAAGATAAGAACGATCCGTTTCGATTGATGGGCTTTGGACATCGTGTGTACAAAAATTTTGATCCCCGGGCGACGATTATCCGTAAAACCTGTTATGAAGTGCTGGAAAACAGTCAGAGCCAGGAAGAACTGTTTGAACTGGCGCTGAAACTGGAAGAATATGCGCTGAATGATGAATATTTTATCGAGCGTAAGCTCTATCCCAATGTGGATTTTTACTCGGGAATTATCTATCGAGCACTGAATATTCCGGTGGACATGTTTACCGTGATGTTCGCTATTGCCCGGACCTCGGGCTGGTTAGCACACTGGCTGGAAATGATGGCTGACCCAACTAACCCCATTGGCCGTCCGAGACAGCTCTATCTAGGGCCGGATAGACGGGACTTCATGCCAATTGATAAACGTTGAAGTGGATAACGAATTTACAAATTTAATCGCGAGGTGAGAGTGGAAACAATATATAGATTAACCCTGGCCGATGCCAAACGCATCGCTCAAGCGGCTGAAGTGGAAGCCAATTTACATAATTGGGATGTGGTTATCGCCATTGTCGATCAAAGTGGCTATTTGATGTATATGCAACGCGACAATGCACAACTCGGCAGTATCGATGTCGCTATCGGTAAAGCAAAAACAGCTTTGTTATTCAGATGCCCAACCAAGGCGCTGGAAAAAATGGTCACAGAAGGCAAGCAAGGGTATCTGAATTTGAACAACATGGTGCCGGTGGAAGGTGGTGTGCCATTACTTTATAACGGTCAGGTCATTGGCGCCATCGGTGTCAGTGGCGTTAATTTTTCGCAGGATGGACAAGTTGCAAAAATAGGCGCCAGCACATTGTAATTCACTGTTCCAATAAAGTGGTCGCTTTCGGGCATCTATTTGTTTAAAGCACAAGATTGAGGGATATCTAAGGAAATACTGAACAAATCAGCGATTCCAATCAATAATTTATCGCCTTGTCGATTACATACCAAACAGTTACAAAAACCTTAAAAAATCAAATGATTGTCAATCTTTCAGGTGTCTCATGAATGAAGAAAAACGTCCTTTATCGCCTCATCTGCAGGTTTACCGCTTGCCGTTGACCGGCATTATTTCCATTACCCATCGAATGACAGGCGTCTTTTTGTCATTGGGTGTTATGTTGACTGTCTTTATGTTGGTCAGCATTAGCAGCGGTAGTCTGGCGTATACAGAATTACAAAATTTACTGAATAACTTTCTACTGCAATTATTGTTATGGAGCTTCATTTATGCCTTGTTTTTTCATCTGTGTCATGGCATCCGGCATTTAATCTGGGATGCTGGTTTCGGTTTTGATAAGGATACAATGGATCGCTATGCAGAGATCGAATTAGTGGCTTCGGTCTTGTTGACATTATCAGTTTACCTTCTTTTTTAAGGATTTATTATGCGTTTTCAATCCTCGCTGGCGCGTGCACAAGGTATGGGGTCGGCCAAATCGGGCACCCATCACTGGTGGATGCAACGTATCAGCGCTGTTGCGTTACTGCCGCTGACTTTTTATTTGCTTGGCTTTATTCATTTGTTGTTGTCAGCAAGTTATCAAGAAACTATCGCCTGGCTGCAACAAAGTTTTAACAGTGCTGGCTTGCTGTTGTGGGTTATCGCCGTTTGTTACCATGCGGCTTCAGGTTTGCAAGTGGTTTATGAAGATTATATCTCCACTGTCTGGCTACGCATCACGATCGTCTGGTTGACGCATTTACTGTTTTTTGCCTTGGCTGTCATTGCGGTCATTGCTGTTTTTAATATTATTTCGGTCAGGTAGTCCATGACAACAAATTACAAAATCATCGAACACAAACATGATGTCGTCGTGGTGGGTGCGGGTGGTGCGGGGCTTCGTGCTACTTTTGGCATGGTGGAAAAGGGTTTGAAAACCGCTTGCATCACCAAAGTGTTTCCAACTCGCAGTCATACTGTCGCAGCTCAAGGCGGCATTAGTGCGGCATTGGGTAATATGGGTGAAGATGACTGGCGTTTTCATATGTACGATACCGTCAAAGGCTCTGACTGGCTGGGCGACCAGGACGCCATTGAATATATGTGCAGGGAAGCTGCGGCCGCTGTTTTGGAACTGGAGCATTATGGTGTGCCTTTTTCCCGCACCGAAGATGGCAAGATCTATCAGCGACCATTTGGTGGCATGACGACGCATTACGGCAAGGGTATGGCGCAACGGACCTGTGCTGCGGCCGATGTAACCGGTCATGCTATTTTGCACACCTTGTATCAGCATGCATTGAAGCACAAGGCGGAATTCTTTATTGAATATATCGCGTTGGACTTGATTATGGCTGAAGGGCAATGTTTGGGGGTATTGGCCTGGTGTCTGGAAGACGGTTCCCTGCATTTGTTCCGTGGCCATCAAACGGTATTGGCGACTGGCGGCTATGGGCGTTGCTATTTTTCCTGTACCTCGGCGCATACCGTGACTGGCGATGGTAATGCGATGGTGCTGCGGGCCGGATTGCCATTGCAGGATATGGAATTCATTCAATTTCATCCGACTGGTATTTATGGTGCTGGTTGCCTGATTACCGAAGGCGTGCGCGGGGAAGGCGGCTATTTGACCAACTCCGAAGGCGAACGTTTTATGGAGCGATATGCGCCGACCGCCAAGGATCTGGCTTCACGGGATGTTGTCAGCCGGGCGATGACCATTGAAATCAACGAAGGGCGGGGCGTTGGACCAAACAAGGATCATATTCATTTACATCTGGAACACCTGGATCCGGCCATTATTCACGAGCGTCTGCCCGGTATAGCCGAAACCTCTCGAATATTTGCCGACGTCGATGTGACGCGCCAGCCGATACCGGTGATTCCGACCGCGCATTACAATATGGGCGGTATTCCGACTAACTATAAAGGTGAAGTGGTAACGCTGAAAGACGGTGATCCCGATAGCGTTGTGCCCGGTTTGATGGCGATTGGTGAAACCGCCTGTGTTTCCGTGCATGGGGCTAACCGGCTGGGGTCTAATTCCTTGCTGGATATTATCGTCTTTGGCCGCTCGGCCGCCATTCGCTGTGCTGAACTGATCAAGCCTGGACAGCCGCATAAACAAATAGCCAAGGATATCTGCGATCAGGCTGTGGACCGGTTTGACAAGATTCGTCATGCCAAAGGTTCACTCAAAACGGCCGAAATTCGTTTGAATATGCAAAAAGTCATGCAAAGCCGGGCAGCGGTTTTCCGCACCGGAGAAACCTTGCAGCAAGGTATGGAGGAAATGGCGCAGGTGGCCGCCTCCTTCAGTGATGTCAGCGTCACTGATTCCTCGTTAATCTGGAATACCGATCTGGTGGAAACATTGGAACTGGATAATTTGTTGAGTCAGGCGACAGTCGCCATCCATGCCGCACAAAATCGTCAGGAAAGCCGCGGTGGACATGCGCGGGAAGATTTTCCCAGGCGTGATGACGAGAACTGGATGAAACACACCCTGACCTGGCTGAATGATGATCAGGTCAATATTGATTATCGACCGGTTCATTTATATACATTGACGGATGATGTTGAAGTCATTCCGCCTAAAGAGAGGGTTTACTGATGGTTGAATTTTCCTTACCTAAAAATTCCCGTTTGATACCAGGTAAAACCTTTAAGGCCGAATCTGGGGCAAAGAATATCAAGCTGTTTGAAGTCTATCGCTGGGATCCTGATTCGGGGGAGAATCCCCGCATTGATCGTTATGAAATTGATCTGGATCAATGTGGTCCGATGGTGCTGGACGCCATTTTGAAAATCAAGAATGAAATCGATCCGACTCTGACTTTTCGGCGTTCTTGCCGGGAAGGCGTATGTGGTTCCTGCGCCATGAATGTCAATGGTAAAAATACTTTGGTTTGTACCAAGGCTATTTCCGACTACTCTGGCGTCATCAAAGTTTTTCCATTGCCGCATATGAAGGTGGTGAAAGACCTGGTTGCGGATATGACCCATTTTTATGCGCAATATACGTCGATAAAACCCTGGATTGAAACACAAACACCTCCACCGGCGGATCGTGAGCGGTTGCAAAGCCGGGAAGAGCGGGCCAAGCTCGATGGCCTCTATGAATGCGTGTTGTGCGCCTGTTGTTCCACCAGTTGTCCCAGCTATTGGTGGAACAGTGAACGCTACCTGGGGCCGGCTGTTTTATTGCAAGCTTATCGCTGGCTGACCGACAGCCGGGACGAAAATACAGGCGAGCGGCTGGATGAGCTGGAAGATCCTTTCAAACTGTATCGCTGTCATACCATTATGAACTGCACCGATACCTGTCCTAAAGGGTTGAACCCCGCCAAGGCGATAGCCGGTATCAAGCAAATGCTGGTGGAGCGAAAGTAAAAAAGAGATTCCAGTGGTCATGGTAATGAAAGAAAATATACAGAAATTGTATGAATTAGGCGATCCAAGAAAAATAGATAAAAATTGGCAATGGCTTGATTATTTGCAATTTGGCTTTACCCAGGAAGATATTCCCGATTTGATCGATCTTATGACCGACCCGGCTTTTGATAAGGCGGACGATGACAGCTTTTGGGTTCCGCTGCATGCCTGGCGGATTTTAGGACAGCTGAGAGCCGAGCAAGCTGTTCAGTCATTGGTGGAAATGTTTGATGTTTTTGAAGAAAATGACGATGACTGGGCTATTGAAGAAATACCAGAAGTGATGGGCCTGATCGGAGCAAGTGCGATACCCGCTTTAACCGAGTGTTTGCAAGATGAAAGCAAAAAAGAGTTTGTTCGGGTTTACGCCATTGATTCATTGGCGAAAATTGCAAAGCACCATCCAGAGTGCAGAAAGGAAGTCTTGGAAGTTTTTCGGCAATATATGCGCAATCCGTGTAAGGATATAGAAACTGCCAACGGCTTGTTGATTTCAAATTTGATCGATTTGAAGGCGACAGAGTTAATCGATGAGATAAAATTTCTGTTTGAACAAGACTGCGTTGATTTTTCTGTTGCAGGCGATTTTGAAAACGTTGAAATCAGCCTTGGGTTGAGGACTGAGCGCGTGACGCCCAAACCAGGTTATTTTAGTTTGCTTGATAGTGGCAATGATAATAATTGGCTGGATGAGATTCCGATTGTTGAAACGGTTGTTCGAAAATCCCCTAAAATTGGCCGGAACGATCCTTGTCCATGTGGAAGTGGAAAAAAGTACAAACGTTGTTGCTTACAATGAACAATAGTGGCTGAATGAAATGGAATGCTGATTTACTTAGTGCTTGCCTTGGTAAATCAGGCTTTTTCTTCTGTAGACTAACAACGGTGACGTTGATTTTGATAACAAAGGCACAACTGAATAAACTACGCTGGCGTTGCCGTCGAGGAACACTGGAACTGGACGTGATTTTTCAGCGTTTTTTGGATACACAATACACACGCTTGCAGTCAGAACAACAACAAACCTTTATGGAACTGCTTGCGCTGGAAGATGATCAACTGATTCATTATTTTATCGAAAACCAGTAGCCTGATGACGATGATCTCAAGGAACTTGTCATCGCCATGCGTAGCCGATAATGGTCTTTTTCTTTTGTATGCGCTGAACAAATCATCTCCGGCTTGTCCAGCGTATTCCAAAATGAAAGCCTGGATGTGGGAGATGACGATGAATGACTCGCGTTTAGATAACTCGGAATTTGCGCTTTTTGCACAGGAAATGGCGGATGTGGCGCCGCTAAAAGCAGAAGCTAAAGTATTGATTAAAAAGCATACGGCTAATATAGAGTCTGATTATCGTCGGGAAGCCGCTGAATATAGTCATGGTGATATAAAAGCGCCTTTATCATTAGTCTTGCGAAAAACACTTAAAGCCGAAGACTGGCTGAGCTATAAACGTGATGGTATTCAGCAGGGCGTATTTAGAAATCTTCGTTGTAAC
Organism: Methylomarinum sp.; assembly: GCA_965277025.1. Lineage (GTDB taxonomy): Bacteria > Pseudomonadota > Gammaproteobacteria > Methylococcales > Methylomonadaceae > Methylomarinum. Next base: position 1,887,215 of record OZ255706.1, read on the forward strand.
TACTCAGCGTATTTTACCAAAAGCATCAGGTCACTGAGTAAATTCCGGTAATTTCCCCTTAAATACCAGTACCAACGCTTCAGAGGCACTGACATGATGTTTACGACAAGTGGATAGATATCCCCGAATACGGCAGAAGGTGATGGCACCCTGCTCACTCCTGAAACACCCCGATATTTTTTGCTGCACCCTGGTCATGCGGATATCATTCTCACCGGGATTATTAGTAAATGGCACATCCATTTCTCTCATAAAGCGTAAGACATCATCCTGGTAATTGATCAGCCGTTCCAGTAAGTTTCTGGATTTACTGCGCTTGAGGCGCCCACGTTTGGGTTTACCGGGCAACGGGGTTGGTGGCGGACATTCAATTTGTGCTTTCTCTAATAAATCTCGATATCGTCGTCGATAACAGGCCGCTTTTCTTGCTTCAAGCTTCCCCCCTGCATCATCGACGACCTGATTGATCTTTTTTAACCGGGTTTCCATTTCTTTGGCCCACTGCTGTCCATCCTGCTCCCAGGCACGGGTCAGTTCACGCAGATGATGCGCATTGCACAAGGCATGAGTGAAGGGGGACTTGTAGTAAGGCTTCCAGTGATCGTGGCATAAAATGCCATGAAAGTCAGGCAGGATGCCAATGACATCCATCGCTTCCTTGCCCCGTTTTACATGGGGAAAATAATGTGTCCATAAATCATTAGAAGCACAATGCAACCAGTACCTGGCGCCATTGATGTTAATGCCCGTTTCATCGGCATGTACAACAGAAGCTGCCGCCAGTCTTTGCTCGCAAATCGGCTCAAAGGATGCCAGCTTCTCAAAGGCTGGTTGATTGAAATTAACCAGCGAACCTTCACTGATGGGGATCTGTAATTGATCGGAAAAATAATCCTTGATGCGCTGGCAGGGCAATAATTGGTACTGCGAAAGATACACGGCGTGCGCCTTGAGTTGGTCACCATATTGCACGGCTTTTGTTACGCCCTCGGGAAAAGGAGCAACAAACCGACGACCTTGTTCATCGATAAGCCTTTGCGCACGATATTCCGTCACAATCCGTGAAATATCAATATCAAATACCTGCCGGGTTTCAAAGCCATCTGCCGTGTAGCTTCCGGCTGGCAAGGTACGGCGATCAATCTTGATGGAGATAACGTCATCGGGATCATCGACTTTAACCAGCGTGGTGCCAATATGCCCTTTCTGTCCACCACCTGGTTTTTTTGATCCAGCCCGTGCTTTCCTTTTACGATCAGGATCACTTGATGGCGGCCTGGAACTGTTACTGCTGTTAAGTCCGAGCCGATGCATCAAGAGCGTGACCAGCAACAACAATATCTCCAGCGAAGACCGCAGCGCCGGAGATAAATCGGCTTCATCTTCAAGCAGCTGCCGGGCATTGGTAATGGCAGCCTCTACATCAATGGAATCAGTCTTCAATGAAACGGCCTGTGGGTTTAAGTACAGGACTCTTGTCTCATGGCTTTTGAAATACGAATTTTTGCCTCTGTGTTGCCCGTCATCGTATTTTAGAAATGCACGGCAGCAGGGCTATCGGGCATTGCTTATAAGGCAACACGCCTCAACTAACGCAGGCTAATACAGTAAACCTCTTGCGCCAGGTGTTGCCGTTAGAAAATCAAAAATAACGCTAAAATCGTGTCAAGCAGTTTTTTTACTTATTTACGCTGAGTAGTTACTCTTCGTTTAGGCAAATATCCTCTGGAAGCCACCCTGAACTTACAAACACTTACACCTCAGCAGGCACGGGATGAACTCCAGGTTTTCCTGCAAGATGCTGAGCAGAACAATCTGCGCAGTTTGTTGATGGTGTTTGGTCGCAGTCGGAAAGGTATTGTTATCAAGAGCTACTTAGCGCAGTGGTTGGTTGAGCTGGAGCAGGTGCAGGTTTTTCATAGCGCTTTGTAGCATCACGGTGGAGTGGGGGCTGTTTATGTTTTACTCAGAAAAAGTGAGGTCAAGAGGCAGCAGAACAGAGAGCGACATGCCGCCAGATTAGGCCACCAGCTATGATAGTTACACAAAGGTAGTTTTTACTTCTGCTAAACTCAATACGGGGGCTTGATGAAAAGCTGAAATAACTGCTCAGGGAAACGTTGAACAAATCATCCATACTGGCAGCGACCGCAAATCGTTATGCGATTTGAGCTTTACTTACAAAATATTTAGGCTGCAAGCAGCGATTCCTCAGCTAGTTCCCAAAAAAATGTCGGCTCTGCGTTTAATAATAGCTTTGCCTTGATTCTTATAACCTCAGGGTCGATTTGATTGGTTATCGTTACTTGACGACTTGTTGAGTAACGACTTTTTATTTTGTTTGGACTGAAGAATGGAAAATTCTGCACAACTACCTGACTTGGACTGGAGCCAGGTTAAAGAAACTATTACTTTGCTGACGGTCTCTGTTGCAATGGTGCAAAGCAGCATGCAGGAAGGCGATAGCTCGGTTACTTCGCTAGCGGATAACTTTACCTCGATGATAGAGGATATGCAATCGATAGAAAAGGTAATCAACGGCCTTGAAGACGGTGACGTCAAGCAGCAGGCTGTGCAGCATTGTCAAGATATGCAAAGCCGTATTCAAACTTCCATTGTTGCGTTTCAGTTTTATGATCGATTGCAGCAGTGTCTGGAGCATGTCGTCATGAATCTTGATGGGCTTTCCACTCTGATAGCCGATCCTCAACGGCTTTATAATCCATTTGAATGGCAAAAATTCAAACAGGAAATTCGTGGCCGCTATACAATGGAACAGGAGCGCGCGATGTTCGATGCAATTTTGGCTGGAAAATCTATGGAAGAAGCTATTGAGCAAGTAAAACAGCAGGTTAAACAAGACGATGAGCAGGATGATAACATCGAGTTGTTCTGAATCAGCAATAATTGTTCTGATAGTTCGGGTATAATCAATATTTTATTTTTTCTAGTTGACATGATTCAGACTCGATATACCGTCTTATTTTTCACTGCCTTGTTATTGCAAGCTTGTACTGGTTACCAGCCACCTGCGCCCGTTTATGGGCGTGCCTCAACTGACCCATATTCACGTCCTGTCTACCCTGAGCGTACAATTCCAGCAGAAAATGAAAATATTGGGACGATTCAGCCGACATCACCTAGCAGCACTCCATCGGCGCCACCACCTTCCCGTTACACGACCAGCCGCCAACAACCTTTATCGCCAGCAGTCATCGCCTTGATGTCTGAATCAGACCGCTACAGCCGTTCTGGTGATTTGGAAGCGGCAGTAGTCAGGCTGGAGCGTGCTTTACGTATCAGTCCGCGTAATCCGGAATTAACCTACAGGTTGGCAAAGCTGCGTCTGCAACAGGAAAAGCCTGTTCTGGCTGAAGACCTTGCCAAAAAGGCGGCATTGCTGGCCGCTGGCAATAACCCGCTGAAAAGAAAGTGCTGGTTGTTGATCACCCAATCCCGCCGTATGCAGCATGATTTGCAAGGCGCCAGGGAAGCTGAATCCAGAGCCCGGCAATATTACTGATTGACGTGTCTGATCTCGAACAGTTTTTTGCGCCAGATGGTGATTTGTCTGGTGTTATCAAGGGTTATCAACCCCGGCCGTTGCAACAGGAAATGGCTGCAGCCATTGCTAAAGCCATCGAAACAGAACAAAACCTGATCGCCGAAGCGGGAACCGGAACGGGTAAAACATTTGCTTATCTGGTTCCTGCAATTCTGGCCGATAAAAAAACGATTGTTTCCACCGGCACCAAAAATCTGCAAGATCAATTATTCAGCAAAGATATCCCCCTGATTCGCGAGGCATTGAAAAGCCATCCTTTTGTACCGGCTTTATTGAAGGGTCGGGCCAATTACCTCTGTACTTACCGGTTGGAAAATGCATTGCATAATGCGATTGGTTACAGCAAGGATGATGCGGCGGCGCTTGCACAAATCAAATCCTGGGCGGGGCGGACCAAAACGGGTGATATCGCTGAAATCAGTGATGTGCAGGAAGGTAATCCTGTTTGGTATAACGCCACTTCAACGGTGGAAAATTGTCTGGGACAGGATTGTCCTGATTATACCGATTGTTTTTTGGTCAAGGCGCGGAAAAAGGCCCAGGATGCTGACCTGGTAGTCGTCAATCATCATTTACTGTGCGCTGACTGGTCTATACGACAAATTGGCTTCGGTGAATTATTGCCCAGTGCAGAAGTGGTTATCATTGACGAAGCGCACCAATTGGCAGATGTCGCGTCCAATTTCCTTGGGGTTTCACTCGGCGCGCGGCAACTGAATGACCTGGCTGCCGATACCGAAGTAGAGTTTTTTAAAGACGCCAGCGACATGCCGGATTTACGCACAGCATTCGAGGAGCTGCGGCTGGAAGTCAAGGACTTGCGTCTGGCGTTTGGTTTGGAGTTGCGTCGGGGTGATTGGCAAGAAATTGAAAACAACCCCAAAATATCGGCCGCGCTGGAGTCAGTCTATAAACAATTACAGCGTTTGACCGATCAATTGGAAATGGCCTCGATTCGCAGTAAGGGTTTGGAAACCTGTTTTGAACGGGCGGAAAATTATGAAAATCAACTCAACAGTATTTTGCATGATGAACAAGGCGAATGGATCAAATGGTTTGAAGTGCACAGCAAATCATTTACCTTGAGTCGTACTCCGCTGGATATTGCCAAAGAATTCAAGGGCTTCATGCAGCAACATCCAGCTACCTGGATTTTTACCTCGGCTACTTTGAGTGTTGCAGGCAAATTCGAACATTTCTCCCGTAGTCTGGGGCTTTATGATGCCGAATGCAGAAGCTGGGATAGTCCGTTTGATTACGCCAACCAGGCTTTGTTTTATCATCCAAGAGGCTTGCCAAAACCTACTGAAGTCGATTTCACCGATAAAATCATCGAATTTGTCGTACCGGTGTTGAACGCCAGCCGTGGACGGGCTTTTTTTCTGTTTACCAGTCATCGGGCACTGCAACGTGCGGCAGAAATTCTTGCCGACCGGCTTGAATATCCGCTATTGGTTCAAGGGACAAAATCCAAACAGGTTTTGTTAGAGCAATTTAAACAAAAAGGCAATGCGATATTGCTGGCGACTGCCAGTTTTTGGGAAGGTGTAGATGTCAGAGGGGATGCTTTGTCCTGCGTTATTATCGATAAACTACCCTTTGCATCGCCTGGTGATCCAGTGCTGAAAGCCCGGCTGGACAGCATGAAAAAACAGGGGCGAAATCCTTTTTTTGAATACCAGTTGCCTGCGGCGATTATCGCTTTGCGGCAGGGTATCGGACGTTTGATTCGAGATAAAAATGACCGGGGGGTGCTGATGGTATGTGATCCACGTTTATTGAAACGTGCGTATGGACAAATGTTTCTGGACAGCGTTCCACCGATGCGCCGCAGTCAGGATATCGAGGAAGTTAAACAATTTTTTGCTCAAGAGGATAAAAGTGAAAATACTGGCAGTTGAAACCGCGACGCCGGCATGTTCGGCTGCTTTACTGATCGATGGTGAGATTCTGTCGCATTTTCAGATGGCGCCTCGTGAACATACCAGGTTGATCTTGCCGATGGTTGAAGACTTGCTTCATCAAGCAGGGCTGAGTGTGACGCAACTGGATGCCGTGGCATTTGGTCGAGGGCCTGGCTCGTTTACCGGCGTTCGTATTGCAACGGGTGTCGTTCAGGGAATAGCCCTGGGAGCGGAGCTTCCCGTGCTGCCTGTTTCGACGCTGGCCTCCATGGCGCAAACTATTTTTAATCGGGAAAAAACAACGCAGGCATTTACTGCGCTGGACGCCAGAATGGGGGAAATTTTCTGGGCCGTTTATCAAAAAGATTGTCAAGGCATAGCTGAGCTGGTTGAGCCGGAAACGGTGTGTGTGGCAGAAAATATCACTTTTCCTGGCGGTGCAGGTATCGGTGTGGGGTCGGGCTGGGATGTGTATGGCGATGTTTTAACTACTCAACTTAAAAAACAGCTGCTAGCGGTTGAAGATGATATTTGGCCGCATGCGGCCACGATAGTTGAGCTGGCGGCAGTGGGTTACAAACAAGGGCAAGCAGTTGCGCCAGAGTTTGCCATGCCAGTTTATCTGCGCGACAAGGTGGCGAAAAAAGAGTCGGAAAGATGATAACAGGCTTATGAAAGCTAAGACGGTCATTATTGATTCAAGTCTGGCGAATTGACGGAATTAAGTCTTTTTTAAGTCATAATCTGGATAATAAAAGTCGCTTAACATGCTATTTATATTGAAATTATATAGATCTGGTCTAGACTTCAATTAAGTATTAGATTTGTAAGGAAGCACTGAACAAATCAGCGATACCTCAATACATCAACTTTATACAGGTAATACGTATGGAAAGAAGATTATAAAGTGGACCCCATTGTCCAGACAAATTATTAGAGAATTTAAGATAGAACCCTCATAACAGTCAGGCTCAATGGCTCTGGCCCATATTTTCACCCGGCGTCTGCTTGGCAGTGCCGGCATTATATTTATCCACGATTTTAGCGCCACCTCCCGTGGCGAATTGATAAACCCTGTCTGGCGTTTCATAGCCTAACGACTGATGCGGTCGTTCGCTGTTGTAAAAGGCAAAGTAGTCCGTCAACCCCGCTGACAGTGCTTGCAGGTTGCCGTATTGCTTCAAATAAACTTCTTCATATTTCACTGTGCGCCAGAGTCGTTCAACAAAGATATTGTCCAAGGCCCGTCCCCGGCCATCCATGCTGATGGTCACGCCATGCTGACTCAATACCCCGGTGAAGTCCGCGCTGGTGAACTGTGCGCCCTGGTCGGTATTAAATATCTCCGGTGTGCCATAGGTCTTGATGGCCTGCTCCAGACAATTTACGCAAAACGCGCTGTCCATGGTATTGGAAAGTTGCCATGCCAATACTTTTCGGCTGTACCAATCCATGATGGCCACCAGATAAACAAATCCTTGCGGCAGTCGGATATAGGTGATGTCGGTACTCCAAACCTGGTTGGGGCGTGTCACCTCGACGCCTCTTAACAGATAGGGATAGACTTTATGCTCAGGATGCGGCTTACTGGTGTTCGGGCCCGGCGCCATGCCGACCAGCCCCAGTATGCGCATCAGCCGCTGAACCCGTTTGCGGTTGACCTGATGGTTAAGGCCGCGTAAATACTTTGTCATACGGCGTGAGCCATAAAAAGGATGCCGGGTATATTCTTCGTCGAGCAACCGCAACAGTTGCTGATCTTCAGCAGACACCGGCTGTTGTTGGCGTTTTTTCTGTTCATGGATTACTGAGCGGGTAACGTTCAATAACTGGCATTGCCGACTTAACGCCAACTCATCTTTTTGATCCACCCAGCTTTGACGCGTGATCATAGGCTGATCCCGGACTTTTTTTTAAGCCAATCCAGTTCCATATTCAACTGCCCGATTTTGGCGTACAGACGGTCCGGATTGTCTTGCGCCTTCACCGCTTTCGGCCCGCGTTTGCCTTCAAACAGGCTTCCCGCATTGGCCAACAGTTCCTTTTTCCATTGGCTTACCTGAGATGGATGGACTTCATTCTCTTGAGCAATCTCATTGATCGTTTTGATGTTCTTAACCGCTTCCAGCGCGATTTTGGCCTTTTGCGCCCCGCTAAAGGTTTTCCGTTTTTTTTTCGCTCATTTTTTGTACCTCTTTTTTCAATAGTCATAGTTTAAACTATTGTCCGGATTACGGGGTCCACTATAGGCGTACAGCTCAAAGTCCTGGTCAGTGACATTTCTGGTGATGGCCTGTGCATGGAATGTAATACGATTGAGCGAGATTTGGTAACGCCACATGGACGTTTTGTTCGAGATGATGGCAAACCAGTCGAATTATTCGTGAAATTGAACCTTCCAGAAGAAAGTGGCGAAGAGAAGGAAATTCAGGCGCGTTGCCATGTTACTTTTTCACGCCGGATTGCTCGAAACCGATGCATGATGGGAGTCAGATATCATGACCTGGACTCTAATGCCTACCAGCGCCTTTTACATTTTATCGATTTAGTTTTGCAAAGTAATGGCATTCATCAATGCGCTTCTTGAAAGCGCCTTCTATGAAGTATCAGGGCTGATCTGGTTTTTGTTCCAGTTGATTGTAGATACGTTGTTTTAGTTTATCCAGAATTTCCTGATCCTCGATAGCATTGTTGTTTGCATCGGTTAAATTGAAAACATCCTCCGCACGGCTGCCAATAGTGGTGATTTTGGCATTATGAATGTGCAGGTGGAATTCTTTGAAAATCTGGCTCAATAAACTCAGTAGGCCGACCTGATCAGTGGTGACAACTTCAATGATGGTATGTTTTTCATGAGGGTCTTTTAGATAAGAAACTCGGGTTTTAATCGGGAAGTAACGGGCCTGACGTGATTGTTGATTGCGACCAGTCGGTTTGTCGAGAGTTTTATTCAATAAGTTCTTTTTCAGTGTTTGAACAATCTGGACTTCCCTGTAAATATCATCAATGGCCTCACCCGATTGTTGCAACACCTGGAAGCTGTTTAAAACGAACTGATGCTTTGTTGTGATAATACGGGCATCCAGAATAGTCAGGCCTAATTTTTCAAGGGTGGCGACGCAAATGGAAAACAAGCCTTCATCATTGGGCGCGTAAATAAAAATTTCGACGCTACCGCGTAAGGTTTGCGGACGCAGCAGAACTAACGGTAAGTCGCTGTCATCTACTGCTGAAATAGCCAGTGTGTGCCAGATAATTTCATCAACCGAGTGGCGGACAAAATAATCTTCTTCGGCTTCCAGTTCTTTCCATAATTCATGAGTCCGGTATTCAGGTAATCCCAGATGTTTCAACTGGGTAATTGCTTCCTGGCGATGCTGCAAATAAATCTCTTTACGTTCCACCGGATTTTCCAGGCCACGATGCAGCGCATTGTGCGTGGCGATGTATAAGTCTCTTAATAATCTATCTTTCCAGGTATTCCAAAGTTCAGGATTGGTGGCGCGAATATCGGCCACTGTCAGCAAGTATAAATAATTCAGCTTTTTGATTGTACCGACTTGTTTGGCGAAGTTATGAACTACCTCAGGGTCACTGATATCTTTTTTTTGTGCGGTAATCGACATGAGCAGATGATTACGGACCAGCCAGGTAATCAGCTGAGTATCTGATTCAGGAAGGCCATGCTGCTGGCAGAACTGGCGCGTTATTTCTTCACCAATAATGGAGTGATTGCCGCCTCGTCCTTTTCCAATGTCATGAAACAGACCAGCCAGATAAAGCAATTCCGGTTTGGGAATCAACAGGAAGATATTATTGCAAAAAGGCAGTTCGTCATTGTGCTTGTCCAGAGCGAAGCGCCTTAAATTACGGATCAAAAACAAGGTGTGTTCATCTACTGTATAGATATGAAATAAATCATATTGCATGCGGGCGACGATATTGGCAAAACTGGGCAGGTAGGCGGCAAGAATACCATAGCGATTCATATGGCGAAGTTGATGGGTGAGTCCTTTGCCTTGTCGAAAAAAATTGAGAAATAATTGTTTGGCCTTTTTATTTTGGCGAAACGACTCATCGATTAAAGCAATATTGTTTCTTATCAAACGGATGGTGCTGGCGCGTATGCCTTTGCCCGAGGGCAATTGTTGTTGCAGCAGGAATATTTCGAACAAGAGTAGTGGATTTTGTTTAAACAAGTCAGGCTTGTTGATTTGTATGTAACCATTGATGATAGAAAACTCTTGCGAAATCGGGACAACTTTACGTTTTTTATTTTTCAGGATAAAGCGTTCATTAAACAGCTGTAACAGCATTTCATTGAGCTGTTCGATGTTGACGACAGTTTTAAAATAAAACTGCATGAATTGTTCGACATCGCCTTCGCCATGTTCATTGATAAAGCCAAATTGACTGGCCAGGTCTCGTTGGTAATCGAACAACAGCCTGTCTTCAGCACGGTTTGTCAGGCAGTGCAGGGCGAAACGAAGACGCCAGAGTATATCTCGGGCATGAATCAGTTCTTCATATTCCGAGGCCAGTAAAAAACGATATTTAACCAGTTCGCGCAATGCCTTTGCGTGGTAGTGATGTTTAAACACCCAGGAAATAATTTGTAAATCACGTATACCGCCTGGACCTTCCTTGATATTGGGTTCAAGTTTATAGGCCGTATTGTGAAATTTTTCATAGCGTTTCCGCTGTTCAGCCATTTTGGCCAGAAAATAATCCTCAGAGGGCCAAAGGGTGTTGTCGCCATCGATAAAATGCTCTAACTGCTCGGCTAACGGTTGATTACCACAAATAAAGCGCATTTCCATCAAATTGGTCAGAACCGTTTGATCATTTCTCGCTTCATCAATGGACTCATCAATGGTTCTTACTGCAAGGCCAGGTTTCAGGCCGATATCCCAAAGGAAATTATTAAAATCAGATAAGGATTCTTTAAACTGATCATCGGCCTGGTTGTGAAGAAGAATAGAAATGTCGATGTCGGAATAGGGGAAAAGTTCTCGGCGACCATAGCCACCGGTGGCAATAAGACAGTTTTTATCAGTGCCAGTCTGGAAAAAATACTGCCAGCAAGCAGTCAAAATATCATCAATAAAATCAGCGCGTTCCAGTAATAAATGATAAGGTGTTTGATTAGGGTTAAAACGCTTTTTTAAAAGCTGGTTGTTCTCCTGCAATGCTTTACAGAAAGCTTGAACAGGGTTATCTGTATGAAAAAACGATAAAAAAGCGGATTGATTCATTTTGTTTATAATTCTTCCTGACGTAAGGTGAGTATTTCATAACCGTTATCGGTCACCAGAATGGTATGTTCCCATTGTGCGGAGAGGCTGCGGTCTTTGGTGACTGCTGTCCAGCCATCTTTTAAAACTTTCATATGCCGTTTGCCAATGTTCAGCATTGGTTCTATGGTGAAAATCATGCCCTTTTCCAGCATCATGCCTTCGCCGGGCTTGCCAAAATGCATGACATGAGGGTCTTCGTGAAAGTTTTTGCCAATACCATGGCCACAAAATTCCCGGACGATAGAATAGCGGTTTTTTTCGGCATGTTTTTGAATGGCATGACCAATATCGCCTAAAGTCGCTCCCGGTTTGACTTGTTCAATCCCTAAAAACAGGGCTTCACGAGTGACTTCAACCAGGCGTTTGGCATGTGGCGCAACATTGCCGACACAAAACATTTTACTGGTGTCGCCATGATAGCCGTCTTTGATCACAGTAATATCGATATTGACGATATCACCATTTTTCAATTTTTTGTCGCTGGGAATGCCATGACAAATTTGTTGATTGATCGAAGTGCAGATGGATTTGGGAAACCCTCGATAATTGAGTGGTGCTGGAATCGCCTGCTGTTCGTTGACGATAAAATCGTGGCAAAGCCTGTCCAGTTCATTGGTCGTGACGCCGGCTACAACATGGGGCTCGATCATTTCCAGAACCTGCGCCGCCAGCTTGCCGGCAATGCGCATTTTTTCAATTTCATCAGCGGTTTTTATCAAAGTACTCATGGGTGATTGGATAAGGCAAATAACATTTAACTATAACACAGACTGAAAATCATTCGTAATGGCTCAGTCGACCACAGGAAATAGTCTGCTTTGTCTCAAAAGGAACACTTTGAGGTGTTAGGGATGCTTTTAACGGCCATTTGCGAACAGTTGATGATTAACTGATGTTACGCATTGAACAGGGGAATTGATTGCGTATACAAATAAATAACTTTTCATGGTAGGGTGGATTCGCCGTCAGGCAATCCACCGTTTTGAGGCGAGTGTGGTTTTTGACGTTTGTGTAGGGCGGTTTTGGCGTAAAACCGCCCTACACAAACGCCCTTTTTAGTGTAGTCGAGTGATGATTGCTCTCTGCGAGGAATTTCTCCTCGGCAATTAATCTGGGTGTCGATAACTTATGCGTAACATCAGTGATTAAAACAAAACGCAAGTCTCAATCATTATTGGACAGGATGATCAATATTCACAATAGATTCAGCGTTGCCAGGCAAAATAGGCAAGAATCCACAGTTTTCAGACCAGTCTATGCATAGATGGGATATCCGACTGACGCAGTTATTCATTATGGCCTCTTTGTTGCTCTTTGGCGCATTGGTCAATGACTTTGATTTAACGGCTACTCAAGTAGGATTGACTTTTTTGTCAGGCGTGACAACACAAATTATATTGATGCGCTGGTATCGTATTCCATTGTCATTATTGAGTGTCTTGATTACCTGTTTTGGTGTCAGTTTATTATTGCGCAGTGATAATTTATGGGCGCATCTCGTTGCTGTGTTTTTAGCTATTAGTGCGAAATTTATGATTCGCTATCAGGGACGACATATTTTTAACCCGGCTAATTTTGCCGTTATTGTCGGCTTGGCGTTGTTGCCGGGCACCTGGGTGACCAGTGGGCAATGGGGGGCTGATTGGGTGATAGCTGGCTGGTTGATCATGTTAGGAATGCTGGTTGCTGGAAATGCGAAAAGACTGGATATCAGTGTATTCTTTTTGTTTTTTTACAGCGCAATTTTTATCCCTGTTCGGGTGATCTGGTACGGTTATCCCATCGACGTTTTTTTTCATCAATTTCAAAATGGCGCATTATTGTTGTTCAGTTTTTTCATGATCACCGATCCGATGACGATTCCCCAGCATCGTTCAGGCCGCTTGTTTCATGCGCTGGTTGTCGCTGTCATTGCATATATCTGGCAGTATTATTTTTATTGGCAGCAGGGTATTTTGTGGGCATTGTTTTTCGCCAGCCCGTTGGTCATTGTCTGGAACCGATGGTTTCCGGCAAAATCATTTAATTGGTCCAGGAGATAGTTATGGCTAAAATTTTAATGTTGTTTGCGTTGTTTATACTGCCGCAATGGGCAGAGGCCTTTTGTGGTTTTTATGTTGCGCGTGCCGATGCATCACTTTATAACCAGGCTTCGCAAGTCGTGATGGTGCGAAAGGAAGATAAGACCGTACTGGGCATGATGAATGATTTTAAAGGGAATTTAGAAGATTTCGCTATTGTAATTCCGGTACCGGAAGTGTTGAACAAAGGCCAGGTTCATATTGGTGATGCCAAAATTTTTAAGCATCTGGATCAATATACAGCTCCGCGATTGGTTGAATATCACGATTCTGACCCTTGTCGGCCGATATTGTATGAAAAGGGCGTGGCGATGATGAGGTCAGCGGCTCAGGACAGTGTGGGCAAAATGAGAGGGCGTAGCCTGGGTGTTACGGTCGAAGCTGAATACACGGTGGGTGAATATGACATCGTGATCTTGTCAGCAACAGAATCGACCGGTCTGGAAACCTGGTTATTGCAAAATGGTTACAAAATTCCCCAAGGTGCAGGAAGAATACTGAAGCCGTATATCAAACAAGGCTTCAATTTTTTTGTCGCTAAAGTGGATTTAAAAGAACAGGCAAAAACCGGGCAACAGTATTTGCGACCTATTCAGTTCGCTTTTCGCTCTGAGAAATTTATGCTGCCGATCCGGTTAGGCATGATCAACGCCAACGGGCCGCAAGACTTACTCATTTATATTCTGACCTCCAAAGGGCAGGTGGAAACCACCAATTATCAGAATGTCAAAATGCCCAGTAATATCGACTTGCCGGTCTATATAAAAAATGACTTTGCTGGTTTTTATAAGGCCTTGTTTGATAAACATGTTGAAAAATATCGTATGCGTACGGTGTTTACCGAATATTTTTGGAACATGGGTTGGTGTGACCCGTGTGCGGCAGACCCGTTGACGCCTGAAGAATTGAAGCAACTCGGTGTTTTTTGGCTCAACCAACCGATTGCTTTGCGGCGTGCGGGTTTACCGGTATTGGTGACGCGACTGCATGTGCGTTACCGCCAGGAGACTTTTCCTGAAGATTTGATGTTTCAGGAAACCCAGGATAAACGTAATTTTCAAGGACGCTATGTGCTTCATCACCCCTGGAAAGGTGATCCCAATAGTTGCCCCGCCGCCAGGGAATATTTTGCCAACTTGCCTTCAAGACAACAAAAAGAAGCGGAAAACCTGGCCATGTTAACAGGCTGGGATTTGAACGAAATTCTTGAAAAAATGGATTTGGAGCCTTCTGCGGAAAGTAATGAAAACTGGTGGGAGAATCTGTGGCAATAAAGATGTTCACAAAAATCCCCTGTGAAACCAATCTCTTGCCCCTGTTATCCGCATTGAAGCTACGGATTCAGGATGTTGTTTCAAGCCCGTGCGCAGACCCAGACATCCACCCGGGTTGCGCCGGCCTTTTTGAGCGTTTTGCTTAGTTCGGAAACGGTCGCCCCTGTCGTCATCACATCATCAAAGATCACGACATGATGACCAGGCAGGGGCTTTGCTTTAAAGGCATTGCGTATATTTTTTTGCCGTTCTTTAGCGTGCAATCCACTTTGTGGTGGCGATAGCTTTATTCTCTGGCATAAATCTAGTCTTAGTGGGATACGTAACTGTTTGGCAATAATACTGGCGATTTCTTCAGATTGATTGAACCCCCGCTGACGCAAACGTTTAGGGTGCAATGGCACCGGGATGATATAGTCTGGATAGGTGCTAAGTTTTTGTAATCGATCTGAAAATAACTGGCCAAGCAGCCGCGCATTTTTATATTGACGATGGAATTTCAAACCAGTGATGAGCCATTTCAGGCTATGTTGATAAAGAAAAGGGGCAATCACCTGAGAGTATGGTGGCGGCTTCTTCAGACATTGTCCACAGGCAAGACCATCACCTGGAGCAGTTTCCAACGGTTGAGCGCAACACGGACAGTGCAGGGTGTTGGCAGGCAGGTCGGCATGGCAGCCTGAGCAAATGTCTTTATAGTCCAAGCCGTGTGCATCACACAAGATGCAGCTGGGCGGAAACAGTTTATACTGTATAATATTAGTCCAGTTGTTCACTTTTTAAATTCCAACAGGTTGACAAGTTCAGGCAAACCTTGTGTCAGTCTGAAAATTTATTTTAGGAGATTTTTTGCATGTCCGCCCAACCCGAGTTTCAGCCCCAGGATGCCAATATTCGTCATGATTGGCGATTAGAAGAAGTCCAGGCTTTATTTGCCCTGCCTTTCAACGATTTATTGTATAAAGCACAAACATTGCATCGGCAATATTTTGATCCGAATGAGATTCAGGTTAGCAGTTTGTTGAGCATAAAAACCGGATCTTGTTCTGAAGATTGTGGTTATTGTCCTCAAAGCGCCCGTTACGATGCCGATTTGAAACCGGAAGCCTTGATGCCGGTCGATGAGGTGCTGGAAGCTGCCAAACGGGCAAAACAGCAGGGGGCATCCCGTTTTTGTATGGGTGCGGCCTGGCGCTCACCTAAAGATCGGGATATCGAACGAGTGGTGGAAATGGTGCAGGGCGTAAAATCATTGGGAATGGAGACCTGCGTAACCTTGGGGATGCTGTCTGAACAGCAGACTCAGCGGTTAAAAGAAGGCGGTCTGGATTATTACAATCATAATCTGGATACCTCGGAAGACTATTACTCGGAAGTCATCACCACGCGAACCTATCAGGATCGGCTGGATACGCTGGAGCGTGTACGCGAAGCCGGTATCAATGTCTGTTGTGGCGGTATTGTCGGTATGGGGGAGTCTGATGAAGATCGGGCCAAGTTATTACAACAATTGGCCAATATGCCCAAGCACCCTGAAAGCGTACCGGTGAACATGCTGGTGCAAGTGGAAGGTACGCCGCTGATGGGCTCTGAACAACTGGATCCATTAGTATTTGTTCGGACCGTTGCGGTTGCCCGCATCATGATGCCGGCCTCGCGGGTCAGGTTGTCGGCCGGTCGGAATGAAATGAGTGACGAAATGCAGGCCTTGTGTTTTCTGGCGGGCGCCAATTCCATTTTCTATGGTGAAAAATTATTGACCACAGATAACCCGATGACGAATCATGACCTGGAACTGTTTGAACGGCTGGGCTTGTATCAGGGGGGTTCCAGCTACGCCAGTTGACAGGCTATGAAGGATTTATCAGCGTTTCTTGCTGACCGGGAACAACAGGGTTTGTACAGGCAATGCCGGACAATTCAGGCCGTTGATGGCGTTACAGTCGTCGTTGACGGTGAAAAACGCCTGAATTTTTGCAGCAACGATTATTTGGGGCTGTCGCAGCATCCACTCGTCAAGGCCGCGTTTCAACAAGCCGCCTGCGATTACCCGGTTGGGTCGGGATCAGCGCATCTTATCTGCGGGCATACCCAGGCTCATGAGGAACTGGAAGATGCTCTGGCGGCATTTACCGGGCGTGACAGGGCCTTGTTGTTTTCCACCGGCTATATGGCCAATATCGGTGTTATTTCCGCATTGTGTGAGGCGGGAGACCAGGTTTTGCAAGACCGCCTCAATCATGCGTCATTACTGGATGGCGCATTATTGTCCAAAGCCCGGCTACAACGATTCAGACACCGGGATATGGCTGATTTATCGAGCAGGCTGGGGGGAATTAAGGGCGACGCATTGATTGTCACCGATGGCGTATTCAGCATGGATGGCGATATCGCGCCATTGACTGAAATGGCGCATCTGGCCAGACAGCATTCGGTGCAACTGATGGTTGATGACGCGCATGGTATGGCGGTACTGGGTGCAAATGGCGCGGGTACGCTGGAATACTTTGGATTATCACAGCAGGATGTGCCGATTTTGATGGGCACACTGGGAAAAGGATTCGGGACTTTTGGCGCTTTTGTGGCTGGTTCTGAAACATTGATCGAATATTTGATTCAAGCGGCGCGTAGTTATGTTTACACTACGGCGATGCCGGCTGCGTTATGTGTAGCGACTTTGGCCAGTTTACAACTGGTTCAAGGCGAGACGGGAACCCAATTGCGGGCCGGATTACAGCGAAATATCCATCATTTCAAAGCGGGCGCCAAGCAATTGAGCCTGCCTCTGATGCCATCTGACAGCGCGATTCAACCGTTGCTGATTGGCGATTCCCGTCAGGCGCTATCGGTTAGTCAGCATTTATGGGAGCAAGGCTTCTGGATCAGTGCTATCCGTCCACCGACCGTACCTGAGGGCCAGGCTCGTCTCCGTCTCACTTTGTCGGCTTTGCATCAGACTGATCAGATCGATGCGCTGCTCGACGCACTTTCAAACGCCTGGCAATGATCAAGATTCATCGGGAAGTATTTGGCCAAGGTCCAGTGCTGGTCATGATTCATGGCTGGTCCATGCATTCGGGAGTGTGGCGACCAATGGCTGAACAGTTGGGACGGCATTTCAAGGTGATCTGTCTTGATTTACCCGGACATGGACACAGTGAATCATGCCTCCCTTATCATTTGCAAACGATTGGTGATGCCTTGCTTGAAGCGATTTCCGACGAGCAATTCACCTTGTTGGGCTGGTCTTTAGGCGCGACAGTTGTCATAGATATAGCGTATCGACATCCACAGCGGGTTGAAAAATTGATTTTATTGGCTGGCAATCCTTGTTTTGTTGAACAAGCTGACTGGCCAGGTGTTCGCGCCAATGTATTACAGATATTTCAGGAAAATCTATTGGATCGCTGGCAACAGACACTGGCCCGGTTTTTGGCTTTACAAGTCATTGGACTGCCTGAAGGTAAAAAAATGTTGAAGCAATTAAAAGAGGCTTTAAACGAAGCGCCATGGCCAAGCCAGGAAGCATTAAAAGGCGGGTTGGCTATCTTGAACGAGATGGATCTAAGAGCACCATTTAAAGACTTGAAACAACCTGTTTTGGCTTTTTTTGCCGAGCAGGATAATTTGATTCCTGTCAGCTGTATGAACGCAGTAAAACAGCTAAAACCTGCAATCGAAACGCATTTACTGACAAGTGCCGGGCATGCGCCATTTTTTAGTCACGCACTGGAAATTGAATCAGCCATTTGGCGGTTTCATGATGCAAATGCACAATAAACGCAAAATTCGTCAGTCCTTCTCCAAGGCTGCGGACAGCTACGACCGCATGGCGCGTTTGCAAAAACAAGTCGCGTTAGATCTTTTGCATGATTGTGGTTTGCCGGAACCGAATCAACATGTACTGGATGTGGGGTGTGGCACAGGTTTTTTGACCGAAAAACTGGTTTGTAGCCACGCTGTGAATCAACTGGTTGCATTGGATATTGCGTTGCCCATGTTGCAAAAAACTCGTATGCGACCGCTATTGCATTGTTGTCATCGGGTTTGCGCCGATGCGGAGAACCTCCCCTTTGGTGAGGCAGTTTTTGACAGTATTTATTCCAGTCTGGCATTACAGTGGTGTCCATCGCTGACCGAGACATTGACAGGGTTCAGGCGTATTTTAAAACCAGCGGGCAAATTGTTTTTTTCAACCTTTGGGCCGCAGAGTTTGCAGGAATTAAGAATGGCCTGGCAAGCTGTGGATGATAAGCCCCATGTCAATGAATTTGTCTCACAAGATGCATTGCGACTGGCTTTACAGCATGCAGGGTTTAGACAAATTGACGTCAAGCGGCGTATATATGAGGTCAAATATCCAGATGTTTGGGCATTGATGCGTGAACTTAAAGCCATTGGCGCTCAGCATGTGAACAGAACAGCTACTTCGACATTGGTCACAAGGAAACAAATGGAACAAATGATTGCCGCTTATCTAAAACTTGAGGCAGGCGGTATTATTGCCACGAATGAGATTTTTTTTGTCCAGGCATTTAGATGAATAAAGCCTATTTCATTACCGGTACCGATACGGGAGTGGGGAAAACCTGCTTGACCCTGGGGTTGATGGACTATTTCAAACGCCAACATAAAGTTGTTGCCGGCATGAAGCCCGTTGCAGCAGGTTGTGAATGGCGACAAGGCATCTGGCAGAATGAAGATGCAGTTAAAATCCAATCCCAGTCATCAATTGAGCTGCCTTATAGCTTGATCAATCCATATGCTTTCAAGAGGCCGGTTTCCCCTCATGTAGCCTCAGAAGGTGAGACGATAGATATCAAACGTATTGAAGAAAACCTGAATATCATTCGTCAGCAAGCCGATGTGGTATTTGTTGAAGGGGCGGGAGGATGGTATTCACCGCTGTCAGAGACATTCGATAATTGTTTTTTGGCTGAAACTTTGCAATTACCGGTTGTTTTGGTTGTGGCGATTCGTTTGGGTTGTATCAACCGGGCGCTATTGACCTGGCGGGCCATACAGAAATCAAAAGCCGAATGTACAGGCTGGGTCGCAATGGTTGTCGAGCCGGGAATGCCTGCAGTGGAAGAAAATATCTCCTATATTCAGGCATCTTTGGAAACAGTCCCATTATTGGGCGTTGTACCTTTTCAAACGGCAGTGAAACCCGAATATATCGCACAAAAAATACATGGTTTTTAGTCTAAACATTGATTTGTGTCAAAAACCATAAATTTTTAAAGGGCATAATAATCGCTCCACAATAACAATGAAAACTTGGAGGAACGTTATGCCATTAATGACATGGACTGAAGAAAAATACGGTACTAAAGTGGGTTTTGCAGACGAAGAACATCAGGAGATGTTTCGCCTGCTCAATAAATTATATGATGATGTGGCTGGCGGTGCAGATCGTGGCACGATTGGCGCATCACTCGACGCACTGATTGCCTATGTCGTTGATCATTTTGCCCATGAAGAAAGAGAAATGGAAGCGGCTGGGTTTGATGGCTTTGCCGCTCACAAGGCAGAACATGATGCGCTGGTGGGGATTTGCGCTGATTTACAGAAAAAATTCCACGCCGGTGAAGCGGATGTGACAGCCGAAGTAGGTGAAATGGTCAGAGACTGGCTGGATAAGCATATTCCGACTTATGATTTCGCTTATTCTTCTGCAATTGGTTGATTTCAATCAGTGCACTGATTAAGGAATCGCTGACAAATCAGCAATTTCTTAAAGCAGTGTAAGAAAACTGAAGCATCCATTAAAAGTGGTTAAAAAGCCCTCAACCTGGATTGGTTGAGGGCTTTTTTGTGCAAAAAAGGTTGTGGGGGTACACTATTTTTCATGATTTTCTCTGTATAATAAGTTTCATCGATAGAAGAAACTTATTTGCCCGGTTTTTTGTCATAGACTGATACATTTCATGAAGTTTGCATTATGGCGTTAGCAGAAGAAGATATTGAACAAATACAGGCGTTAATTCAACAAGCTATTGCCGATAACCCGGCTGTGGTTAACGCTAATGTGCGCTATGAATTGGAACTACGCGAACGAACCATTCGTGTAGAAGAAGAGCTGAAACATCAACGGGAACTGATGCAAACCGGCTTTGTGCAAATGGAAAAGCGTTTTGAGCAAGTTGACAAACGCCTGGAGCAAATGGACAAACACCTGCTACAAGTTGACAAACGTTTGGAGCAAGTGGAAAAACACCTGCTACAAGTTGACAAACGTTTGGAGCACATGGAAAAGCATTCGCTACAAGTTGACAAACGCCTGGAACAAATGGAAAAACATTCGCTGCTAGTTGACAAACGCCTGGAGCAAATGGAAAGACACTTTGAGTTAGTAGAGAAAAAATTTGACCAAGGCGATAAACGCTTTGAGTCGATCGAGCGACAGTTGGAAAAACAAAACCAGGCAATTTTTGATGTGCATCAGGAAATCAAACAACAAATGAAATGGACGTTTGCGATGTTGATTACCGTTTCCGGTTTAAGCATTACCATTCTCAAGCTGATTTTGTGATTGTTTTATTGATCGGCAAAATCACTACTTCCTTGATTTGCCGCTAAGCCGCCCTCCTCACACGCTGATTAAACCGAAATATCCAAACTTTTTTCATCGTTGTTTTTTGACCCCTTCTGACTTTCCTGGTTCTGTTTCAGCAATTCCATTTGCGCTTTTGCCTGCATGGCGGCAGCTTTTGCCGCTACGCGTTGATCCTGGCCTGATGGCTGGGCCGGGGCGAGGGCGGCGCGTTTGATCTGTTCGGCTTTTTGCAATGTGGCTAATGGATCACCTGCCACCGGGAAAACGCTGATCGAAACTTCACCGCCCACTGCATAACGCTTGCCATCTGGCCCAGTAACGAAGGTAAAACTGGGGCCACCATTAGCCAGTCCGCCAGCTGCCGATAAATGCGCCTGTTCATGGTTGCGAACTTCACGGTCGCGTTGTTTTAATGTCTGAACCTTTTGTAAAACATCTTCATAGAAGTTACGCATTGACAGGCAATGTTAAACTATGGGTTTAAAAAATCCCAAAGTCAATGCAAGGCAAATCTTGATAAGAGAAATAACACGCCCCTCAACAGCCTGCTGTACATTACCCATGTATATTGGTTTTTTATTAAGTGAGCCGAAACAAGCTAGTTGTCGACGATTAGGAGAAGTCATGTCAATATCACATGATAGCGTAAATCGATTTCTAAATCGGGAGCATTACACTGGGCGAGATTTATACAATGAAGCCAGCGCAAGCCTGAATTTAAAGGGCGGAACCTTGAGTGTTGACGATAGTGTTCTTGATAAACCTTATAGCCAATATATGGCATATGTCAGTTATTTTTGGTCGGGAAAACATCATAGAGCAGTCAAGGGAATCAATCTTGTCACGTTGTACTACACAGACATTCAAGGAAAACACCAACCACTGAATTTCCGGGTGGTCGATAAGGCGGAAGGAAAGACAAAAAATGACTATTTTCAAGACATGCTGACCGAAGTATTAGTTTGGGGACTAGAACCTGGTTTTGTAACAGGAGATAGCTGGTACAGTTGCGTGGATAATCTTAAATTGATAAGAAATCATCAGACAGGATTATTCTTTGCAGTGGAAGGTAATCGATTAGTCTCTGTTGAAAAAGGTTCATGGGTTCAAGTCAGGCAATTAGAAATCCCGGAAGACGGCTTAATGGTTTGGCTCAAAAATTTTGGGTATGTGAAATTATTTCGGACGACCTTGAAAGAACAAGTTCGCCATTACATAAGTTCACTACCTGATGAAGAAAAAACCGCTGTTTTTGACAAGAAAGCATTTACCGAACAACATGACAGGCAGTGGCAGATTGAGCAATATCATCGGGCAATAAAGCAGGTGTGTAATATTGAGCGGTTCCAGGTTCGCAATAAAAGAGCAATAAATAATCATATTTTTTCTGCAATTTGTGGCTTTGTTCAATTACAAAAATTGAGCTTTGCAGACGTGATTAATAATTGCTATGGCGTACAGCGGAATTTATTCAACGATGTTATGGCTTCGTTTATCGACACCTTTATGCCAAATATGAATCATTTAATCCCAAAATTTCGATCTGTTGTCAATGCGTAACTTCTACTTCAGACAGATTTTGCTTGTTTTTAGCATTGGTTTTGGTTTCGGCAGATGAGTCAGGGCGGGCGTCATGTGTGGGTGATGTGAAAGATTGCGGTGCTGTGACGGATGCGGCGTTAATCATCATGACGGTATTTCCGGTTTCCGGTATTGAAAATCATGCTGAGTAGTGGCGATAAGCTTTATAATAATACATTTCTCTAAAATTGCCATGTCTCAGAAAGAACAGATAAAATCACTGCGTAAAGAACTGGCCGAATGTATGCAAGCCGATCGCTTTCGCTTGAAGCGGCAACTGGATCGGCTGACGCGTGAATTGCGTTCTGGAAAAGATTTAAGCGAGCAGATTGGCCGGCTGGCGGTACGCATCGATCAGTCCCGGTTGAGGAAGCTCGCGCGCAAAGCCTCTGTTCCGGCATTTGAATACCCTGATTTACCGGTTTCCGCTAAAAAAGACGAAATTGTTCAACTGATTAGAAACAATCAGGTGGTTATCGTTTGTGGTGAAACAGGTTCTGGAAAAACCACTCAGTTGCCTAAAATCTGTCTTGAAGCAGGACGTGGCCAGGCGGGCTTTATTGGCCACACTCAGCCCCGGCGCATTGCGGCGCGCACGGTGGCCGACAGGATTGCCGAGGAATTGGGTGAAAAGGTCGGCCAATCGGTCGGTTATAAAGTCCGTTTTCATGACAAAACGCATGAATCTTCCCTGATTAAATTGATGACCGACGGTATTTTGCTGGCTGAATCGCAAAATGATCGTTTTTTGAATCAATACGACACCCTGATTATCGATGAAGCGCATGAGCGCAGTCTGAATATTGACTTCTTGTTGGGATATTTGAAATGGTTGCTGCCAAAACGCCCTGATTTGAAGCTGATTATCACCTCGGCAACCATTGATCCACAGCGTTTCGCCAAACATTTTGACGATGCGCCGATTATTGAAGTGTCGGGCCGGACTTATCCGGTCGAAATTCGCTATCGGCCGATTGAATTGATCGAAGAAGATGATGAAACCTCGGCCGATGTGCAGCAAGGTATTGTCGAAGCGGGGCAGGAACTGCAACGCGATATGCCTGGCGATATTCTGGTGTTTTTAAGAGGCGAGCGGGAAATCAAGGAAGCTACCGATTCCTTGGGCAAACATTTTTCCAAAAGCTACCAGATTCTACCGCTGTATTCCAAACTCAGCGTGCGTGAGCAGGAACAAATCTTCAAACCTGGCGGCAAACCCCGTATTGTGCTGGCCACCAATGTGGCGGAAACGTCATTGACCGTGCCGGGTATTCGCAGCGTCATCGATACCGGCCATGCGCGCATCAGCCGCTACAGTCCACGCAGTAAAATTCAGCGTCTACCGATTGAAAAAATCTCCCAGGCCAGCGCCAACCAGCGCGCCGGCCGTTGCGGCCGGGTTGCGCCGGGGATTTGCATTCGCCTCTATTCGGAAGAGGATTTTCAAAACCGGCCGCTATTTACCGAACCCGAGATTTTGCGCACCAACCTGTCCTCGGTGATCTTGCAGATGTCGCATCTGAAGCTGGGCGAAATCGAACAGTTTCCATTTGTCGAGCCGCCGGAAGCGAAAATGATTCGTGATGGCAAACAGGTATTGCACGAGGTCAATGCGCTGGATAAAGCCGGGCGCTTGACCGACACCGGCCGCAGGCTGGCAAAAATACCGGCCGATCCACGGCTGGCCAGAATGCTGCTGGCGGCGGATAAATATAACTGCTTGACTGAGACTGCCATTATTGTCGCAGGCCTCAGCATTCAGGACCCACGCGAAAAACCATCGGACAAGCTGCAACAGGCAGAAAGCAAACATGCAGCATTCAGGCATGAACACTCGGATTTTTTGAGCTTTTTGAATTTATGGCAGCATTTCGAAGACAAGAAAAAACACCTTAGCAACAATAAACTGCGTAAATATTGTCGCGATAATTTTTTGTCCTATGTGCGCATGCGTGAATGGCATGATATTCACAGCCAGATTATGCAGGTTATCAAAGGAGAGTTGAAACTCAGGCCCAACCAAGTGCCCGCCAGTTACGATGAAATTCATAAGGCGCTGTTGCCAGGGCTACTGTCTAACATCGGTTTTCGCCATGAACAATACGAATACCTGGGCGCGCGCAATCTTAAATTCTTTATTTTTCCAGGCTCCGGCCAGCACAAGGCGCGGCCAAAATGGATTATGGCTGCCGAACAAGTGGAAACCTCCAAGGTTTATGCGCGCACCGTGGCGAAAATAGAGCCGGAATGGATCGAACAGGCAGCCCGGCATTTAATCAAGCGCAGCTATTACGATCCACATTGGGAAAAAAAAGCCGGACGCAGCGCGGTGTATGAACGGACGCTGCTGTATGGCATTACCTTGCAGGCCAAGCGCAAAATACCGTATGAACGGGTCGATCCAAAAGGGGCGCGGGAAATTTTTATCCGTTGCGGGCTGGTGGCGCAGGATTATCATACCCACGCACCATTTTTCAAAGCCAATCAAAAGCTGCTGGAAGAGGTGGGATATATTCAGCATAAAGGTCGCCGCGTCGATTTGATCGAAGATGAGGAGTGGCTGTACCAGTTTTATGACAAAAAATTGCCGGAAACCGTCGTCAACGGCATCACACTGGATCAATGGCGCAAAAAAGTCGAAAAAGACAATCCCAAAATCCTGTTTCTGACCAAAGAAGATTTAACCCGCGGCGGTGACGAGCATGTCGATGAATGGAATTTTCCCGACGTCAAAAAAATTGGCGATTTGAGCATCAAACTCGACTACCGCTTCGAACCCGGCCATGCTGATGATGGCGTCACCGCCATCGTGCCGGTTCACCAGCTCAATCAATTGAATGCCACGCCGTTTGACTGGCTGGTGCCGGGCATGCTGGAAGAAAAGCTGACTGCATTGGTCAAGGCCTTGCCCAAACAACTGCGCAAACATTTTGTTCCGGTGCCGGAAACGGTCAAGCGCTGTCTGGAAATAGAGCCGGATTTCAAAGGCTCGCTGTATCAATGGCTCAGCGACCGCTTGCGCAAACTGACTGGCGAATCAGTACCGCTAAATGAATGGCGGCCGGAAGTTTTGGCTGAACATTTACACATGAATTTCCGCGTCGTGGATGAAGCCGGTAGAATCCTGGGCAGCGGCCGTAACCTGAAAACCCTGCAAGTGCAATTTGCTGAAACCGCCGGCGACAGTTTTGATGAACTGGCCGCC
Organism: Methylomarinum sp.; assembly: GCA_965277025.1. Lineage (GTDB taxonomy): Bacteria > Pseudomonadota > Gammaproteobacteria > Methylococcales > Methylomonadaceae > Methylomarinum. The sequence goes on from OZ255706.1 coordinate 1,912,681, forward strand.
GATGAACTGAATTTTACCGGCTGCATCGACTGGCCGCTGGACGAGATACCGGAAACCTGGTCATTCATCCAGAATGGCCAATCATTTCTGGGATTCCCCGCCTTGGTCGATGAGGGGGAAACGGTGGGCGTCAAAATGTTCGATACTCGGGAAAAGGCCGGTCAGGCGCATGTCTGGGGGCTGAACAAACTGTTCCAGCTTAAATGCCGTAAATCCTGTCAATATCTGAAAAAAAATATTCCGGTCGCCAAAACCGTACCGGTTTTATATGGCCAACTGCCCCGGCATCCACTGTTGGGAAAACGCGAGGGCGGTGATTTCAAACAGGAAATCGTCTATGCCGTGATTCGGGAAGTCTTTTTAGCAGATAGCAATATCCGAAGCGCCGCGCAGTTTGAACAAGTCCTGCAACAAGGTAAAACCGGCATGGTCGATGCCGGCAACAGACTGGGCCAAAGTCTCGATCAGATCATGGCCTTGCTGCCGCAAATTCGTAAATTTCTCAAACAACCCTGCATCTTGCATGACACCCGGGAAGATATTGAACAACAACTGGCCTTGTTGTTATATCAAGGATTCATCCGCTATACGCCAATGGAGCAGATTCGCCATATTGTCCGTTATTTAAAAGCGATTTTAATGCGGCTGGAAAAACAGAAAAACGAAGCGCAAAACCTCGCACAACTGCAACGCTATTGGCTGCGCTACTGGGGGTATGTCGAAAAACAGGCGGAAAAGAACCAACTCTGGCCGGAACAGGACAAATTCCGCTGGGCGCTGGAAGAATTTCGCGTATCCCTGTTCGCCCAGCAATTGAAAACGGCATATCCAGTTTCAGCCAAACGGCTGGATAAACTTTGGGATGAGTCTTAAAAGTTTCCTTTTGATGATAAAACTGATGATTATGGAATTCCTCAAAACAGGCAATATCTTCGACCACCCGGAAAAGGGTGATGTTGAAGAATTTTATCCATTACTGACTAGCCCCGCTTTTAAGCTGGAAAAAATTGTCTCATATGGGCAAATAACACCGGAAGGCCAATGGTATGACCAAGACAATGATGAATGGGTCATGTTGCTTAAAGGCAGCGCCACGCTGCGTTTTGATTCACAGCGGTTAAGTTTGCAGGCAGGGGATTTTCTGACGATTCCGGCCCATGTCAGGCATCGTGTGGAGGAGTGTTCCGATGATGCTGTGTGGTTAGCGCTTCATTATGATGAAATTGAAAAGGGATATAGAGAATCTTGGTAACGCCCAAGTTCACTGGCGGTAATGGAACGTAGCGGAATTGCTGTTTGAGAGGGCGCCTTTTGGTTATGTTCTATTCTTGGTTGCTTTGGAATACTGTAGGGGTCAAATAAAACTGTAAGGATTCTAAGCCACATTGAGCAATTTTTTCTTTTCTGCACGTATTCCTATGGGGGACTGTGGGAACGATGAGAGAAAATACCGGTTTGTTGGGGCGATCAAGCGTAGCGGATCAACCGGGGCTATATCACTTAAATGCTTTGTGGTTGCTGACAGTATGGATGATTTGCTCGGCACTTCCTTAACAGGCTGTTGAAAAACGCCCCTATGCCTCCGGCTCCAACCCTCCATTTTGGGTTAAATTTACCTCCGGAGGGCCTGATTAGCCAGGTTTTCCGGTATCAGCCGGTTTATATTGCCCTTTCGAGGCTTTATTTCCGCCTTTTGGCGGATTTCAGGCACAACGGTGCCTACGCAGTTGAATAACGCCATTGCAACAAGGACATCAGGCGGGTCAGATTATACGCTGCGAAGGTGAATACGGTTTGGGCAGTCACTTTTTTCACTCCGCGAAACCGGGTTTGACGTAATCCCCCAACAGTTTTGCTCCAGCCAAAGACTTCTTTGATCCGTTTACGGATTTTGAGACTGCTGGTATAACCTGAGTGCCGGGTTGTCCGCTTGTCAATCGCCGAACCTTTCGCTTTTTGAGTCACATGCGGGGTCACCTTCATTGCGCGAAGCTCGGCAACGAAGTTTTGGGTATCATAGTTTTTGTCACTGCCCACTGTGGCACCCGCTTTTTTGACGCTGCGTTTGATCATTTTTGTCGCCGCCTCCCGCCCGGCCGTTCCGGTCGCCTGGGTCACTTCAACATCGACGACCAAACCATGGCGATTTTCCATGAGTGCATGGCCCGGAAAAGCGAGTTGGGCTTTATCGCCCTGACTTTTTTTATACATCCTTGCTTCCAGGTCCGTTGTCGATTCATGCGTGTCGTTACAGCGTTTCTCGCCTTTGAAGTTGACACCCGGATTGCGGGTGGAATCCTCCGGCGGCCGGCTCGAACCGTCTTTGGCCTTGACGCTTTTCACAGAAGCCCAGGCCTTGATTAGCGTGCCATCAACCGAAAAGTGTTCGTCTGAGACTAAATCCTGCCATTCGGCCAGGCACAGCACACGATCAAAAAACAAACGACTCACGCGCTCATTCAATAGACGGTCACGATTGGCGCTGAACGTTGAATGATCCCAAACCTCATCATCCATTGATAAGCCGACAAACCAACGATACAGCAGATTGAAATCAATGTGTTCGATCAGTTGCCGCTCCGAACGAATGGAAAACAGGATTTGCAACAAACTGGCACGGAGTAAACGCTCGGGAGGAATTGACGCCCGGCCCCGTCGGGAATACAGGTCATCGAACTCCTCATCCAAAGTAGTCAATAGAATATCGACCAAATATCGTAGTTTGCGTAAAGGATGATCACCCGGAATTCTAGATTCCAGCGTCCGATAACTGAATAATTCGTTTTGGGTATAATCAATGCCGCGCATAACAAATAAAAAATCGGGGAATATCAAATGGATTGAATCATTTTACCATAAATAACAATTAGTTATGTAATCAAATGCCAATTATGGCAACGAAACAATGCGGCCTCCAGGTTGGATTAAATCAACAGCCTGTTAAGTATCGGTATTGTTATAATGAGTAATACGTTAAAGTGGGAAGTGAAATTTATGAGTAATGAAACACTTGAAAGTCTACATCGCCAAGTGGCACTTTTTAAATCTATACTAAATCATGCTAATGCGGTGATTGGGGCAAAAGATCTTGACGGCCATTATATATTCGTCAATGAAGAATACTCCCGGTTATTTCATATCGATCAACAACAATTCCTTGGTCAAACTGACTACGATATCTTTCCTTGCGATATTGCATTGGTATTTAGAGAGTCAGATCAGATGGTAATTGCTAAAAATGATGTCATTGTCGTTGAAGAAAAAGTACTAGTGCAAACAAGCGCAAGTTCTCACTCTATTGAGTAAGTGGCTTAGCCTGATACGTCCAACGAAAAGGCTTAGCCATGGTTTCATTGAAATATTTTATGAAATCCGCTATTTTTTTGTTTAAATCCTCTTTAGATTTAAAGTTGCCGCGCCGGATTACTTTACGCATTAAAATAGAAAACCAGATCTCTATCTGATTAAGCCATGAACAATGCTTAGGGGTAAAATGAAAAACAACCGGATGGTTTGAGTTAGTCAAAAAAGCAGTACGACTTTCCATTGATTTCAAAATACCCTCTTTTCCTTTAACCCCTGATTCTCCTGAATACGAAATTTTTTCGGCAATTAATCGAACCACCGATTCTGAACAATGTGTATTGAGATTATCCATGACTAAATGCCAATGGGTTTGTTTGGGTTGTTGATGAAAAAGCAGGTTCAAAAACCCGGCAAAATCTTGCTCTGTTCGAGTTTCTCCTATACTTCCCATTACTTCTCCCGTGGCCACATCAAAACCTGCAATCAAGGTCTGGGTGCCATGTCGAATATATTCAAATTCTTGTCGCTCAATTTTTCCTTTCTTCATCGGCAATATCTGCGCTGCTCGCTCTAAAGCTTGAATCCCTGTCATTTCATCAATCGAAATCGTTTTGATGCCTTGCTCTTCCCGCTCCAAAGCCCGTTGGCAGGTTTCGCAAATATCTTGACACCTCTCGTCGAAGTATTCATCTTTTTTTGCCGTCAACCAGCCTTTCATCCGGTGGGGTTGCAGGTCCGCTTCTTTTTAAAAAGCGCCCAACAGAGCGCTGTGAAATATAATCAACAATGCCCCGTTTTATCGCTTCATCGGCTATTTCTTGTTGCGTCCAATGAGTGATCGGGCGTTGACTATCCTCTGGGCGTTCGCAGGCTATCGCGATAATGCTGCAAATTTGCTCCGCCGTATAGATAGCAGGCGCACCGCTTCGCAGTGCATCTTGAAGCCGGGCTAAAGGATTTTCTTGTTCACTGTTCTGTAACCAGCGTTTTCGCCAATTTTGAACAGTTGTCCGTCCAATTTTTAACTGGCGCATGGTTTCATGTACACTAGTGCCTTCATCTGCCAACAATATAATACGGCAACGTGTCACCAAATTCTGAGGACTTGTATGTTTACGCACTGTGCCTTGCAATAACGTGCGTTGTTCTTCTGTTAAACTAATTGGGGCTGCTGTTAGACGTGGCATGATATCACCTGCTGAATTTAATATAGTATTATTCAGCATATTACAATATATTCCTCATACATAGCATTGGTGTTTTCGCTTCTGCGCACTAGTAGATGGTGAGAAGCGCGATTATTTATCAGTTAAGTTTCCAATTTATAATGACGATAAAAAATTGTTTGCTACTGGGCTGGTAGCAACTGATATAACAGATCGAAAAAAGACTGAAGCAGAAGTTCAAAGGCTCGCTGTAACTGACTATTTGACACAGATTCCTAACCGTAGTTACTTTGCTCAGCGTTTAGATAGTTCTATTAAACGTGCTAACGATCATCGCAAGAATTGCCACCCCGCATGATGAAATGTTGTAGAGTTCCTTGTGGAAGATGGCGGTTAAAGACTGCGCTTTACTTTGGAGCCTTAGAACCCGACTGCTAACGTAGCCTGCCATGGATGACTCGAACCCCGGATTGCTTCTTTAAGAGCGAATGTTAAAAGGGCCGTTGACGATTTACATCGCCCTCAGGCAGATCATCCAGGCAACCGCCACCTTCCAGGCTCAATCATAGAGTAAAGGAGGAAAAAATGGAACTCACTGCAATACACAAGCGAGTCATCGGGTTGGATGTTCACCAAAAGCAGATTACCGCCTGCGCCATGGTTGAACAGGCCGATGGTGGTATTCAGACAGAGCATCGGCAGTTTGGCGCATTCAAACGTGATCGACGTGCATTAGCCGATTGGGTGCAGTCTGTCGCACCGGATGAGGTGGTGATGGAAAGCACCGGCATCTACTGGAAAAGCCCATATGCAGCTTTGGAACATGTGGGTATTTACGCCAGGGTCGTCAATGCCCGGCATGTGAAGAATGTGCCGGGACGCAAGACGGACATCGGCGACGCGCAATGGCTGGCGATGCTTTCCCGTGCCGGACTGCTGCGCGGTTCATTCGTGCCACCGGAAAAGATGCGGCAGTTACGCCTGATTTCACGTCAACGACAGAAGTTGGTGTCGATGCTGTCTGCTGAGAAGAACAGACTGCACAAGGTATTAACCGACGGCGGCATCCGGCTTGGCGTGGTGGTCAGCGATGTACATGGGCAATCCGCGCGCGCCATGGTTAACGCGCTGATTGAAGGACAGCCTGCGCATGATGTGTTGAAGCTGACCAGCAATCGTCTCAAAGCGCCGCGCGCCGATATACTGGAGGCGCTGCAAGGTGAGTTGAGCGAGCACCATCGCTTCGTACTGAATGAACTGATGCAGCATATTCAGGATTTGGAAGCACGCATAGCCAGATTTGATGCACAACTGCTGGCCGGACTGGAGAAGGAGAAAACGGTTTTGCAATTGCTCCAGACTATTCCCGGTGTTGATTTGATTGGAGCAGCCATGCTACTTGTTGAGATCGGAACGGATATGACTGTCTTTGGCAGTGCGGATCGGCTGGCGTCATGGGTGGGCATATGCCCCGGCAACAACGAGTCTGCCGGCAAAGGCAAATCAGGACGAACGCGAAAAGGAAACCCATATGTGCGTCGCCTGCTTTGCGAATGCGCCCATGCCGCCAGCCGAACCCGATCGGTTTTCCAGGCAAAATATACATCACTGGCGATTAGGCGAGGTCACCAACGCGCCATCATTGCGCTGGCTCACAAACTTTTGCGGACATGTTACTTCATGATTAGTCGCGGCGAGTATTTCCGGGATTCGACCATCGACTACGAAGAAATGGCTGTCAAACGCAATGCACCACGCTGGATCAGAGCGCTGATAAAATTCGGTTATATAACACAACCGGGGTAAGCCAGCTTACTTCATTGAATATGGATAAGCAGCCTTTTCACGGCTGAGAACTCCTTGCGCTTTCGATATGGATCATTTCATGTTAATAATATAGCTAAAAAAGAAGGGATTAACCAACATCCGTTCGTATTACTTTTAATTATTTTTAGAAGTTACGCATTGACAACAGATCGAAATTTTGGGTTTAAATGATTCATATTTGGCATAAAGGTGTCGATAAACGAAGCCATAACATCGTTGAATAAATTCCGCTGTACGCTATAGCAATTATTAATCACGTCTGCAAAGCTCAATTTTTGTAATTGAACAAAGCCACAAATTGCAGAAAAAATATGATTATTTATTGCTCTTTTATTGCGAACCTGGAACCGCTCAATATTACACACCTGCTTTATTGCCCGATGATATTGCTCAATCTGCCAATGCCTGTCATGTTGTTCGGTAAATGCTTTCTTGTCAAAAACAGCGGTTTTTTCTTCATCAGGTAGTGAACTTATGTAATGGCGAACTTGTTCTTTCAAGGTCGTCCGAAATAATTTCACATACCCAAAATTTTTGAGCCAAACCATTAAGCCGTCTTCCGGGATTTCTAATTGCCTGACTTGAACCCATGAACCTTTTTCAACAGAGACTAATCGATTACCTTCCACTGCAAAGAATAATCCTGTCTGATGATTTCTTGTCAATTTAAGATTATCCACGCAACTGTACCAGCTATCTCCTGTTACAAAACCAGGTTCTAGTCCCCAAGCTAATACTTCGGTCAGCATGTCTTGAAAATAGTCATTTTTTGTCTTTCCTTCCGCCTTATCGACCACCCGGAAATTCAGTGGTTGGTGTTTTCCTTGAATGTCTGTGTAGTACAACGTGACAAGATTGATTCCCTTGACTGCTCTATGATGTTTTCCCGACCAAAAATAACTGACATATGCCATATATTGGCTATAAGGTTTATCAAGAACACTATCGTCAACACTCAAGGTTCCGCCCTTTAAATTCAGGCTTGCGCTGGCTTCATTGTATAAATCTCGCCCAGTGTAATGCTCCCGATTTAGAAATCGATTTACGCTATCATGTGATATTGACATGACTTCTCCTAATCGTCGACAACCAGCTTGTTTCGGCTCACTTAATAAAACATGGGTAATGTACAGCAGGCTGTTGAGGGGCGTGTTATTTCTCTTATCAAGGTTTGCCTTGCATTGACTTTGGGATTTTTTAAACCCATAGTTTAACATTGCCTGTCAATGCGTAACTTCTAATTTTTTGCATACCTTCTCTGTACATGACAAAAATTAACTTATGACAAATGAGTCTCATGTATTCCAGTGACAAAAGGTATGGGTTGCAAAAGAGCAATCACTTTTCTAATCATCCTTTTTGATTGAGATAAGACATTAAACAACGTTGAGCGGATACAATCTAATCCATATCGAAACAGGCTTTGCGCGAGCCGCTGATGTGTTTTGGTTTTTATTGGTAACTCGCAATCATGTTTCCATTCGCCTGCTTTATGTGACCAACAGAAAGCAATAACGGGAAGTACTATAGTGGACCCCGTAATCCGGACAATAGTTTAAACTATGACTATTGAAAAAAGAGGTACAAAAAATGAGCGAAAAAAAACGGAAAACCTTTAGCGGGGCGCAAAAGGCCAAAATCGCGCTGGAAGCGGTTAAGAACATCAAAACGATCAATGAGATTGCTCAAGAGAATGAAGTCCATCCATCTCAGGTAAGCCAATGGAAAAAGGAACTGTTGGCCAATGCGGGAAGCCTGTTTGAAGGCAAACGTGGGCCGAAAGCGGTGAAGGCGCAAGACAATCCGGACCGTCTGTACGCCAAAATCGGGCAGTTGAATATGGAACTGGATTGGCTTAAAAAAAAGTCCGGGATCAGCCTATGATCACGCGTCAAAGCTGGGTGGATCAAAAAGATGAGTTGGCGTTAAGTCGGCAATGCCAGTTATTGAACGTTACCCGCTCAGTAATCCATGAACAGAAAAAACGCCAACAACAGCCGGTGTCTGCTGAAGATCAGCAACTGTTGCGGTTGCTCGACGAAGAATATACCCGGCATCCTTTTTATGGCTCACGCCGTATGACAAAGTATTTACGCGGCCTTAACCATCAGGTCAACCGCAAACGGGTTCAGCGGCTGATGCGCATACTGGGGCTGGTCGGCATGGCGCCGGGCCCGAACACCAGTAAGCCGCATCCTGAGCATAAAGTCTATCCCTATCTGTTAAGAGGCGTCGAGGTGACACGCCCCAACCAGGTTTGGAGTACCGACATCACCTATATCCGGCTGCCGCAAGGATTTGTTTATCTGGTGGCCATCATGGATTGGTACAGCCGAAAAGTATTGGCATGGCAACTTTCCAATACCATGGACAGCGCGTTTTGCGTAAATTGTCTGGAGCAGGCCATCAAGACCTATGGCACACCGGAGATATTTAATACCGACCAGGGCGCACAGTTCACCAGCGCGGACTTCACCGGGGTATTGAGTCAGCATGGCGTGACCATCAGCATGGATGGCCGGGGACGGGCCTTGGACAATATCTTTGTTGAACGACTCTGGCGCACAGTGAAATATGAAGAAGTTTATTTGAAGCAATACGGCAACCTGCAAGCACTGTCAGCGGGGTTGACGGACTACTTTGCCTTTTACAACAGCGAACGACCGCATCAGTCGTTAGGCTATGAAACGCCAGACAGGGTTTATCAATTCGCCACGGGAGGTGGCGCTAAAATCGTGGATAAATATAATGCCGGCACTGCCAAGCAGACGCCGGGTGAAAATATGGGCCAGAGCCATTGAGCCTGACTGTTATGAGGGTTCTATCTTAAATTCTCTAATAATTTGTCTGGACAATGGGGTCCACTTTATACTAACAATTTTTTGATCCGAAGATAACCGACTACACGTGTTTCCTCAAGTTTGAATCCCCGTCCTTTTAAACAGCCGAAAAGCGTTTCGATTTCCCAACGCAAGCCATAAATTTTAATCGCATCAGGGTTCAAATGCTGACAGACGATGATTAATAACTCACCATCACTCAGCTGTAACCCACTGAGATAAATTGAACAATTTCCCAAATAGCGTGCTGTTGAGAGGTGTCGTGTGCTGCCCGGCTTAAGCCCATAAAACAAACGCTCTATGCGTATTCGCTGGCCTTGGGCATTGGTTGTCCAGGCATTGTTGCGAATACGGATATAAAAGGGAATCTCTTGCTCAAACAACCAGCCCATCCATTCGTCTCCAATAAACTCCCGATCAGCCAAAAGACCTTTGATGTGATGTCGGCCAAACTGCGCAATAAAGCGTTTCATCAGCGCTATACGTTCCTTCGTATTAGAGTTGCCCCGCTTGTTTAAAGGCAACCAATACACAGGAATGGCGGCACCCCGATAAACCACGGCAAGCACCAGCAGATTAATATTGGTTTTACCCCACTTCCAATTCGTCCTGTCTAACGTCAGATAGTAATCCTGATCAGTGAAACCAAACCGTTTCATGATGAAATGAGCGACTTCATTGTAATCCAGCCAATGGTCACTGAAAAATCGTTGCATCCGTCGATATCGTGAGGAAATTTTTGCCCGACGGGGAAAGAATACGGCGAGCTGGGCCAGATTGACCGTGCTAACTGCTATCAAAGCAATTAACATACCCACAAAACAAACGATTCTTGCCTTGTTCCATTGAAAGTGCTCAGTTAATATGACGGTCAGCTCGTTGATTTGTAATGTCCCGTTATTCATATTCGCTAAAACAAAATGCGGTATTTAATTACATTTCAACGAGCTACGCTAGCTTTTAATATTTTTTGTCATGTACAGAGGCATACCTTTATTAGTTGGAGGAGTGTCAGGAAAGCTTCTTGATGGTTCCATGCGCGTGATAAATGTTCGTACTGAAAATGCTACTGTTCACATAAAAGATCCATATAATAAATATGTTAAGCAACTTGGCGTGCTTTCTGAAAAGAGTTCCTTTGGAAATAACTTTATCAAGTTGAAAAACATCACTATTTTGCTAAATGGAGTTGGTAAACACTATGTGTTAAGAGTGAGAACAAAAAAAAATCAGAGTGTAAAATTAGTTATTCCACAGGAGTACATTAATGTTGGTGTACGCTGACCATTCAAATTGAGAGGGACGCTTGCAGGCTCGTGTCCCTCATTTGGGTCGTTTTACCGCTCTTTTTTATTGCATAGCCCAATGTAGCGCTTCCAAAAGAGCAAAAATTCCACTCGATTTTCCACACGTTACAAACCCCCCTTAAGCTGACAGCCTCCAGGTATGAAATCAATAAAAGGATTACATGAATTATCCGGGCCATTTAACTGACAAGCGCCTGGCAGAAGCTTTGCTTGTGGATTTGGAAGACTGCCGGTTGATTATCAACGGAAGTGTTGATGAACAAGTAGTGAGGCTGGCTGAATTGACGCCTCAGGCGGATGGGGTTGTTTATGAGCCGTTTGATAAACGTTTCGATTTGATCATGGAAGGGCGAATAGAGCGGGATGATTGTCCGCCTCTGACCTATTGCCTCAAAGGCAAGCAGATTCGTATCACCGGCCGCTGTTCGATGATTCCCAAAGTCTGTGGCGTGGATTTATATTTGAGCCATAGCTATACTGGCCGCAAAGGTGATATTGTCTGGCAGAAAATGAAAATTTATCTGGACGATATCAGGCAGGCGCTAAAATCCAGCTGAATACGGAAGGTTTTTACTGCATCGCTTTTTCGGCCATTGCTGTCAAGCGATTGAATTCCTCTTCCAGGCTGTTATCCGGCATGGTTTCTCCCGCCTGTCGATACCAATAATTGGCGTTGGACATATCGCCCTCGACGCGATGCAGATAAGCATGAATCAAACAGGACAATTCATCGCCTTTCGGTTGTACTGCCTGATGCGCCTTGTCCCATTCACCATTTTTGGCCAAATGCAGAATATGTTGGTAATCAATGGACATCGATAACCTCCCTCTGATACATACGGATAAAAAGTGATTTTTTTATCAATTTCTGATGAAATATCCGGATAATAACAAAACAGAGGAGGCGTTACTATGTCAAGCGATAAAATCAAACTCAATCATCCCCCTGCAATCATTGCGATCTGTTTTATCGGTTTGATCAATGCCTTGCAACTGACGTTCATGATTATCACCCCGGTGTCGAAACAATTCGGTAGCCTCTATCCTTTTTATTTTACGGTGGCGTCGGTGTTGAGCTTTATCAGTATTGCCGGTTTGTGGTGGCTGAAAAAATGGGCTGCCTGGTTATATACGTTGATTTTGCTGGTCAATCAACTGGTTTTGGCGAGTATGGGCTTGTGGGAGGCGAGCGCCGCCATTATGCCAGCGATTCTGGTTGTTTTATTGTGGCAAAACAAAGATAAACTGGTTTGATAATCGGCCAATGAATGCAGGGTGGGTTGCCGCATGGCAATCCACCCGCAAACTAAACTGATTCTTGAAATCACGAGCTGACGGTTACCCTGTTGGCGATCAAATCATCGACCACCTCAGGATCAGCCAAGGTCGAGGTGTCGCCCAGATTATCCAGTTCATTGGCGGCGATTTTACGCAGGATGCGGCGCATAATTTTACCGGAACGGGTTTTAGGCAAGCCTGGCGCCCATTGAATGACATCGGGGGTGGCGATAGGGCCGATTTCCTTTCTAACCAGTTGAATCAATTCCTGGCGCAGTTCTTCCGAGGGTTCAACACCGACATTCAGGGTGAAATAAGCGTAGATCCCCTGGCCTTTGATATCATGCGGAAAACCGACGACAGCGGCCTCGGCCACCTCATCATGCAATACCAGTGCGCTTTCGATTTCGGCGGTGCCCATTCGGTGTCCTGAGACATTGATAACGTCATCGACCCGACCGGTAATCCAGTAATAGCCATCTTTATCCCGGCGTGCGCCATCACCGGTAAAATAATGCCCGGGGTAGTTTTTATAATAAGTATCGATAAAGCGTTGATGGTTGCCATATAGCGTGCGTGCCTGGCCAGGCCAAGGGTAACTGATGACCAGCAAACCTTCGGCTTCACCAAGCAGCTCATTGCCCTCATTGTCGAGGATTTTGGGTTGCACGCCAAAAAAGGGCAGGGTGGCGGAGCCGGGTTTCAGATCGGTTGCGCCCGGTAGTGGTGTTATCAAAACACCGCCGGTTTCGGTTTGCCACCAGGTATCGACAATCGGGCAACGGCTGTCGCCAACGACATGATAATACCATTCCCAGGCTTCCGGATTGATCGGTTCGCCAACGCTGCCAAGAATTCTCAGGCTGCTGCGATTGGTACGTTTGACAAACTCATCACCTTGCGCCATCAATGCACGGATGGCGGTTGGCGCCGTATAGAAAATATTGACCTGGTGTTTGTCGATGATACGCCAGAAACGGTCGGCTTCAGGGTAAGTCGGTACGCCTTCAAACATCAATGTGGTGGCGCCGTTACAGAGTGGACCATAAATGATATAGCTGTGGCCGGTGACCCAGCCGATATCGGCGGTGCACCAATAAATATCGCCATCATGATAGTCGAAGACATATTTATGAGTGATGGCGGCATACAGCAAATAACCGCCGGTGGTATGCAGCACGCCTTTGGGTTTGCCTGTCGAGCCGGAGGTATAAAGGATAAACAGCGGATCTTCGGCATCCATGATTTCGGCAGGGCAATCAGGCGAGGCTTGCGCCATCGCCTGGTGATACCAGATATCGCGGTCATCGTTCCACGCGATGCTATTGCCGGTATTTTGAATGACAATGATTTTTTCCAGACATGGGCAATGTTCGGCGGCTTTATCGGCATTGGCTTTGGATGGCGTGGTTTTGCCGCCACGGTAGCCTTCGTCAGCGCAAACCAGGATTTTGCATTCGGCATCCAGAATACGGTCTTTCAAGGCATCGGCCGAAAAACCGCCGAATACGATGGAATGAACGGCGCCAATACGGGTGCAGGCTAAAATGACGGTGGCCGCCTCGGCAAGCATAGGCAGGTAAATACAGACCCGGTCGCCTTTTTTGACGCCTTGAGATTTCAACACATTGGCGAAACGGCAGACTTGTTCGTGCAGGGCTTTGTAGGTGATTTTTTTGTCCTGCGCAGGATTGTCGCCTTCCCAGATAATCGCGACTTGATCGCCGCGGCTGGCAAGATGCCTGTCCAGGCAATTGACGCTGACATTCAGTTGACCGCCTTCAAACCAGCGAATTTTGCCACTGGGAAAATCATAATCCAGTGTTTTGTCCCAGGGTTTTATCCAATCGAGAAATTGATTGGCCTGTTCCGACCAGAAAGATTCCGGATCTTCTATAGACTGTTGATACATCGACTGATAACGGGATTTGTCGATATGGGCGTGTTTGGCAATATTTTGTGGGACGGGATAGATTTTTTCTTCAGACATGGTTTGTTCCTTTTGCCGTTCGCTGACTATTGGGCTGAGGTGCTAAGTTGTCGATTATCCAAAATGCTGTAGTTGTAGAAACCTATCAAAAAATAGGCCGAATAATTACAATTTGCGTTATACCTTATTCAATTCACTGCTCGATTGCACGGATTTTTTTCAGTTTTTCTGGTTTCCAGTGTTCGATCCCCCAGGACAGAATTTCCCTGGCGGAAGCCTGTTGCAGCGTTTCTGGCGGCTGTTGCCTCAACAAGTTCAATAACAGCCATAAGGTTTTTTCCGGATGCTTTGCTGAAACGGCTTCGGCATGGGTTTGTTTACTGAGTTTGATACCGTGCTGATCGACGATGACCGGGATATGCATATAATCGGGTTGCGGCAGCCCCAGACATTGTTGCAGATAAATCTGACGCGGCGTGGAGTCCAGTAAATCAAAGCCGCGAACGATATGTGTGATGTTTTGCTGGCGTTCATCGACGATCTCAGCCAATTGATAGGCAATGACGTCATCCTTGCGTTTAAGGATAAAGTCGCCACAGCTTTGTTGCAGGTTTTGTTCAATTCTCCCTTGCAGTCGATCTTTGAAAACAATCGGCTGCTGTTTGGTTCTAATGCGCAGGGCGAATGTTGAATCTGCGGCAATCTTTTTTTGCCGGCAGTATCCAGGATAAGGCGGGCCAGATGCGGCCAGTTTTTTTCGAGTACAGGTGCAAGGGTACAGCCAGTTATCCTGTTCGAGCCGTTCAAGAATCGCTTGATAGTGTTCGATATGTTGGCTTTGATAGTAGATTTTATCATCCCAATGCAGGCCAAGTTTATCCAGCACGGTCAGAATTTGGTCAGTCGCTTCGGGAATGATGCGAAAATGATCCAGATCATCGATTCTCAATAGCCATTGTCCCTGTTGGGAACGGGCATCCAGATAGCTGGCCAGGGCGGTGTAGAGAGAACCCAGATGCAAAGGGCCGGTAGGCGAAGGGGCGAACCGGCCGATATAGGCGGGGGATGCGACCTGTTTGTTCAAGCCTGACGTTGTTTTTCGCGAATTTCGTCGAGCGTTTTACAATCAATGCATAAAATGGCGGTTGGTCTGGCTTCCAGTCGGAGAATGCCAATTTCAACACCACAAGTTTCACAATAGCCATAGTCGCCTGATTCAATCGCATCCAGAGCTTCATCGATTTTTTTGATTAACTTGCGTTCTCTGTCGCGGGTTCTCAGCTCCAGACTAAATTCGGATTCTTGAGTAGCCCGATCATTTGGGTCAGGAAAGTTCGCGGCATCGTCCTGCATATGGTGAACGGTCCGGTCTACTTCTTCCATCAATGACGCTTTCCAGTTTTTAAGCAACGTTTCAAAATGTTTCAGTTGCTTTTCATTCATGTACTCTTCGCCTTTTTCTTCTTCGTAAGGAGTAAAGCTTAAATCTCGGCCAGCTTGATTCTCGTCAGTCATCCCATAACTCCTAAGCAATTTTAAAAACTGCGTATTTTTAACAGAATAGCCAACCCATAGCAAGAAATTTGTTATGATTTTGCGCTTTGTTAGTCAATCTTTGAGTTGAAATGAAGTCATTAGTTGCTGATCGTATTCAGGATATTTCGCCGTTTTATGTGATGGAACTGCTCAGGCGGGCAAAAGAGCTGGAGCGGCAAGGCTGCGATATTATCCACCTGGAAGTGGGGGAGCCTGATTTTCCGACACCTGAGTGTGTGCTCAAGGCCGGAGCGAAAATATTGCAGCAGGGTGATATTAAGTACACGCCGGCTTCGGGGCTGCCGGCCTTGCGCGAAGCGATCGCCGATTTTTATTTTCAGCAATATCAGATCAGGGTGGACGCCAGGCGTATTTTTATTACGCCAGGCGCGTCCGGAGCGTTTTTATTGGCGCTGGGGGCCAGCCTCAACCCGGGTGAAGAAGTTTTAATGGCCGATCCCTGTTATCCCTGTAATCGTAATTTCATTCATTTGTTTGGTGGTACGCCGCATACCATTGATGTTTCGGCAAATACCGCTTTTCAATTAACCGACCAACTGGTCAGACAGCATTGGCGGGCTTCAACAAAAGGCGTTTTGGTTGCCTCACCCTCCAACCCGACTGGTACGGTGATCGAGCCTGAGGCATTAAAAGCCGTAATTGCCCAAACGCTGTCAGCAGGCGGCTGTTTTTATTCCGATGAAATTTATCACGGCCTGGTTTATGGCGTAACGGCGGCAAGCGCCTTGCAATACAGCGATAATGTATTTGTGATCAACAGTTTCTCGAAATTCTTCGCCATGACCGGTTGGCGGGTGGGCTGGCTGATCGTACCGGAGGCCTTTATTGAAGCTGTGGAAAAACTGGCGCAGAATCTTTTTATCGCAACCCCGACGCAATCCCAGTTTGCCGCATTGGCGTCTTTTTCCCGTGAAAATATGGCCGAGTTGGAACGCCGCAGGCAAGCATTCGAAAAACGGCGTGATTTTTTATACCAGGGTTTGAAAAAATTGGGATTTGAAGTATATGAAAAACCTCATGGCGCTTTTTATATTTATGCTGATTGCAGTCGATTCAGCCAGAACAGTTTTCAATTCGCTCAAGCGCTGCTGGAACAAGAAGGGGTCGCTGTCACGCCAGGCAAGGATTTTGGAAAAAACCGGGCCAATACGCATATTCGATTTGCCTATACTGTTTCAATCGATAAAATAAGCGCTGCCTTAACTCGACTGGAACGATTCATATGCCCATTCAACAATTAACGC
This sequence comes from Methylomarinum sp., assembly GCA_965277025.1. Taxonomy (GTDB): domain Bacteria; phylum Pseudomonadota; class Gammaproteobacteria; order Methylococcales; family Methylomonadaceae; genus Methylomarinum. The sequence continues at coordinate 1,929,136 of OZ255706.1, forward strand.
CACAGGAATTACAACAAAAAAAACAATCACAACCTGATTTGAAAATCCTCGACGTTCGTGAAACCAATGAATTCGATATAGCGCATATTGCCAACAGTGTATTGATTCCACTGAAACTGGATGAATTGGATCGTGATGAGGAAATTGTGGTGTTATGTCATCATGGCGTCAGAAGTATGATGGCCTGCCGGTTTTTGGCCCAGTCTGGCTTTGAAAAACTTTATAATTTGCTGGGCGGTAATGATGCATGGTCACTGGAATGTGATCCATCCGTGCCAAGATATTGATTTCAAGGTAGAATGACGAACTTTTCGCGTTTAATAAAGAGTTAGAAATGTTTTTACATGACTTTTACCGTCAGGAAGGAAATCAAATCGTTATTTCGGCAGATCAAGCCAGTCGTTTCGCCAAGGATGTCGCCGGCGATTTCAATCCGCTGCATGACATAGGCGCCAAGCGTTTTTGTGTGCCTGGTGATTTATTGTTTTCGTTGGTGCTGGAAAAATATGGTCTCAGTGAAAAAATGCAATTTGAATTTACCGGCATGGTCGGTGATGCTGTCGGCCTGTATTTTCCTGACACCGATGATGATGTTTTCGATGTGACTGATGAAAAAGGAAAATCTTATTTGAAAGTGACCCGTTCCGGCAAGATCAATAAAGATGATGCATTGATCGAAGCATTTATACGGGATTACGTTGCCTTTTCTGGTCATAACTTTCCTTATGGTTTAGTGCCATTGCTGGAGCAGGAGCAGGTCATGTTCAATTTGGGCCGGCCATTGGTTATTTATGAAAGTATGACTATTGAATTTAATAACGTGGATTTTTCCAAGCCAAAACTGGAAGCACTAGCACCTGAATTTGTAGTTAATGGCAAACGCGGATCGGCAAAATTGCATTTTCAAATCAAGGCGGATGATGATGTAGTCGGCATTGGTTTTAAAAAACTGGCGGTGAGTGGTTTGCGGGCCATAGATAAACCTGCACTGGATGAGTTTGTCGATAATTATCTGAAGCGTAAAGACGATTATTTGGCTTCTTTAGAGAAGCGCTGATTAAATCAGATGGAATGGACACCGCCTTCCCTTGACCGGCATCGATGTGCCATAGTTAAGGCAAGTTTTTTAACTAAAACGGAAGGAGGCATCCATGAAACAGATTAGCGTATTAGGCATTGATTTGGCAAAAAATGTTTTTCAGCTCCATGGTGTTAACGAACGAGGCCAGGTGGTACTGCGTAAACAATTGAAGCGCAGTCAAATACCGGCATTTTGCGCCAAACTTCCCCCTTGTCTGGTGGGTATGGAAGCATGCGGCGGTGCGCATTACTGGGCGCGCAAGCTACAAAAATAGAAGTTACGCATTGACAGGCAATGTTAAACTATGGGTTTAAAAAATTCCAAAGTCAATGCAAGGCAAACCTTGATAAGAGAAATAACACGCCCCTCAGCAGCCTGCTGTACATTACCCATGTATATTGGTTTTTTATTAACTGATGTTACGCGCTACGCCGGATAATTGATAAAATTTGAGGATGAACAAAGAGAAATTAGACCTGTACACAGACTATTTAATCAGCAATACGAGCTATGCGACGGCGACGGGTTTGTCGTCAATGTTAGATGGAGAAGTTAGCCATGATAGTGTCACGCGTTTTTTATCGTCCAGAGCGTATACATCAAGAGACCTCTGGCTGGAGGTTAAACGAACAGTCCGGAAGATTGAAGAAGAATCAGGGTGTTTGATTTTTGACGATACAATCCAGGAGAAGCAATGGACAGACGAGAATGAAGTCATTTGTTGGCATTATGACCATTGCCAGGGGCGGTCAGTCAAAGGCATCAATCTATTGAATGCCTTGTATCATACGGGCAATGTTTCGATACCCGTAGCCTTTGAAGTGGTCAAAAAACCGATTCAGTTTTGTGATATCAAAACAAAGCAGGTTAAACGAATGGCTACGGTGACCAAAAATGAGCTGATGCGTGCGATGATTCAACAGTGTTTGAACAATCGGCTTCAATTTCGCTATGTGTTGATGGATAGCTGGTTTACGGCTAAAGAGAATCTGGAATTTATTGTTGACAAAGACAAACATTTCATTGGGGCTTTAAAGGATAATCGCCTGGTGACGTTGAGCGTAGACGACAAGAAACAAGGAAAATTTACCCGTGTCAGTGACATTGCATTAGAGGATAAACAAGCAGTACGCGGCTGGCTAAAAGGCTACCCACATGAAGTCTTGATTGTCCGGCGAATCTTTACAAACAAAGACGGCAGTACGGCAACCGTTAATCTGGTGTGCAGTGATTTAACATTAGCGGGTGAAAAAGTTGCGGCAATCTATCAGAAACGCTGGAAAGTCGAAGAATTTCATAAATCATTGAAATCCAATGCCGGGTTGGCAAAGTCGCCTACTCGTACCCCAACAACACAAAACAATCATATTTTTATGGCCATTATGGCGGTCTTTAAACTGGAGTGTCTCAAAATAAAACACCAAACCAATCATTTTGCTTTGAAGGCTAAATTATATATCAAGGCTATTCGGCAGGCTTTTGCTGAATTGCAACAATTCAAGACCGCGTAACATCAGTTATCATGTCAAACATGTAGTGAAGGGTTCTATGATGACCCGTTCTCCAGTTTTCACCCCGCGACTGTCGGCGGCCAGCACGATAAAACAGTTTGCCCTGCTGAGTGCAGCGAGTTGATGGGAATCTTGTCCGCTTAGCGGCATTACTTGAAATTCGCCACTTTCCAATTGTTGGAATTGTCCACGCTGGAATTCCAGTCTGCCCGGAACTTTATGGATTTCGGCCAGGGTCGTCGCAGGCAATCGTAAAGGTTTGCGGACAGGTTGACCGAGCAGGCGGTCTAATGCAGGCTGTACCAGTTTATGGAAAGTCACCACAGCTGACACCGGGTTGCCGGGCAAACCAAAAAACCAGCAATTATCAAAACGCCCAAATGCCAGGGGTTTGCCGGGTTTGATTGCCAGTTTCCAGAAATTGACCTGACCGGTTTCGGCTAAAATTTCGGCGACAAAATCTGCATCGCCTACCGATGCGCCACCTGTCGAAATCAATACATCAAAATCCTTTGCTGCATGCTGCAAGGTATTCTCAATCAGAGCTTTGTCATCCGGCAAGATACCTAGGTCAGAAACACTATAGGCCGGGCTGTTTAACAAGCCCTGTAAGGCAAATCGATTACTGTTATAGATTTGGCCGGGTTTTAAACTGTTCCCTGGCGATTGTAATTCATCGCCGGTAGAAAAAAAGGCGATACGGATTTTAGTTACTACGCTGACTGAGTAGATGCCGACAGAAGCCAGCAGGGCGCAGTCAATTTCTGAAAGTCTGTGATGAGCTTTTAACAGTATCTGGCCTGGTTTGACATCACTGCCGGCAGAACGGATATAGCGTTGCACCGGACAATCAGCTGGAAACTGAATCACATCATCTGTCAGGGTCACCTGTTCCTGCATAATGACGCTATCGGCGCCAGGCGGTAAAACTGCGCCGGTAAATATTCTGACACATTCACCCGCTTTAATGGATGCTGAAAAAGGCCGTCCGGCCCAGGAGATACCGACTTGTTTTAAGGTGAAAGGATGGCCTTTTTTAATCTCCTGGCTGGAAAAGGCATAACCATCCATAGAAGAAACATTTTCTGCTGGAATTTTATGTGTTGAAATGACAGGATCGGCCAGTATTCGTCCTAGTGCATCGCTCAAGGCGATGCGTTCGGTAGCGCTGACAGGTGATAAACTGTTGCAGATTTGACGCAGAGCCTGGTCTAAGCTTATTAACGGTTTTTTCTCATTATTTGAACAAACATCTTTCATTTACGTTCCCTGACAAAATTGATGACAAATTCTCGAATTTGTTGAATATTGTTGATGTTCAGCGGAGTAATATGTTCAGGTAGAGAAAGAACTACATCGCTGGCGACGGCAATAATGGAATCATCATCAGGATACAACAGCGGTTTGTTTAAACTGGGGCGGTGCAGTTCAATTTTAGGGAACTTTTCCGATTTAAAACCTTCGACTAGAATTAAATCAATGTGATGGTGATCAAAAACATCGATCTGATCCTGTAATTTTGGTTCCTGGTGCTGGCTGAACTCAGTAATGATAGCGCGGCGGTAGGCTGAAACCAGCATGACAGGCGAGGCTCCCGCCAATCGGAGTTGATAGCTGTCTTTTCCGGGTTTATCAATATCAAAATTATGATGACTGTGCTTGATTACTCCCGCTACAACGCCGGATTGTTTGAGCTGTGGTATCAATTGAGTCAACAGCGTGGTTTTGCCGGTGCCGCTGTAGGCGGCGAAACCCAGAACAGGTGTGGCGCTTTTTAGCATGGAAAAGTTATCCTGTTTATAAAGAAAGCTATATTATCCTCGTTTACCCCAGATATTTCATCAGCATCCGCTATTCGGATTTAAGATAAATATAAAGTAAGGAACCATATGATACGAGTTGTCATGTTATTGATCGTTCTGGCATTGGTTTTCGCACTAATGCGCTGGTTTTTGCGAACCCCCGCCCAGGAAGTTGCCAAAATCATAAAAAAAAAGTGGCTGGATCATTCTGGTCGTGATTTTTATTGTATTGACATTATCCGGCAAATTAAACTGGCTAATCGCATTGGCCGGTGTGGTTATGGCGGCGATCAGTCGAATGCTGCCCATAGTATTACGTTATGCCCCCCAATTACAGCGGTTATGGCAGTGGTTTTACCATCAAAAACATCAGACGCAATCACAACAAAGACAGAATATGCAAAGTGGCAAGATGAGTCGGGAGCAGGCGTATGAAATTCTTGGGCTAGAACCGGGGGCCAGTGAGCAGGACATTATTCAGGCGCATCGCCAATTGATGCAAAAACTGCATCCCGACCGGGGTGGCTCTGATTTTTTGGCGGCGCAAATCAATCTGGCCAAAAAAACTTTGCTTGGTTAAGTCCTGATGCGAACTGTTCTGATTGGTTTGTTTTTGTTAGCAATATTGACTGCCTGTGGGGGGCGTAACTATGCGCCAATCAGAAGTTATTATCGGGATATTCCTAAAACACAAAAATTCTACATCGTTCATAAAGGCGATACGCTTTATGCCATCGGCTTTCGGTCTGGATATGGATACAAAACTCTGGCTCGGTGGAATGACTTGAAACCACCTTATCGACTGGAAGTTGGCCAGATTATTGCTCTATATGATGCAAAAAAAAGGGCAGACACTACTTCAGCAAAACTTAAGAAAACGAGAAACAAATCACATAAAAAATACAAAACACCTCATAAAACGCGAAGTCAATCACAGAAAAATCCTTCCTTTTCATACGTTAACAAAAAACTGTTAAAGTTAACTTGGCACTGGCCGTTAAGAGGGAAGATCCTTAAATCTTTTTCTCAAACGCACAATAAGGGAATCGACATCAGTGGCCGACTCGGGCAAAAAGTCAAAGCCGCTGCGGCAGGAAAAGTTGTTTACAGCGGAAAAGGACTGGTCGGTTATGGAAATTTGTTGATTATAAGGCATAACAGTTTATTTCATACTGCTTACGCGAATAATCGACGATTACTGGTTAAAGAAGGCCAGTGGGTAAAAAAGGGACAGGCGGTTGCCGAAGTTGGAAAATTACGGGGGATAAAACCTTCGTTGCATTTTGAAATAAGAAAAAAAGGGAAGCCGGTAAATCCACTTTGGTATTTGCCGAAAAAATAAAAGTACCGATGGCGACAGCCATATTTGGAGGTGTGTATGACTAGTGCAAACAAGCGCAAGTTCTCACTCTATTGAGTAAGTGGCTTAGCCTGATACGTCCACCGAAAAGGCTTAGCCATGGTTTCATTGAAATATTTTATGAAATCCGCTATTTTTTTGTTTAAATCCTCTTTAGATTTAAAGTTGCCGCGCCGGATTACTTTACGCATTAAAATAGAAAACCAGATCTCTATCTGATTAAGCCATGAACAATGCTTAGGGGTAAAATGAAAAACAACCGGATGGTTTGAGTTAGTCAAAAAAGCAGTACGACTTTCCATTGATTTCAAAATACCCTCTTTTCCTTTAACCCCTGATTCTCCTGAATACGAAATTTTTTCGGCAATTAATCGAACCACCGATTCTGAACAATGTGTATTGAGATTATCCATGACTAAATGCCAATGGGTTTGTTTGGGTTGTTGATGAAAAAGCAGGTTCAAAAACTCGGCAAAATCTTGCTCTGTTCGAGTTTCTCCTAATACTTCCCATTACTTCTCCCGTGGCCACATCAAAACCTGCAATCAAGGTCTGGGTACCATGTCGAATATATTCAAATTCTTGTCGTTCAACTTTTCCTTTCTTCATCGGCAATGTCTGCGCTGCTCGCTCTAAAGCTTGAATCCCTGTCATTTCATCAATCGAAATCGTTTTGATGCCTTGCTCTTCCCGCTCCAAAGCCCGTTGGCAGGTTTCGCAAATATCTTGACACTTCTCGTCGAAGTATTCATCTTTTTTTGCCGTCAACCAGCCTTTCATCCGGTGGGGTTGCAGGTCCGCTTCTTTTTAAAAAGCGCCCAACAGAGCGTTGTGAAATATAATCAACAATGCCCCGTTTTATCGCTTCATCGGCTATTTCTTGTTGCGTCCAATGAGTGATCGGGCGTTGACTATCCTCTGGGCGTTCGCAGGCTATCGCGATAATGCTGCAAATTTGCTCCGCCGTATAGATAGCAGGCGCACCGCTTCGCGGTGCATCTTGAAGCCGGGCTAAAGGATTTTCTTGTTCACGGTTCTGTAACCAGCGTTTTCGCCAATTTTGAACAGTTGTCCGTCCAATTTTTAACTGGCGCATGGTTTCATGTACACTAATGCCTTCATCTGCCAACAATATAATACGGCAACGTGTCACCAGATTCTGAGGACTTGTATGTTTACGCACTGTGCCTTGCAATAACGTGCGTTGTTTTTCTGTTAAACTGATTGGGGCTGCTGTTAGTCGTGGAATGATATCACCTGCTGAATTTAATATAGTATTATTCAGCATATTACAATATATTCCTCATAAATAGCATTGGTGTTTTCGCTTATGTGCACTAGCGAAGTAGTAGATTTTTTAAATGAAGATCTGATGTTACGCGGTCTTGAATTGTTGCAATTCAGCAAAAGCCTGCCGAATAGCCTTGATATATAATTTAGCCTTCAAAGCAAAATGATTGGTTTGGTGTTTTATTTTGAGACACTCCAGTTTAAAGACCGCCATAATGGCCATAAAAATATGATTGTTTTGTGTTGTTGGGGTACGAGTAGGCGACTTTGCCAACCCGGCATTGGATTTCAATGATTTATGAAATTCTTCGACTTTCCATCGTTTCTGATAGATTGCCGCAACTTTTTCACCCGCTAATGTTAAATCACTGCACACCAGATTAACGGTTGCCGTACTGCCGTCTTTGTTTGTAAAGATTCGCCGGACAATCAAGACTTCATGTGGGTAGCCTTTTAGCCAGCCGCGAACTGCTTGTTTATCCTCTAATGCAATGTCACTGACACGGGTAAATTTTCCTTGTTTCTTGTCGTCAACGCTCAACGCCACCAAACGATTATCCTTTAAAGCCCCAATGAAATGTTTGTCTTTGTCAACAATAAACTCCAGATTCTCTTTAGCCGTAAACCAGCTATCCATCAACACATAGCGAAATTGAAGCCGATTGTTCAAACACTGTTGAATCATCGCACGCATCAGCTCATTTTTGGTCACCGTAGCCATTCGTTTAACCTGCTTTGTTTTGATATCACAAAACTGAATCGGTTTTTTGACCACTTCAAAGGCTACGGGTATCGAAACATTGCCCGTATGATACAAGGCATTCAATAGATTGATGCCTTTGACTGACCGCCCCTGGCAATGGTCATAATGCCAACAAATGACTTCATTCTCGTCTGTCCATTGCTTCTCCTGGATTGTATCGTCAAAAATCAAACACCCCGTTTCTTCTTCAATCTTCCGGACTGTTCGTTTAACCTCCAGCCAGAGGTCTTTTGATGTGTACGTCCTGGACGATAAAAAACGCGTGATACTATCATGGCTAACTTCTCCATCTAACATTGACGACAAACCCGTCGCCGTCGCATAGCTCGTATTGCTGATTAAATAGTCTGTGTATAGGTCTAATTTCTCTTTGTTCATCCTCAAATTTTATCAATTATCCGGCGTAGCGCGTAACATCAGTGAAGATCCATTGGCGATTCCTGACGTTGACGTGTTGCAACTGGTGGATGAAGCCAAAAAAGTTGAAGTCGATATCAAGGATGATCCTGTCAATGACAGTTCTTTCGATGCAACCCGTATCTATCTGAATGCATTGGGTAAATCCAAGTTATTGAATGCCGAGGAAGAAAAGACCTATGGTCGCAGGGTTTTGCAGGGCGATCAGGAAGCCCGAAAAATCATGATTGAAAGTAATTTAAGGCTGGTGGTCAAGATTTCCCGGCGTTATTTGAATCGTGGTCTGCCGTTGCTGGATTTGATTGAAGAAGGCAATTTAGGCCTGATTCGGGCGGTGGAAAAATTTGATCCTGAAAAAGGTTTTCGTTTTTCAACCTATGCGACCTGGTGGATTCGTCAGACTTAGAAGTTACGCATTGACAGGCAATGTTAAACTATGGGTTTAAAAAATCCCAAAGTCAATGCAAGGCAAACCTTGATAAGAGAAATAACACGCCCCTCAACAGCCTGCTGTACATTACCCATGTATATTGGTTTTTTATTAAGTGAGCCGAAACAAGCTGGTTGTCGACGATTAGGAGAAGTCATGTCAATATCACATGATAGCGTAAATCGATTTCTAAATCGGGAGCATTACACTGGGCGAGATTTATACAATGAAGCCAGCGCAAGCCTGAATTTAAAGGGCGGAACCTTGAGTGTTGACGATAGTGTTCTTGATAAACCTTATAGCCAATATATGGCATATGTCAGTTATTTTTGGTCGGGAAAACATCATAGAGCAGTCAAGGGAATCAATCTTGTCACGTTGTACTACACAGACATTCAAGGAAAACACCAACCACTGAATTTCCGGGTGGTCGATAAGGCGGAAGGAAAGACAAAAAATGACTATTTTCAAGACATGCTGACCGAAGTATTAGCTTGGGGACTAGAACCTGGTTTTGTAACAGGAGATAGCTGGTACAGTTGCGTGGATAATCTTAAATTGACAAGAAATCATCAGACAGGATTATTCTTTGCAGTGGAAGGTAATCGATTAGTCTCTGTTGAAAAAGGTTCATGGGTTCAAGTCAGGCAATTAGAAATCCCGGAAGACGGCTTAATGGTTTGGCTCAAAAATTTTGGGTATGTGAAATTATTTCGGACGACCTTGAAAGAACAAGTTCGCCATTACATAAGTTCACTACCTGATGAAGAAAAAACCGCTGTTTTTGACAAGAAAGCATTTACCGAACAACATGACAGGCATTGGCAGATTGAGCAATATCATCGGGCAATAAAGCAGGTGTGTAATATTGAGCGGTTCCAGGTTCGCAATAAAAGAGCAATAAATAATCATATTTTTTCTGCAATTTGTGGCTTTGTTCAATTACAAAAATTGAGCTTTGCAGACGTGATTAATAATTGCTATAGCGTACAGCGGAATTTATTCAACGATGTTATGGCTTTGTTTATCGACACCTTTATGCCAAATATGAATCATTTAAACCCAAAATTTCGATCTGTTGTCAATGCGTAACTTCTAAGACTATCGAACGGGCAATCATGAACCAGACGCGTACTATCCGTCTGCCTATTCATATCGTCAAGGAAATGAATGGTTATTTGAAAGCTCAGCGTGTTTTGGCACAGCAACTGGATCATGAGCCATCTGAAGAAGATATAGCTCAATACATGAACAAGCCGGTGACAACGGTCAGCAAAATGCTGAAACTCAATGAGCGGGTTTCATCGGTCGATGTGGCGGGAGGCAAGGACTACGATAAACCGCTGGTAGATTTTATCAGTGATGAAAAAAGCGTTTCACCTACCGAACAACTGCAAGAAAACGCCATGAAAGACAATATCACCAACTGGGTTTATCAGTTGGCGGAAAAACAGCGTGAAGTCATTGTGCGCCGTTATGGTCTATGTGGTCATCGCTCTGCAACGGTGGAGCAGGTCGCCAATGAATTGGGCGTAACCCGTGAACGTGTCAGACAAATCCAGATGGATGGATTGAAAAGGCTGAAAGAAATTCTGGATGCCGGCGGTTATTCCTTTGATGCTATTTTTCAATAAACCGCATTGTTACAGCACCCGCTTCCGCGGGTGCTGTAATCCAACAATCAGCCAAATACACCGGCAATTTGTTGTTGAATTTTCTCGGCCATCGCTTTTCGATTCGTAGCATCGCGAATCGGTCTTCCCACCACGATATAATCAGCGCCATTTTCAAACGCCTGTTCAACACTGACCACACGCTTCTGGTCATCATCTTCACGATTATCAACCGGCCTGATTCCGGGTGTAATCACCAGTAATTTATCATCCAGTTCCTGACGGATCATTTTGACTTCAAGTCCAGATGAGACAATGCCATCACAGCCAATTGCCAGAGCACGCCTGGCACGGGACAAAACCAGATCACGCACATCGCATTTAAAGCCCAGGTCATCCAGATCGCCACGGTCCAGGCTGGTCAAGGCGGTTACCGCCAAGACTTTTAAATCTCCTTTGTTAGCAGCGGCAGCTTCCATGATGGCGTCATTGCCATGAATGGTGGCCAGATCCACGCCTTTGTTACTCAGCGCTTTGATGGCGCGACCGACGGTAGCCGAAATATCGAAGAATTTCAGGTCGACAAAGACTTTTTTATCACGGGCTTTCAGCCATTCGATAAAACCGAAATAATCACCGGACATAAATAACTCCATGCCCACTTTATAAAAAATAACCGAATCGCCCAGTTCTTCCACCAGTTTTTTGGCTTCTTCAATGCTGGGGACATCCAGAGCCATGATCAGACGTTCACGTTGTGGGATAGGTTTGTTGGAAATAAAAGAATCTGTCATAAGTCTTTATACGGATTAATTGAAACCCTCCATATTACCGTAACTCTGAAGGGGCGTGAATGGTAAAATAGCATTCATGATCATCACATTGATTCAAATGACTCTGATTATGGCGTTGGGCACGGCCTGGCGTTTCTTGAAACCGGGTGGCTTGACAGCTGAACATACCCGGGAAGTGCTGACGACGGTCACCTATTATCTGTTTTTACCGGCTTTGGTCATCGAGGTGTTATGGCAAGCTGATATTGGCGTTCAGTCTTTGGGTTTTACCGCCCTGGGTTCGGTTGCCGTGATTGCCGGCATGATATTGTCATGGTCTGTCTGCAGGGCTTTTCATTTGTCAGCTCAGCGTACCGGTGCGATTATTCTCGCCTCGTCCTTTCCCAACGTCACTTATCTGGGCTTGCCGGTATTGGAGCAAACCTTCGGCTTTTGGGCGCGGTCGGTCGTCATTCAACTGGATTATTTTGCCGCCAGTCCCTTGCTGTTTACATTAGGCGTGCTGGTCGCCCGGCATTATGGACAGGAGCGACACAAGCCAAAATTTGTCTTGTCATTTTTAAATACGCCTCCCTTTTGGGCGGCATTCATCGCCGTATTGCTCAATTGTTATCAGGTGCCGCCACCCGCCTGGTTATTGGGCGTCCTGCAAAAAATGTCAGCCGTTGTGGTGCCGATCATGTTGTTTTCATTAGGTCTGGCGCTAAACTGGTCTTCACTGCGCTTGAAAAATTCCCCTTATGTGTTGCCGGTGGTGCTGGTCAGAATGATACTGATCCCGCTGTTGTTGTTTTTCATTGTTGACTGGTTTCCTCTGTCGGCCCGAGAAAAAGCGGCCGCTGTACTGGATTTGTCCATGCCCAGCATGGTGTTGGGGATCGTATTTTGTGACCGTTATAAACTGGATAGCGGTTTGTATGCCATGTCTGTGACGGTAACAACACTACTGAGTTTGATTATGCTGCCATTTTGGTATTCCCAATTATGAAACCACAACTGGAAATATTTTCACAAGGCGAAGAAATTGTCACTGGCCAGATTGTCGATACCAACTCCGCCTGGTTAGCCTCTCAGGTGAATGATTTGGGCTTTCGTGTGATTCGGCACAGTGCTGTCGGTGATGATTTACAACATTTAAAACAACTCTTGCTGGAAATTGCCGAGCGAGCGGATTGTTGTCTTTGTACGGGGGGGGCTTGGGCCTACGGTGGATGATTTGACTGCGCAAGCTGTCAGTGACGCTTTTTCTCTACCCTTGATGCTTGATGAAACGGCCTTGCAACAGATCAGACACTATTTTCAGCAACGTCAACGAAAAATGGTGGACAGTAACCTAAAGCAGGCAATGTTGCCACAGGGAGCCGTGCGTCTGGACAACCATTGGGGGACTGCGCCCGGCTTTGCCTTGAAATATCAGCGATGCTGGTTTTATTTTATGCCGGGTGTGCCTTCGGAAATGAAAAACATGTTTGCTGAAGGGGTAAAGCCACATTTGCTCCAGCATTTTGATTTGCAGCCCGATCATCTGGTGATAGTACGAACGATTGGTTTGGGTGAGTCCGATATTCAACAGAAATTACAAAATTGGCGGCAGCCCGATAAAGTCCGTCTGAGGTTTCGTACAACCAGTGAAGATATTGAAGTAAAACTGGCATTTCCTGCCAGTATTCCCGAGGCTATACGGCAAGAAACGATTGCCTCGATAACAGATTGCCTGGGAGATATTGTCTATCGGGTGGAAACCTCACCCGCCGGTCAAAACCTGGCAGAAACGGTGGCCAAAAAATTTGCCCAGCAAGGACAAAAACTCAGGTTGATTGAAACTGTCAGTTATGGTGCTATTGCCGCCCGGTTTGCAGGTTGTTCTGTTTTGGCCGGCGCGCTGATCATTACTGAGGAGGACAATAAACCATGCTCAGATTTACTGTTATACGCACAGCAACTGGCTGAAAATACAAGCTGCAAGCAACATGAATGCTTGTTAATTCAACTCTATTGCCCCAACACGCAAACACTATTGACCTATCTGAATGGTCAACACGGTGAGCAGTACCGGGAAAAACATCTTGGTGGCAATGCCAAACAAAAACAACAACGTGCGGTTATTGCCGCGCTGGATTTACTGAGAAACATTAAATAATGCCTTTAATACGATTGAATCAGGTCTCAATGGCCTATGGAACACATGCTTTGCTGGACAATGCCCGATTTCAATTAGATCCGGGTGAACGGGTAGGGTTATTAGGCCGAAATGGTGAAGGCAAATCGACCCTGATGAAGATTATTGCCGGGGATATTCAGGCCGATAGCGGCGAGGTGTGGCGCCAGCCTGAAGTGCGCATCGCCTGGCTGGAGCAGACCCCGGAACTGGATGACAACGATACCATTTATCAAGCAGTGGCCAAGGGTTTGGGCGACCTGGGGGATGTCATCAGCCGTTATCACCAGTTATTGACTGACATGGATGGCAGTGAGCAGTCATTGTCGCAGCTGGGAAAATTGCAACAACAAATAGAAGCCGCTAATGGCTGGCATTTTCAGCAGCGGGTGGAAACCATTTTGGATAAACTGGCGCTGCCTGCTGATGTCAGGGTCAATACCTTGTCTGGTGGCTGGAAACGCCGGGTGGCATTGGCAAAAGCCCTGTTGATAGAGCCGGATGTATTGCTGCTGGATGAGCCGACTAACCACCTGGATTTTGACAGCATTTTATGGCTGGAAGAGCAGATATTGAATTTTAAAGGCGCTGTGTTGTTCGTTACCCATGACCGGGCTTTTTTACAAAAACTGGCAACCCGCATTGTCGAGCTGGATAGAGGGCAACTGACTTCATGGGCTGGCAATTATCAGGATTATTTGCGTCGAAAAGCAGCCACACTGGAAGAAGAAGCGCGACAAAATGCCGAATTTGACAAGAAACTGGCGCAGGAAGAAGTGTGGATACGCCAAGGCATCAAGGCGCGCCGTACTCGCAATGAGGGCAGGGTGCGAGCCTTGCAAAAACTGCGTGCCGAAAGGGCCCAAAGGCGCAATTTACAAGGTACGGCCGAGGTAAAATTACATAAAGGCGAATCATCCGGCAAAAAAGTCATTGAAGCGAGCGATGTCAGTTTCTCATATGGTGATAAAACCATTATCAAGGACTTTTCCACCCTGATTGAACGGGGCGATAAAATCGGCCTGCTGGGCCCGAATGGCGCGGGCAAATCCACATTGTTAAAGTTATTACTTAAACAGATAGAGCCAACGACCGGTACGGTTGAACACGGCACACGCCTGAATATTGCCTATTTCGACCAGCTTCGTGAGCAGCTGGATCCGGAAATATCTGTCGCCGATACCGTGGCTGAAGGTAGTGACTATATCGATTTCCCAGGTGGCCGTAAGCACGTCATGTCCTATCTGGCTGATTTTTTGTTTGCACCCGCCAGAGCCAGGTCGCCGGTTAAAAGTCTTTCCGGGGGTGAAAAAAATCGTTTGTTGTTAGCCAAATTGTTTACCAAGCCGGCCAATTTACTGGTGATGGATGAACCAACCAATGACCTGGATCTGGAAACCCTGGAAATTCTGGAAGAAAAACTGGTTAATTACGATGGTACCTTGTTACTGGTCAGCCATGACCGGCAATTTCTGGATAATGTGGTCACAAACGTTTTTGTATTTGAAGGCGATGGGCGAGTCAACGAGTATGTCGGTGGCTATTCCGACTGGCTTAAAATTGCAGAGCAAAGTAAGGCGGAAACAAAAGCGGCCGCTGACAATAAACCTAAAAAAGAAAAGCCCAAAAGCAAATCTCCCAACAAACTCAGCTACAAAGAAAAACGGGAACTGAAGCAATTACCTGAACAAATTGAACAGCTTGAAAATCGACAGTCACAATTAAACACACAAATTGCCCAGGCTGATTTTTATAAACAGGATCATGATAAAGTTACATCAACCCTGGCGGATTTGAAACAAGTCAATCAAGAGCTGGAACAAGCCTATCAGCGCTGGGAAATACTGGATGGCATGAACGAATAATGGCTCAACAAAAAGCGGATGTTATCGTTATTGGCGCCGGTGCTTCCGGGCTGATGTGCGCCATTGAAGCCGGTAAACGGGGGCGCAAGGTGTTAGTCCTGGATCATGCCAACAAAGCTGGTAAAAAGATTTTGATGTCCGGTGGAGGGCGTTGTAACTTCACCAATATGCACATCGATGCGGATAATTATTTATCCCGCAATCCACATTTTTGCAAATCAGCATTAAGCCGTTATAGCCAGTGGGATTTTCTGGCGCTGGTTCAGCAGTACGAGATTCCCTGGCATGAACGCGATCATGGTCAGCTGTTTTGTGATCGTAGCGCCAACGATATTTTATCCATGCTGCTGGCCGAATGCGCTTTAGTTAAGGTGGAAATAAAACTGGCCACGTCAATCCTGGAGATTAACGCACAAAATCCTGGGTTTATACTCAATACCGCTTCTGGCGAATACCACTGCCAGTCATTAGTGATAGCTGCTGGCGGCTTGTCCATTCCAAAAATGGGCGCTACGCCTTTTGGTTATCGTATTGCTCAGCAGTTTTCCATCCCGGTCGTTCCCACCCATGCGGGCCTGGTACCTTTTACCTGGCAGAATGAGGACAAACCCCGATTTGCGCCACTGTCCGGTATCGCGGTTGCAGCACAAGTCAGCCTGGCAGACAGACAGTTTCGGGAAAATTTGTTGTTCACCCATCGCGGCTTGAGCGGGCCGGGTATCTTGCAGATATCCTCTTACTGGCGGCCGGGGGAAAGCCTTGTCATCGATTTACTGCCTGATCTGGATATCCCGCAATGGCTGCTCAAGAAAAGGGAGCAATCCAGCGATATGCAATTACTCACGGCTTTAGCGACACACTTGCCTAAAAAACTGCTGCTGACCCTGCTGCCTGAATCGTTACTGCGAAAACCGTTAAAACAACTACACGCCTCAGATACCGCGAGCGTTGCCGGGCAACTTAAAAACTGGACAATCAAACCCAATGGCACAGAAGGATACCGAACCGCGGAAGTCACCGTCGGCGGAGTAGACTGTGATGCCTTGTCTTCCAAGACGATGGAAAGCAGACACCAGGGATTGTATTTTATCGGCGAAGTCGTGGATGTGACCGGCTGGCTGGGGGGCTACAATTTCCAATGGGCCTGGTCATCCGGCTGGTGCGCCGGGCAGTATGTATAGTGAAAAAAGGAACGATAATGGTAATGGCTGGAAAATACTATCTGATCTATAGCGAAAATGTCGCCGAACAAATAGAAAAATTTACCGAGCATCCTTTACTGCTGGCAGAAAACATTCAGATCAAGCCGGTAAAGTTAATTGAATTCGAGGCCATTCATATCGATCAGACCTTGCAGCAGGTCTTATTGTGGGTCAACCAGGCCGATTATCCCAAGGCCCTGTCGATTGCCAGTAAAAAAAGGCTGTGGTCAGTTTTTTACCGATCGCTGGCGATACCGTCAGTCAGTTTTATAAAAGTCTTGGCTTGCCTGATAATCTGGATGATTGTTTAAAACTAGCCTTGACTCAAACCCCTTTCGAAATCGATCTGATTCAATGCAACGATGAAATCGTTGTCGATGGCGTTAATCTTGAAAATCAGACCATGATGTCCGAGTATATTGGTGACAGCGGTCAGATTCAGGGTTTTCGTAAACTGCAATTTCAGATCAAACGATTCATCCATGCGTTTTCCTTAAGGCCGCATCCAGTCACCCTGACAACCGCCAAAGACAAACGCATCAGCACCGCGATTACCGGCATGTTGTTGCTGGATTTTCACCAAAGCGGTGCGTTGCGCCAGTTGTTTGAAGAAACGGTATCAATGGCCGATAGGCGCATTTCGGTCGTGTTATTCGCCCCGCAGTCAATTTTGTCTTATTTACAATTATCCTCGGCCGTTTTGCTTAAAAGCAAAAAGAAAGCGGTGTTAAACCAGATTGGCTATATTCGCACTGAATCCTTGTTGATTGAATCTCCTGAAGACACCCATTATCTGGTCAATAAACGGCCAGTGACCGCACAGAAACTGACAATTTCAGTATTGCCGGAAAAATTGGCGGTTAAAGTGGGTGAGGCTTTTACCGCCAAACAGCAATATGGCGACGACAAGGAAAATGTCATTTGTGAGCAGTTGCCGCAACAGGAAGAACGCATCAAGTATTTAAGTAAAACCCTGCCGTTTTTTCCACATGCACTGGAATCAGACTTTAAAGAACTGTTTTTAAACCTGAAGGAGAGCGCAACGACTTCCGGCAATTATGTGCTGTTGATGGCGTTGAGTGTGCTTTTGGCTTCACTCGGCCTGTTTCTGGACAGTCCCTCCGTCGTTATTGGCGCGATGGTGTTGGCACCGTTGATGTCGCCCATTATCGCTCTGTCGATGGGCGTGTTGCGTTCCGATGTCGAATTAAGCCGCAAGGCTTTTTTTACCTTATCATTTGGGGTGGGACTGGTGTTGTCGTTATCCGCCCTGATGGCTTGGCTGATTCCGTTTCATGAGGTGACGCACGAGATTGCCGGGCGTTTGCATCCCTCCATGCTGGATTTAATGGTGGCGATTATTTCAGGTATTGCCGGCGCTTTTGCCAATGCCCGGGAAAATATCGCCAAAAGCCTGCCTGGCGTGGCTATTGCGGTCGCACTGGTACCGCCATTATGCGTAGCCGGAATTGGACTGGGATGGTGGCAGAGTGAGATTTTTTATGGCGCCATGCTGCTGTTTCTGACCAACCTGACCGGCATTATTCTGGCGGCGGGCTTGTCGTTTATGTTGATGGGGTTTGCGCCGTTCAGTCGCGCCAGAACCGGCATTCTGATTTCAACTGTGCTGGTTCTGGTGATTTCGATGCCGTTAGGGGTGGCGTTTAAAAATATGCAGACAGTCGCCAGCATCAAGCAACAATTATTGAAACAACATTATCAATTGGATAATCAGGTTTTCCGCTTACGTAATATTAAAATCCAGCTGGGTAAACCGTTATTGATCAAAGCTGACTTGCTGGGTACAGAACTCCCGGATGCGAAGGTGCTGGCAAAAATAGAGAAACAGATTGCCCGGCAAATGGGGCAAGCGGTTCAAGTGGAGTTTTCCTTTCACTGGTTGTCAAAACTATAATGGTTTCAACTTGAAATCAGCTGGGAATGAACAATACTTTGAGACTACTTACAAACCAGGAGTGATCTGAAATAGAGGCTGATAGACCACATCCATGGCCAGTTGTTTGTTAAAGTGATGTATGAATTTAACTGGATGTCCAACCTGGGCTTATTATAACATTATTGGAGCGCATGCCATGCTCAAGGTAAAAGTTATGTCGATTGGTAATTCTATGGGAATTGTACTTCCAAAAGAAGCACTTACAAAACTCAATGCCGAAAAAGGTGATATTCTGTATTTGCTTGACGAACCAGAAGGCCTGACCCTCACGCCCTATCAGCACGATTTTGAAGAACAAATAAACGCAGCCGAAAAGGTTATGAAGAAATACCGAAACGCGCTCCGTGAACTTGCAAAATGAAGGAACCAGCCTGGATACTAACCGAGGTAGTAATCTCTGTTCACCAAGAAATCAGATGGAGTTTCCTGTAATTAGGCCAATCTGTTATTGGTTAGGGTTTTATTGATAAGTAATAATTATAACTGAGAATAAACGTGGATACAGTACTGGAATTAGTAAAGCTAGCTTTTGTTGGTCTTTTTGCAGGATTATTTTCATCGTATTTAGGTAACTGGAGTTTTAGGCATAAAAAATGGTGGGAACTTCGAGTCGCTGCATATCAAGCAGCGATTGAATCTCTTTCTGATGTAGTTCATTACTATGATGTACACTGGAGAACATGGGATTCTGGTGGTGTTAGTGAGAAACATCAAGAAAAACTCAGAGAAATAATAAATGTAGCTATGCCTAAAATCAGAAAACTGGCTGATAGCGGCTCATTTTTATTTTCGGATGAAGCAAATATTGTTCTTCGGAAATTTGTTGATTTTGACCCTGGGAAAATGAGTAATCCAGATGATTACTATGGCCCACTTCGAGAAGAAGCCAATCAATGCTTAAAAGAACTGGTTTTATTATCAAAAAGAGATCTTAGAATTCGCAACGCATGGTTATAACAAAATTTCAATTGATCGCAGGCAGCTCAGTTCGTTTTCAGCAGCCATTTTTTAGCAACGTTCAGTGTGTAATTAGAGTTAGTCGCATATCGGTCAGCGACATTGAATCAGGCGTTAGACGATTTTTAATGACATGGAATAGGAATATGAGAGCAAATGTATTTCTTACAATAATAATTGTTTTTTTTACCTTAATGGAAGGTTGTACGACTGTTCCCCCAGTAGACTTTACCGTCCAAGATGTTGGAATGGTCGCTAATAGAAAAAATGTTGAGTTGAAATCGCTTACAGTTGGATTTGCCCCAAAAGCACAGCAACGAAATGTTGAAGCAAATGCAACAATACCCCCTCTCTGGAAAGAAGCATTACAAGACGCTCTAAATCGTTCACTGATATTTCGTGACGAAGTGCCTACAAAAGTTAATTTATCTGTTCGTATTGTAGAGTTTGATGTTCCAAGTGCAGGTGCCTCAATGGCAACCAAAGTTGGAGCAATTTATGAAGTTATTGATAGGGCTAATGGTGATTTGCTATTTTCTGAATTAGTTGAGAGTGAAGGTATAGTTCCATTTGATTATGCTTTCATGGGTGAGGTTCGGGCGGTAGAAAGCTGGAATCGTGCTGTTCGTAATAATATTGCTGATTTTATTAGCCGTTTGGAGCAATCGGATTTTTCAAAGCCGGTTTTTAAAGGGAAATGAAGAAGCTTTATACCATAATTGCATATTGCATTATCAACCTTTCAATAACTGGTTGTTCTGTAGTTGATGGGCAAGGTCGTTATAGGGTGGCAACAATTGGCAATGCAAAACGTTCGGTTGAAGCAGTTATAATAAAGTCTGAACCTGTTCTTGTTAAAACTGGAACTACAGGAGTTGGTGCTTTAACAGGAGGAACAACTGGTGGAGTTCTTACACTAACAAATAGTAATAACGTTGGAATTATAATTGCTGGTATTGTAGGCGGAATGATAGTTGGGAACGCAATCGAAGATTTAAATGGTGTGTATGAAGCGACAGAATATGTTATTAGAACATCAAACGAAGCTATATATACAGTAGTACAAATAAATAACAATAATCCAAAATTTCAGTTGGGTGATAAAGTTATTCTTGTTTATGGGTACCCAAGTCGGTTAATACGAAATAGATAATAAAGTTTCTGGATAACAGTTTAACAAAACTTAGATTCAACACATAAGTGCAATTCATTTTTTGGGTTGTAGAAGGTCAGCGGGTAAAGTTCTGACTTTTTCAATCCAACCAAAGATGAGAAAGCTTATGAAGAAATATAACCAACTGACCGAAGTACAAAGATAGCAGATTAAAGCCTTAAAGAAAGCAGAAAAATCACAAAAAGAAATTGCGCAAATTACAGGTGTGGATCCATCCACTGTTTGCCGGGAATTACAGCGTAACAAAGGAAAACGGGGCTCTCGTCCTAGGCAGGCCCGCAATAAAGCCTGCAAGCGAAGAACTGATGCGGCTAAGGCCATCAAAATGACCGAAGCAGTTATTGCATTGATTGAGTCCGTGATTCGTTTGGACTTGAGTAGAAGTTACGCATTGACAACAGATCGAAATTTTGGGTTTAAATGATTCATATTTGGCATAAAGGTGTCGATAAACGAAGCCATAACATCGTTGAATAAATTCCGCTGTACGCTATAGCAATTATTAATCACGTCTGCAAAGCTCAATTTTTGTAATTGAACAAAGCCACAAATTGCAGAAAAAATATGATTATTTATTGCTCTTTTATTGCGAACCTGGAACCGCTCAATATTACACACCTGCTTTATTGCCCGATGATATTGCTCAATCTGCCAATGCCTGTCATGTTGTTCGGTAAATGCTTTCTTGTCAAAAACAGCGGTTTTTTCTTCATCAGGTAGTGAACTTATGTAATGGCGAACTTGCTCTTTCAAGGTCGTCCGAAATAATTTCACATACCCAAAATTTTTGAGCCAAACCATTAAGCCGTCTTCCGGGATTTCTAATTGCCTGACTTGAACCCATGAACCTTTTTCAACAGAGACTAATCGATTACCTTCCACTGCAAAGAATAATCCTGTCTGATGATTTCTTATCAATTTAAGATTATCCACGCAACTGTACCAGCTATCTCCTGTTACAAAACCAGGTTCTAGTCCCCAAGCTAATACTTCGGTCAGCATGTCTTGAAAATAGTCATTTTTTGTCTTTCCTTCCGCCTTATCGACCACCCGGAAATTCAGTGGTTGGTGTTTTCCTTGAATGTCTGTGTAGTACAACGTGACAAGATTGATTCCCTTGACTGCTCTATGATGTTTTCCCGACCAAAAATAACTGACATATGCCATATATTGGCTATAAGGTTTATCAAGAACACTATCGTCAACACTCAAGGTTCCGCCCTTTAAATTCAGGCTTGCGCTGGCTTCATTGTATAAATCTCGCCCAGTGTAATGCTCCCGATTTAGAAATCGATTTACGCTATCATGTGATATTGACATGACTTCTCCTAATCGTCGACAACCAGCTTGTTTCGGCTCACTTAATAAAAAACCAATATACATGGGTAATGTACAGCAGGCTGTTGAGGGGCGTGTTATTTCTCTTATCAAGGTTTGCCTTGCATTGACTTTGGGATTTTTTAAACCCATAGTTTAACATTGCCTGTCAATGCGTAACTTCTATTGAGTTCTGAACAAGTCTCTGGCTGGTTAAAAAACAGAACATGACATATCCATCAGTCATGAACGTATTTATCAACATGTCTGGAAAGATAAACGTCAAGGTGGAACGCTGTACCAACATCTGAGATTCTGCCACAAAAAAAGGAAGAAGCGTTATGGCTCAAAAGACAAACGCGGACAACACAAAACCGTGTGAGCATTGATGAACGGCCAGCTATTGTGGCGCAAAAGACACGTATTGGAGATTGGGAGATTGATACCGTGACTGGTAAAAACCACCAGGGTGCTCTCGTGACGATTGTTGACCGTGTATCCAAATACGTAACCGTTCACAGGCCTTGCCAAACATCAAAAAAAGTCAGAAAATCCCCCTTATGAATAAAAGGCATCTGGATTTAACGAAAGCCCCACCGTTACCTGACACATTGGAAGAATCTCATCAGGTGATTTTGTCGCTATGGGAAGTCGTCGCCGAATTACAGGCCTGGAAAGACGAACTGGAAGAACAATTGAATACCGGTTCCGACAACTCATCTTCCCCACCCTCTCAAGACAGCCCCAAAAAACGGGCGGAACGCAAAAGAAAAGCGGCGACAGGTCGCCAGAAAGGCGCGCAGACCGGACACAAAAAGTATGAGCGGGCCTTACTGCCTGAAGACCAGGTCGATACGATCAAGCGTTACTACCCGGACACACGCTGTGAATGTGGGGGATTGATTCACATCGACAGCTATCAGCGTCATCAGGTTTTCGATGTGCCTGAAGTTCGCTATGAAATCACCGAACATCAGCGCTATACCGGATGCTGTCAACGCTGCGGAGAACGGCGGACCGCGCATTTTCCACAATCGGTGCCCACAGGTCAAATGGGGCCTGGGCTTATCGCCTGGATCAGTCTGATGAATGGGCGTTACCATTTGACCTTGAGACAAATAGAAAGTCTGCTGCAGGAACAGTGGGGACTTGAATTCAGTCTGGGGGCGATCAGTCAAAGCCAGGAAAAACTCAACAACTGGCTGGTTCCGGTTTATCATCAGATTGGTGAAAGTGTCCGCAATGCAGATCCTGGCTATGCCGATGAAACGCGGCATTACAGGAATCGCAGTGTTTACTGGCTATGGTCCCTCTCGACTACTCAGGCAGCTTATTTCCTGATTCACTACTCCCGTGGCAAAGGGGCGGCCAAAGAACTGCCGGGTACATTTAACGGCGTGCTGGTCACCGATCGTCATGGTGCCTACAATGACTATACAACAGACAAACACCAATACTGCTGGGCGCACATCATCCGAAATCTCGAAAAAATCGCCCAACGACAAGGGCGGGCAGGCGAAGATGGTCAAAAACTGCTGAGAATAGCCCGTCTGGTGGTGCGATGCGCCAAACGCTGGCAACAAAGCCAATATCAAAGCCAGCACTATCGACAGCGGCTCGACCGACTTCGAGAAAGTCTCGAAAGCCAGCTACAACAGACGGCGTTAATCCATGGCAAAAACAAAACCGGCAACACCTGCCGAAAACTGCTCAAGGATTATGCCAAGCTCTGGACATTTATGACACATCCGGGTACCCCCCTTAACTAATAATGCCGCGGAGAGATCATTACGCCCTTATGTAATTTGGCGAAAAATCAGTTTTTTCAGTCAATCGCATCGTGGCACCCAGTTCCGAGCCATGATATTGTCTGTGATTGAGACCTGCAGACGCTTAAATATTAACCTGTATCAAACGCTGAGAACAATTTGTACTCAAGGACTTTTTGAAGAGGAAGTGACTTACAGGCTGCATGCGGTATTTAATTACATTTCAACGAGCTACGCTAGCTTTTAATATTTTTTGTCATGTATAGAGACACAGCTTTTTAAAAGGTATCAATCGTGGAACGGGTAAAAGTCAACATGAGTGGCTGAAAGGCGCATTTGCGCGTCTATCAACGTCAGCAATTGAGATTGCGGACGGCAAAAAAGCCTACTTTGGCGCAATGATTTATGGCGGCGCAAGGGATGACCAGACGGGCAAATATTTTATTGAGATCAATCCCAAGATTATGGCGTTATACGGACATGACGGCTGGACTGGAATTGAAATTGAACAACGGCTGGCTTTGAAATTTCAGCCACTCGCGCAATGGCTGCATGGGTTTTATTCAACCCATGCCAAACCTTACCCTTATAAAGTTTCAACTCTTAAAGAGTTTTGTGGGAGTGAAGTTAAAGAATTGTTTAACTTCAGAACTCAACTTAAAAAGGCTGCGGCACAAGTATCCGGCGTTACAGGCTGGAAAATCTGGGTTGATGATAAAGATTTGTTACACGTTGAAAAGTAGCACGGCATAGCACCAAGGGTGGCACGGCAAAAAAATCGCTGTACACCATGGCTGTAGTGGCTTTCAGCGATTCGCGTTTTTTTGCTAATCTATTATTAATCTTTATTAGAAGTTACGCATTGACAACAGATCGAAATTTTGGGTTTAAATGATTCATATTTGGCATAAAGGTGTCGATAAACGAAGCCATAACATCGTTGAATAAATTCCGCTGTACGCTATAGCAATTATTAATCACGTCTGCAAAGCTCAATTTTTGTAATTGAACAAAGCCACAAATTGCAGAAAAAATATGATTATTTATTGCTCTTTTATTGCGAACCTGGAACCGCTCAATATTACACACCTGCTTTATTGCCCGATGATATTGCTCAATCTGCCAATGCCTATCATGTTGTTCGGTAAATGCTTTCTTGTCAAAAACAGCGGTTTTTTCTTCATCAGGTAGTGAACTTATGTAATGGCGAACTTGTTCTTTCAAGGTCGTCCGAAATAATTTCACATACCCAAAATTTTTGAGCCAAACCATTAAGCCGTCTTCCGGGATTTCTAATTGCCTGACTTGAACCCATGAACCTTTTTCAACAGAGACTAATCGATTACCTTCCACTGCAAAGAATAATCCTGTCTGATGATTTCTTGTCAATTTAAGATTATCCACGCAACTGTACCAGCTATCTCCTGTTACAAAACCAGGTTCTAGTCCCCAAGCTAATACTTCGGTCAGCATGTCTTGAAAATAGTCATTTTTTGTCTTTCCTTCCGCCTTATCGACCACCCGGAAATTCAGTGGTTGGTGTTTTCCTTGAATGTCTGTGTAGTACAACGTGACAAGATTGATTCCCTTGACTGCTCCATGATGTTTTCCCGACCAAAAATAACTGACATATGCCATATATTGGCTATAAGGTTTATCAAGAACACTATCGTCAACACTCAAGGTTCCGCCCTTTAAATTCAGGCTTGCGCTGGCTTCATTGTATAAATCTCGCCCAGTGTAATGCTCCCGATTTAGAAATCGATTTACGCTATCATGTGATATTGACATGACTTCTCCTAATCGTCGACAACTAGCTTGTTTCGGCTCACTTAATAAAAAACCAATATACATGGGTAATGTACAGCAGGCTGTTGAGGGGCGTGTTATTTCTCTTATCAAGGTTTGCCTTGCATTGACTTTGGGATTCTTTAATCCCATAGTTTAACATTGCCTGTCAATGCGTAACTTCTATTTATTTAATCCCAGCGCGTTAAAAAAAGCCTGTGGATAACTCAAAAAATTGGGTTTGAAAAACCACATTTGGTAATAGATGACTATCGTCATCATTCGCTATTGCTCATTCAGTAAATGTAGTGGCTATGCTTCACATACGCCTCAATTTTAATTTCTACTAAAAACAATAAATCGTTTCCGGACTATATAAAAAAAGGGGCTCGGTAGGCTGTGGGGGGGTATATTCCTGGCTCTGCTACGGAACCCCCGCTGGGCTGGTAAGGACTCCACTCCCTTGACCCCGCTCTACCAGGAGTCCCTGCAGGGCTATTTAATGGGTTCTGACTTCGCTACGGACATTCGAAACCCATTTTTCAAGGTGGGTTAAATGTGGGCAGTAGGGAAGGGATGGAAACCAAGCGTGATTGGTCGCCCGCGCCGGAATATCACATTCACCCATTCTTTTCAGAAAACACCTAGTGCAAACAAGCGCAAGTTCTCACTCTATTGAGTAAGTGGCTTAGCCTGATACGTCCAGCGAAAAGGCTTAGCCATGGTTTCATTGAAATATTTTATGAAATCCGCTATTTTTTTGTTTAAATCCTCTTTAGATTTAAAGTTGCCGCGCCGGATTACTTTACGCATTAAAATAGAAAACCAGATCTCTATCTGATTAAGCCATGAACAATGCTTAGGGGTAAAATGAAAAACAACCGGATGGTTTGAGTTAGTCAAAAAAGCAGTACGACTTTCCATTGATTTCAAAATACCCTCTTTTCCTTTAACCCCTGATTCTCCTGAATACGAAATTTTTTCGGCAATTAATCGAACCACCGATTCTGAACAATGTGTATTGAGATTATCCATGACTAAATGCCAATGGGTTTGTTTGGGTTGTTGATGAAAAAGCAGGTTCAAAAACCCGGCAAAATCTTGCTCTGTTCGAGTTTCTCCTATACTTCCCATTACTTCACCCGTGGCCACATCAAAACCTGCAATCAAGGTCTGGGTGCCATGTCGAATATATTCAAATTCTTGTCGCCCAATTTTTCCTTTCTTCATCGGCAATATCTGCGCTGCTCGCTCTAAAGCTTGAATCCCTGTCATTTCATCAATCGAAATCGTTTTGATGCCTTGCGCTTCCCGCTCCAAAGCCCGTTGGCAGGTTTCGCAAACATCTTGACACCTCTCGTCGAAGTATTCATCTTTTTTTGCCGTCAACCAGCCTTTCATCCGGTGGGGTTGCAGGTCCGCTTCTTTTTAAAAAGCGCCCAACAGAGCGCTGTGAAATATAATCAACAATGCCCCGTTTTATCGCTTCATCGGCTATTTCTTGTTGCGTCCAATGAGTGATCGGGCGTTGACTATCCTCTGGGCGTTCGCAGGCTATCGCGATAATGCTGCAAATTTGCTCCGCCGTATAGATAGCAGGCGCACCGCTTCGCGGTGCATCTTGAAGCCGGGCTAAAGGATTTTCTTGTTCACTGTTCTGTAACCAGCGTTTTCGCCAATTTTGAACAGTTGTCCGTCCAATTTTTAACTGGCGCATGGTTTCATGTACACTAATGCCTTCATCTGCCAACAATATAATACGGCAACGTGTCACCAAATTCTGAGGACTTGTATGTTTACGCACTGTGCCTTGCAATAACGTGCGTTGTTCTTCTGTTAAACTGATTGGGGCTGCTGTTAGTCGTGGAATGATATCACCTGCTGAATTTAATATAGTATTATTCAGCATATTACAATATATTCCTCATAAATAGCATTGGTGTTTTCGCTTATGTGCACTAGACACTGGGCATGGCGCTCAGAACTTTCTTGCTTTCTTCCCGTACCGACGAATACAAGCGGCTGGAAATCACCTTGGTCAGATACTTGTTCAACGCGCCGACATTCGGCGAAATCGACATATCGTTATCATTTAAAATGACCAGCAAATCCGCATCGACATCGCCGGCGTGATTCATCGCCTCAAAGGCCATACCGCCGGTAATGCTGCCATCACCGATAATCGCCACACAATGGCGTTTTTCCCCTTTTAGCTTCGATGCGATCGCCATGCCCAATGCGGCGCTGATCGAGGTACTGGAATGGCCGACACCAAAAGCGTCATATTCGCTTTCCTCCCGGTCCGGGAAAGCGCAAATACCATTCAATGTACGAATAGTTGACATCTTGTCCTTGCGGCCGGTCAGAATCTTGTGCGGATAAGCCTGATGACCGACATCCCAGACCAATTGATCATGTGGGGTATCGAAGACATAATGCAGCGCTACCGTCAATTCCACCGTACCGAGCCCAGCAGAAAAATGGCCACCGGACAAGCTGACCGTATGGGTCAGAAACTGGCGCAACTCTTGCGCCACTTGCTTGAGCTTGGTGGGCGGCAGTTGACGCAGGTCGTCCGGGGTGGTGATTTGATCGAGTAACGGGTAATTTTCGGTAACAGTCATATTAAAATTTGGTATCGAGGAGCATTAGCCTTGTCTATAACCGGGTATTATACTCAAGAATTAGGGAAGCGCTGATTAAATCAGCGCTTCCCGCGACACAGGTACAGCACCCATTTTTCAATGTCGGATTGTATGAGTTGTAAGTAAAAGCAATCTCAAAAAACTGTACAATCTTAGCCTTCATTAAAAAATGGTGCTGTACAGGGATGTGTCGTCAAAATCGATAGCTACAAGCTGTTGATTTCGTGAGCAAAGCGAAAATCGCATTTTCGTTCAGTGCTGCCTTAGTGTATTCCGGCATAACAGTTACAAGCCATTTGAAGAAGGGCGAATAACAGCAATTTTTTAATGCGTCCGTTCAATGATGTATAGGGACAGTTCGCGCAGTAAATCAGCTTCGGCTCCAAAGTCTGCCAGGCTTTCGATGGCCTGTTCATGTATGTCCTGTGCTTTTTGTTTGGCGCCAGCCAGTCCGAGCAAGGCAGGATAAGTGGGTTTATCGTTATCTTTGTCTTTTCCCTGCGTTTTACCTAGCGTGGCGGTATCACTTTCTTCATCGAGAATATCATCTTTCACCTGAAATGACAGACCAATACATTTAGCGTAATGATCCAGTTTTTTGGCGATTGCAGGCTCAAGATCAGATTTGCAAAAACTGGCCAGGTTGACTGCGGCCCGAATCAATGCGCCGGTTTTGTGAATATGCATGATTTCCAGTTCTGGCAGCGTAATTTTTTTGCCGACTGAATCCAGATCAATTGCCTGGCCACCTACCATGCCTTGTGAGCCGCTGGCTTTTGCCAAAGTAGTGATCATTTGCAGTCTCGCGGTGCTGTCTGCTTTTATGCTGGGATCATTGGCCAGAATTTCAAACGCCAGCGCTTGTAGCGCATCACCTGTTAAAATTGCTGTCGCTTCATCGTAAGCGACGTGACAGGTCGGTTTGCCGCGACGCAGATCATCATCATCCATGGCAGGTAAATCATCATGGATCAAAGAATAAACATGGATGAACTCAACGGCGCAGGCAGGGCCATCCAGTGTCGCTTCATCGATGCCCAATGCCTTGCCGGTTGCATAAGTCAACATGGGGCGCATGCGTTTGCCGCCATCGAGAACGCAATAACGCATTGCCTCGTGTAATTTTTGCGGCAAAATGTTATCGGCAGGTAAACGTGCATCAAGGGCGCGTTCAACACGGTTTTGGCAAGCAACTAAATAATCTTTTAAAGCATCACTCATCGGTATAAGGCTCCAGCGTTTGTTGTCCGTCTTTTTCTAATAATATCTGTACTTTTTGTTCGGCTTCCTGCAGGGCTTTTTGGCAGGTTCGGGTTAGTTTTATGCCTCGTTCAAAGGCTTTTAATGATTGTTCCAAGGTTATATCGCCTTGCTCCATTTGCTCGACGATTTCTTCCAGCTCTTGCAAAGACTCTTCAAACAGAGCCGTGTTTTTTTTTCTGGCCATATTGATTGATAAAATTTAGTGGTACGATGTAAAGTGGACCCCATTGTCCAGACAAATTATTAGAGAATTTAAGATAGAACCCTCATAACAGTCAGGCTCAATGGCTCTGGCCCATATTTTCACCCGGCGTCTGCTTGGCAGTGCCGGCATTATATTTATCCACGATTTTAGCGCCACCTCCCGTGGCGAATTGATAAACCCTGTCTGGCGTTTCATAGCCTAACGACTGATGCGGTCGTTCGCTGTTGTAAAAGGCAAAGTAGTCCGTCAACCCCGCTGACAGTGCTTGCAGGTTGCCGTATTGCTTCAAATAAACTTCTTCATATTTCACTGTGCGCCAGAGTCGTTCAACAAAGATATTGTCCAAGGCCCGTCCCCGGCCATCCATGCTGATGGTCACGCCATGCTGACTCAATACCCCGGTGAAGTCCGCGCTGGTGAACTGTGCGCCCTGGTCGGTATTAAATATCTCCGGTGTGCCATAGGTCTTGATGGCCTGCTCCAGACAATTTACGCAAAACGCGCTGTCCATGGTATTGGAAAGTTGCCATGCCAATACTTTTCGGCTGTACCAATCCATGATGGCCACCAGATAAACAAATCCTTGCGGCAGCCGGATATAGGTGATGTCGGTACTCCAAACCTGGTTGGGGCGTGTCACCTCGACGCCTCTTAACAGATAGGGATAGACTTTATGCTCAGGATGCGGCTTACTGGTGTTCGGGCCCGGCGCCATGCCGACCAGCCCCAGTATGCGCATCAGCCGCTGAACCCGTTTGCGGTTGACCTGATGGTTAAGGCCGCGTAAATACTTTGTCATACGGCGTGAGCCATAAAAAGGATGCCGGGTATATTCTTCGTCGAGCAACCGCAACAGTTGCTGATCTTCAGCAGACACCGGCTGTTGTTGGCGTTTTTTCTGTTCATGGATTACCGAGCGGGTAACGTTCAATAACTGGCATTGCCGACTTAACGCCAACTCATCTTTTTGATCCACCCAGCTTTGACGCGTGATCATAGGCTGATCCCGGACTTTTTTTTTAAGCCAATCCAGTTCCATATTCAACTGCCCGATTTTGGCGTACAGACGGTCCGGATTGTCTTGCGCCTTCACCGCTTTCGGCCCGCGTTTGCCTTCAAACAGGCTTCCCGCATTGGCCAACAGTTCCTTCTTCCATTGGCTTACCTGAGATGGATGGACTTCATTCTCTTGAGCAATCTCATTGATCGTTTTGATGTTCTTAACCGCTTCCAGCGCGATTTTGGCCTTTTGCGCCCCGCTAAAGGTTTTCCGTTTTTTTTCGCTCATTTTTTGTACCTCTTTTTTCAATAGTCATAGTTTAAACTATTGTCCGGATTACGGGGTCCACTATAATGTATCGCCTTGTTATACGGCTGGTTTAAATGAACTGAAGCAAACTGAGCCAAACACAATCGGCTATTATATATGAAATTTATCCAGGAAAAGCAGGAAGTATGAGTAACGAATACAATTCCGCCGCCATTGAAGTCTTAAGTGGGTTAGACCCGGTCCGTAAACGGCCAGGGATGTACACCGATACCACGCGCCCCAATCATCTGGTACAAGAGGTGGTCGATAACAGTGTCGATGAGGCTTTGGCCGGATTCGCCAATCATATCGAGATGACTGTTTACAAGGATGGTTCGGTCAAGGTGGTTGATAACGGTCGCGGTATGCCGGTCGATATTCATCCTGAGCAAGGTATTCCAGGCATTGAAGTCATTATGACGCAATTACATGCCGGAGGTAAATTTTCCAATAAAAACTATCAGTTTTCGGGCGGTTTGCATGGCGTTGGCGTCTCTGTGGTCAATGCCTTGTCGTCGAGACTCGAAGTTGAAGTCAAGCGGGGCGGAAAAGTTTATCAGATGCAATTCGAAGGTGGCGAGAAGGTTCAGGATTTAACAGAAACCGGTACGGTTGGCAAACTAAATACCGGCACCAGTATACATTTCTGGCCAGATAGCAAATATTTTGATTCTGCTAAAATTTCACTGGCAAAACTGCAGCATGTATTGCGGGCCAAGGCGGTATTGTGTCCCGGGCTTAAGATTTCTTTAGTTGATGAAGCCAGTGGAGAAAACTGGCAATGGTTTTATGAAAATGGTCTGGAAGACTATTTGCTGGATAGAATCGGTGATACGGAATTTTATCCCGATCCGCCTTTTATGGCTCAATTCGCCAGCAAAACCGAGGCGGTTGAATGGGTGATTTTATGGACGCCGGAAAGTCTGCCCGAATCGGTGGCGGAAAGTTATGTCAACCTGGTGCCGACAGCGCAAGGCGGAACGCATGTAAACGGTTTGAGAGCTGGATTGACCGAGGCCATCCGTGAATTCCTGGAATTTCGTAATTTGTTGCCTCGCAGCGTCAAGATTGTGCCGGAAGATGTCTGGGAGCAATGCCATTATGTGTTGTCCGTCAAATTGAAAGATCCTCAGTTCTCCGGCCAGACCAAGGAACGGTTGAGTTCCCGCGAATGCGTCGCTTTTGTTTCCGGCGTGGCCAAAGACAGTTTCAGTCTCTGGCTGAATCAGCATCCTCAAGAAGGTGAAAAAATCGCCGAAATCATTTTGGCCAGCGCCCAGAAACGACTGAAATCCAGCAAGAAAATCATCCGCAAAAAAATTTCAGCAGGGCCCGCATTACCGGGAAAACTGGCGGATTGTTCCGCCCAGGATATTTCCCTGACGGAATTGTTTCTGGTGGAAGGGGATTCCGCCGGAGGATCAGCCAAACAAGCCCGGGATCGCGAGTTTCAAGCGATCATGCCGCTGCGGGGTAAAATATTAAATACCTGGGAAGTGGATTCCAACCAAGTTATGGCCTCCCAGGAAGTGCATGATATCGCCGTGGCACTTGGCATCGAGCCTGATTCAGACAATCTGGAGGGGTTACGATACGGCAAAATTTGTATACTGGCCGATGCGGACTCAGATGGAAATCATATCGCCACTTTGATTTGCGCGTTGTTTTTCAAGCATTTTAAAACACTAGTCAGGGCTGGGCATATTTTCGTCGCCATGCCGCCGTTGTATCGGATCGATGTTGGCAAAAAAGTGTTTTATGCGCTGGATGATGCCGAGCGACAAGGCGTGCTGGCCCGGATTGAAGCGGAAAAACTGAAAGGCAAGATTAATGTGCAACGCTTTAAAGGGCTGGGAGAGATGAACCCCTCGCAATTAAGAGAAACGACTATGAACCCCGATACTCGACGTCTGGTACAACTGACCGTTGATGATGACGAGGGGACTTTTCAGCAAATGGATATGTTACTGGCCAAAAAACGCGCCCAGGACCGTAAAGCATGGCTGGAAGAAAAGGGGAATCTGGCGGTAATTTGAGAATCGCTTATTTATTCGCGATTCCTTGCGAGACAAGTACAGCACCTTTTTTGTATTGCCGGATAAGATTGCATAGTGATTTGATATTGCTTTAACTTACCACTCATTCAATCTGACAATAAAAAATGGCGGCTGTACAGGGAAGTGTCATCAAAAAACGATGGTTACATACCACGCTGACAGTAGGGATGATTTGTTCAGCGATTTTTTATAGATATGCTGAAAACAGCTAATCGGTCATGGTGGTCGAGCCCGGGCCTCGTGCTTCGTTCCACAACCCTCGAACGGTAAGCCAGAAGATATTCCCCAAAAAGAAATTGACAAGAAGCTTACAAGTAAATAAGGTAGTAATTGATTACTTACTTATCTCGCTGGAGGTTCTATAACCATGTCAAGCAAACATCTTCCCGCCGAAGAGCGGCGCCTGGTAACTGTTGAGACGGTGATCGAACTGGCCGGGGAACAGAACCCAAGTGAAATTACCACGGCGGCTATCGCTAAACGCATGGGCTTGACCCAGGGTGCGCTTTTTCGTCATTTCCCCAATAAAGATGCCATCTTGCAAGCAGTGATGGAATGGGTCTCCGAGCGTTTGTTGTCTCGCATTGAAAAGGCGGCAGGTGAAAAGTCATCCCCGCTTGACGCGCTAGAAGGCATGTTTATGGCGCATGTGGACTTCATAGCAGAGCATCCCGGCATTCCCCGCATGTTGTTTGGCGAATTGCAGCGTGCTGAAGAAACCGCTCCCAAGCGGATAGCACAAATGCTTCTACGCCGTTATGGCGAGCGCCTCAATCGTTTGTTTGAACAGGGGAAAGCCTGCGGGGAAATTGATGAAAAACTGGATAACGAGGCTGCGTCCATGCTTTTTATCGGCACCATTCAAGGATTAGTTATGCAATCGTTGATAGCCGGAGATGCAAACCTGATGCACCGCAACGCGCCGAAAGTCTATGCCGTCTATCAACGGAGCATCAGGAGCAGATCATGATAAAACTGCCTTTCCAAAAACGTACACTTGCGCTATTAATCATAATTGTTCCTTTGCTTGTACTTTTTGTTTATGTGGCCTTGCGTTCGGGGCCACTTGCTCCAGTGGCTGTTGTATTGACCACGGTCGAGAATAAGAACATCTCTCCGGGACTCTTCGGCATTGGCACGGTTGAAGCTCGTTACACCTACAAGATTGGTCCGACATTCCCGGGGCGGGTCAAAGATCTAAGCGTACATGTAGGTGATCATGTCAAGGCGGGGCAGGTGCTTGGCGAAATGGATCCGGTGGATCTTGATGAACGTATTCGGGCTCAGCTTGCTGCCCTGAAACGTGCAGATGCTCAATTACGTGAAGCGCTGGCGCGTAAAGATTATGCGTAGGCACAGGCTGTACGTTACGAGCAGCTGCTTAAAGCGCACTTTACCAGTGAGGATGTGTTAGCCGCCAAACGACAAGACCTTTTGGTTGCGCAAGCCGCCTTGGCGGCGGCACGGGCGGAGGTGACTCGTCTTAAGGCCGATCTGAACGCGTTGAAAGAACAACGCAGGAATTTGCTTCTGATTGCACCGGTTGATGGCTTGGTCGTTTCGCGTGATGTCGAGCCGGGAACTACCGTGGTCGCAGGTCAATCGGTCGTGGAACTGATTGATCCGAATTCACTCTGGATCGATGTCCGGTTCGATCAAATCAGTGCTCACGGTCTGGCAGCGAACCTACCGGCCCGGATTGTTTTGCGTTCCCAAGCAGACAAAGTACTGGCCGGACGTGTTCTGAGAGTCGAACCTTTGGCGGATGCAGTGACTGAGGAAACACTAGCTAAGGTTGTCCTTGATCAAATTCCCGATCCGATGCCGCCTGTTGGTGAACTGACTGAAGTGACAGTTGTTTTACCTCCGCATGCGGCAGGGCCGGTTATTCCCAATGCGGCGATTCGTCGTATTGACGGTAAGCTGGGTGTATGGCAGGTTATAGGTCGTAAGCTTCGCTACACACCGGTATCACTGGGGATTTCCGACCTGGAGGGACGTGTGCAGGTGCGAAAAGGCCTTAAGGTTGGTGACCAGATAGTGGTCTATAGCGAAAATCCATTGAACAAGGACAAACGGATAAATGTGGTTGACCAGATACCGGGGGTGGCGCAATGATCAGTCTGGCTGGACGCGACATCCTGCACTCCTGGGGCAAGTTCGTTTTCACCGGCATGGGACTTGGGCTGCTGATTGGCATCACCCTGTCAATGGCTGGAATTTATCGCGGCATGGTGGATGACGCCAAGGTATTGCTCGACAATAGCGGCGCCGATCTCTGGGTGGTGCAAAAAGATACCCTCGGTCCTTATGCCGAGCCATCGAGCCTGTACGATGATATCTGGCGTGGTGTTCGTGGCATGCCCGGTGTGGAACAGGCGGCCAACATCACCTATCTCACCATGCAGGTGAGTAAAGAAGAAGGTGGTGACGTGCGCACCATGGTGGCCGGCATTACTCCCGGAGGGGCAGGGATACCAGGTTGGCCACCCTTTCTCGTCGCGGGACGCCAGATTACCCGAAGCCATTACGAGGCAGTCGCCGATATTGCTTCGGGATTTAAACTTGGTGAACGTATCAAGCTTCGTCGTAACCACTACACCGTAGTCGGTTTGACCAGGAGAATGGTATCCTCCAATGGCGACCCGATGGTTTTCATTCCCCTGAAAGACGCACAGGAAGCACAGTTTCTGAAAGATAACGATGCCATACGGGAGCTGCGTCGACGCACCGCCGAAAACCCAGCCTTCAATCGCCCCGGGGTACCCGGTCTGCTCGATGCGGTGATTGCCTCGCAAAGCACCAACCCCTATGCCAATGCGATTCTGGTGCGGGTAAAAAAAGGCTATGCTCCGCAACAGGTCGCTGAAGCCATTCGGCGCTGGAAGCGCTTGATCGTCTATACCCGCAGCCAGATGGAGGAAATCCTGGTTGGCAAGCTGATCGCCACCTCCGCTAAACAGATCTTTATGTTCCTGGTCATTCTTTCGTTGGTCAGCTCTGCCATTGTGGCTTTTATCATCTATACCCTGACGATGGGAAAAATTCGTGAAATTGCCGTGTTGAAACTGATCGGCACCAGGAATCGCACCATAGTCGGTTTGATTATGCAGCAGTCCATCGCCTTGGGCCTGATCGGCTTTGTGGTGGGCAAGATCTCAGCAACATTATTGATGGCACCTATCTTTCCTAAATATGTGCTGTTGCTTCCCCTCGATTCCGCTATAGGGTTTGTCGCCGTGGTCATGATTTGCGTACTATCGAGCATTGTCGCCATTCGTGCCGCGCTGAAAGTCGACCCGGCCGAGGCAATAGGAGGTTGATGTGAGCGGGAAAGGTATTCAGATTATCGGCTTGAGAAAACGTTATGGACGTGGCGACACCGCAGTGGATGCTCTCAAGAATGTCAATATGCACGTTGAGCCGGGTGAAGTCGTCGGATTGATTGGTCCTTCCGGATCCGGCAAGAGTGCGCTCCTTCAATGTTTGGGCGCGGTGATCGGGCCGACTGGTGGAAAAATGATACTGGGAGATGACGTTATTTATGATGATGGCTGGAAGGTGAAGGATCTTCGGGCCTTGCGCCGAGACAAGATAGGTTTTGTATTTCAGGCGCCTTATCTGATTCCTTTCCTCGATGTCACCGACAACGTCGCCCTTTTGCCCATGCTGGCGGGAATACCAAACGGCGAGGCGCGCAAACGGGCAATTGAATTATTCAAAGCGCTTGATGTGGAACATCGCGCCAAGGCCATGCCATCTCAACTCTCCGGTGGAGAACAGCAACGAGTGGCAATTGCACGTGGTTTGGTCAATCAACCCCCGGTAATACTGGCCGATGAACCCACAGCTCCCCTTGATAGCGAGCGGGCGTTGGCCGTAATCAGAATCTTGAACGATATGGCCAAAGAATTCGAAACCGCCATTATTGTCGTCACTCACGATGAAAAAATCATTCCCACCTTCAGACGCATTTATCATATTCGTGACGGAGTAACTTATGAAGAAGCAGGAGAAGGGCGAGAATTTGAATAAAGCCTCCAGCTAACGATCATCGCAAGAATTGCCACCCCGCATGATGAAATGTTGTAGAGTTCCTTGTGGAAGATGGCGGTTAAAGACTGCGCTTTACTTTGGAGCCTTAGAACCCGACTGCTAACGTAGCCTGCCATGGATGACTCGAACCCCGGATTGCTTCTTTAAGAGCGAATGTTAAAAGGGCCGTTGACGATTTACATCGCCCTCAGGCAGATCATCCAGGCAACCGCCACCTTCCAGGCTCAATCATAGAGTAAAGGAGGAAAAAATGGAACTCACTGCAATACACAAGCGAGTCATCGGGTTGGATGTTCACCAAAAGCAGATTACCGCCTGCGCCATGGTTGAACAGGCCGATGGTGGTATTCAGACAGAGCATCGGCAGTTTGGCGCATTCAAACGTGATCGACGTGCATTAGCCGATTGGGTGCAGTCTGTCGCACCGGATGAGGTGGTGATGGAAAGCACCGGCATCTACTGGAAAAGCCCATATGCAGCTTTGGAACATGTGGGTATTTACGCCAGGGTCGTCAATGCCCGGCATGTGAAGAATGTGCCGGGACGCAAGACGGACATCGGCGACGCGCAATGGCTGGCGATGCTTTCCCGTGCCGGACTGCTGCGCGGTTCATTCGTGCCACCGGAAAAGATGCGGCAGTTACGCCTGATTTCACGTCAACGACAGAAGTTGGTGTCGATGCTGTCTGCTGAGAAGAACAGACTGCACAAGGTATTAACCGACGGCGGCATCCGGCTTGGCGTGGTGGTCAGCGATGTACATGGGCAATCCGCGCGCGCCATGGTTAACGCGCTGATTGAAGGACAGCCTGCGCATGATGTGTTGAAGCTGGCCAGCAATCGTCTCAAAGCGCCGCGCGCCGATATACTGGGGGCGCTGCAAGGTGAGTTGAGCGAGCACCATCGCTTCGTACTGAATGAACTGATGCCGCATATTCAGGATTTGGAAGCACGCATAGCCAGATTCGATGCACAACTGCTGGCCGGACTGGAGAAGGAGAAAACGGTTTTGCAATTGCTCCAGACTATTCCCGGTGTTGATTTGATTGGAGCAGCCATGCTACTTGTTGAGATCGGAACGGATATGACTGTCTTTGGCAGTGCGGATCGGCTGGCGTCATGGGTGGGCATATGCCCCGGCAACAACGAGTCTGCCGGCAAACGCAAATCAGGACGAACGCGAAAAGGAAACCCATATGTGCGTCGCCTGCTTTGCGAATGCGCCCATGCCGCCAGCCGAACCCGATCGGTTTTCCAGGCAAAATATACATCACTGGCGATTAGGCGAGGTCACCAACGCGCCATCATTGCGCTGGCTCACAAACTTTTGCGGACATGTTACTTCATGATTAGTCGCGGCGAGTATTTCCGGGATTCGACCATCGACTACGAAGAAATGGCTGTCAAACGCAATGCACCACGCTGGATCAGAGCGCTGATAAAATTCGGTTATATAACACAACCGGGTTAAGCCAGCTTACTTCATTGAATATGGATAAGCAGCCTTTTCACGGCTGAGAACTCCAGGGCCAGCGCATAAAAAGATCCTATTAAAACAGCGAGTTCAGTATCATTCATGCAAAACTGTATGAGGAATCAAAATGTCCCTGAGCCTGCAAGAAGCCTTTTCAAGCCTGGAAGACCCGCGAATTGAACGCCACAAGCGTCATCAACTGCTGGATATTATCGTACTGACCATCTGCGCGGTGGTCAGTGGCGCTGAAGGCCGGGAGGCCATAGAAGCCTTCGGCAAAGAGAAACAAGACTGGCTGCGGCAATGGATAGCGTTGGAAAACGGAATCCCCTCGCACGACTGCATTGCCCGCCGGATGTCACGGTTGCCGGCCGAGGAAGTCAGCGCCTGTTTCAGTCGCTGGGTGCAAAGTGTCGCCAGACTGACCGAGGGGGAAGTGGTTGCCATTGACGGCAAAACGGCGCGCCGGTCCTTTGATCAGGAGGACAAGATGGGCGCGATCCACATGGTCAGCGCCTGGGCAAGCCAGACGGGGCTCTCCCTGGGTCAGGTCAAAACACAGGAGAAGTCCAATGAAATTACCGCCATTCCCCGACTGTTGGCCATGCTGGAAATTAAAGGCTGCATCGTGACCATTGACGCGATGGGATGCCAGGAAAAGATTGCTGGCAAGATCGTCGAGAAAGGGGCTGATTACGCCCTGGCGGTCAAGGGCAACCAGAAGTCCTTGCATGAAGCGATCGTGGATTACTTTGCCGTGGCGGTGGATGGCGGTGTTGAGGACGGTCAGGCGCTACTGGGCCACCACGAACAGGTCGATGTCGGACACGGCCGGATTGAACAGCGCCGCTACTACCTGGCTGATTGTCTGGACACCTTGCCTTCGCCCCGGCGCTGGCAAGGACTCAAGGGCATTGGCATGGTGGCGTGTGAACGCCAGATCGGCGAACGACAAACCATTGAGCGTCGCTACTACATCACCACGCTTGATAGTGTTGAAACCTTCGCCAACGCTGTGCGCTCCCACTGGGGCGTGGAGAACAGCCTGCATTGGGTATTGGATGTCACGTTTCGTGAAGACGAGTCACGAATTCGCAAGGGCGAATCACCGGGCAACTTCACTATCATCCGCCAATTGGCGCTCAATTGGCTCAAGCGCGAACCGTCGCGCCTGAGCATTAAGCGCAAGCGCTTCAAGGCAGCCCTCAGCGATGACTTCAGGGCTCAAGTGATATTTGGGTGAGTTTTTATGCGCTGGCCCTGCTGAGAACTCCTTGCGCATTCGATATGGATCATTTCATGTTAACATGAACCTATTTTCCAGCGGTCGACTTCAATCGATGTGTCAGGATACAGAGTCAAGCTGTCGAGAACGATTGGGTTTCTTTCCGGTCTGAACAGAGGAAGGAATAAAATGGCGGAGAGGCAGGGATTCGAACCCTGGGAGGGCTACAAACCCTCAACGGTTTTCAAGACCGCCGCTTTCGACCGCTCAGCCACCTCTCCGTAAGAGCGGGGTATGATACCGCAAGCTTTTTTTAATTTCCAGTGTTTTTGATAAAAAGCAAAAAAAATCCGTCTGGACGCTGTCAACGAATCAACAGTACCCAGACGGATGACACTATCTCCGACTGTAATTATAGTGACGGCGGCTATTTATTTAAAGCGGATTGCAGTTTATGAACTATAAACATTTTTCACTATAATAAGTAATTATGGATAGATTCAATCAATTACGCGTTTTTTGCAGAATTGTCGAGTTGGGTTCATTTGCCGCTGTCGCTCGGGAAATGAAAGTGTCGGCCATGCAGATCAGCAAAGTCATCGCTCAACTGGAGAAAACATTGGGTGTGGTATTGCTGAGCCGGACGACACGAAGCGTCAATTTAACCGAAGCCGGGCAATTGTATTATCGTAAAGGTAAGCTCATTCTGGAGGAGTTGGAAGAGCTGGATGAGTCGACGGCGCAATTAGGCGAAAGCGTTAAAGGCATCCTGAAACTATGCGCGCCGATCGATTTTGGCAGTATTTTTATGGTGCCGGCTATCGAGGCGTATCAATTGCAATTCCC
Organism: Methylomarinum sp.; assembly: GCA_965277025.1. GTDB lineage: Bacteria > Pseudomonadota > Gammaproteobacteria > Methylococcales > Methylomonadaceae > Methylomarinum. Next base: position 1,969,464 of record OZ255706.1, read on the forward strand.
CGATGTCAAAATTTCCATGACGCTGGATAACAAACATCAGAATTTGCGAGAAGGACTTTATGATATTGGGATTATGGTAACGGATAATCTAGATCCTGGCGTTGTAGCACGTAAAATCTTCACCACTCGACTGGGTACCTATGCCTCACCAGACTATCTGAAAAAAAATGGTGAACCCATGACACCGGAAGATTTGTCGCAACACCGCTGTTTGCATTATATGGATACACCGCATGGCGAATATTGGCTGTTCAATGACCATGGCAATATGCTCAAATACCGGCCAGACTGGTGTTTTTCCAGCAATAATGGCAGGGCTCTTTCTAAAGCGGCTTTATTGGGTATGGGGATTATCCGGACGCCAGAACTTTCGGTAGCAGAATATCTTGAACAAGGCAGTCTGGTTGAGATTTTAACCGACTACCGTTTGCCGGAATTGTCCGTTTACGCGACTTATTTGCAAAAAAAGTTTTATCCCGGGAAGCTGACAAGCTTTATAGATTTTTTGCTGGAGTTTTTTTCAGACAAACAATATGCAACATACTGAATCATGGCTTTGTTTAAAAATGGATTATTGAACCGGCGATTGTTTTTACAACGCAGCACGGTTTTTTCAACGGCCGCTTTGCTGTCCACCAAAGTCTTGCCGCAAACCCCTTTAAGAACTTCCACCATGCGCCAGCCGGGGAAGCCTTTTTCAAGCTATGGACAACCTTCAGAATTTGAGCGCTCCGTTATCCGCTGGAGTTCGGCCAATGCAATGGCGGCTGGCAATGGCGTTTCCTGGACGCCGTTGCATCAAATGGAAGGGATGATAACGCCGAATGGCCTGCATTTTGAACGACACCATAACGGTGTTCCGGCTATAGACCCCGAAAAGCATGAATTATTGATCCATGGTCTGGTGACACAAGCTTTGCTTTTTACACTAAAAGATCTTGAACGTTATCCGATGCGGTCTTTTTTAGGCTTTATTGAATGTGGCGGCAATAGTAATGCAGGGTGGCGTTCTGAGCCTTTGCAAACAGCCGCAGGTTTCATGCACGGCATGGCTTCCTGTCGCGAATGGACAGGGGTTCCGCTATCGATTCTGTTACAGGAAGCCGGTCTGAAAGATTCCGCTCGATGGCTGGTTGCCGAAGGGGCCGATGCGGCGATTATGAATGTCAGTTTGCCTTTGGACAAGGCGCTTGATGATTGTTTACTGGCCTTGTATCAAAATGGCGAGCGTATCCGGCCAGAAAATGGTTATCCATTGCGCCTGATTACGCCGGGCTGGGAGGGCGTTACGCATGTCAAATGGCTCAGGCGATTGCATGTGACCGACCGGCCGGTGATGGCCCGCAACGAAACAGCCAAATACACTGAATTATTGCCATCGGGAAAAGCCAGGCAATTTACTTTTGTGATGGAGGCGAAATCGTTGATTACTTCACCTTGTGTTGGCCATCAGTTATCAGAGCATGGCATTTATCAAATAAAAGGGCTGGCCTGGAGTGGACGGGGCAAAGTCAAAAAAGTTGAAGTGTCGGCCGATGGTGGGAAAACATGGGAAGTGGCCCAGTTGCAGCAACCGGTGCTGGAGAAATGTTTTACCCGGTTTCGCATTTCCTGGGAATGGTGTGGGCAATCGGCGATTTTGAAAAGCCGGGTGACCGATGAGACAGGCTATGTACAGCCCGAACGGGACCAGTTAATCCGGCAACGGGGTCGGCATGGCTATTTCCACTATAACGCCATCGTCAGTTGGCAAGTCACCAGGCAGGGTGATATTCATCATGTCTATTATGAAAACGCTGAACAAATCATCCATGATTTGTCAGCTCCCGCAAAACGGAAATGCGATTTCCGCTTTGCTCACAAAATCAATGGCTTGTCGCCATCAATTTTGGCGGCGCATCCCTGCGCCGCAGGAATCGCGAATAAATCAACGATTCCTTAAGAAAACGCTGAACAAATCAACCCGGGGTTGTCAGCGCCCGCAAAACGGAAATGCGATTTCCGCTTTGCTCACAAAATCAATGGCTTGTCGCCATCGATTTTGGCGGCGCATCCTTGCGCCGCAGGAATCGCGAATAAATCAACGATTCCTTAAGAAAACGCTGAACAAATCAACCCGGGGTTGTCAGCGCCCGCAAAAGCATTACGCGATTTTATTTTTGCTGTTGGGAATATTGCCGGCAGTTGAGGCAGAAACTCGAACGCCCCATCTTGGTAAAGCCGTTAATGAACAACTGATCCGGCAATGGAATTGGGATATTTTCCCCAATGGGGAAGGGTTGCCGCAAGGCAAGGGTGATGCGCTTGCCGGTAAAACTGTTTACCAGCAATATTGCTTGTCTTGTCATGGCGACAGGGGCGAGGGGGGAAGCGCCGAAGAGCTAGCCGGCGCAGAGCATGGTCTGACCGATAACCCGCCGGATAAGACCATTGGAACCTATTGGCCTTATGCGACGACATTGTTTGATTTTATCCGTCGCTCCATGCCGCTCAATGCACCGGGGCAATTAAACAATAATCAACTCTATGCAGTCACGGCTTATCTACTATACTTGAATGACATCATTGACCAGACTGATGTGATGACGGCAAAATCCTTGCCCAGGATAAAAATGCCCAATCAGGAAGGTTTTATAAACTGTTATCGTCAACCCAGGCAATGTTACCTTCAGTCTATTGACAAACAAGCCGATGAGAACATTGTTAATAGCATCGAATAAGAACCATGCAAAATATTGAAATCGCCGATTTATCCATTTTATTGATTGAGCCTTCTGCTACTCAGTTGAAAGTCATTATGAAGCATTTGCACGATGAGGGTATTGTCAATATCGAGGGGGTATCGACTGCTGAAGAGGCGAAAACCAGCATACAAAATTATTCACCGGATTTGATTGTCAGCGCCATGTATTTACCCGACAAGATGGCGACTGAATTAATTCAGGAGCTTAAAGTTGATGAGCAGTACAAGGATATTCCGTTTATGTTGATTTCCAGTGAAACCAGCCCAAAGATATTGGAGGTGGTGCGTCAATCCGGTGTGGTTGCCATATTACCGAAACCGTTTAATCATGAAGATTTGAAAAGGGCGCTGAAAACAACGATTGAGTATATTGACCCGGAAGAACTGGAGCTTGAATATTACGATATTGAAAAGCTCTGTACATGACAAAAAATATTAAAAGCTAGCGTAGCTCGTTGAAATGTAATTAAATACCGCATTTTGTTTTAGCGAATATGAATAACGGGACATTACAAATCAACGAGCTGACCGTCATATTAACTGAGCACTTTCAATGGAACAAGGCAGGAATCGTTTGTTTTGTGGGTATGTTAATTGCTTTGATGGCAGTTAGCACGGTCAATCTGGCCCAGCTCGCCGTATTCTTTCCCCGTCGGGCAAAAATTTCCTCACGATATCGACGGATGCAACGATTTTTCAGTGACCATTGGCTGGATTACAATGAAGTCGCTCATTTCATCATGAAACTGTTTGGTTTCACTGATCAGGATTACTATCTGACGTTAGACAGGACGAATTGGAAGTGGGGTAAAACCAATATTAATCTGCTGGTGCTTGCCGTGGTTTATCGGGGTGCCGCCATTCCTGTGTATTGGTTGCCTTTAAACAAGCGGGGCAACTCTAATACGAAGGAACGTATAGCGCTGATGAAACGCTTTATTGCGCAGTTTGGCCGACATCACATCAAAGGTCTTTTGGCTGATCGGGAGTTTATTGGAGACGAATGGATGGGCTGGTTGTTTGAGCAAGAGATTCCCTTTTATATCCGTATTCGCAACAACGCCAGGACAACCAATGCCCAAGGCCAGCGAATACGCGTAGAGCGTTTGTTTTATGGGCTTAAGCCGGGTAGCACACGACACCTCTCAACAGCGCGCTATTTGGGAAATTGTTCAATTTATCTCAGTGGGTTACGGCTGAGTGATGGTGAGTTATTAATCATCGTCTGTCAGCATTTGAATCCTGATGCGATTAAAATTTATGGCTTGCGTTGGGAAATCGAAACGCTTTTCGGCTGTTTAAAAGGACGGGGATTCAAACTTGAGGAAACGCGTGTAGTCGGTTATCTTCGGATCAAAAAATTGTTAGTTATAGTGGACCCCGTAATCCGGACAATAGTTTAAACTATGACTATTGAAAAAAGAGGTACAAAAAATGAGCGAAAAAAAACGGAAAACCTTTAGCGGGGCGCAAAAGGCCAAAATCGCGCTGGAAGCGGTTAAGAACATCAAAACGATCAATGAGATTGCTCAAGAGAATGAAGTCCATCCATCTCAGGTAAGCCAATGGAAAAAGGAACTGTTGGCCAATGCGGGAAGCCTGTTTGAAGGCAAACGCGGGCCGAAAGCGGTGAAGGCGCAAGACAATCCGGACCGTCTGTACGCCAAAATCGGGCAGTTGAATATGGAACTGGATTGGCTTAAAAAAAAGTCCGGGATCAGCCTATGATCACGCGTCAAAGCTGGGTGGATCAAAAAGATGAGTTGGCGTTAAGTCGGCAATGCCAGTTATTGAACGTTACCCGCTCAGTAATCCATGAACAGAAAAAACGCCAACAACAGCCGGTGTCTGCTGAAGATCAGCAACTGTTGCGGTTGCTCGACGAAGAATATACCCGGCATCCTTTTTATGGCTCACGCCGTATGACAAAGTATTTACGCGGCCTTAACCATCAGGTCAACCGCAAACGGGTTCAGCGGCTGATGCGCATACCGGGGCTGGTCGGCATGGCGCCGGACCCGAACACCAGTAAGCCGCATCCTGAGCATAAAGTCTATCCCTATCTGTTAAGAGGCGTCGAGGTGACACGCCCCAACCAGGTTTGGAGTACCGACATCACCTATATCCGACTGCCGCAAGGATTTGTTTATCTGGTGGCCATCATGGATTGGTACAGCCGAAAAGTATTGGCATGGCAACTTTCCAATACCATGGACAGCGCGTTTTGCGTAAATTGTCTGGAGCAGGCCATCAAGACCTATGGCACACCGGAGATATTTAATACCGACCAGGGCGCACAGTTCACCAGCGCGGACTTCACCGGGGTATTGAGTCAGCATGGCGTGACCATCAGCATGGATGGCCGGGGACGGGCCTTGGACAATATCTTTGTTGAACGACTCTGGCGCACAGTGAAATATGAAGAAGTTTATTTGAAGCAATACGGCAACCTGCAAGCACTGTCAGCGGGGTTGACGGACTACTTTGCCTTTTACAACAGCGAACGACCGCATCAGTCGTTAGGCTATGAAACGCCAGACAGGGTTTATCAATTCGCCACGGGAGGTGGCGCTAAAATCGTGGATAAATATAATGCCGGCACTGCCAAGCAGACGCCGGGTGAAAATATGGGCCAGAGCCATTGAGCCTGACTGTTATGAGGGTTCTATCTTAAATTCTCTAATAATTTGTCTGGACAATGGGGTCCACTTTAAGTACTTCCCGTTATTGCTTTCTGTTGGTCACATAAAGCAGGCGAATGGAAACATGATTGCGAGTTACCAATAAAAACCAAAACACATCAGCGGCTCGCGCAAAGCCTGTTTCGATATGGATTAGATTGTATCCGCTCAACGTTGTTTAATGTCTTATCTCAATCAAAAAGGATGATTAGAAAAGTGATTGCTCTTTTGCAACCCATACCTTTTGTCACTGGAATACATGAGACTCATTTGTCATAAGTTAATTTTTGTCATGTACAGAGAGAATATTTTTTACTGGCTGCTCCTTAAACCATGGAAAATCCTCGTATGACATGAACAGCTCTTTGTCGTGAGCCAGAAGCCATACGCCATGCGCCGATATGTTTGTGACCTCAACTGCTAAAGTGTTTTTTCCATGCGCCAATAAGCTCATTGTAATGAACCTCGATAAGTGATTCGATCTCTTTCAATTGCTTACGTGAATAATGATAGTTCTTTGCAAGCTCAATGTCTTACTTCAAGCCAAAACTTTGCCTCACCATCTCCAGATATTACATGCACATGCATACGTTCCTCTTCTCTTGAGAAGAAGAAAAACCTATATCCCTGCTCTTTGAATATTGTAGGACTCATCACCTCTTTTGCACATAACAAAGACTTATATTGTTGACGGCAAAGCTCGGTTAATGTGAATGAGAGTGAGAATGGCCATCATCCATAGCCTCATCTGATGAATGATTATGTTCTTGAAACAACACTTCATTGACTGGCCGTGCCGCTTCGACCGAAACGCCATATTTATACACCATCAGGCCACCCATATCGGCGGCGAAAATCAAGATGATATTCATCAACACCGCCAGCGACAAATAAAAAACATTGGCGCCGCCCGTGAGTTTTCCTCTGGTGATGATGCGCCAGACAGCCAGCAGCGCAGCCAGACCAAACACCGTCAACGCCAACGCCTCATGTCGCTCCATGACATCATGAACATTACCGCCATGCGCGACTGATTCTTCCGCCGCCAGACCGGCCGCCACAGTCGCCGCCGTCATCACGACACCAATATAAAGAAACCAACCAGCCACCGTTCGCCATGCTGGATTTTTAAAAACCGCGCCAGCCAGATCAATCAAGACAAAACTGGTCAGCAAGGCGATGGGGAAATGAACAAATAATGGATGGATATTTTCCATGGCCGCTATGCCTGGCATAAATACGGCGAAGATCTCTGCCGGTGTTTTTTCAGTCAAAGAAACCAGAAAAACCAGAAATTGCTCAACGGAACTGGCAACGCCGCCCCCTCCATGCCCTGAAGCGCCATGGACCTGCAGAAATATCTCATTGATCGTATCTAACATATTGTTTTTGACTGGTTATAAACAAACGCCAATCATACCATTTGCTGTGGTGTTCATAAACAAAAGGGATCGTTATGGAATTGCTGATTTGATCAGGATTCCACAGGCATAGGGATATGCCGCCAAGATAAATGCTTGCAAATCATTGATTTTGTGAGCAAAGCGTCAGTTGTTGTGCGCTTTTTGGTCGCTGACAGCAGAGGTAATTTGTTCAGCATTATCTTATGGAATCATGCGCCATGCGAATTTCTTCGAAAGCATCGATAATAGGCTTCCATTGTTTAACTGCGGAAAAATATTTCCCTTTAACGACTGCCGATTCAAGGTCTTGTAATAATAAAGCCAGCTTATGGTAGCCTGCTTTATCGCCCAATTGTTTAAATTGTTCAATAGAGCTTTTGCTGGCACTCAAATCCTGTGCCGAAAAGGCTTTTTCGGTCTCGGCGATCAACTGATCTATTTGTTCAATTATCTGTTGTTCGAAATCATCTGACGCCACAGGCTCAGGCTCTTGAAGGTCAACATCATAATAAGCAGGCGTTGAATTAACCTGTATCAGCCATTGTTGAAGTTTTTGCAATAATTGCAGCGTCGAAAAAGGCTTGCTTAAAAAATCATTCATACCGGCGGCCAGACAGACTTTCTGATTGTCGACAAAGGCATCGGCGGATAAGGCGATAATCGGAACAGACTGTTTTTTTTTGCAACTTTCTGATTTGCCGTGTCGCTTCCAGACCATCCATAACCGGCATATGACAATCCATCAGAATCAATGAAAATGCTTGTTTTTGACACCGTTCAAGCGCTTCTTCGCCATTAACTGCGGTAACCACCTTGAACCCCGCCTGCAACAGAATTTTCTCGGTCATTGCTTTATTGACAGCGTTATCTTCCACTAATAAAATCGGATCCAGATGTTGATAATCCATTGAACCCAATTCATTTAAATCTTTTTTCACCAGCGCTTCAATGGCTTCAACCATTTCCAGAGAATCCTTCTTTTCTGTCAACACCGACATATCCAGCACTGATAAATCCAGTTGATCACGATGGCCGGATTTTCGCCAAAGCGCAATCTGCGGCCTTGATTTCTTGAATTCATCGAGATGGTGAAGAAACCCGACATCCTTCACCTCTTCTGCTGCAAACAAGATCAATTGATAAGCAATATCAGTGGAACGTAATCGTCGAGTCAGAATTTTCTCATCCGGCAATAGCGCAACCTGATAACCCAGTTTTTCCAGACAGGGTTTTAATCCTTCATTATTCAGTTGCGCGCTGATGCCTATCAATGGAATATCGATATCCGTCATGCTTCGTTCCGGTGTCGGCAACAGTAACGGAATATGTACAGTGAATGTCGTCCCCTGACCGGACTGGCTGGTAACTGAAATATCCCCTCCCAATAACGCCACCATTCGATGAGTAATCGCCAAACCCAGACCTGATCCGCCATATTTTCGCGTCGTCGACGAATCCGCCTGGGTAAAAGGTTCAAACAGAACGGCTTGTTTTTCTTCCGCTACGCCAATACCAGTATCACAGACGGAAATAGTCAGTTGACACAGATCGCTTTGTTTTATCTTTCCCCTGATGATTGTTTTTACAAATCCGGATTCAGTAAATTTAATGGCGTTATTGATCAGGTTTAACAATTAAAGTGGACCCCATTGTCCAGACAAATTATTAGAGAATTTAAGATAGAACCCTCATAACAGTCAGGCTCAATGGCTCTGGCCCATATTTTCACCCGGCGTCTGCTTGGCAGTGCCGGCATTATATTTATCCACGATTTTAGCGCCACCTCCCGTGGCGAATTGATAAACCCTGTCTGGCGTTTCATAGCCTAACGACTGATGCGGTCGTTCGCTGTTGTAAAAGGCAAAGTAGTCCGTCAACCCCGCTGACAGTGCTTGCAGGTTGCCGTATTGCTTCAAATAAACTTCTTCATATTTCACTGTGCGCCAGAGTCGTTCAACAAAGATATTGTCCAAGGCCCGTCCCCGGCCATCCATGCTGATGGTCACGCCATGCTGACTCAATACCCCGGTGAAGTCCGCGCTGGTGAACTGTGCGCCCTGGTCGGTATTAAATATCTCCGGTGTGCCATAGGTCTTGATGGCCTGCTCCAGACAATTTACGCAAAACGCGCTGTCCATGGTATTGGAAAGTTGCCATGCCAATACTTTTCGGCTGTACCAATCCATGATGGCCACCAGATAAACAAATCCTTGCGGCAGCCGGATATAGGTGATGTCGGTACTCCAAACCTGGTTGGGGCGTGTCACCTCGACGCCTCTTAACAGATAGGGATAGACTTTATGCTCAGGATGCGGCTTACTGGTGTTCGGGCCCGGCGCCATGCCGACCAGCCCCAGTATGCGCATCAGCGGCTGAACCCGTTTGCGGTTGACCTGATGGTTAAGGCCGCGTAAATACTTTGTCATACGGCGTGAGCCATAAAAAGGATGCCGGGTATATTCTTTGTCGAGCAACCGCAACAGTTGCTGATCTTCAGCAGACACCGGCTGTTGTTGGCGTTTTTTCTGTTCATAGATTACTGAGCGGGTAACGTTCAATAACTGGCATTGCCGACTTAACGCCAACTCATCTTTTTGATCCACCCAGCTTTGACGCGTGATCATAGGCTGATCCCGGACTTTTTTTTAAGCCAATCCAGTTCCATATTCAACTGCCCGATTTTGGCGTACAGACGGTCCGGATTGTCTTGCGCCTTCACCGCTTTCGGCCCGCGTTTGCCTTCAAACAGGCTTCCCGCATTGGCCAACAGTTCCTTTTTCCATTGGCTTACCTGAGATGGATGGACTTCATTCTCTTGAGCAATCTCATTGATCGTTTTGATGTTCTTAACCGCTTCCAGCGCGATTTTGGCCTTTTGCGCCCCGCTAAAGGTTTTCCGTTTTTTTTCGCTCATTTTTTGTACCTCTTTTTTCAATAGTCATAGTTTAAACTATTGTCCGGATTACGGGGTCCACTATAGTAGAAAGACTCGAAGAACTTGCGTTAACAAGGCGCTCCAGCTGACCACAAAAGCGTCGCTTCTATCGTCACTATGCTTTTGCTGGTCAGCGGGGCTTAGATGTTATAACTGCCCTGTCGCCTAGTGTAACTGAATTTTCGCCTGCTCCAGATCAAAACGGGCATTGTTGAAATTATCGTGTGTCATGGTGCGCAGGTCTTCCGCTTTCAATACATCTGTATTGGTTGAAAGTCCCTGTTGATAGCGGTTCATGGTCACCTTAAGGTTCTCATCTGCCTGGGCAATCGCTTGTTGCGTCACTTTGATTCTCTTTCTGGTTTCTTCTCTGTCCATCCAGGCCTTTCGTACTTGCAGGGCGATTTGACTTTGTAAATCTTCCTGTTGTTCTTTGATAGACATTGCTTGTCTGACCAGACTTTCCCCCTGGTGCCGCGTAGAACCATCAAATAATCGCCAGTTCATGCCTACTCCCACCTGCCAAATACCTTCAAAGGCCTGATAGCGATTTTCCTGATATTGATAACCGCCTTTAACCGACAACTGAGGCAACAACCTGGCCTTAATACTGTCGGCCTGACGTTTCAGAGCCGTTCTGTTTTGTAAGAGCATTGCCATTTCAGGTCGGTTTGACACAGCTTGCTGGATCAATGCGCTCAACGCTTCAGTCATTGCAGCCGGAAATGTGGCTTCCAATTCAACCTTGGAATCTAACCCGAATATTTCATCAGCCCCCGAAAAATATTCCCAAGCTGCAGACGAAACCCAACAATATCGGCAATATTGATAAATTGAAGGTTAAAGTAGTCATTTAACCGATTATTCCATTTTTCAGGCACACTTCCCCTTACCCCATTATTTATAGCGTGCCGGGAACAGCACTGTTTCAGCACTATTCCGGACAAAGGCGTTGGCTGATGGTTTGGAATAATGATTGATAAGGATAATAACTTGAGAATAGCAGTCGAATACGGCGTGTATTACGGATAACGACTGCACCGATTTTAAATAGTTTCAAGCGAATAGTGGCACACGTTGCGTGTGCCAGTTCCGTCTGTTGCAATGCGATTTTGCGAATGGCATTGATGAGTGTATAGGCCATTGTCGATAACATCAGTCGAAACTGATTGGGCCACCACAAGCTGCAACTGGTGCGATCTGCGAATAGATCCAATTGCTGTTCCTTGATGCGATTTTCCATATCTCCCCGCGCGCAATAAACTTTTTCATACAGGGCTTGCGCATCTCCTGGCAGGTTAGTCACGATATAGCGTGGGTTACTGCCCTGACTCATGTGTTCAGCTTTCAGAATAACCCGGCGTTTGCGTGTCCAGGTTTTGGCTTGATACTGGAAAACGGTAAAAAGCAATAATGCCGATAATAGCCGTGAAAAAAACGCCCCTCCTGTTCACCATGAACCGGATCATCGGTGGCATCAAAATCTAAAATCAACGATTCGGGTGGTTTTTCATAAGAGGCAATGAATTGGTTCAACAGCTCTTCATGAATGGACCACATTAATCGTCTATCTGCAGATTGCTCGAATCGACACAATGTAGAAGGACTTCCCAAGGCCAAATCCTTTTCTACCGCAGTCTGAAAAGCAATATCGTTTCTGAGCGTTTCATGATCATTCAAATCATCATACACAAGCCAAGCCATAAACCCTTTGTCGGAGCAGATCAACCAACTGATGCTGAACTCGATTGGGACCTCGAAAATCATGCATCTTTTCAGCAATACGTTCAGTTAACCCTACTCGTTGATCAACCGCTCTTAACAACATGACACCGCCATCGCTCGTTATGGCTCCTCCACTAAATTGAGCTTCAATTTTACGACGCTTAAAAGAAGGAAATTCTATCTGTGTTGGGGTACAATTTGGCATGGGCAAGTTCTTGTTAAATTCCATAACCAACTGAATTTTAACAAAATCAAAAGAACTTGCCCGTTTTTTTATGAAATATCCGGGTTAGCTTCATTTTTCCTGCAACTGTTTGCTTTGTTGACACCGTTATTTTTTCAGGTCGTTATCGATAAAGTATTAGTCCATCATGGCTTGACCACACTGGATGTCCTGGCAATTGGATTGCTGGCGATTTCCGCTTTTGAAGTGGTGTTGTCAGGGCTTCGAACCTATTTGTTCTCACATACTGCTAACCGTGTCGATGTTATGTTAGGAGCAAAATTGTTCAAGCATTTACTGGCTTTGCCTATTGCTTATTTTGAAGCGCGTCGGGTCGGGGATTCGGTAGCGCGGGTCAGGGAACTGGAAAGTATCCGCAATTTTCTGACCGGTTCGGCGCTGACGCTGGTGGTTGACCTGTTTTTTACCATTGTGTTTTTTGTTGTGCTGTATTACTACAGTCCATTATTGACGGCCATTGTTGCCGGCGCTATCCCGTTTTATGTGATCTTGTCTGTCGTGATTACCCCGGTTTTACGCAAGCGTCTGGACGAGAAGTTCAACCGAGGCGCTGAAAACCAGGCATTTTTGGTTGAATCCATTACCGGGATACAAACATTGAAAGCACTGGCAGTTGAACCTTCAATGCAGCGCCGCTGGGAAGAGCAATTGGCAGCTTATGTGAGTGCAGGATTTAAAGCCGGTAACCTGGGTAACATAGCGAGTCAAGTGGCGGGGTTTATCAACAAAGTAACCACCGTTCTTATCCTGTGGGTAGGAGCAACCGCTGTGATGGAGGGTGAACTGAGTATAGGCCAGTTGATTGCATTTAATATGATTGCTGGCAGGGTCAGTGGCCCTATATTGCGACTGGTTCAATTATGGCAGGATTTTCAACAGGCCGGTATTTCCTTGCAGCGTTTGGGGGACATTCTGAACAGCCCGACCGAACCCGGCTATAACCCGAGCCGGGCAGCTTTGCCTGCGTTACAGGGCAAGGTTGAATTTGACCGGGTGACATTTCTCTATACGCCGGATCGCCCGGAAGTGTTAAAAAATATTTGCTTAACAGTTGCGCCCGGTGAGGTGATCGGTATTGTCGGCCGTTCCGGTTCGGGTAAAAGTACGTTGACTAAACTGGTGCAACGGCTTTATGTGCCGGAATCCGGTCGGGTGCTGATTGATGGCGTTGATTTGGCGCTGATCGAGCCGGCCTGGCTGAGGCGGCAAGTAGGTGTGGTTTTGCAGGAAAATTATCTGTTTAACCGCTCGGTACGGGACAATATCGCCTTGAGCAACCCAGGTATAGGGATGGATCAGATTATACAAGTCGCGCAAATGGCGGGTGCTCACGATTTTATTCTGGAATTGCCGGAAGGTTACGACACCCTGGTCGGTGAACATGGCGGCAATCTGTCGGGTGGACAGCGGCAACGCATTGCTATTGCCCGCGCGCTGATCACGCAACCTAAAATCCTGATTCTGGACGAGGCGACCAGTGCACTGGATTACGAATCTGAAAGTATTATTCAACAAAATATGCAAGTTATTTGCAAGGGGCGTACCGTTTTTATTCAGGGCCACGTCATCTAATCCGATAACCCACTGACAAACCTGCACTATTGGATAATTGCTGGACGTTCACCTCAGATCATGCTTGAATTCAATCACCATGATCGAAGTGGATTTACCATGATCTCTACCGCTGTCCGATGTCATCGTGCGACCGATACAGCGCCATGAGCGGGCGCGCCACTGGCTGCGCCACCCGATCCCTCATCCCGATTGGAGCACACCGATGCAGAAGATCAATCTGAGCGACCTGGAGATGGCCCGGTTGCGCGAACAGCTGGGCCGCTTACCCGAACCCCGCGGTGGACGCCGTCAGCTGCACCCCCTGCCGACGGTGCTGACCATCGCCCTGGCGGCCACCCTGGCCGGCGCCCGGGGCTATCTGGCCATCAGTGAGTACGCCGCCCGCCTGACCCAGACGCAGCTCAAGCGCCTGCGGGCCTATTTCGATCGCAGACAGCAACGCTTCGTGGCCCCCTCCGAGCCCACCTTCCGCCGCGTGCTCCAGCAGGTGGAGCCGGTGGCGCTGGAGCAGGCCTTTTCCGCCTGGGTCCAGGCCAGCGCACCGGCCGACGAACCCCTGGCCATCGACGGCAAGACCCTCAAGGGCGCTCGCCGGGGCGATGGCCGCCAGACGCACCTGCTCGCCGCCCTGTTCCCTCGGCAGGGCACCGTCCTGGCACAGCGCGCGGTCGAGACCAAGAGTAATGAGATCCCGGCCCCTGCGGGAGCTGCTCGATCCCCTCTCCATCGAGGGGCGTGTGGTCACCGCCGATGCGCTCCACACCCAACGCGAGACCGCCCGCTTCCTGGTCGAGGAAAAGGGCGCGCACTACCTGTTCACGGTCAAGGACAACCAGAAAACCCTGGCCAACGATCTCAAGGCTTTCGACCGGGAATCCATTCCCCCCTGAGCACACCACGGTGGACAAGGGACACGGTCGGATCGAGCAGCGCACCCTTCGCACCACCGTTGCGCTCAATGCCTATCTCGATTTCCCCCATGTGGGCCAGGTCTGCCGGATCGAACGCCAGGTTACCGTGTCCAAGACCGGCAGGACACGCACAGAACAGATCTTCTGCATCACTGATCTCACCCCGGAACAGGCCGACCCCGGGCAACTGCTGGCCCTCAACCGGGGGCACTGGAGTATCGAGAACCGCCTCCATTGGGTCCGCGATGTCACATTCGACGAGGACCGCTGCCAGGTCCGAAAGGGCCATGGCCCCCAGGTGCTCGCCTGCCTGCGAAACGCCGTCATCGGCCTGCTGCGTCGCCTGATCCGTCAGCCGCGGCAATCCATCGCCAGCATGATCCGCCATTTTGCGGCCCATCCTGCGCAGGCGCTCGCTGTCTTCCTGCGCTGACACGGCCGGCCCAGGTCGTCATCGGGGCCGACGGTGATCGGCCAGGCCCCGGTATGGCCAATGACCATGGCAAACCGCCATTCGGCGGCTTTTTGCAGCCCAATCGACCGAATATCCCGCTTCAAGCCGGGAAACCTCACTACGCCAAGGCCTTGGATCAGGCTGGTTAAGGTGTGGCCGGGGGAGAGGCGATTTAGATGACGTCGTCCTGCGTTTTTATTATTGCTCATCGGTTGAGTGCCGTTCGTCACTGTCATCGGATTTTAGTGATTGAGAGAGGGCAAATTGTTGAACAAGGCAGCCATTCACAACTTGTGCGGCAGCAAGGCCATTACGCCCGGTTACATGCGCTTCAAGTGGGAGGGACAGGATGAAGCCTAATCTGGAGTATCAGTTTCTGCCCGCTGTTCTGGAAATTCAGGAAACACCGCCCTCGCCACTGGGTCGAACAATTATCTGGATAATCGTAATCTTTTTCGTCAGCGCTCTGATCTGGGCCTGCCTCGGGCGTATCGACATTGTGGCGGTGGCCTCTGGCAAAATCATTCCCAATGGCCATGTCAAAGTCATTCAGCCGCTGGAAATGGGTACTGTTAAGGCTATTTATGTCAGAGACGGTCAGTTCGTTAAAAAAGGAGATCGGCTGATTGATCTGGACGCCAGCGCTGTCAATGCAGAAATTGCCCAATTAATCTCTGAAAAAGCCTTTGCTGTGCAACAAATCAAGCGCTTGCAATGGTTAGCCGGGCAGCAGTATTCCGATGGCAAAATTCCGAGCGACTGGGATGACCCGGTGTTACGTAGCCAATGGCGAGAATATCAGGATCGTCTGAAAACATTAAAGTCCGAAAAAAACAAATACCAGGCTGAATATCTGGCAAGCAAACAACAAACAGAAAAACTGGCCGCCATTCTCCCTATTATTACCCAACGAAGCGCTAACGAACAAAAAATGGTCGATAAACACCTGTTTCCAAAACAGCAACGCCTGACTGTGCTTTACGATCTCAAAACTCAGCAAAACCGGGTTCAGCAACTTAAAGAAACGCGGCTGAAATAGCGGCCAAAATCAGCCATACCCGTAATGACTTTGCAAAAACCAATCTGGAAAAGCGGGAAGAGGCTGAACATAAAATAGTGAAAATCGAGCAGGAACTGATTAAAGCGCGTGCCCGATTAAACGCGCACCACTTGATAGCGCCGATAAATGGTATTGTGCAACAGTTGTCTGTTCATACAATCGGCGGTGTTGTTACCCCCGCCCGGGAATTGATGGTGATCGTTCCTGATAGCGCCAAGCTGGAAGTTGAAGCCTATGTTGAAAACAAGGATATAGGCTTTGTCAGGGAAGGCCAAACAGTCGCGATTAAACTCGATGCTTTTCCTTTCACCAAATATGGCGCGCTGGAGGGTGAAATTATCGATCTTTCGGAAGACGCCATCAGCGATGAAGATAAGGGGCTGATCTACAAGGCCCGAGTCAGCATCAAACAAAGCTTTATTCCGGTTGATGGTAAAAGAGTCAAACTGGGGCCCGGGATGGCGGTCAGTTGTGAAATCAAGACCGGACAACGCCGGGTGATTGAGTTTTTTCTGGCGCCATTGTTAAAATTCAAAAGCGAGTCTGTTCGTGAGCGCTGATGGCAGGGCGGTAGCAAATTTACGATTCGCTTATCAGCATTTGATAGAGCTCATCCTTTAAAGCGAGGCGCTCTTTTTTACGTTTTTCAAGGTATTCATCGGTTGGCGTTTCCTGGCCTTGTTCAATGCGAATGATTTCTTTGTCGATTTCGTGGTATTTATCAAAAAGCCGGGCGAAGTGACGGTTTTCGGTTTTCAATTGATGGATTCTGTCACTCAGTTCTGGAAACTCATGGTGTAAATCGTGGTGTTCACCTAACATAATATTTTTCCGGTTTTGCGTTGATCTGAATCCGCATACAAATGTCGGATTCAGAATAAGATATGAATAATCAGTGCTGAAATTATTTTACAAAGCACATTCTTTCGGCGTAGGCTTCTGCTTCCTGTAATCGCTTCTTCAAGGATCTGGATTGTTTAGGGTCGCGGAAAGCCGCGCCATTCTCACCAGGTGTTTTGCGCATGTAGCCAAAGGTTGTTGCGGCTTCATATTCTTTGAAGGTCAGTTTTTCCGCAATTTTGTCGATTTTGCAGCCACAGGCGTATTGGTTAATAAATGTCAGGCCGCCATGTTTGGCGACGCATTGCAGTACATATTCAACTCGGTCACGAGTTGGGTATTGATCGATGTAGGTAACGGGGGTTTCTGTGTCAGTGCTGGCGCAGCCACTTAATAGCAACAAAAAAATCAGGCTAAAAAAGGTTTTTTTACTCATAGATGCTTGATTGAAAATTTAAAGGTTTTTTACTATCTGAATATTGTAACGGATTCAAAGCCATATTGAATTATTCTTCCGCAGCAAAATCGACAATGGCTTTCAGTTGTTGGTTCATTTTCTGGTTAAATTGATTTAATTTAGAATTATCGGTGTCTTCCGGTAATAAATGGATTTTGATCAATGTTTGCTCATTGAATTGGTAAACCACGACATTACAAGGCATGTAGCTGACCGCATGGGGTGATATTTCCAGTAAAGTTCTTGCATGTGTCAGGTTGCAGAATTGAATGGTATCAAATTCCGGGAAATCTTTGGCGCCTCGATCACGGATGACTTTACCCACTCGGCTGTGTCCGGTTATTCTGAAATTGTGTTCACTAATGGCCACTTCAAGTTCTGCCAATACGTCATCATAAGGTTTATTGGTACTGACTTGGTAAAAAACAACGGTTTCTGTTGTTAAGGAGGGCGGGCTGTTTGCACAGCTTGCATTTATCAATAAGACTGCGACAATAATTAAATATTTCATGGTTTCCAGAATATCAAAATGGATCAACAAAACAAAGTGGCCGGCGTTATTTTAGCGGGTGGGCTCGCCCGGCGCATGCAGCAACAAGACAAGGGCTTGATAGAGCTGGCTGGGAGGCCGATGGTCAGTTATGCAATCGATGCGATGAAGCCTGTCGTGAACCGTTTATTTATAAATGCCAATCGTAATCGAACCGATTATAAGCAATGGGGATATGATGTTATCAGCGATCAGTCGTCTAGCTTTGATGGCCCACTAGCCGGCATGTTGGCGGCGATGAATGTTGCCGATGCCAAGTGGTTGCTGGTCATGCCTTGTGATTCGCCGTTGATTAAAACCGAACATATCAAAAAACTGCTGAAGACAGCACTGAAAAATGACTGTGATTGTGCGATCGCATTCGATGGTGAGCGTATTCATCCGGTTTTTTTGGCATTAAAGACCCGACTAAAGCCCAGTCTGGAAAAATATCTTGCCCAAGGTGAACGGAAAATCGATCGTTGGCTGTTTCAACATGATTGTGTACAGGTTGATTTCAGCGATCAAGCGGAGGTTTTTCAAAATATCAATACTTTGGATGAGTTGACTCAACTGGAGGCCATGTTGAATGGCAACTAAGCCCTTATTAAGTCAGGCAGGTCTGAATGAGTCGGTGCAGGAAACGGCCATGGATGAAAATGGACAAGTCAGGCAGGTACATTTGGTTGCTGAGCGGCCGCTCACCATTTATGTCGATAAACAGGAAATCGTAACTTTGATGACGATGGGCGCCGAACCTGAGTTATTGACCTTGGGGTATTTGAAAAATCAGGGGTTTTTTGATGACATTTCTCAAATCAGGCAAGTGCAGGTTGATTGGGAAACTGATGCTGTGGCTGTAGTAACCAAGAAACAGACCAGTGATTTTTCAAGACAAATGGAGCAACGCACAGTGACGACTGGCTGTGGTCAGGGAACGGTGTATGGTCGGTTGATGGATAAACTGAACAATATTCGTGTGCCTCAAGTAACATTGAAACAAAGTGATATTTATGCGCTACTGAATGCATTGAAACATCATAATGAGGTGTATAAAAAAGCCGGCGCCGTTCATGGCTGTGCTTTGTGTGATCATCAAACCATAGAATTTTTTGTTGAAGATGTCGGTCGGCATAATGCGGTGGATGTCATTGCCGGGCATATGTGGTTGAATGATATTGATGGAGCCAGGAAGATTTTTTATACCACGGGCAGATTGACTTCGGAAATGGTGATTAAAATTGCGCAAATGGGTATTGCCGTACTGTTATCCCGCTCTGGGGCAACCCAAATGGGATTACAAATGGCCAGGCAAGCCGGGGTTATGTTAGTCTCTAGAGCGAAGGGGCGACATTTTATGGTATTAACCGGACAGGATCGCTTGATTTATGACGCTTAAAAAGCAAAATTCTCGGCTATTCTTAAAAGAATACTTGAATCCCGGCAGATTCGGTATTGTAATAAGCTTAATCCGTTTTGAATTAATGAGGATAGTCATGAAGAAAGAAAAATTAACATCAACGCTGGCCA